>NZ_JBEYAB010000045.1:0-1003 GCF_040631445.1 Streptosporangium sp. NPDC020072 | reverse complement strand
GACCTGGCCAAGGTCGGCCGCTACAAGATCAACAAGAAGCTCGGCGTCGACGCCGACATCACCCAGGGCACGCTGACCGAAGAGGACATCGTCGCCACCATCGAGTACATCGTCAAGCTTCACGCGGGCGAGACCTCGATGCAGGGTTCCGGTGGCGAGATCGTCGTCGAGACCGACGACATCGACCACTTCGGCAACCGCCGCCTGCGCACGGTCGGCGAGCTCATCCAGAACCAGGTCCGGCTGGGCCTGGCCAGGATGGAGCGGGTCGTGCGGGAGAGGATGACGACGCAGGACGTCGAGGCGATCACGCCGCAGACCCTGATCAACATCCGTCCCGTCGTGGCGTCGATCAAGGAGTTCTTCGGGACCTCTCAGCTGTCGCAGTTCATGGACCAGACCAACCCCCTGGCGGGCCTGACGCACAAGCGGCGTCTGTCCGCGCTGGGTCCCGGTGGTCTGTCGCGTGAGCGGGCGGGCTTCGAGGTTCGTGACGTTCACCCGTCCCACTACGGCCGGATGTGCCCGATCGAGACGCCGGAAGGCCCGAACATCGGTCTGATCGGCTCGCTCGCCTCCTTCGGCCGGGTGAACTCCTTCGGGTTCGTCGAGACGCCCTACCGCAAGGTCGTCGACGGCAGGGTGACCGAAGAGGTCCACTACCTCACCGCCGACGAGGAGGACCGCTACGTCATCGCCCAGGCGAACACGCCGATCGCCGCCGATGGCACGTTCCTTGAGGACCGCGTCCTCGTCCGCCGTAAGGGCGGCGAGTTCGAGTCCGTGAGGGCGAACGAGGTCGGTTACATGGACGTCTCGGCACGCCAGATGGTGTCGGTGGCGACCGCGATGATCCCGTTCCTGGAGCACGACGACGCCAACCGGGCGCTCATGGGTTCCAACATGCAGCGTCAGTCGGTGCCGTTGCTGAAGAGCGAGGCGCCGCTGGTCGGGACCGGGATGGAGTACCGGGCCGCGACGGACGCCGGGGACGTGATCACCG
>NZ_JBEYAB010000044.1:0-1087 GCF_040631445.1 Streptosporangium sp. NPDC020072 | reverse complement strand
GCGTCAGTCGGTGCCGTTGCTGAAGAGCGAGGCGCCGCTGGTCGGGACCGGGATGGAGTACCGGGCCGCGACGGACGCCGGGGACGTGATCACCGCGGACAAGGCCGGGGTGGTCGAGGAGGTCTCGGCCGACTACGTCACGGTGATGAACGACGACGGCACCCGCACCACCTACCGGGTGGCGAAGTTCAAGCGCTCCAACCAGGGCACCTGCTTCAACCAGAAGCCGATCGTGGCCGAGGGCGACCGGGTGGAGGTCAACCAGGTCGTCGCCGACGGGCCGTGCACCGACGACGGTGAGATGGCGCTGGGCAAGAACCTGCTGGTGGCGTTCATGCCGTGGGAGGGTCACAACTACGAGGACGCGATCATCCTGTCCCAGCGCCTGGTGCAGGACGACGTGCTGTCCTCGATCCACATCGAGGAACACGAGGTCGACGCCCGCGACACCAAGCTGGGCCCCGAGGAGATCACCCGCGACATCCCGAACGTGTCGGAGGAGGTGCTGGCCGATCTCGACGAGCGCGGCATCATCCGCATCGGCGCCGAGGTCGTGCCGGGCGACATCCTGGTCGGCAAGGTCACCCCGAAGGGGGAGACCGAGCTGACGCCGGAGGAGCGGCTGCTGCGGGCGATCTTCGGGGAGAAGGCCCGTGAGGTGCGTGACACCTCGCTGAAGGTCCCGCACGGCGAGCAGGGCAAGGTCATCGGCGTGCGTGTCTTCTCCCGTGAGGAGGGCGACGAGCTGCCGCCGGGCGTCAACGAGCTGGTGCGCGTGTACGTGGCGCAGAAGCGCAAGATCACCGACGGTGACAAGCTCGCCGGCCGTCACGGCAACAAGGGCGTCATCTCCAAGATCCTGCCGGTGGAGGACATGCCGTTCCTGGAGGACGGCACCCCGGTCGACATCATCCTCAACCCGCTCGGCGTGCCGGGCCGGATGAACGTCGGCCAGGTGCTGGAGACCCATCTGGGGTGGATCGCCGCCCGCGGCTGGGACATCTCCGGCGTGCAGGAGGCCTGGGCCGAGCGGCTGCGTGACAAGGGCTTCGCCGAGGTCGAGCCCCGCACCAACATGGCCACCCCG
>NZ_JBEYAB010000043.1:0-1338 GCF_040631445.1 Streptosporangium sp. NPDC020072 | reverse complement strand
CTGTTGTGACTGGTCAATGCCACCGTGTGATGGTTCGCTCCGGATGTGACCCCCGAACAGCTCACACGTACCCGGCAGCGGCTGGAAGCGTTCGCCGCTGAGGTGTTCACCCCCTTGGCCCGCTGCGATCAGCGGGCCAAGGGCCTGACCTACCTGCGCGGCCTGCTTCTGGACGGCCGCCGCAAGTCCATGCAGCCCATGGCCGAGCGCCTGGGCGTGGATCACCAGGGCCTGCAGCAGTTCCTCACCTCTTCCACCTGGGACTTTCGTGCGGTACGGCACCGCTTGGCCCACCGGGCGACCCAGGCCATCGCCCCACTTGCCTGGGTGATCGACGACACCGGCTTTGCCAAGGACGGCACCGCCTCCCCCGGCGTGACCCGCCAGTACTCCGGCACCCTGGGCAAGATCGGCAACTGTCAGATCGGAGTGAGCGTGCACGCGGTCACCGATGTCGCCTCCTGCCCTCTGACCTGGCGGCTGTTCCTGCCCGCCTGCTGGGACGCCGCCCAGGCCACCGGCCAGGAGGCGGCCGGGCACATCACCGCCCGGCGGGCCCGCTGCGCCATCCCGGCAAGCGAAGGTCACCGCCCCAAATGGCAGCTGGCCGTGGAGATGCTCGATGAGCTCACCGGTCAGGGACTGGCGCCGCCGGTGGTGGTGGCCGATGCCGCCTACGGCGACAACGCGGCGTTGCGTGCCGCGCTGACCGAACGCCACTTGAGCTATGTGATGCAGGTCAAAGGCGCCGTCACCGCGCATGCGGCGCACGCCGTCCCCGCGACGATTCCCTATTCGGGGCTGGGGCCGTACCCCAAGTCGCGCTATCGCAGTCGGCCGGTCAGCCTGCGCGAGCATGTCCTGGCCGCCGGGCCTGTCGCGGCCCGCTCGCTGACCTGGCGCAACGGCTCCAAGGGGAGGTTGCGGTCGGAGTTCGTGATCATGCCGGTGCGCATCGCCGGACGTCGGCCCCGCCTGGCCGCCGACGGGTCACTGCCGATCAGCCACGTGATCGCCGAGTGGCCCCGAAACGCCCCCGAACCGACCGCGTACTGGTTGTCGAACCTGCCCGCAAGCATTCCACTGGCCGACCTGGTCGCCCTGGCCAAGATCCGCTGGCGCATCGAGCACGACTACCGGGAACTGAAGACCGGCCTGGGGCTGGACCATTTCGAAGGCCGGTCCTGGAGCGGCTGGCACCGGCACGTCACGCTGGTGAGCGCCGCGCATCTGTTCTGCACCGAACTGCGCTTGAGCAGCCCAAAAGCGGCTGGGGCGGCCTGACGCTGTATGCGGTTCTCAGGGAACTACAGGTGCTGCTGGCCGTCTGGGCAGGCC
>NZ_JBEYAB010000042.1:0-1341 GCF_040631445.1 Streptosporangium sp. NPDC020072 | reverse complement strand
GGTCGGTAGGGGGGTGAGGGTGTGGGGTGGGGGCAGGGCGTTGCGGTCGGTCTTGCCGTTGTGGGTGGTGGGCAGGTGGGTCAGGGGCAGGTAGGTGGCGGGGATCATGTAGTCGGGCAGGTGGGGTTGCAGGTGGGTGCGGATGTCGGTGGCGGTGAGCGTTTCCCCGCCCCCGTCCCCGTCTGTGTGGGTGTTTTTGAGGGTGAGGTAGGCGGTGAGGCGGAGGGTTCCGGTGGGGTCGGGGTGGGTGGTGACGGCGGCGTGGGTGATGCGGGGGTGGGTGGTCAGGACGTTTTCGATCTCGGTGAGTTCGATGCGGTAGCCGCGGATTTTGTGTTGGGTGTCGGTGCGGCGTTGGAAGAGCAGGAGGCCGTCGGGGGTGTAGGTGGCCAGGTCCCCGGTGTGATAGAGCCGCCCGCCGGTCGGTGAGGCCGTGATGCCGTCCGAGTTCGTGGTGGCGCTTGAGGCCGTGGTGTCGCTTGAAGGTGTGGTGTCGCCCGGCCGTGGCCTTTGTCCCTGCCTTTGTCCCTGGTCTTGTTCCTGGTCTTGTTCCGGGTTGGGGGTGAGGCCGGGGTTGGGGCGGAAGTGGGTGGCGGTCAGGGCGGGCCGGTTGAGGTAGCCGTGGGCGAGGCTGGGTCCGCTGATGCAGATCTCCCCGGTCTGGCCGGGTTCGGTGATGACCTGTCCGGTGTCGGGGTCGATGAGGTGGACGGTGCGGTCGCCGATGGGGGTGCCGATCGGGATGGTGGGCCGGTCGAGGTCGGCGGGGGTGACCAGGTGGGCGGTGGCGAAGACGGTGCACTCGCTGGGGCCGTAGCCGTGGGCCAGCCGGGTGGCGGGGAGTTCGGCCAGGGCGGTGCGCACGTGGCGGACGGTGACGGCCTCGCCGCCGAAGATGAGTTGCTGGACTCCGGCGAGGAGGTGGGGGCTGGTGGAGATGATCGTGTTGAACGCGGTCGTGGGCAGGAACAGGTGGGTGACCTGGTGGGCGTGGACGGTTTCGGCGACGGTCAGGGGGTCGCGGTTGGTTCCGGTGTGCACCACGACGCGTCCGCCGGTCAGTAGCGGGGGGAGGATCTCGACGAGGTTGCCGTCCCAGGACAGGGCAGAGTGCAGCAGGGTGACGGCGTCGGGTCCCCAGGTGGCGTAGTGCACGTCGGTGAAGAAGCCGTTGATGGCCCGGTGGGGGACGAGGGTTCCCTTGGGCCGGCCGGTGGAGCCGGAGGTGTAGGGGATGTAGAAGACCCGCTCCGGATCGGCTGGGTGTGCCGGGTTGGTGTCCGGCTGGGCGGCGATCGTCTCGGCTTCGGCGGTCAGGTCCAGCACCGGAACCGGGGCAGG
>NZ_JBEYAB010000041.1:0-1654 GCF_040631445.1 Streptosporangium sp. NPDC020072 | reverse complement strand
ATGGACCACGTAGGAGGCGCACTTGTCGATCTCGGCGGGCGCGCACTTCTGCCAGATCTCGGTGCCGCCGGCCATCAGGACCTTGTCGGCGTCCTTGACCATGGTGCGTTCGGCGAGGAAATTGACCAGGGACCACGCGTCCTTGGCGTAGTACGTCTCGTCGAACATCACCGCGTTCGGGCGGCCCAGGTTGACGAAGCGGAGGAACGCCCCGAACACCGTCACCAGCAGCGGGCCGATCCAGCCCCACATGGCGCCGCCGGGCATCGGCGGCACCAGCCGGTCACGCACGGAGACGGCCGAGTCGGTGCTCGGTTCTGACTCCGGCTGTTCGAACGCCTGGTTGGGGAAGTCGGTCACGGCCACCCGGCCATCGTACGGGCCTCCTCCCCTCACGAACCTAAGAAACACCGCCTACATGTCCAATTACGGAACTTCTCCCCTTGTTGGGACCCCGTGTCGGATGCGGGAGGATGGAACCGTGAACGACAACGGCAGGCTGGTGCTCGCTGGAGCCCCGATCGGACAGACGGGCGACGCCTCGCCGAGGCTGCGCGAGGCGCTGGAGACCGCCGACGTGGTCGCCGCCGAGGACACCCGCCGCCTGCGCCGTCTGGCGGCCGACCTGGGCGCGGAGATCGGCGGCAGGGTCGTCTCCTACTACGACGCCAACGAGGCGGGCCGGGCGGCCGAGCTGCTGGGCGAGCTGCGGGACGGCAGGACCGTCCTGATCATCACCGACGCCGGGATGCCCGGTGTCTCCGACCCGGGCTACCGCCTGACCCGCCTGGCCGTCGAGGCCGGGATCACGGTCACCTCGCTGCCAGGGCCCTCCGCGGTCACCACCGCGCTGGCCGTCTCCGGCCTGCCCAGCGACCGCTTCTGCTTCGAGGGCTTCCCGCCGCGTAAGCCGGGCGAGCGCGACCGCAGGCTGCGGGCGCTGGCCGCCGAGGAACGCACGATGGTGTTCTTCGAGGCGCCCCACCGGCTCGCGGCCGCGCTCGGCGCGATGGCCGAGGCGTTCGGGGCGGAGCGCAGGGCCGCCGTCTGCCGCGAGCTGACCAAGACCTACGAGGAGGTACGGCGCGGCGGCCTGGGCGAACTGGCCGTGTGGGCGGCCGACGGGGTCAAGGGCGAGATCACCGTGGTGGTCGCCGGGCACGACCCGCAGGAGGTCGAGCCGGACATCGAGGACCTGGTCGCCGAGGTCGCCAGGCGCGCGGAGACCGGGGTGCCGAGGAAGCAGGCGATCGTGGACGTCGCGAAGTCGGCGGGGATTCCCAAACGAGATCTTTACGATGCTGTCCACAGAGGGTGATTTTTCTCCATACTTCCCTAAATGGGATTAACCAGAGATCGACTTCTGCCCCCCATGCCGGGAAACGTCCTGCTGGGCTGGCTGGGACCGTTGTTCGTCGCCGCGCTCGGGGCGTTCCTGCGGTTCGACCGTCTCGGACTGCCGAAGGCGGTGGTGTTCGACGAGACCTTCTACGCCAAGGACGCCTACTCGCTGAGCCTCTTCGGCGTTGAGCGGGCCACACTCGGCGACGCGTCGAACCCGATCTCCGACCGGATGCTCATCGCCGGGAACACCGACATCTGGATCGGCTGCTCCCCGCCGGAGGCCGCCCCCTGCCCGCAGTACGTCGCACAC
>NZ_JBEYAB010000040.1:0-1664 GCF_040631445.1 Streptosporangium sp. NPDC020072 | reverse complement strand
TGGCGGGATGTTTTGGGGGTGGAGCGGGTCGGGGTGCATGACAATTTCTTCGAGTTGGGTGGGCATTCGATCCGGGCGGTCGCTTTGGTGGGCGCTCTCCGCAAGAACGGCTTCGACATCTCGGTCCGTGACGTCTTCGAACACCGCACCATCGCCGAACTCATGGACCGTCTGCCCGGCCTCGGATCCCCGCTGACCGAGACCCCCCTGGTCCGGCCCTTCGAACTGCTCGCCGAAGAGGACCGGGCGGCGATGCCCAGCGGTGTCTCCGACGCCTACCCCCTCGCGTACGTGCAGGCGGGCATGCTGCTGGAGCTCATGGCCGGCGACGAGCGGAACCCCTACCACAACGTCACCTCCTTCCGTGTCCGGGACGAGCGGCCCTTCGATCCGGAGGCCTTCCGTGCCGCCGCCCGGCTGGTGACCCGTCGGCACGAGGTGCTGCGCACCTCCTTCGACCTGGACGGCTACTCCGTCCCCCTGCAGCTCGTGCACACCGAAACCGAACTCCACGTCGAGGTGCGCGACCTGAGCGGCCTCGGCGAGGCGGAGGTCGGCCGATCACTACGGCGGTTCACCGCCGACGAGCGCGCCCGGTTGTTCGACCTGACCAGGCCGGGGCTGATCCGCCTGTTCGCGCACGTCTGCGACGACCGGTCCTGGTGGCTGTCGGTCACCGAGTGCCACGCGATCCTGGAGGGCTGGAGCCACCACTCCATGCTGATGGAGTTGCTGGAGTACTACCGGGTGATCCGGGACGGCGCCGTGCCCGACCCGGCTCCGCTGCCCGCCCTGCGTTACGCCGACTTCGTGGCCGCCGAACAGCGGTCGCTTGAGTCCGAGGACGACAGGGCCTTCTGGCGCGGCGTCGTCACCGACCACCCCAAGCTGGCACTTCCGGAGACCTGGGGCGACCGGCCGGACACGCCGCGCGCCGTCCGGCAGGCGGTGGTCTCCTTCACCGACCTTGAGGACGGCCTGCGCGCCCTGGCCGCCGCCGCCGGGGTGCCGCTGAAGAGCGTGCTGCTGGCCGCGTACATGAAGGTGCTGAGCCAGATCACCGACCAGGAGTCCTTCCACACCGGACTGGTCCTGCACGGCAGGCCGGAGGCCGACGGCGCCGACCGTGTCTACGGCCTGTACCTGAACACGCTTCCGTTCCCCTACACCAGGGGTGCCCGTACCTGGCATGACCTGGTGAACGAGGTGTTCACCACCGAGACGGCCATGTGGCGGCACCGCCGGTTCCCCCTGGGGGCGATCCAGCACGAGACCGGCGGGCGGCTGCTCGACGGCATGTTCATCTACCTCGACTTCGACCAGGTCGACACCGAGCTGGTCGACTACCTGGCCAGCATCGACGACAGCCCGACCGAGTTCCCGCTGCACGTGTCCGTCAGGGTCGGCCACGTCGCCATCGCCGTGGACACCCACGTGATCGGCGAGAGGAACGCCGACCGCCTGGCGGAGATGTACCGGCAGGTCCTGGTCGCGATGGCCGCCGATCCGTACGGCGACGCCCGCACCGTCTTCCTGCCCGCCTCCGACCGCGCCCTCCTCGACGGCCTGACCGCTGAGGTGGGGGGTGTTTCGCGGTGTGTGCATGAGGTGTTTGAGGAGCGGGTGGTGGTGTGTCCGGATGCGGTGGCGGTGGTGTGTGGTGA
>NZ_JBEYAB010000039.1:0-1688 GCF_040631445.1 Streptosporangium sp. NPDC020072 | reverse complement strand
ACCGCTGAGGTGGGGGGTGTTTCGCGGTGTGTGCATGAGGTGTTTGAGGAGCGGGTGGTGGTGTGTCCGGATGCGGTGGCGGTGGTGTGTGGTGAGGTGCGGTTGTCGTATGGGGAGGTGAATGCGCGGGCGAATCGGTTGGCGCATTGTTTGCTGGGGTTGGGTGTGGGGTCGTTGGTGGGGGTGTGTTTGGGGCGTGGGGTGGATTTGGTTCCGGCGTTGTTGGGGGTGTTGAAGGCTGGGGCGGGTTATGTGCCGTTGGATCCGGCGGTGCCGGCTGAGCGGTTGGGGGGGATGTTGGCCGACAGTGGGGTGTCGGTGGTGGTGACGTCGTCGGATTTGGCGGGTTTGGTGGGTGGGGTTTTTTCGGGTCGTGTGGTGGTTGTGGATGAGGTGGATTTTTCGGGTTTTTCTGATGTGAATCCTGGTGTGGTTTGTTCGCCGGGTGGTGTGGTGTATGTGATTTATACGTCGGGTTCGACGGGGCGGCCGAAGGGTGTGGTGCTGGAGCATCGGAATGTGGTGCGTTTGTTGGAGGTCGCGGAGCGTCATTATGGTTTTTCTTCGGATGATGTGTGGGTGTTGTGTCATTCGTTTGCGTTTGATGTTTCGGTGTGGGAGTTGTGGGGGTCGTTGTTGTATGGCGGTGTTTTGGTGGTGGTGCCGCGGGAGGTGACGCGGTCGCCGGAGGATTTGTTGGGGGTTTTGGTTCGGCATGGGGTGACGGTGTTGAATCAGACGCCGTCGGCGTTTCGGGGTTTGGTGGGTTTGGCGGGGGAGGGGAGGGTGTGTCTGGATCGGTTGCGGGTGGTGGTGTTCGCGGGGGAGAAGTTGGAGTTGGCGGAGCTGGCGCCGTGGGTGGAGCGGTTCGGGTTGGAGCGGCCGGCGTTGGTGAACATGTATGGGATTACCGAGACGACGGTGCATACGACGTATCACCGGTTGGTGGCGGGGGATTTGCTGCCGGGTGGGGGTAATCCGGTGGGGCGTCCGTTGGCGGATCTTCGGGTGTATTTGTTGGACGCGTTTGGGTGTCCGGTGCCGGTTGGGGTGGCGGGGGAGATTTATGTGGGTGGTCCGGGGGTGGCGCGGGGGTATTTGAATCGGCCGTCTTTGACGGCTGAGCGGTTTGTGCCTGATCCGTTTGGTCCGGCGGGTGGGCGGTTGTATCGGAGTGGGGATCTGGCGTGTCGGCGTGCGGATGGGAGTTTGGATTTCCTGGGGCGTGTTGATGATCAGGTGAAGGTTCGGGGGTTCCGGATCGAGTTGGGGGAGATTGTCGCGGTGTTGCGGCGGGTGGAGGGGGTGGTTGATGCGGTTGTGGTGGTGCGTGAGGACGTTCCTGGTGATCGGCGGTTGGTGGGTTATGTGGTGGGGGAGGGGGTTGATCCGGTTCGGTTGAGGGAGGAGTTGTCTCGGTCGTTGCCGGAGTACATGGTGCCGTCGGCGTTTGTGGGGGTGGCGGCGATTCCGTTGAACAACAACGGGAAGTTGGATCGGCGGGCGTTGCCGGTTCCTGGTCGGGGGGCGTTGGCGGCGGGGGTGGATTTCGTGGCGCCTCGGTCGGTGGTGGAGGAGTTGGTCGCGGGGATTTGGCGGGATGTTTTGGGGGTGGAGCGGGTCGGGGTGCATGACAATTTCTTCGAGTTGGGTGGGCATTCGATCCGGGCGGTCGCTTTGGTGGGCGC
>NZ_JBEYAB010000038.1:0-2074 GCF_040631445.1 Streptosporangium sp. NPDC020072 | reverse complement strand
CGCATGGGCATCTCGAAGAACACCGTGAAAAGCGCGCTGGCGGCCGATACACCGCCGAAGTACCGGCGGCCCGGCAAAGGCTCGATCGCAGACGCAGCCGAGCCGCAGATCCGAAAACTGCTGGCCGAGTTCCCGGACATGCCCGCGACGGTGATCGCTGAACGGATCGGCTGGCAGCGGTCGCTGACCGTGCTCAAAGACCGGGTGCGGCTGCTGCGACCGCACTACAAGCCCGTCGACCCGTCGTCCCGGACGACCTACCAGGCCGGGGAACTGGCCCAATGCGATCTATGGTTCCCGCCGGTGAAGATCCCCCTCGGCGCCGGGCATCGGGCCAGCCCACCGGTCCTGGTCATGGTGTCGGGCTATTCACGCTGGCTGATGGCCCGGATGCTGCCCTCTCGCACGGCCGGGGACCTGTTCGCCGGGCACTGGGCGCTGCTGTCACAGCTGGGGGCGGTCCCCAAGACCCTCATCTGGGACAACGAGTCAGCGATCGGCCAGTGGAAGCAGGGCAAACCCCAGCTGAGTGCTGACGCCAACGCCTTCCGCGGCGCCCTGGGCATCCGGATCGCCCAGTGCAGACCCGGCGACCCTGAGGCCAAAGGGCTGGTGGAAAGAGCCAACGGCTATCTGGAGACCTCGTTTCTGCCCGGCCGCGGCTTCGTCTCCCCCCACGACTTCAACACCCAGCTCGCCGACTGGCTGGCCAAGGCCAACACCCGTCATCATCGGCGCATCGAGTGCCGGCCGGCCGACCGGCTGGGCGCGGACCTGGCGGCGATGGTGGCGCTGCCACCCGTCGCTCCGGCAGTCGGGTGGCGCGCCTCGGTCCGGCTGCCGCGCGATCACTACGTCCGCATCGCCTCGTGTGACTACTCGGTGCATCCTTCGGTGATCGGCCGGCTGGTCGAGGTCGTCGCCGATCTGGGCCAGGTCGGCGTGACCTGCGCCGGTCAGATGGTCGCCCGGCACGAGCGGTGCTGGGCGCCGCATCAGACCATCACCGACCCGGTGCATGAACACGCCGCCGCCCTGTTGCGCGGCACACGTCTGCGCACGGCGGCCACCATGGCCACCGGCCCGGCCGATACCGACGACGTTGAGCAGCGTCGGCTCAGCGACTACGACACGGCGCTGGGCATCGAGGGGATCGAGGGAGTGGCGTGATGGCCGAGTCGGCGGCTTCGAGGCCGGGCGGCAAAGCGGCGGCGGGCAGTTCCCGCAGGTCCCGCGATATCGGTGCTGAGCTGGCCTATCTCACCCGGGTGCTCAAGGCGCCGTCGCTGGCGGCCGCGGTTGACCGGCTGGCTGAGCGGGCCCGGGCCGAATCCTGGAGTCATGAGGAGTTCCTGGCCGCCTGCCTGCAACGAGAGGTGTCGGCCCGTGAGTCCCACGGGGGTGAGGCACGGATCCGGTTCGCCCGGTTCCCGGCCCGCAAAGCGCTGGAGGACTTCGATTACGATCATCAGCGGTCCCTCAAGCGCGACCTCATCGCTCATCTGGGGACGTTGGACTTCGTCGCCGCCCGGGAGAACGTGGTCTTCCTGGGTCCGCCCGGCACCGGCAAGACCCACCTGTCCATCGGTTTGGGTATTCGTGCCTGCCAGGCCGGGCACCGGGTCGCGTTCGCCACCGCCGCCCAGTGGGTCGATCGCCTGGCCGAGGCTCATGCCGCCGGGAAGCTCCAAGACGAGCTGACGAAACTGTCGCGCGTCCCGGTCCTGGTCGTTGACGAGGTCGGCTACATCCCGTTCGAGCCCGAGGCGGCCAATCTGTTCTTCCAGCTGGTTTCCAGCCGCTACGAACGAGCGAGTTTGATCGTTACGAGCAACAAGCCGTTCGGCCGTTGGGGAGAGGTCTTCGGCGATGATGTGGTGGCCGCCGCGATGATCGATCGCCTTGTTCATCATGCCGAGGTCATCAGCCTCAAGGGAGACAGCTACCGTCTCAAGAATCGTGATCTCGGTCGTGTTCCTGCGGCGGGTCACAGCAGCGATCAGTAACGATCAAGCACATCAGGGGGTCAGAATTCAGGCGACGTCAGAGGGTCAAGATTCAGCCGTCGTTGACA
>NZ_JBEYAB010000037.1:2131-3006 GCF_040631445.1 Streptosporangium sp. NPDC020072 | reverse complement strand
ATAATATTGAAAAAGGAAGAGTATGAGCCATATTCAACGGGAAACGTCTTGCTCTAGGCCGCGATTAAATTCCAACATGGATGCTGATTTATATGGGTATAAATGGGCTCGCGATAATGTCGGGCAATCAGGTGCGACAATCTATCGATTGTATGGGAAGCCCGATGCGCCAGAGTTGTTTCTGAAACATGGCAAAGGTAGCGTTGCCAATGATGTTACAGATGAGATGGTCAGACTAAACTGGCTGACGGAATTTATGCCTCTTCCGACCATCAAGCATTTTATCCGTACTCCTGATGATGCATGGTTACTCACCACTGCGATCCCCGGGAAAACAGCATTCCAGGTATTAGAAGAATATCCTGATTCAGGTGAAAATATTGTTGATGCGCTGGCAGTGTTCCTGCGCCGGTTGCATTCGATTCCTGTTTGTAATTGTCCTTTTAACAGCGACCGCGTATTTCGTCTCGCTCAGGCGCAATCACGAATGAATAACGGTTTGGTTGATGCGAGTGATTTTGATGACGAGCGTAATGGCTGGCCTGTTGAACAAGTCTGGAAAGAAATGCATAAACTTTTGCCATTCTCACCGGATTCAGTCGTCACTCATGGTGATTTCTCACTTGATAACCTTATTTTTGACGAGGGGAAATTAATAGGTTGTATTGATGTTGGACGAGTCGGAATCGCAGACCGATACCAGGATCTTGCCATCCTATGGAACTGCCTCGGTGAGTTTTCTCCTTCATTACAGAAACGGCTTTTTCAAAAATATGGTATTGATAATCCTGATATGAATAAATTGCAGTTTCATTTGATGCTCGATGAGTTTTTCTAAGAATTAATTCATGAGCGGATACATATTTGAATGTATT
>NZ_JBEYAB010000037.1:0-2121 GCF_040631445.1 Streptosporangium sp. NPDC020072 | reverse complement strand
CGCGCACATTTCCCCGAAAAGTGCCACTTGCGGAGACCCGGTCGTCAGCTTGTCGTCGGTTCAGGGCAGGGTCGTTAAATAGCCGCTTATGTCTATTGCTGGTTTACCGGTTTATTGACTACCGGAAGCAGTGTGACCGTGTGCTTCTCAAATGCCTGAGGTTTCAGCAAAAAACCCCTCAAGACCCGTTTAGAGGCCCCAAGGGGTTATGCTAGTTATTGCTCAGCGGTGGCAGCAGCCTAGGTTAATTAAGCTGCGCTAGTAGACGAGTCCATGTGCTGGCGTTCAAATTTCGCAGCAGCGGTTTCTTTACCAGACTCGAGTACTTACTTAAATGTTAGGGCTCCTCCTCCAGTGCCCGGCGGATGTCCGCGGGCAGGGCGTCCGTCGGATGGTAGACGCGGAGCGCCGAGGGGCCGGCCGCGCCGGGGACCTCGGTGAGGTCCGCCACGGGTGCCGGGTCGGCGACCAGTTCCGCGAGCCGGTCGGCGGCGCCCTCCAGCGCCTTGCGCTCCATGCCCAGGGGCACGGCGAGCCGGATCAGGTGCCGCTCCGGCGGTTCCGATCCGTCGGTGAGCCGGACACCCGGGGCGAGGTGCGGGCCTCCGCGTACCCCGGTGGCCGCGTAGATCCAGGACAGGTAGGAGGCCACGGGGTGCCGCAGGGGGGTGCCGGGCGCGGCCTTGTCCACGTCGAGCAGCACGCAGTGGGCGGTGGGTCCGGGCACCAGCGGCACCCCGCCCAGCTCGAGGCGCTGCCGGAACGCGGCCACGTCGGCCACCCTGCGGGTCACGAGACGCTCCGTGGACTCCTGGTGCAGCAGTGCGGCGGACAGCACCCGGCGTGCGGACAGTCCCGGTTCCCGGCCGCGCTCCAGCATCCGTTCCGTCAGCCGCTCGGCGAGGCGCTCGTCGGTGGTGGCGACGAGACCGCCGCCGTCGACGCCGAAGTCCTTCGACAGACTGAACGTCACGGCCTGCGCGAGGCCCAGCATGTCCTCGGCGATCTGCCACAGGTCCTGGGCCGGCCGTCCGGAGGCCGCCGTCACCAGCAGCGCGTTGTCGAGCAGCCGGGTGGCGTCGAGCACGAGCGGTACCCCCCGGGCACGCGTCCGCCGTGCGACCGCGCGCAGGTTGTCCAGCGACAGCGGGGCGCCGCCATGGGCGTTCGTCGCGGTCTCCACCAGGACGAAGGACACGCCGTCGGCGTACCGGTCGAGGGCCACGTCCAGCGCGTCCAGGTCGAGGTCGGCCGCGTAGGGCCCCGCACCGGCGACCGGCAGCGCCACGGACGGGTCGAAGCCCTGCTCCACCAGCGTGCCCAGCCAGGTGGGGAACGCCGAGTTGTGCAGGACGCGGCCGCGGGGCCCGGGCCAGGCGCGGCACAGCCGTTCCTCGGCGGCACGGCCCGACGCGGCGAAGAAGCGGTGGGCGAACGGCAGCCAGGGCAGCTCCGGCGGCCGCTCGCCCGTGAGCCCGGCCTCGTCGGCGAGGTCTGCGAGCGCCCGCGTCCGTTCCCGCTGCCAGGGGTCCGCGCGGTCCGCCCACGAGTCGGTGACGAGGTCGAGTTCCACCTCGACGTGCGGGATCAGGACGGGGTTGTGACCATGGGCGGCGAGCCGGGCCAGACGGGGGCCGCGATCGGGGGCGGGGTGCGGCTCGTGGGCGCGGGACACGGGCTCGACGCCGTCCCCGGACGTACGCCGCGACTGGAAATAGAGGTTTTCGTCCCCCGGATCCTGGCTGTGGTGATGATGGTGATGGCTGCTGCCCATGGTATATCTCCTTATTAAAGTTAAACAAAATTATTTCTACAGGGGAATTGTTATCCGCTCACAATTCCCCTATAGTGAGTCGTATTAATTTCCTAATGCAGGAGTCGCATAAGGGAGAGCGTCGAGATCCCGGACACCATCGAATGGCGCAAAACCTTTCGCGGTATGGCATGATAGCGCCCGGAAGAGAGTCAATTCAGGGTGGTGAATGTGAAACCAGTAACGTTATACGATGTCGCAGAGTATGCCGGTGTCTCTTATGTGTCGGTTGCCCGGTTGGTGTACCTGGCCTCCAAGGTTTCTTCGATATCGCGGGAAAAAGTGGAAGCGGCGATGGCGGTGCTGTA
>NZ_JBEYAB010000036.1:0-3684 GCF_040631445.1 Streptosporangium sp. NPDC020072 | reverse complement strand
CACCATCGGCGTGACTCCTGGAGAACGTTTTGGTCATGACACGGGACCCTTCCGAAAATCACGCCACACAGCCGCCGGTGAAATATGTGCAGGTAGCCCGCAACCACGCTTCTATTAGGGCGCGCATCCAATGGCGCCAAAAACAGCGTGGCCCCCGTTCCTGGGAGATCAACCCCTAAGGGACTCTTGCGCAACACATCTTGTGCACTGATTCCTGCGGTGTCAATAGTTTCATCGACCGCAACAGCCGTAATCCATTCCGTCTGTTCAATAGTCGTTCACTATGCCCCCTCTCACCATGAGAAGGGGAAGGCCCCCAACATGTAACCCGGGCCAGAAATCCCTGCTGTCAAGGCATCCCCTTGACACTCACATCTTGACAAGATAGCTTGCGCAAGGATTCCTTAGGTTGCGAAAAACGCATGTACCGGGGTGCCGTCCCCCGGCCCAGCGCTCCGCCGTTCGCGGACAACCGAAACGGGTTATAGCGCACAGCCCCCACATTCTCGCCAGTAGCACCAGCCCGATTTCCAGAGGAGTTCCGTGCCATGACAAAGGCATTTTCCACGAGCAAAACAGCACGTGGATTGGGGGTCTGGAACTCCGAGGTCACCGCTATGTTACGAAAAGCTGGGTGGGAATCCCTGCTGGCTCTGCGCGCTAAAGAGCATCCCGATGGACCCGCTGTAGTGGGTCCGCGCCTGACCCTTTCCCACGCCGAACTCGACCGGCGCACCGCCGTACTCGCCGGGCTGCTGCGCGGGCACGGGGTGGTCCCGGGACAGGTCGTCGCCGTGCGCGCGCAGGACCCGGTGAACGGCCTGGTCGCGATGCTCGCCGTACTGCGGACGGGCGCCGCCCATCTCGCGCTCGACCCCGCCGCCCCCGCCGACCGTCACCGGTTCACCCTGCGGGACAGCGCCGCCCGCCTTCTCCTCAGTGACGACAGCGGCGACAGCGGCGACAGCGGCGGTGACGACGTCCTGGGGGAGATCCCCCTGGTACGGCTCGACGCGAACCTCGGTGACGAGACGGCCGAGGCGGCCGGCCTCACCCCGCCCGACCCGGCCCACCCCGCCTATCTCGTGTACACCTCCGGCACGACCGGCAGGCCCAAGGGCGTCAGCGTCTCGTACGGCGCGCTGGCCGAGCACCTCGCCGGGATCGGCGAGCGGTTCGGACTGCGTGAGGACGACCGTGTCCTGCGGTTCGCGCAGCCGTACGTGGACGTCTCCGTCGAACAGGCGCTCGCGCCGCTGACCGTCGGGGCGACCGTCGTCTTCGGCGAGGAACGCGCCCCCGCGATCGGCGACCTCCTCGACCTCCTGCGTCGTGAGCGGGTCACCGTCGCCAACCTGCCCGCCGGTTACTGGAACGAGCTGGCCCTCGGACTCGACCGGACCCCCCTGCCCGAGGGGCACAGCCTCCGGCTGATGATCTCCGGCAGCGAGCGGATGTCCCCCCGGGCCGCCCGTTCGTGGCTTCGGCACGCCTCGGACGTGCGGCTGCTCAACGCCTACGGACCGACCGAGTGTGTGATCACCGCGACCGTCCACGAGGTGACCGAGGTCGTGACGGACGAGATCCCGATCGGCACCGCCTGCGGCGAACGGGTGCTCCACGTCCTCGACCAGAACCTCACGCCCTGCCCGCCCGGGGTCGCCGGGGAGCTCTACGTCGGCGGCGGCCCCCTCGCCCTCGGCTACACGGGACAACCCGGGCTGACGGCCCAGCGCTTCGTGCCCGACCCGTACGGTGCCCCCGGCGCGCGTATGTACCGCACCGGCGACCTCGTCCGCCTCGACGCGGACGGAAGGCTGGACTTCCTCGGCAGGACCGACGACCAGGTCAAGATCCGGGGACACCGCGTCGAGCCCGCGGAGACCCAGCGGGTCCTGGAGCAGCACCCGGCGGTACGGCGGTGCGCGGTGCTCGGCCGGGACGACGAGGACGGCAGGACCCGGCTCGTCGGCTACGTGGTCACCGAGACGCCGAACGTCGGGGAGCTGATGGCGTTCCTGGCCGACCGGCTGCCCGCCTACCTGCTGCCCGCGCACCTGATCCCGCTGGACCGGCTGCCGCTGACCGAGGGCGGCAAGCTCGACCGCGACGCGCTGCCGCCGCTCCCGCGCGGCCCGGAGCACGGCGAGGGGACCGAACCCCCGAGGACCGAGACGGAACAACTGCTGGCCGACCTGTGGCAGGAGGTCCTCGGCGTCGAGAGCGTCGGACGCGGTGACGACTTCTTCGCGCTCGGCGGTGACTCGCTCGCCGCGCTCCGCATCACCGCCAGGCTGTTCGGCCACTTCGGCAAGGGCCTGTCGCCCCAGGCCGTCTTCGCCACCCCGGTCCTGGCCGACCTGGCGGCGCGACTCGACGCGGAACGCGCCCCCCAGCCGGCTCCGGCCCCCGAGCCTGAGCCCGCCGCGCCGTACGAGGAGGAGGGCAGGCCGCTCTCCCTCGGGCAGCACGCCCTGTGGCTGGCCGAGCAGTGGAACCCGGGCGCGCCGCTCTACAACGTGCCGTGGCTGTTCCGGCTGCGTGGCGAGATCGACGTCCCGGCGCTTGAACAGTCCCTGAACGCGCTCGTCGAACGGCACGAGGCCCTGCGCACCGCCTTCCCCGCCACCCTCGGCGAACCGGAGCAGGACGTCCTGCCCCCCTCCCCCATACGGCTCACCGTCGAGGAGTACTCCGAGGAGGTCGTCGCCCGCGAGGCCCGCAGGCCGTTCGACCTGGAGCGGGGGCCGCTGCTGCGGACCCTGCTGACGCGCGACGGCGAGGACGGCTGGGTGCTGCTGGTCGTCCTGCACCACATCGTGTGGGACGAGTGGTCACTCGGCGTCTTCGAGACCGAACTGGCCGAGATCTACGCCGCCACCCTCGACGGCAGGGAGCCCCAGCTCGCCGAGCTGCCCACCCGCTCCCGCGACCACGCCGTACGGCAGCGCCGCCTGGTGCGCGGGAACACCCTGGACGAGGGGATCGCCTACTGGGAGCGCAGGCTCGAAGGCGCCCCGAGGGAACTCGACCTGCCCACCGACCGTGTCCCCGGGGAGCGGACCCCGGCAGGCGCCGCCGTACGGTTCGACCTCGGGGCCGACCTCGCGGAGCGGGTGCGCGACCTGGCGCGGGCGGAGGGCGCGACGCCGTTCATGGTGCTCCTGGCCGCCTTCTGCCTGACGCTGCGCGGCCGTACCGGGCAGGAGGACCTCGTCGTCTCCACGCCCGTCGCCGACCGGGAGCACGACGAGGAGGGCCTGATCGGCTACTTCGTCAACCTGGTCCCGCTGCGGGTGCGGGCACGGACGGACGTGGGCTTCCGCGAACTGCTCGGCCAGGTGCGTGAGGACGTGCTCGCCGACCTCGGCCACCAGGACGTGCCCTTCCAGCTCCTCCTCGACCGTGTCGCCCGCGACCACTCGGGGGAACGCGCCGCCTTCGCCCAGGTCGCCTTCGAGATGCACCGCCACGACGCCCGCCCGGTACGGCTCGGCACGGCGACGGGGACCCGCGAGCTGGTCCCGACCGGAACCTCGAAGTTCGACCTGACCTGGCAGATCACCGACGACGGCGAGCGGATCTTCGGCGTCGTCGAGTACAGCACGGACCTGTTCGACGCCGCGACGGTCACGGGGCTGGCCGCCGGGTGGCGGGACACGCTGCGGAGGGTCGTGGAGGTTC
>NZ_JBEYAB010000035.1:1727-5173 GCF_040631445.1 Streptosporangium sp. NPDC020072 | reverse complement strand
ATTGTCCGGCGGCGACCTACTCTCCCACACCGTCCCCGGTGCAGTACCATCGGCGCTGAAGAGCTTAACTTCCGGGTTCGGAATGTAACCGGGTGTTTCCCCTTCGCCATAACCGCCGTAACACTATGAAACACACAAACAACCACCGCGAAACGCAAGCGTGTCTGTTGTCTCAGAATTGCCTAGTGGACGCGAGCAAAACCCCACCACACCACAACCAAAGCCATGGCCTGTGATGGACACAAAAGAAACCTTGAGGTCAAGTCCTCGGCCTATTAGTACCGGTCAGCTCCACACGTTACCGCGCTTCCACACCCGGCCTATCAACCCAATCATCCATTGGGGGCCTTACCCTCTCACAAGGTGGGAGACCTCATCTCAAGGCGAGCTTCCCGCTTAGATGCTTTCAGCGGTTATCCCTCCCGAACGTAGCCAACCAGCCATGCTCCTGGCGGAACAACTGGCACACCAGAGGTTCGTCCGTCCCGGTCCTCTCGTACTAGGGACAGCCCCTTTCAAGTCTCCTACGCGCGCAGCGGATAGGGACCGAACTGTCTCGCGACGTTCTAAACCCAGCTCGCGTACCGCTTTAATGGGCGAACAGCCCAACCCTTGGGACCTACTCCAGCCCCAGGATGCGACGAGCCGACATCGAGGTGCCAAACCATCCCGTCGATATGGACTCTTGGGGAAGATCAGCCTGTTATCCCCGGGGTACCTTTTAGCCGTTGAGCGACGGCGCTTCCACAAGCCACCGCCGGATCACTAGTCCCAGCTTTCGCTCCTGCTCGACCCGTCGGTCTCACAGTCAAGCTCCCTTGTGCACTTACACTCAACACCTGATTACCAACCAGGCTGAGGGAACCTTTGGGCGCCTCCGTTACCCTTTAGGAGGCAACCGCCCCAGTTAAACTACCCACCAGACACTGTCCCTGATCCGGATCACGGACCCAGGTTAGACATCCAAAACGACCAGAGTGGTATTTCACCAATGACTCCACACCAACTAGCGTCGATGCTTCACCGTCTCCCACCTATCCTACACAAACCGTTCCAAACACCAATGTCAAGCTATAGTGAAGGTCCCGGGGTCTTTCCGTCCTGCTGCGCGTAACGAGCATCTTTACTCGTAGTGCAATTTCGCCGGGTCTGCGGTTGAGACAGCGGGGAAGTCGTTACGCCATTCGTGCAGGTCGGAACTTACCCGACAAGGAATTTCGCTACCTTAGGATGGTTATAGTTACCACCGCCGTTTACTGGCGCTTAAGTTCTCAGCTTCGCCAACCCGAAAGTCAGCTAACCGGTCCCCTTAACGTTCCAGCACCGGGCAGGCGTCAGTCCGTATACATCGTCTTACGACTTCGCACGGACCTGTGTTTTTAGTAAACAGTCGCTTCCCCCTGGCCTCTGCGACCCCCACCAGCTCCGAACGCAAAGGTTCATCACCAGCGAAGGCCCCCCTTCTCCCGAAGTTACGGGGGCAATTTGCCGAGTTCCTTAACCACAGTTCACCCGATCGCCTTAGTATTCTCTACCTGACCACCTGAGTCGGTTTAGGGTACGGGCCGCCACGACACTCACTAGAGGCTTTTCTCGGCAGCATAGGATCATCCACTTCGCCACAATCGGCTCGGCATCACATCTCAGACACATGCGTTGCGGATTTGCCTACAACACGTCCTACATGCTTACCCCAGGACAACCACCGCCTGGGCTGGACTACCTTCCTGCGTCACCCCATCGCTTACCTACTACCAGATCAGGCCAGGCGTTCACCCTCACCCACACCCCGAAGGGCATGAGGGGTTAAGGACCCTTAGTATCACTGGATTCAGTACTGGCGCATCGTAGCGGGTACGGGAATATCAACCCGTTGTCCATCGACTACGCCTGTCGGCCTCGCCTTAGGTCCCGACTTACCCTGGGCGGATTAGCCTGCCCCAGGAACCCTTGGTCATCCGGCGCAGAAGTTTCTCACTTCTGATTCGCTACTCATGCCTGCATTCTCACTCGCACAGCCTCCACAACTCGGTCACCCGGCTGCTTCTCCGGCCGCACGACGCTCCCCTACCCATCCACACACCCAAACCACAAAGGCTAGGCTACACGTGTGAATGCCACGACTTCGGCGGTGTACTTGAGCCCCGCTACATTATCGGCGCGGAATCACTTGACCAGTGAGCTATTACGCACTCTTTCAAGGGTGGCTGCTTCTAAGCCAACCTCCTGGTTGTCACTGCGACTCCACATCCTTTCCCACTTAGCACACGCTTAGGGGCCTTAGTCGGTGATCTGGGCTGTTTCCCTCTCGACTACGGAGCTTATCCCCCGCAGTCTCACTGCCACGCTCTCACTTACCGGCATTCGGAGTTTGGCTGACGTCAGTAACCCGGTAAGGCCCATCAGCCATCCAGTGCTCTACCTCCGGCAAGAAACACGCAACGCTGCACCTAAATGCATTTCGGGGAGAACCAGCTATCACGGAGTTTGATTGGCCTTTCACCCCTAAACACAGGTCATCCCCCAGGTTTTCAACCCTGGTGGGTTCGGTCCTCCACGCAGTCTTACCCACGCTTCAACCTGCCCATGCCTAGATCACTCCGCTTCGGGTCTACAGCATGCGACTCAAACGCCCTATTCAGACTCGCTTTCGCTACGGCTCCCCCACACGGGTTAACCTCGCCACACACCATAACTCGCAGGCTCATTCTTCAAAAGGCACGCAGTCACATCACAAACACCCCGAAGAGTGTTTACGCTCCTACGGCTTGTAGGCACACGGTTTCAGGTACTATTTCACGACCCCTCACCGGGGCGCTTTTCACCTTTCCCTCACGGTACTAGTTCACTATCGGTCATCAGGGAGTATTTAGGCTTACCAGGTGGTCCTGGCAGATTCACACAGGATTTCTCGGGCCCCGTGCTACTTGGGATCCCCTCAAACAGTCGGCAAGGTTTCACCTACCCGGCTCTCACGGTCTCCGGCGCTCCTTCCCAGAAGCTTCGACTACCCCACCGATTTCTCACTGCACGTGGTCTCGGCAGAAACCACAAGAGGGTCCCACGACCCCGCACACGCAACGCCTGCCGGCTATCACACGCATACGGTTTAGCCTCATCCGCTTTCGCTCACCACTACTCACGGAATCACAATTTTGTTTTCTCTTCCTACGGGTACTGAGATGTTTCACTTCCCCGCGTTACCACCAACCGCCCTATACATTCAAGCGGAGGCAACACCACATGACTGGTGCTAGGTTTCCCCATTCGGACATCCCCGGATCAACGTCTGGTTGGCGACTCCCCGAGGCTTAACGCAGCCTCCCACGTCCTTCATCGGCTCCTGATGCCAAGGCATCCACCGTGTGCCCTAAAAAACTTGGCCACAAAGATGCTCGCGTCCACTATGCAAATCTCAAACAACAAACAGCAACCCAACCCACCCC
>NZ_JBEYAB010000034.1:0-8107 GCF_040631445.1 Streptosporangium sp. NPDC020072 | reverse complement strand
ACACCGCCGCCAACACCTACCTCGACGCCCTCGCCACCAACCACCCCACAACCACCTCCCTCGCCTGGGGACTCTGGCAACAGGAAAGCGACATCTCGGCGAGTCTCACGGCCGTCGACCGTGCCCGTCTCGCCCGTTCCGGGCTGCGTCCGCTGCCGACGGAGCAGGCGCTGGCGCTGTTCGACGCCGCTGTCTTCGGCGACCACGGGGAACGGCTGCTCGTCCCCTCCCCGCTCACCGCCCCCTCGGGCCCGGCCTCGCCGTTGCTGCGGGGGTTCGCGCCGAAGCGGCGTCCGGCCGCCGCCCACACCGTGGAGGAGCGGGCGGAGGGGCTCGCCGCGCTCGACGCCGCCCGGCGCGGGGCGTACCTGCTGGACCTCGTCCGTACGGAGACGGCCGTCGTCCTCGGGTTCCCCAGGGCCGGTGCCGTCCCCACCGAACGGCCTCTCGTCGAGTTGGGCATCGACTCGCTGACCTCCGTAGAACTGCGCAACCGCCTCAGCACCGCCACCGGGCTCCGCCTACCGGCGACCCTCACCTTCGACCACCCCACCCCCCAGGCCATCGCCGACCTGCTCGACCGTGAGCTGGCCGGGGAGGCCGATCAGGCCGTGACCGTCGGCGCGGAGTCGGCGGGGGCGGGGCCTCTGGCCGACGACCCCGTCGTGATCGTCGGGATGGCGTGCAGGCTTCCCGGCGGGATCGAGTCTCCTGAGGCACTGTGGCGGCTGGTCGAGAGCGGGGGCGACGCCGTCTCCGAGTTCCCCACCGACCGAGGGTGGGACGTGGAGGAGCTGTACGACCCCGACCCGGACAAGGCAGGCAAGTCCTACACGCGCCACGGCGGGTTCCTGAGGGACGCCGCCGACTTCGACGCGGCGTTCTTCAACATCTCCCCCCGTGAGGCGATCGCCACCGACCCCCAGCAGCGGCTGCTGTTGGAGGTGGCCTGGGAGGCGTTCGAGCGGGCGGGCATCGACCCGCTCTCGCTGCGCGGCAGCCGTACGGGGGTGTTCGCCGGGATGATGTACCACGACTACGCGCCCCGCCTTCGGGAGATCCCGGGTGATCTGGAGGGGTACCTCGTCAACGGCAGCGCGGGAAGCATCGCCTCGGGGCGGATCTCCTACACCTTCGGCTTCGAGGGACCGGCGGTGACCGTGGACACCGCATGTTCGTCGTCGCTGGTGGCGCTGCACCTGGCCGCCCAGTCTCTGCGCTCGGGAGAGTCCGACCTGGCGCTGGCGGGCGGGGTCGCGGTGATGTCGACGCCGACCACGTTCGTCGAGTTCTCCCGGCAACGGGGCCTCTCCACGGACGGGCGGTGCAAGGCGTTCTCCTCGACGGCGGACGGCACCGGCTGGGGCGAGGGTGTCAGCCTGCTGCTCCTTGAGCGGCTGTCCGACGCGCGCAGGAACGGTCACCCGGTGCTCGCGGTGGTGCGCGGCTCGGCGGTGAACCAGGACGGCGCGTCGAACGGGCTGACCGCGCCCAGTGGCCCCGCGCAGCAGCGGGTCATCCGGCAGGCGCTGGCCAATGCCGGACTCGGCCCGGCCGAGGTGGACGCCGTCGAGGGTCACGGCACCGGCACGACCCTGGGTGACCCGATCGAGGCGCAGGCGTTGATCGCCACCTACGGCCAGGACAGACCCGCTGAGCGGCCCCTGTGGCTCGGCTCGCTGAAGTCGAACATCGCCCACACCCAGGCCGCCGCCGGAGGTGCGGGCGTCATCAAGATGGTGCTGGCGATGCGGTACGGCGTGCTGCCCAAGACCCTGCACGTGGAGGAGCCGACCCCGCACGTGGACTGGTCCCTCGGGACGGTCAGGCTGCTCACCGAGGCCCGGTCCTGGCCCGAGGGCGGACGGCCCAGGCGCGCGGCGGTCTCCTCCTTCGGGGTCAGCGGCACCAACGCCCACGTGATCCTGGAGCAGCCGCCCCTCATCGAGGAGGAGGAACCCGTCCGTGAGCCCGTCCAGGCCGCGCTGCCGTGGGTGCTCTCCGGGCACGTGCCCGAGGGGTTGCGCGGCCAGGCCGTCAGCCTCGCCACGTTCGTCGAGGGTCGTGACGAGCTCGAACCCGCCGACGTGGCGTACTCGCTCGTCACGACCCGTGGGCCGCTGGCCGAACGCGCCGTCGTGGTCGGCGCGGACCGTGAGACGCTCGCCTCCGGGGTGCGTTCCCTCACCGGGGACGGCGCGCTCCCCGACCACGTGGTGCGCGGCGCTGCGGACGTCGACGGCAAGGTCGTGTTCGTCTTCCCCGGTCAGGGCGGACAATGGCAGGGCATGGCCGCCGGGCTGCTGGAGACTGCGCCGGTCTTCGCCGAACGGCTCACCGAGTGCGCCGCGGCGCTGGCGGAGTTCACCGACTGGTCGCTGCTCGACGTGGTGCGCGGCGCGCCGGACGCCCCCGGTCTCGACCGGGTCGACGTGGTGCAGCCGGTGCTGTGGGCGGTCATGGTCTCGCTCGCCGAACTGTGGCGCTCGTACGGCGTCCGCCCCGACGCGGTGGTCGGCCACTCCCAGGGTGAGATCGCCGCGGCCGTCGTGGCCGGAGGGCTGTCGCTGCGGGACGCCGCCAGGGTGGTCGCGCTGCGCAGCCAGGCCATCACGGCGCTGTCCGGCGAGGGCGGCATGGCGTCGGTCTCGCTACCCGCCGCCGAGGCGGAGGCCAGGCTCGCGGCGTGGGGCGGGCGGCTGTCCGTCGGCGTCGTCAACGGCCCGTCCAGCGTGGTGGTCTCCGGTGAGGTCGAGCCTCTGGTCGAACTGCTGGCCCAGCTCGACGCGGAGGGGGTGCGCAACCGCCGCGTCCCGGTCGACTACGCCTCTCACTCGGCTCGGGTGGAGTCCATTCACGACGACCTGGTCAAGGCGCTGTCGCCGATCGTCCCCCGCACCGGGACCGTCCCCATGCTGTCCACGGCCACCGGGGACTGGATCGACACCTCCGTTCTCGACGCGGAGTACTGGTACACCAACCTGCGGCACACGGTGCGGTTCGAGGAGGCGACCCGGGCTCTGGCCGAGGCGGGGCACACGGCCTTCGTCGAGGTCAGCCCGCATCCGGTGCTCACCGCGAGCATCCACGAGACGCTGGACTCCGGCGACGGGCCGCCCACACTGGTCACCGGGACGCTCCGCCGCGACCAGGGCGGGCTCGACAGGTTCCTGACCTCGCTGGCCGAGGCGTTCGTCCGTGGCGTCCCCGTCGACTGGACGGCCGCGTTCGCCGGAACCGGTCCACGCCGCGTCGAACTGCCGACCTACGCCTTCCAGCGCACCCGCTACTGGCTCGACGGGACCCTCGCCTCCACGGTCTCCTCCGTGGTCTCCCCCACGGTGTCCACGACCGTCTCGCAGGCCGACAGGCTCGCCGGGCTCGGCCCGCAGGAGCGGCGCGAGGCCGTACTGGAGCTGGTGCGGACGGAGGTCGCGGCGGTACTGCGGCACTCCGACCCGGAGGCGGTCGGTACGGCCACGGCCTTCCGTGAGCTCGGTCTCGACTCGCTGACCGCGGTCGATCTGCGCAACCGGCTCAGGGCGGCCACCGGGCTGCCACTTCCCACCACGTTGATCTTCGATCATCCGACCCCGGCCGGGGTGACGGGTCACATCCTCTCCCTGCTGCCCGACTCTCAGGAGGACGGCGCCGCTCCCGTCTCACCACTCGCCGCGCTGCGGCGGCTTGAGGAGGCGCTGTCCGGCGATCCCGGTGGACAGGCCGAGGTCTTGGCCCGGCTGCGTGCCCTCGTGACGCGCTTCGACGTGGCGGCGGGCGTGGACGACACGGAGATCGACCTCGACTCCGCGACCGACGACGAACTCTTCGACCTCCTGGACAGGGGCTGATCCGACATGGCCAACGACGACAAGCTGCGCGAGTATCTCAAGCGCTCGATCGCCGAGACCAAGCAGGCCGAGAGAAGGCTGCGTCACATCGAGGCCAAGGCCAGGGAGCCGATCGCGATCGTGGGCATGGCCTGCCGCCTGCCCGGCGGCACCGACACCCCCGAACAGCTCTGGGACCTCGTCTCAGGCGGCCGGGACGCCGTCACCGAGTTCCCCACCGACCGGGGATGGAACCTCGACGAACTCTACGACCCCGACCCCGACCAGCCCGGCACCTCCTACACCCGCCACGGCGGCTTCCTGGACAGCCCCGGCCACTTCGACGCCGACTTCTTCGGCATCTCCCGCCGTGAAGCCCTCGCCAGCGACCCCCAGCAACGCCTCCTGCTCGAACTCGCCTGGGAGACCCTCGAACACGCGGGCATCGACCCGGCCTCGTTGCGGGACAGCAGGACGGCGGTCTACACGGGGGTCGCCGACAACACCTACGGCTCCCGGTTCACCGAGGTGCCCGACGACCTGGAGGGGTATCTCGCCATCGGCAACCTCGCCAGTGTCGTCTCCGGGCGGATCTCCTACACCTTCGGTTTCGAGGGACCCGCGGTGACCGTGGACACCGCCTGCTCCTCCTCCCTGGTCGCACTGCACCTGGCCGTGCGGGCGCTGCGTTCCGGAGAGTCCGACCTGGCGTTGGCCGGGGGCGCGACGGTGATGGCCACCCCGATCGGGTTCACCGAGTTCTCCCGGCAGCGGGGGCTGGCGCCCGACGGCCGGTGCAAGGCGTTCTCCTCGACCGCGGACGGCACCGGCTGGGCCGAGGGCGCCGGGCTCCTCCTCCTGGAGCGGCTCTCGGACGCCCAGCGCAACGGGCACCGCATCCTGGCTGTCGTCCGGGGCACCGCCATCAACCAGGACGGCGCCTCCAACGGCCTCACCGCCCCCAACGGCCCCGCCCAGCAGCGGGTCATCCGCCAGGCCCTCGAAGACGCCGCGCTCTCTTCCACCGATGTCGACGCCGTCGAGGCGCACGGCACCGGAACCACCCTGGGCGACCCCATCGAAGCCCAGGCACTCATCGCGGTCTACGGCGAAAACCGTTCACAAGACCAGCCTCTGTGGCTGGGGTCGCTGAAGTCCAATATCGGACACGCCCAGGCCGCCGCCGGAGTCGCCGGCATCATCAAGACCGTCCAGGCCCTCCGGCAGAAGGTCCTGCCCAAGACCCTGCACGTCGACGAGCCCACCCCGTACGTGGACTGGAGCGCCGGAACCGTACAGCTCCTCACCGAGAACACCCCCTGGCCGGAAACCGGACACCCCCGCCGGGCAGCCGTTTCCGCCTTCGGCGTCAGCGGCACCAACGCCCACGTCATCATCGAGCAGGCCCCGGAAACACCGTCGGAGCCCCGCGACGAACAGCCCAACCCCGCCCCCGTCGCGCTTCCCCTGTCAGCCCGCTCGGCGGCGGCCCTGACCGCCCAAGCGTCCCGCCTGGCCGACCACCTGGAGGCTCATCCCCAGGCGAGGCCCGAGGACGTGGCCCACTCCCTGGCCACCACCCGAAGCGTGTTCGAACACCGCGCGGTCGTCCTCGGCACCACGAACGCCGACCTGATCAAACGACTCCGCGCCCTCACCGACTCCCCCGTCACCACCGGCACACCCCGGGTGACCTTCCTGTTCACCGGCCAGGGCAGCCAACGCACCGGCATGGGCCACACCCTGTATAAGACCTACCCCGCCTTCGCCCATGCCTTCGACCAGGTCACCGCCCTGTTCGACCGGCACCTCCCTGTTGCGTTGAAGGACGTCATCTTCGACCCCGCCCACGAGGACCTGCTCAACCACACCCTCTACACCCAACCCGCCCTGTTCACCCTCCACACCGCCCTCCACCACCTCCTGGCCTCCTGGAACATCCACCCCACCGCTCTGGCAGGCCACTCCATCGGCGGCATCACCGCCGCCCACCTCGCCGGAATCCTCACCCTGGCGGACGCCGTCCACCTGGTCGCCGCCCGCGCCCGCCTCATGGACGCGTTGCCTCCCGGCGCCATGGCCGCCATCAACGCCCCCGAAACCGACATCACCCCCCTACTCGGCCCCGGGGCGGGTATCGCCGCCCTCAACACCCCCACCTCAACCGTCATCACCGGCGACGTGGAAGCCGTCCGGAAACTCACCGACCACTTCACCGAACTCGGCCGCAAAACTCGAAAACTCACCGTCAGCCACGCCTTCCACTCCCACCACCTCGACCCGATCCTCAACGAGTTCCACGACGCCATCGAAGGCCTGACCTTCAACCCCCCGACCCTGCCCGTCATCTCCGACCACACCGGCGAACCCCTCACCCACACCGACCCCACCTACTGGACCAACCACCTACGCCACCCCGTCCGCTTCCACGACGCCCTCACCACCGCCGCACCCACCACCGACCTCTTCCTCGAACTCGGCCCCGACCCCGTCCTCACCACCTTCGCCACCGAAACCACCCCCACCGTCCCGGCGCTGCCCACCCTGCGCCGCAACCGGCCCGAACCCATCACCGCCCTCACCGCAGCCGCCCACCTCCACACCAACGGCACCCACATCGACTGGACCGCCACCCTCACCGGACAACCCAGGACCGTCGACCTGCCCACCTACGCCTTCCAGCGGGAACGGCTGTGGGCGCAGCCCCCCGTGGACCTGCCGCGTGACGTGGCGGGGCTGGGGCTCAGCGTGGCGGAGCATCCGCTGCTCGGGGCGGCGGTTCCACTCGCGGACGGTGCGGGAACCGTTCTGACCGGGCGTCTGTCCCTGGCCACCCATCCCTGGCTGGCCGACCACGCGGTCTTCGGCACGGTCATCGTCCCCGGCACCGCCTTCGTCGAGCTGGCCGTCCACGCGGCCGATGTGACCGGCCTCGACACGATCGAGGAGCTCGTCCTGCACACTCCGCTGGTCCTCACCGCCCGCGACGCCGTACAGCTGCAGGTCGTCGTCACCGGCTCCCAGGGGAGCGCCGTGGAGATCTACTCCCGTCCCGGTGACGGCTCCGGCGGGTGGACCCACCACGCCGGTGCGACCCTGACCAAGGGCGGCCCCCGGGAGGAGGCGGCCGACCTGACGGTGTGGCCGCCGGTCGGCGCGGAGCCGGTCGAGGTGGGGACGGTCTATCCGGTCCTCGACGAGGCGGGGCTGCGGTACGGCCCGGCGTTCCGGGGGTTGCGTGCCGCCTGGCAGCGCGGCGAGGAGTTGTTCGCCGAGGTCGCCCTGCCGGAGCCGTACGCGCAGGACGCGGCCGGCTTCGGGGTGCATCCCGCGTTGCTGGACGCCGCGGTGCACCTGCCCGCGCTGCGGGGGCTGGCCGACGTGCCGGAGGGCGGCAACCGGTTGCCGTTCGCCTGGAACGGCGTACGGCTGCACGCCTCCGGCGCGACCACGCTACGGGTCCGGGTGGTGATGTCTGATTCGGGGTCGTTGACCCTGTACGCGGCCGACGCCACGGGGGCGCCCGTCGTCTCGATCGACGCGCTCGTCGCCCGGCTCGTCTCGGCGGAGCAGTTGAGGGAGGCGGGGCCCGCCACGGAGAACGGCCTGTTCCGGGTCGAGTGGTCCGAGTTGGCTCCGGGGGTTCCCGGACGTCAGGCCTGGGCCGTACTCGGGGATCGGCAGCTGTACGACGGGCTCAGGGAGACCGGGGTGACCGCCTCACTTTTCGCCGACCTGGACTCGCTGACCGACGCCGTTTCCGCCGGGGAGCCCGTCCCGGCCTTCGTCGTGCTCGCGGTCTCTCCTCAGGACGATCCGGTGGCCGGAGCGCACGACAACACCGAACACGTGCTCGCCGTACTGCGGGAGTGGGTCGAACGGTGGGACGAAGGACGGCTGGTGGTGCTGACCCGGGGGGCCGTCACGACGGGTGAGGAGCCCTCCGACCTGTCCGCCGCCCCGGTGTGGGGGTTGACCCGTTCGGCGCAGGTGGAGCATCCGGGGCGGGTGCTGCTGGCGGACCTGGACGGCACGGCGTCGTCGCTGGAGGGGCTGCCGTCGGCGGTCGCCGCGGCGGTGGCGGCCGAGGAACCGCAGTTCGCGGTGCGCGCGGGGGTGGCCCTCGCTCCCCGGCTGGTTCCTCTGCGTGTCCCCGAGGTCTCCGAGGGACTCGGGCTGGACCCTGAGGGGACGGTGTTGATCACCGGTGGCCTCGGCACCCTCGGCACCACCATCGCCCGCCACCTCGTCACCACCCACAACATCCGACACCTCAT
>NZ_JBEYAB010000033.1:0-14064 GCF_040631445.1 Streptosporangium sp. NPDC020072 | reverse complement strand
CTCAGGGAACTACAGGTGCTGCTGGCCGTCTGGGCAGGCCGGTGCCCGACCTGCCACCAGCGACCGCCCTAACCACCTAACAAAGCACTACTAGGTTGTGTCTGGCTGTGTCTCCTTGCTCCGCCTGACGGCGTCGCGGGCTTGGGCGCCTCCGAGTCGGTGCTTTCCCTCGTCACTCCGTCGCTGCGCTCCTGCGTTCCTCAGTCCAAGCACCGACGGCGCCCAAGCCGGAAACCCCTTCGCGCACGGCGCCGGTAGGGTCTCCGGCCAAAAGCCTTCTCCACCGGCGGGTTGGCCGGTGAGCTTCAGGCCACCTTGGCCGTCTCGGTCTCCTGGGCGACGGTGACCACGAGCTCCCCCCCGGCCATGCCGACCCGGATCACCGCGCCCTCGTGCGCGTCACCGAGCAGCAGGGCGCGCCCGATGCGGGTCTCGACCTCCTTGGCGATGAAGCGCCTCAGCGGGCGGGCGCCGTACACGGGGTCGTAGCCCCGTTCGGCGATGTGTCTGGTGGCGTCCTCGGAGACCTCCAGCAGGATGCCCCGCTCGCCGAGCCGCGCGCGCAGGTCGCCGAACATCAGGCCCACGATGCGCTCGATCTCCTCCTCGGTGAGCGGCTTGAAGATCACGATGTCGTCGACGCGGTTGAGGAACTCGGGGCGGAAGTGCGAACGCAGGTCCGCCATCACCAGCTCCTGGGCGTCCTGTTTGATCTCCCCGCTTGAGGTGACGCCCTCAAGCAGGTAGACCGAGCCGATGTTGGAGGTCATGATCAGCACCGTGTTGCGGAAGTCGACGGTCCTGCCCTGTGCGTCGGTGAGCCGCCCGTCGTCGAGGACCTGCAGCAGCGTGTTGAACACGTCGGGGTGCGCCTTCTCGATCTCGTCGAAGAGCACCACCGAGTACGGCTTGCGCCGTACGGCCTCGGTGAGCTGGCCGCCCTCCTCGTAGCCCACGTAACCGGGCGGGGCGCCGACGAGGCGGCTGACGGTGTGCCGCTCCTGGTACTCGCTCATGTCGATGCGGATCATGTTGTCCTCGGTGTCGAACAACGCCGCGGCCAGCGCCTTGGCCAGCTCGGTCTTGCCCACCCCGGTCGGCCCGAGGAAGATGAACGACCCGATCGGGCGGCGCGGGTCCTTGATCCCCGAGCGGGCCCTGATGATGGCGTCGGAAACCGTCTGCACGGCCTCGTCCTGGCCGATCACCCGCTCGTGCAGGACCTCGTCCAGGTGCAGGAGCTTCTCGCGCTCGCCCTCCTGCAGGCGGCTCACCGGGATGCCCGTCCACCTGGAGACGATCAGTGCGATCTCCTCCTCGGTGACCACCTCACGCAGCAGCCTGGCGACCCCCTGCTTGCTGCGCAGGCGTTCCTCCTCGGCCTTCAGCCGCCGTTCCAGCTCGGGCAGTCTCCCGTGCCGCAGCTCGGCGGCACGGTTGAGGTCGTAGTCACGCTCGGCCCGCTCCGCCTCGGCGCGCACGTTCTCCAGTTCCTCGCGCAACCCCTGGACGCCGCGCAGCGCGTGCCGTTCGGCCTCCCACTGGGCGCGCATGGCGTCGGCCTCCGCGCGCAGGTCGGACAACTCCCTGCGCAGCTCGTCGAGGCGGGCCAGGCTCTGCTGGTCCTCCTCCTTGCCCAGCGCGGCCTCCTCGATCTCCAGGCGCATCACCCTGCGGGTGAGCTCGTCGAGCTCGGCGGGCATCGAGTCGATCTCGGTCCTGAGCATCGCGCAGGCCTCGTCGACCAGGTCGATGGCCTTGTCCGGCAGGAAGCGGTCGGAGATGTAGCGGTGGCTGAGCACCACGGCGGCCACCAGGGCGGCGTCCTGGATCGTCACCCCGTGGAAGACCTCCAGCCGTTCGCGCAGGCCACGCAGGATCGAGACGGCGTCCTCGACGGAGGGCTCGTCGACCGTGACGGGCTGGAAGCGGCGTTCCAGGGCGGCGTCCTTCTCGATGTGCTTGCGGTACTCCTCAAGCGTCGTCGCGCCGATCATGTGCAGCTCGCCGCGGGCCAGCATGGGCTTGAGCATGTTGCCCGCGTCCATGGCGCCCTCGGCCGCGCCCGCCCCGACGACCGTGTGCAGTTCGTCGACGAACAGCAGGATGCGGCCCTCCGCGGCCACCACCTCGGTGAGCACGGCCTTGAGCCGTTCCTCGAACTCCCCCCGGTACTTCGCCCCGGCGACCAGGGCTCCCATGTCGAGGCTGAAGACCACCTTGTCCCGCAGGCCCTCGGGCACGTCGCCGTTGCTGATCCGCTGGGCGAGTCCCTCGACGATGGCGGTCTTGCCGACTCCGGGGTCGCCGACCAGCACCGGGTTGTTCTTGCTCTTGCGGGACAGGATCTGGATGACGCGGCGGATCTCGGCGTCGCGCCCGATGACCGGGTCGAGCCTGCCCGCGGCGGCGTCGGCCACCAGGTCCCGCCCGTACTTGGTCAGCGCCTCGTAGGCGACCTCGGGCATCGCCGAGGTGACGCGCTGGTTTCCGCGGATGGCGGTGAGCGCCTGCAGGAAGGAGTCCCTGGTCAGCCCCTGCTGGCGCAGCAGCCGCCCGGCGGGCGTCGTCTCGCCCTCCTCGATCAGGGAGACGAGCAGATGCTCGACGGAGACGTACTCGTCCTTGAGCCGGTCGGCCTCCCGCTTGGCCGTCTCCAGCAGCCGGGAAAGGCGCTGGGTCACCCGGACCTGACCGGGTTCGACGCCCGGCCCGCTGACCCTCGGCATCCGGTTCAGCGCCGCCTCCAGGTCGGCGCCGAGCCGGTCGGTGTCGACGGAGGCGTTCAGGAGCAGCCGTGGGATCAGCCCGTCCGGCTGGTCGAGCAGCGCCTGCAGCAGGTGCTCGCCGTCGACGTCGGTGTGCCCGTGGCGCAGGGCCTTGGTCTGCGCGTCGTGCAGCGCCTCCTGCGACTTCTGCGTCAGCTGGTTGACGTCCACTTCGGTCCTCCCGGGGTGCGGGAGCGCCCACGCGCGGCGCTCTCCAGCTCGGCGATGCGGTCCAGAAGGTCGACCACCAGGCCGAGGGCCGCGTAGTTGAGGGCGAACCCGGCGCGCAGCCGCTGGACCCTGGCCATGGCCGGCAGCTGGGAGAGCGGGAACCACAGCTCCCCCGCCGCGTCCCGCTGCGCGTCGAGCACGCCGAGGACGACCAGGCGGCGCACCAGGTCGGGGTGCGTGCCGGTCAGGCGGGCGAACGACTCGATGTCCAGGCGTCGCGGCCTGGTCAGGGCGTAGGGCATCACCGCCTCCTCGGGTCGAACTCCGACACCGCCGCGAGCTGCTCGAACAGCTGCCTCTCCTCGTCGGTCGGCCGTGGCGGCACCATGATCTGTATCTCGGCGAACAGGTCGCCGGGGCCTTCCCTCGGACTGGGCATGCCCCGGCCGCGCAGCCGCAGCCGCCGCCCGCTCGACGTGCCCGGCGGCACCTTGACCTTGGTCTCGCCGCCCGGTGTCTCGACGGCTACGGCCGCGCCGAGCGCCCCCTCCCAGGGCGTGATCGGGAGCCGGATGTGGATGTCGCGTCCCTCGACCCGGTAACGGGGATGCGGCGCGATCCTGACGATCAGGTAGAGGTCTCCGGGGGGTGCCCCGTCACCGCCCCTGCCGCCCTGGCCCGCCAGGCGGATCCGCCGGCCGTCGGTCACCCCTGCGGGGATGCGGACCTCGATCCTGCGGCCCCCGACGGTGAGGGACTTACGGCCGCCCCGGTAGGCGTCCTCGACGCTCAGCTCCAGCTCGGCCTCCTGGTCGGCGCCGGGGATGGGCCCCCATCCGGGGCCCGCCCTGCCCGCGCCGCCCGCCCTGCCGGAGAAGAGTCCCTCCAGCAGGTCGTCGATGTCGACGCCCTCCCCGAAGCCGGAGGGGCCCTGACCGGGCCAGCCGCTCCCCCGGCCGCCCCGCCCTGCCCCCGCGCGTCCCGCTCCGGCACGGGCCCAGGTCTCGGGGTCCACGTCCTCGGGGACCTGGCGGAAGTCGGGGCCGAACGCGTCGTAGCGGCGGCGGGTCTTGGGGTCGGACAGGACGCTGTAGGCCTCGGAGATGTCCTTGAAGCGGTCCTCGGCCTCGGGGTCCTTGTTGACGTCGGGGTGGTTGGCCCGCGCAAGTTTGCGGTAGGCGCGCTGGATGTCCTCCTGGCTCGCGTTGCGCTGCAGGCCGAGGATCTCGTAGAAGTCCCGGGCTGCCGGCATCATTCCGCCTTGGAGACGACGACCGTCGCGGGCCGCAGTTGCCGTTCACCGTCCCCGTAGGCGGGCTGCACCACGTGCAGGACGGTCCCGTCCGGTGTGCCCTCCTGGCTGAGCACGCCGACCGCCTCGTGCCTGGCGGGGTCGAACCTCGCGCCGGTGTCGTCGCGGCGCGGGAAGCCCAGGCGGGCCAGCACGTCGAGAGCCTGCTCGTGGATGGCCCGCAGCCCCTCGGCGACGGAGGAGGGGTCGTTTCCGGCGTGTTCGAGGGCGCGTTCCAGGTTGTCCAGCACCGGAAGCCATTCGGCCGCCGCCCTGGCCCTTTCCTCCTCCCGCACCCGGGACGCGTCACGGCTGACCCGTTTGCGCAGGTTGTCGAGGTCGGCCAGGGCTCGCCGCCACCGGTCCTGGAGCTCGGCCACCTCGTCCTGAAGCTCGGTGACGCGCTCCTGGAGGCCGTCGGGTTCCTGCCTCACGGCCTCGTCGTCGCGGGGTTCCTCACTCATCGGTCGTGAACTCCGCGTCGATGACGTCGTCGTCCCGGCCGCCGCCCTGAGCCCCCTGCGGGCCCTGGCCGCTCTGGCCGCCGGAGGCCGAGACCGTGCCCAGCCCCTGGTAGACCTGTTGCAGCTCGCCGGTCAGCGAGCGCAGCCGGTCGATCGGTGTCTCCTGCTGCCTGACCGTCTCCCTGGCGTCGGAGACGAGCATCTCGGCCCGAGCCTTCTCATGGACCGGCACGGCATCCCCCAGCTCGGAAAGCCGCCGCTCCACCTGGTAGGCGACACTGTCGAGCTCGTTGCGCGCGTCCACGACCTGCCGCAGCCGCAGGTCCTCCTCCCGGTGCCGTTCGGCGTCGGCGACCATCCGCTCGACCTCGCCCGTGTCGAGGGTCGAGCTCTCACTGATGGTGATGCGCTGCTCGGCGCCGGTGTCCTTGTCCTTGGCCGAGACGTTCAGGATCCCGTTGGCGTCGACGTCGAAGGTGACCTCGACCTGGGGCACACCGCGCGGCGCGGGCCTGATGTTCTCCAGCCTGAAGCGGCCGAGCACCCGGTTGTCCCCGGCGCGTTCGCGCTCGCCCTGCAGCACCACGACGTCCACCGCGTTCTGGTTGTCCTCGGCGGTGCTGAACACCTCGGAACGGCGGGCGGGGATCGTCGTGTTACGGTCGATGACCTTCGTCATGATGCCGCCGAGGGTCTCGATGCCGAGCGAGAGAGGCGTCACGTCCAGCAGGACGACGTCCTTCAGCTCGCCCTTGATGACGGCCGCCTGCACCGCCGCGCCGAGCGCGACGACCTCGTCGGGGTTGACCGTCATGTTCGGTTCCTTGCCCCCGGTCATCCTGCGCACCAGGGCCTGTACGGCGGGCATCCTGGTCGATCCGCCGACCAGGATCACCTCGTCGATGTCCCCGGTGCTCAGCCGCGCGTCGGCCATGGCCTGCTCGACCGGCCCCTTGCAGCGTTCCAGCAGGTCGGAGGTGATGTCCTCGAACGTCGCCCGGCGCAGCGTGGTGTTCAGGTGCTTGGGGCCCGAGGCGTCGGCCGTGATGAAGGGCAGGTTGATCTGCGTCTGGGAGACCGAGGACAGCTCGACCTTGGCCTTCTCCGCCGCCTCGAAGAGCCGTTGCAGAGCCTGGGGGTCGGCGCGCAGGTCGACGCCGGTGTCCCGCTGGAACTCGTCGGCGAGGTAGTCGACGATGCGCCGGTCGAAGTCGTCACCGCCGAGGTGGGTGTCGCCCGCGGTCGAACGTACCTCGACGACGCCGTCCCCGATGGTCAGGATGCTGACGTCGAACGTTCCGCCGCCCAGGTCGAAGACGAGCACCGTCTCGTTCTCCTTGCGGTCGAGCCCGTAGGCCAGGGCCGCGGCGGTCGGCTCGTTGACGATCCTCAGCACCTCAAGACCGGCGATCTTCCCCGCGTCCTTGGTGGCCTGGCGCTGGGAGTCGTTGAAGTAGGCGGGCACGGTGATGACCGCCTCGGTGACCTTCTCTCCGAGGAACTTGGAGGCGTCGTCGACGAGTTTGCGCAGGATCAGGGCGGAGATCTCCTCCGGGGCGTACATCTTGCCGCGCACGTCGAAACGGACCGCGTCGTCCGGCCCCGGCACCACGTCGAACGACACGGCGTGCATCTCGGTGGTGACCTCGTCGTAGCGGCGGCCGATGAAACGCTTGGCCGAGTAGATCGTCCCCTTCGGGTTGAGGATCGCCTGACGACGGGCCAGCTGCCCGACCAGGCGTTCGCCGTCCTCGGTGAAGGCGACGACCGACGGGGTCGTCCGCGACCCCTCGGCGTTGGCGATCACCGTGGGCTTGTCGCCCTCCATCGTGGCGATCACCGAGTTGGTCGTCCCCAGGTCGATCCCGACTGCCTTAGCCATGCTGGTCTCCTTCTGGGCCTCCCGCGACGGCCGTACGGCGCGCGGGGCCGCGTCCTCGGATTGACGGACGGGCCCCTGAGGCGCGACCCGGCGTGAACCCCGCGGGCGGTCGCCGCCCTAGGTGTGCTGGGGTATGCCGGTCTCTAGCAGCCTGCGGGCCTCGGCGGCCTGGGGCGTCGTCACCCGCAGCTCGTAGCGGTTGGCGACGATGGCGCTCGACGAGAGGAAGTCCCTCCTGCCGCCGGTGAAGGCGTGGGCGATGAGCCCGAAGATGGCTCCGGCGACCACACCCCAGATCACGCTCCACAGGACCAGGATCCAGGGGAACCTGCCGGGGGTGAAGATCGCGAAGAACAGGCCGATCAGCAGTCCGATCCAGGCACCGGTCGCCGCCCCCATCCCCGCGGCGCGCAGGTAGGTCAGCCGCCCGAGCACCTTCTCGACCATCCGCAGGTCCATCCCGACGATCATCGCGTGCTGGACGGGAAAACGCTGGTCCGACAGGTAGTCGACGGCCCGCTGGGCCTCCTCGTAACGGCCGTAGGTGGCTACCGGTTCATAGCCGGTCAAGGTCTGGTCGGATAGCATGCCGCCTCCCCTCCACGGTGAGTCCGTACCGACTCAGCGTGACCGGCCCGCGGCCCGGCGCACATCCCCAGGTCTGGTAGCAGATCAGCCCGCGCCGACCGGACTGCCCGCCTGTCCGGCCTCCGGGTCCCCCTCGGTCACCCCGGGCTCCCCGGACGTCTCGGCCACCGCCCGCGCGGCCCTGCGCTTGACGAACAGCGTGGTCGCGACGCCGAACAGCAACGCGACGACCAGCGCGACCCAGGAGAAGCCCCGCAGCCACCGCTCGGCGGCCATGCCCAGGTAGTAGATCACCGCGGTGGTCCCGCCCGCCCAGACGATCCCGCCGAGCACGTTGGCGACCAGGAACCTCCAGTACGGCATGCGCAGCGCCCCGGCCAGCGGCCCCGCCAGGATGCGCAGCAGCGCGACGAACCTGCCGAGGAAGACCGTCCACATGCCGTAGCGGTGGAAGTAGCGTTCGGCCCTGCCGATGTGCTCCGGCCCGAAGTGCTTGGGGAACCTGCGTCCGAGCCGGTCGAACATCGGCTTGCCGCCCCTGCGCCCGACGGCGTAGCCGATCGAGTCGCCGACGATCGCGCCGACGCCGGCGCAGGCGCCGACCCACAGCGGGTCGACCACGCCCTTGGCCGCCAGCAGCGCGGAGCTGACCAGGACGATCTCGCCGGGCAGCGGGATGCCCAGGCTCTCGATCCCGATCACCAGACCGACCAGGACGTAGATCCACACCGCGGGAATCGCCTGGAGCAACTCGTCGACATGCATGCCCGTCACCTTATTGCGTCGTCTCCCCGATCTCATCCGGCCTCGCCCGGCCGCACCCGGCCTCACAGGGGCCGGTGTCAGGCCCTCACAGGACGCCGTGGATCGCGGTGTGGGCCGCCTCGCGCAGCGCGGCGTGCAGCACCGCGTTCGGCTCCCGGTCCGTGTGGACCTCGACGATGCGCACCCCCTCCCCGCGCAACGCCTTGGGCAGCTGTTCCGCCTCCCCGACGAAGGTGTACGGCGTGCCGGTCGCCGCCGCGACGTGGGACAGGTCCACTCCGTGCGAGGTGCCGAAGACCCGTTCGAAGGGGTCGCGCAGCGCGGCCTGGGGCAGCAGCGAGAAGATCCCGCCCCCGTCGTTGTTCACCACGACCAGGCACAGGTCGGGGCGGGGCTCGCGGGGGCCGAGGATCAGCCCGTTCTGGTCGTGCAGGAACGTCAGGTCGCCCATCAGCGCGTAGGAGGGGCCGTTGTGCGCCAGCGCCGCGCCCATCGCGGAGGACACCACGCCGTCGATCCCCGCCGCGCCCCGGTTGGACAGGATCCGCAGCCCCCTCCTCGGGCGCATCGCCTGGTCGAGGTCACGGATCGGCATGGACGAGCCGGAGAACAGCAGCGCCCCGTTGGGCAGCTGCTCGGCCAGGTCCCTGGCCAGGCGCGGCTCGCTGAGCCCGCCCGCGTCGAGCACCTCGTCGATCGCCGCCCTGGCCGCCGTGTCCGCACGCCGCCACGAGCGCAGCCAGTCGTCGTCCCCGGCCGCGACCGGGATCTCGACCGCCTGCGCCACCTGGGTCGCGGAACGGGTCGGGTCGGGCCAGCGGGACAGGTCGGGGGCGACGACGATGTGCTCCTCGGCGTGCCTGAGCCAGTTCAGCAGCGGCCTGGACAGGCCGGGACGGCCCAGGGTGACCACCACGTCCGGACGGTGCCGGTCGGCGAACTCGGGGGTGCCGAGCAGGAAGTGGTAGGTCGAGACCGCGTGGTCGCCGTAGCGGGCGCCGCCGTTCGGCTCCGACAGGACCGGCCATCCGGCCATGCCGGCCGCCGCCACGTATCTGCGCATGTTGGCGGCGCCGTCCCCGACGACGAGCACGCCCCTTCGGGTCGGCGGCAGGTGCAGCGCGGCCGCGGGAGGCGCGACCCTGGCGCGGACCCACGGCCCGTTGGCGTCGCCCTCAAGGGACTCGCTCCAGGAGACGTCGCCGTCCGGGACGAGCGGCTCACGGAAGGCGAGGTTGAGGTGGACCGGGCCGGGGTCGGCCGGGCCGAGGGAACGCTGGTAGGCGCGGCAGGCCAGGGAACGCCAGTAGGCGACCTGCCCAGGCCGGTCCTCGGGCACGCCGACCTCGCTGAACCAGCGGACCGCGGTGCCGTACATCTTGATCTGGTCGATGGTCTGGCTGGCGCCGGTGTCGCGCAGCTCGGGCGGCCGGTCGGCGGTGAGCAGCAGCAGCGGCACCCCCGACTCGTGCGCCTCGACGACCGCGGGGTGGAAGTTCGCCGCGGCGGTGCCCGAGGTGCACATCAGCGCGACCGGCCGGCCGCCGCGCTTGGCCAGTCCGAGGGCGAGGAAGGCCGCCGAGCGCTCGTCGATGCGCACGTGCAGCCGTACGCGGCTGTCGGCGTGCGCGGCGAGCGCGAGCGGAGCCGAGCGTGAGCCCGGCGCGAGCACCACCTCGGTGAGACCGCAGCGTACGAGTTCGTCGACCAGCACGGTCGCGAGCGCGGTGGCGGGATTCACCGCACTGCCTCCTCTGGTCGTCGTCGTGCTGAGAGAAGCCGTGTCCGAAAGGACGGACACGACGGCTGACGGCGGACCGGCGCCGTCCTCACCGCGCCGGGGCGGCGCACTGCGGGGACGGGCCGGTTTCGCCTCATCGCTGGAATCGCCTGCGGCTCACGGCCTGCGCGGGAACTTGCCGAAGTCGGGGGTGCGCTTCTCCTTGAAGGCGTCGCGGCCCTCCTGCGCCTCCTCGCTCATGTAGAAGAGCAGGGTGGCGTCGCCGGCGAACTGCTGCATGCCCGCCGCGCCGTCGGTGACCGCGTTCAGCGCGCCCTTGAGCATGCGCAGGGCCAGCGGGGACTTCTCCAGCATCTCCCTGGCCCAGGCGACCGTCTCCTCCTCCAGGCGCTCCAGCGGGACGACCGTGTTGACCAGGCCCCAGCCGAGGGCGGTCTCGGCGTCGTACTGACGGCACAGGTACCAGATCTCACGGGCCCGCTTCAGGCCGACGGTCTCGGCGAGCAGCCAGGACCCGTAGCCGCCGTCGAAGGAGCCGACCTTGGGCCCGGTCTGGCCGAAGACCGCGTTGTCCGCGGCGATGGACAGGTCGCAGCAGACGTGCAGCACGTGACCGCCGCCGATCGCGTAGCCGGCGATCATCGCGATGACCGGCTTGGGGCAGCGGCGGATCTGCACCTGCAGGTCCAGCACGTTCAGCCTGCCCACGTGCGGGGTCGACTTGTCGACGTAGCCGTCGTCACCGCGGATCTTCTGGTCGCCGCCCGAGCAGAAGGCCCGGTCGCCCGCGCCGGTGAGAATGATCACACCGATCTCCGAGTCCTCCTGGGCGACGTTGAAGGCGTCCCTGAGCTCGAAGAGCGTCGTCGGGCGGAAGGCGTTGTGCCGCTCCGGCCGGTTGATCGTGATCTTCGCGATGCCCTCGGCGGTCTCGTAGACGATGTCCTCGTAGTCCCCGGAGCGCCTCCAGTCGGCGGCGCGCACCTGGACGCTCTCCGGCATGGGCCTGGCCTCGCCCTTCGCCCGCCCGTCCGTGCCCGGCACCGCCTGCTCCGTGCTCACGATGACTGCGTCCCTTCCGCCTCGCCGGGACCCGCCCGGCTGCCGTCCGTTTTCCCGGCACTAACCTTACGACTGTGACGAACGGTCCTGTGCACGCGGAGTCGTCCTGCGGGTGGCGGGAGCTGCACGCGCTCGTGCTGCCGCCGGGACCGGAGCTGTTCAGGGCGGTCGGCGCCGCGCTCGACGGCGGCCCCGCGGTGCTTCCCCTGTCCCCCGCCCTGCCCGCCGCCGCGCTGCGGGCCACGCTCGACGCCCTGCGCCCCACCCATGTCAACGGTGTACGGCGCGAGCACGGTGTGGGGGTGCCCGGCGAGGTGGCCGTCGTCATCGCCACCAGCGGCACGACCGGGGCGCCGAAGGGGGTCCAGCTGTCGGCCGCGGCCCTGCGCGCCTCCGCCTCGGCCTCGCTGCGCCGTCTGGGCGCCCGGCCCGGCGAGCGCTGGCTCTGCTGCCTGCCCCCCTCCCACGTCTCGGGGCTTCAGGTCCTGGTCAGGTCACTGGTCAGCGGGACGGAACCGATCGTGCACGAGGGCTTCTCCCCCGAGGCGGTGCTCTCCAGCGGTGCCCGGCACGTCTCGCTGGTTCCGACGCAGCTGCGTCGGCTGCTGGACGCCGACCTGTCGGTGTTCGACACGATCCTGCTGGGGGGCGCGGCGCCGCCGCCGGGGCTGGTCGAGGAGGCCAGGGCCGCGGGCGCGCGGGTGGTGCTCAGCTATGGGATGAGCGAGACCTGTGGTGGGTGCGTCTACGACGGCGCCCCCCTTTACAATGTAGATCTCAAGATTGGCGACGACGGGCGGATTCGCGTCGCGGGCCCGGTGCTGTTCTCCGGCTACCGGCTGCGGCCCGAGCTGACCGCCTCGGCCCTCGACGGCGACTGGTTCGTCACCTCCGACCTCGGCGTCATGGACGGCGGGGGCCTGCGCGTGCTCGGCCGCTGCGACGACGTCATCAACACCGGTGGCGAGAAGGTCGTCGCCGCCGTGGCCGCCGCCGCCGTCGCCGAGCACCCCGCGATCGCCGACGCCGTCGTGGTCGGCCGCCCCGATCCGGAGTGGGGCGAGCGCGTCGTGGCCGTCGTCGTCTCCCCCGACCCGCCGTCGCTGACCGAGCTGCGGGCCTTCGTCAAGGAACGGCTCCCCGCCTGCGCGGCCCCCGCCGAACTGGTCGTGATGTCCGAAATACCACTTCTGCCCAATGGCAAGCCGAATCTCGCCGCCCTCCGTTATGGTCGTGATCGGGAACCGTGAGGAGACCCGGCACGTCAAACAGACAGCCGCGACAGAAGGGACGACCCCATGCATATCACCCGCAAGGCGTTGGTCTCCGCTGGAGTCGTCGGCGTGATCCTTGTGGGCGGCGTCTCCGTGACGGCCGCCGCCTCCGCCGGCCGGGTGGAGAAGATCTGGAGGGTCGTGGAGTCCGGCTCCGGGCCCGCCGTGTCACCGGCGACGCGGCAGACGGCGCAGCCGCAGGCCGACGACGACGCACCGCGCTCCGAGCCGACGTCCGCGCCCTCCTCCGCGCCCACGTCGGCGCCCGACGACGGGTCCGTGGTCTCCAGGGACGTCAACCCCGACCCGGGGTCGGTCACGACCTACTGGACCGAGCAGCGCCTGCAGGAGGCGAGCCCCTTCCCCATGCCCGAGGCCGACGACCCGGCGGGGCCCTCCGGAAGCCGGGTGGAGGGGATCGAATAGCCCCTGACCACGGCTGATGACGGAACGGACCGCCTCGGGACGATCCGCCCATCTTATTTTCCCCGTCAAGTCGGGAACATAAAGTTCTTGACTGGGGTTATTGGTACTGGTGCGCTGAGCGGCCCGCAGGCCGCCCCACCCGACAATCTGTAAGCAGACGACTCCGTGATGGAGGAGGTGTCCTCATGCCCCAAACCGCCGTGGCGACCTCATCGGAGGCCCCGACGCCCCTTGAGAAGCTCCTTGACCGAGGGCGAGTCCAGGGTCACCTTTCGCTCGCGGAGCTGCGCCACGCCTTCGCGGAGTCCGGGACCAGCCCCACGGAGGGCCGCTCGATCCTGCGGGAGCTCACCGAGGCCGGCGTCATCCTGGCCGCCGAGGACGAGCCCGCGCTCAGCGGCGCGTCCAAGAAGACCGCCGGGCGCCGGACCACCCGCAAGGCGAAGGCCGCGCCCGCCAAGGCCACCACCAGGGCCGCCAGGACCACCGCCAAGAAGGCCGAGACCGCCGAGGCCGAGCCGGAGATCGGCGAGGAGGAGTGGGCCCCCGAGGAGGCCGAGCTCGAGGCCGAGCAGACCATGGACCTGGACGACCAGTCCTCGGTCATGGGCGACTCGGTGCACACCTACCTCAAGTCGATCGGCAGGCGCACCCTGCTCACCGCCGCCCAGGAGGTCGAGCTGGCCAAGCGGATCGAGGCGGGGCTGTACGCCGAGTCCAAGCTTGAGGCCGAGCCCGGCCTGCCCGCCGCCATGCGCGACGACCTCGAATGGATCGCCGAGGACGGCCGCCGCGCCAAGGACCACATGCTTGAGGCCAACCTCCGCCTGGTCGTCTCGGTCGCCAAGAAGTACACCGACCGTGGCATGGCGTTGCTCGACGTGGTCCAGGAGGGCAATCTGGGCCTGATCCGCGCGGTCGAGAAGTTCGACTACACCAAGGGCTACAAGTTCTCCACCTACGCCATGTGGTGGATCCGCCAGGCCATCCAGCGTGGGTTCGCCGACTCCGCGCGCACCATCCGCCTTCCCGTGCACGTGCTGGAGATGCTCTCCAAGCTGTCGCGCGTCGAGCGTGACATGCACCAGCGTCTCGGCCGTGAGCCCACCCCGGAGGAACTGGCGGTCGAGCTGGACAAGACCCCCGACCAGATCGAGGAACTGCTGCGCACCAGCCGCCAGCCGATCAGCCTCAACGCGACCATCGGCGACGACGGCGAGACCACCATCGGCGACCTCATCGAGGACGTCGACTCGCCCGAGGCGTCCGAGGTGGTCGACCGTCAGCTGCTGGGTGAGCAGCTGCGCGGCGTGCTGGGCAACCTCTCCCCCAGGGAGGCCAAGATCATGGCTCTGCGCTTCGGCCTCGTCGACGGCAAGCCTCACACCCTCGACGAGATCGGCAAGCACCTGGGCCTGACGCGCGAGCGCATCCGCCAGCTGGAGAAGGAGTCGCTGTCGAAGCTGCGCCACCCGAGCAACACCCGCCCGCTGCTCGACTGGGCCAGCTAGACCCGCTCGTGAGGGGGGGGGGGGGGGCGCCCGGGCCGGCGGCCCCCCCCCCGGGCCCCGGCGCGGCCGCGGGCCGCCGCCGCCCCCCCCCCCCCCCCCCCAAACACCCCCCCCCCCCCCC
>NZ_JBEYAB010000032.1:0-14983 GCF_040631445.1 Streptosporangium sp. NPDC020072 | reverse complement strand
CCCCGGAACCTCGGAAGGCCCGGGACGCACGAGACGGATCCGTCTCGTGCGTCCCGGGCCTTCGCCGTGCCGCCAGGGCCGCCCGGAGACGAAGGTCGTTGACAACGACAGTTGCGAATAGTTGGATGTTATGTGGGTCAAGGAACATCCGTGGCCGGGTCCGTCACCCGCCGTCCTTGTCGCCCGTTCGGTGACGATCGAAGTGCTCGTGCTGTGAAAGCACAGTTCCGGCCCCATTTTTGGCGTTTGTGCAGCGCCGTACTATGCCCAAATAGTTCAACGTTCAACCAAACGTCGACCTGTGGGTGCCGGTTCATCAGTGAACTACATCGCAACAGGAGAAAAGTCATGCTGGAGAGAATCGGGCCTTACACCCTTTTGCTCGCCCGGGTCGTCATCGGCATCGTGTTCATCGCGCACGGCCTTCAGAAGCTCCTCAGCAGCGGGATCGACGAGGTCACGGCCGGGTTCACCCACCTCGGCATCCCCCTCGCCGCCGTGGCGGCCCCGGCCGTGGCGGGCAGCGAGGTCCTCTGCGGCCTCGCCTTCATCCTCGGCGCCGCCCTGCCTGTCGCGGGCGTCATCCTCGCCCTCAACATGGTCGGCGCCTACGTCTTCGTCCACGCGGGCAAGGGCTTCTTCTCGCAGCAGGGTGGGTTCGAGTACGTCCTGGTCCTGTTCGCCATCTGCCTGGCGATCGGGTTCAGCGGCGGCGGGGCGCTGGCCCTGGACAGGCTGTGGCGGCGTGACCGCTCCCCGGTCGCCGTGGGAGCCGCGAACTGAGCCGTTCCGGCGGGCCGTGACCGGGTCCGCCGAATCCTCCCCGGGTGCGGGACGGGCGACACGCCCGGCCCGCGCCCGCGGCACACTCCCCCCACGACCTCGAAGAACCTTCACAGGGTTCCTGCCGAAGCTGTGAAGAGACCTGTGGTGCCCGTCACCTGCGGGATGCCGCGGCGAACGCAGTAGGGTCGGCTTCAGGTACGGGGAGGGAGACATTCGGGTGAATCCGGAAGCATCGGGTGCCGAAGACCGCATTTTGACGGTGCCCAACGCGCTGAGCCTGGCCCGGCTTGTCGGAGTCCCGGTCTTCCTGTGGCTGGTCCTCGGGCCGAAGGCCGACAGCTGGGCCGTGGCGCTGCTGATGCTGGCCGGCCTGTCCGACTGGCTCGACGGCAAGATCGCCCGCGCGTGGAACCAGACCAGCAGGCTCGGCCGCCTCCTCGACCCGCTGGCCGACCGCCTCTACATCCTGGCCACCCTCTTCGGCCTGGCCATGCGCGAGATCATCCCCTGGTGGCTGGCCCTGGCGATCCCGTTGCGCGACGTCATGCTGCTGGGCATCCCGCCCATCCTGCGCCGCCTGGGGTACGGCCCCGCGCTGCCCGTGCACTTCCTCGGCAAGGCCGCGACGGCCAACCTGCTCTACGCCTTCCCCCTGCTCTTCCTCGCCCACCACGACGCCTGGTACGCCGGGCCCGCCCGCATCGTCGGCTGGTCGCTCGCGATCTGGGGCACCGGACTGTACTGGTGGTCCGGGGCGCTCTACTGGGTACAGGTGCGTCAGCTCATACGCGGAGCCGGACGCATTAAGAGGTGATGTGTGAAGGCCGTCGTGATGGCGGGCGGGGAGGGGACTCGGCTGCGGCCGATGACCGCCAACCAGCCCAAGCCACTGCTACCCGTGATCAACCGGCCGATCATGGAACACGTGCTGCGCCTGCTGAGGCGGCACGGGTTCACCGAGACCGTGGTGACCGTGCAGTTTCTGGCGGCGCTGGTCCGCAACTACTTCGGTGACGGCGACGAGCTCGGCATGAGCCTGTACTACGCCACCGAGGACACCCCTCTCGGCACGGCGGGCAGCGTCAAGAACGCCGCGGACAAGCTCAGGGACGAGCCCTTCCTGGTCATCTCCGGCGACGCGCTGACCGACATGGACCTCACCGACATGATCCGCTTCCACCGGGAGAACGGCGCGCTGGTGACGATCGGGCTCAAACGCGTCCCCAACCCCCTGGAGTTCGGCATCGTCATCGTCGACGACCGGGGCAGAGTCGAGCGCTTCCTGGAGAAGCCGACCTGGGGCCAGGTCTTCTCCGACACCGTCAACACCGGCGTCTACGTGATGGAGCCCGAGGTCCTCGACGAGATCGCCGCGGGCGGGGTCGTCGACTGGTCCGCCGACGTCTTCCCCCGCCTGCTGGCGCGCGGCGCCCCGCTGTACGGCTACGTCGCCGACGGTTACTGGGAGGACGTCGGCACCCACGAGAGCTACCTCAGGGCGCAGGCGGACGTGCTCTCCGGGCGGGTGAGGGTGGACATCGACGCCTTCGAGGTCTCCCCGGGTGTCTGGGTGGCCGAGGGGGCCTCGGTCGACGCCGACGCCGTGCTCAAGGGCCCCCTGTACGTCGGCGACTACGCCAAGGTCGAGGCGGGGGCCGAACTGCGCGAGTTCACCGTGCTCGGCAGCAACGTGGTGGTCAGGGAGGGCGCCTTCCTGCACCGCGCCGTCGTCCACGACAACGTCTACGTCGGCCCGAGCGCCCACCTGCGCGGCTGCGTCGTCGGCAAGAACACCGACCTGATGACCGGGGTCAGGATCGAGGAGGGCGCCGTCGTCGGCGACGAGTGCATCATCGAGGCCGAGGCGTACGTCTCCTCGGGCGTCAAGGTCTACCCCTTCAAGACCGTGGAGGCCGGGGCGGTCGTCAACACCAGCGTCATCTGGGAGCCCAGGGGCCAGCGCAGCCTGTTCGGCCCGCGCGGCGTCTCCGGCCTGGTCAACGTGGAGATCACCCCCGAACTGTGCGTACGGCTCGCCAGCGCCTACGCGACCACGCTGAGGAAGGGCGCCTCGGTCATCACCTCCCGGGACTCCTCCCGGGCGGCCAGGGCGCTGAAGCGGGCCGTGATCAGCGCGCTGACCGCCAGCGCGATCAACGTGCTCGACCTGGAGGCGGCCCCGCTGCCCGTCTCGCGCTTCCACACCGCCAGGGAGAACGCGGTCGGCGGGATCGCGTTGCGCACCACTCCGGGCGACCCGCAGAGCGTGGACATCGTCTTCATGGACGAGCACGGCGCCGACCTCTCCCAGGGCGCCCAGCGCAAACTGGAGCGGGTCTTCTCCCGCCAGGAGTTCCGCCGCGCCTTCCCCGGGGAGATCGCCGAGCTGAGCTTCCCGGCCAGGGCGATCGAGGACTACACCTACGAGCTGCTGCGTTGCGTGGACGTCACCGGGGTGCGCGACGCCGACCTGAAGGTCGTCGTCGACTGCGCGGGCGGCACCTCCTCACTGGTGCTGCCCAGCCTCCTGGGCAGGGTCGGCGTCGAGGTGCTCACCGTCAACAACCGCCTGGACGACGCCTCGCCGACCGAGACCCTCGCCGAGCGCCGCCGGGCCCTGCAACGCCTGTCCGAGCTGGTCGGCTCGGCCAGGGCGGCCTTCGGCGTGCGCTTCGACCCGGTGGGGGAGCGGATCGCGCTCGTCGACGAGACGGGCCAGCTGATCAGCGAGGAGCGCGCCCTGCTGGTCGTGCTCGACCTGGTCGCCGCAGAGCGGCGCGGCGGCAGGGTGGCCCTGCCGGTCACCACGACCCGGGTGGCCGAGCAGGTCTGCCGCTTCCACGGTGTGCAGGTCGAGTGGACCTCGACCGCCCTGGACGCGCTGACCACCGCGGCCAGGGCGGAGGGCATGGTCTTCGCCGCGGACGGGCGGGGCGGCTTCGTGGTACCCGAGTTCGGCCCGACGGTCGACGGCCTGGCGGTGTTCCTGCGGCTGCTCGGCCTGGTCGCCAGGACCCGACTTTCGCTCAGCCAGATCGACGCCAGGATCCCGCAGGCCCGGTTGCTGCGCCGTACGGTCCCCACGCCGTGGGCCGCCAAGGGCGTGGTGATGCGCTCGGTCATCGAGGCCGCCGAGCTGTACCGGATAGACACGACCGACGGGGTGCGCGTCGTGGCGCAGGACGGCAGCTGGGCGCTGGTGCTGCCGGACCCGGCCGAGGCGGTGACCCACCTGTGGGCGGAGGCGGGGGACGTCGACTCGGCGCAGAGCCTGATCGAGCACTGGGCCAGGGTCGTGGAGGGGGCGGCGGCGACCTGAGGTCTCCCCTGGGATCCCCGGCCCGGAGAGCGCGAAAACCCAGCGCGGCGGCATGGACCGGGGCGCCGCCCGGCGGTAACTTTGTCCTCGACCGAACCCGTCCTCGAGCGTCGGACTTGATCTTTCTCGCTATTCGGTGTATGTTGCGGCATTCGCAGTCTGAGCAAATACTTGAGAAGCGATGAAGCGAGGCGCGCGTACCGAGAACCGTTGCCGCGTCCTCGCGGTAGGAGGCCGAGCCGATCGATGCCGAGCGTCTACTGCACGCAGTGCGGTCATGCCAACCCTGAGGACGCCCGTTTCTGTTCACGATGCGGGTCGCCGCTGACCAGGTTCGACTCCCCGGGAGACAGTACGTCGACGATCTCCCTGTCCGGGATCGAGGCCTACGAGGCGGAGACGGGAGAGACGCTTCTCGCCGAGCGGCAGGCCGTCGAGCAACTGCCTCCGGGCGCCGCGCTGCTCGTCGCCATGCGTGGTCCCAACGCGGGCAGCCGCTTCCTGCTGGACAGTGACCTGACCACGGTCGGACGTCACCCCGAGAGTGACATCTTCCTGGACGACATCACCGTCTCGCGGCGTCACGTCGAGTTCTACCGGCGCGGCGGAGGGGTGTTCACCGTCCGTGACGTCGGCAGCCTCAACGGCACCTACGTCAACCGCGAGCGGATCGAGGAGGTCCCGCTTTACGGCGGCGACGAGGTGCAGATCGGCAAGTTCCGCCTGGTCTTCCTCACCCGTGGCGCCGCTGGAGGATGATGAGCTCCCAGGCGGCTCGTTCGCACATGAGCATCGGGGAGGTGCTCGCCCTGTTGCAGGGCGAGTTCCCCGACGTCAGCATCTCCAAGATCCGTTTCCTGGAGGGCGAGGGGTTGATCGAGCCGGAGCGCAGTCCCTCCGGCTACCGGAAGTTCAGTTACGCCGACGTCGAGCGGCTGCGTTACATCCTCGGCGAGCAGCGCGACCGTTACCTGCCGCTGCGTGTGATCAAGGACCGGCTCGAGGCCGCGGACCGCGAGGACCGGCCGGTCACCCCTCCGCGGGCCCTTCCCGGCGAGGCGCCGCCGGAGGTTCGTCTCACCCGCAAGGAACTGCTCGCCGCCGCCGAGCTCGACGAGGAGACCCTCACCGAGCTTGAGGACTTCGGCCTGCTCGCCGCGGTCGCCCGCCACTACGACGCCGAGGCGCTGGCCGTGGCCCGCAGCGTGGGGGCACTGGCCGCCTTCGGGCTCAGGGCACGCCACCTGCGGGTCGTCAAGGCCGCGGCCGAGCGGGAGGCCACCCTCGTCGAACAGGCCATCGCGCCGTTGCTTCGCCGCCGAGGCCCGGGGGCCATCGACCGGGCCGACGAGACCGCCAAGGAGATTTCTGGTCTTCTGCTGGAATTGCACGCCTCGCTCCTGCGTTCCGCCGTGCGTGGGGGCTTGGGCCGGTGAGAACCTGACCAGGCACTCGTCCCCTCACGAGTGTTACGTTGAACAAACCGGTCATAATCCAGCGAAGACGGAGCAGCCCGTGTTGCAGATGGAGGTCGTGGGCGTTCGGGTTGAGATGCCCTCAAACCAGCCTATTGTCCTGCTGAAGGAGGCACATGGGGAGCGGTACCTGCCGATCTGGATCGGCATGACCGAGGCGACGGCGATCGCGATGGCCCAGGCCGAAGAGCCGCCACCCCGGCCACTCACCCATGACCTCTTCCGCGACGTGCTCGACGCGCTCGGCGTCCGGCTGAGCACCGTGAACATCGTCGCACTCCGTGATGGGATCTTCTTCGCCGATCTCGTGTTCTCCAACGGGGTCGAGGTGAGCGCCCGTCCTTCGGACTCCATAGCCCTGGCGTTGCGTACGGGAGCCCGTATCTTCGCCAGTGAGGACATCGTCAGGGAGGCGGGGGTGATCATTCCCGACGACCAGGAGGACGAGGTGGAGAAGTTCAGGGAGTTCCTTGACACGATCACGCCCGAGGACTTCGGTCGCGCGGGGTAGGTATTTCGGTGCATTTACGCTTCACGACGCGCCGGGGAGGGTCGTTGACTGATCTTGGCCCCAGTCCTACGGTGCAAGTGAAACCCGCGGCTGTGCGCAAACCCCCAGATCAGGCCGCGGGATGAGAGAAAGCCGGAGGTCCGCGTGGCGGTCAGCAGCGGCGAGGGTAGAAACGCCGACCAGGATGACCCGGAACGGCGCGGGGAGGCACGTCAGCGTGCGGGCGAAGAGGGCCTGCTGTTCGACGGGCAGCCGGTGAAACTGCCCGCCGACATCGGATACCGCGGTCCCACCGCCTGTGCCGCGGCCGACATCACCTATCGGCAGCTGGACTACTGGGCGCGCACCGGTCTGGTCGAGCCCACGGTCAGGGCCGCTCACGGTTCGGGTTCCCAGCGCCTGTACGGCTTCCGCGACATCCTGGTGCTCAAGGTCGTCAAACGGCTGCTCGACACGGGTGTGTCCCTCCAGCAGATCCGCATCGCCGTCCAGCACCTGCGCGACCGCGGCGTCAACGACCTGGCCCAGATCACCCTCATGAGTGACGGGGTGAGCGTGTACGAGTGCACCTCACCCGACGAGGTCATCGACCTGCTCCAGGGAGGGCAGGGTGTCTTCGGCATAGCCCTCGGCCGCGTCTGGCAGGAGGTGGAGGGCTCCCTGGCCGACCTGCCCGGAGAGCGCGCGGAGTCCGGCCAGAGCCCTTTAGGCGATCACCACGCGGATGAGCTGGCCCGTCGTCGCCGGGCTCGCCGCACCGGGTAAGGTTGTCTCGCTGCTGACTCTGCGCGGGAGAGACCCCGGCATGATCGGGGCGCCGAAGGAGCAACCTCCCCGGAATCTCTCAGGCACCCGGTACCGCGTGGGCGAGGCGACTCTGGAAAGCAGGCACGCCCGCCAGGCGCGTCTCACCGACGGGGAAAGCCTTCCACGCACCGGAAGGTGAAACTCTCAGGTCGCGATGACAGAGGGGGAGATCCGGCATACGCCCGCGCCCAGCGCCGGTCTCCAACGTCTCGGGAGGCTTCCCATGACCGACCTGTCACCGCTCAGCGAGCTGACCCCCCCGCCGTTCGCCACCCGTCACATCGGGCCCGCGGACGCCGACCAGACCCGCATGCTCGAGGCGGTCGGATTCGCCTCGACCGCCGACTTGGTCGCGGTGGCCGTCCCCGAGGCCATCAGGGCGAAGGACAGGCTCAACCTCCCGCCCGCCGCGAGCGAGACGGAGGCCATCGCCGAGCTGCGCGCCCTCGCCGGGCGCAACACCGTGCTCACCTCGATGATCGGCCTGGGCTACCACGACACGATCACCCCGGCGGTCATCCGCCGCAACCTCCTGGAGAACCCCGGCTGGTACACCGCCTACACGCCCTACCAGCCCGAGATCTCCCAGGGGCGCCTTGAGGCCCTGCTCAACTTCCAGACGGTCGTCTCCGACCTGACCGGTCTCGACGTGGCGGGCGCCTCCCTGCTGGACGAGGCCACCGCCGCCGCCGAGGCGATGACGCTGGCCCGCAGGGCGGTGCGCGGCTCCTCGAACGTGTTCGTCGTCGACGCCGGCTCGCTGCCGCAGACCAAGGCCGTGCTGCGCACCAGGGCCGAGCCGCTCGGCATCGAGCTGGTCGAGAGCGACTTCACCGAGGCCCTTCCCGACTGTTTCGGCGTGCTCGTGCAGTACCCCGGGGCCGATGGCGAGATCAGGGACTTCCGCGCGGTCGCCGAGGCCGCCCACGCGCGCGGCGCCCAGGTGGTGGCCGCCGCCGACCTGCTGGCCCTGACCCTGCTGGCCGCCCCCGGCGAGCTCGGCGCCGACATCGCGATCGGCTCCTCGCAGCGCTTCGGCGTCCCGCTGGGCTTCGGCGGCCCGCACGCCGCCTACATGGCCGTCCGCGACGGCCTGCAGCGGCAGATGCCCGGCCGTCTGGTCGGCGTCTCCCAGGACGCCGACGGCCGCCCCGCCTACCGCCTGGCGCTGCAGACCCGTGAGCAGCACATCCGCAGGGAGAAGGCGACCAGCAACATCTGCACCGCGCAGGTGCTGCTCGCGGTCATCGCGGGCATGTACGCCGTCTACCACGGCCCCGAGGGCCTTCGCAGGATCGCCAGGCGCGTCCACCGGCACGCCGTCGTGCTGGCCGCGGGCCTGCGCCACGGAGGCGTCGAGGTCGTCCACGACGCCTTCTTCGACACCGTGCTCGCCCGGGTGCCCGGCCGCGCCGCCCGGATCGTGGCCGCGGCCCGCGACAACGGCGTCAACCTGCGCCTGGTCGACGCCGACCACGTCGGTGTCACCTGCGACGAGCGGACCGAGCAGCTCCACCTGGAGCAGGTCCTGGCCGCCTTCGAGGTCAGCGGCGCCGTACTGACCGACCTGGACGCCGCGGCGCACGACGCGCTGCCCGAGGGGCTGGCGCGCACCGGCGACTACCTGACCCACCCGGTCTTCCACAGCCACAGGTCGGAGACGGCCATGCTGCGCTACCTGCGCAGGCTCCAGGACAAGGACGTCGCGCTCGACCGGTCGATGATCCCGCTCGGCTCGTGCACCATGAAGCTCAACGCGACCACCGAGATGGAGCCGATCACCTGGCCCGAGTTCGCCGGGCTGCACCCCTACGCCCCCGCGGAGCAGGCCGAGGGCTACACGGAGCTGGTGCGGGAGCTTGAGGGCTGGCTGGCCGAGGTCACCGGCTACGACGCGGTCTCCATCCAGCCGAACGCGGGCTCCCAGGGTGAGTTCGCCGGGCTGCTGGCGATCCGCGCCTACCACCACGCCCGCGGCGAGGCCCATCGCGACGTCTGCCTGATCCCCTCCTCCGCGCACGGCACCAACGCCGCCAGCGCGGTCATGGCCGGTATGCGGGTCGTCGTGGTCGCCTGCGACGACAACGGCAACGTGGACCTCGCCGACCTCGACGCCAAGCTCGGCAAGCACCGCGACCGGCTCGCCGCGATCATGGTGACCTACCCCTCGACGCACGGCGTCTACGAGGAGACCATCACCCAGATCTGCGAGCGGGTGCACGAGGCGGGCGGCCAGGTCTACGTCGACGGCGCCAACCTCAACGCCCTGGTCGGCCTGGCCAAGCCGGGCGAGTTCGGGGCGGACGTCTCCCACCTGAACCTGCACAAGACCTTCTGCATCCCGCACGGCGGCGGCGGCCCCGGCGTCGGCCCCGTCGCGGTCCGCGCCCACCTCGCCGGCTACCTGCCCGGTCACCCGCTGCGCGACGACTCGCCGGTCGGTCCCGTCTCCGCCGCGCCGTACGGCTCGGCGGGCATCCTGCCCATCTCCTGGGCCTATGTCAGGATGATGGGCGCAGACGGGCTCAAGGCGGCCACCGAGCAGGCCATCCTGTCGGCCAACTACCTGGCCCGCAGGCTCGCCCCGCACTACCCCGTCCTCTACACCGGCCGGGGCGGCCTGGTCGCCCACGAGTGCATCGTGGACCTGCGCCAGATCACCAAGGAGACCGGTGTGACCGTGGACGACGTGGCCAAGCGCCTGGTCGACTACGGCTTCCACGCTCCCACCATGTCCTTCCCGGTGGCCGGTACGCTGATGATCGAGCCGACCGAGAGCGAGGACCTGGCCGAGCTCGACCGGTTCTGCGAGGCGATGATCGCGATCAGGGGGGAGATCGAGAAGGTCGCCTCCGGCGCCTACGACAAGACCGACAACCCGCTGCGCAACGCCCCGCACACGGCTGCCTGCCTGCTGGCCGACGACTGGGAGCACGCCTATTCGCGGGCCGAGGCGGCCTACCCGCTGCCGTCGGTGCGCGAGGCCAAGTACTGGTCGCCGGTCCGCCGGATCGACCAGGCGTACGGCGACCGCAATCTGGTGTGCGCCTGCCCTCCGCTTGAGGCCTACGAGGACTGATTCGCACCGTTAAGATCCACCTCGTGGACAGGGCTCCGGGCCACCGGGCCCGGGGCGATTCCTTACCCGGAGGGACCCTGCATGCCAGAGGTGGACACCCGACCGCTGGAGACCGCGCGGCGGCTGGCCGAGGACGGTGACCTGGACGGCGCCGCGGTGATTTTCGCGGAGCTGGCCGCGGACCCTGAGGGGCCCGACCGCGCGCAGGCGGCGGTCGGGCTGGCGGTGGTGCTCGAGGAGCGGGGGGACGCGGCCGACGCCAGGGCGGCGGCCCGTGCCGCGTTGGCCACCGGCCATCCCGAGTTCGCCGGGCAGGCCGCCTGCCTGCTCGCCAGGAGCTTCGAGCGCGACGACCTGCCCGACCAGGCGCGGGCGGCCTGGCAGGCCGCGCTGGGCACCGGGAACGCCGCCTGCGCTCCGCTGGCGCACATGGGTCTGGCCAGGCTCGCCGTGGGCCCCGTGGAGGCGGAGGAGGCCCTGAGGGCCGCGCTGGCGACCGGAGAGCCGGAGATCTCCTCCCTCGCCGCCCAGCGGCTGGCCGAGATCCTCCTTGAGGAGGGGGAGGCGGCCGAGGCGGCGGGAGTGCTCGTCGAGGCGCTGTCCGTGCCGGACGTCGTGGAGACGGCGAGGCTGCGGGTGCTGCTCGGCATCGCCCATCTCGAACTGGCCTGCGCCGAGCTCACCGGGGCGGTGGAGGAGGGCGGCGACGCCGAGACCGGGGCGCTGGCCATCGAGCTGCTGGCCCGCACGCTGCCGCTCAGAGGGCGTGAGGAGGACGCCGAGCGGGTGTGGCGTTACGGCCTGGACAGCGCGGACGAGGAACTGGCCGAGGAGGTCAGGCTGCGGCGCAACCGGGACGCCTGAGTCTCCGGCCCCGCTCTTCAGTCGCGGTGGCGCAGCCCGCCGAGGGCGTGGGCGATGTTGATCACCACGATGCCGCCCCAGGCGACCAGAATCCCCACGGTCCCGCCCTCGGCGGCGACGGCGGTCAGCGGGATGGCCAGCCCCAGCGAGCCGAGCGCGATCGGGACGGTGCCGTTCCCCTTGCGCCGCGGCGCGGGGGGAGGACCCTGGGGGTGCGGATAGTGCTGCTGGGGGTGATAACCCGTGGCCTGCAGCTCCGCCCGCACCCTGGCGGCGATCGTCGAGTCGAGGCGTTCGACGAAGGACTCGACGAGCGCGGCCTCGTACTCGGGGCCGAGGTCACGGCGGGCCCCGATGGTCGCCCGTACGTCCTGTCGGATATCGTGATGATCCTGCACCCTGAGATTGTCCGCCCTGCCGCAGGCCCGGACATCAGCCGTTAGGACTAGATCGGTGTCCATCCGGAGTACTGCCTCGTCCGTGGAGATCGGCACCGTTCACGGCCCGGCCGTGGCCGAGATCGACGAGGTGGCCGATCCACGTTTCCTGCTGGTGCTCACCCACGGCTCGGCCGGGGGAGTGGACGCACCCGACCTGCTGGCCGTACGGGACGCGGTGACGCCGATCGGCGGAGTGGTCGCCCGGGTGCTCCAGCCGTTCAGGATGCGAGGGGCCAGGGCTCCCGGATCGGCGGCCAGGCAGGACGAGGCCTGGCTGGAACTGGTCGCCGGGCTTCGCGGGCTCCGGCCCGGTCTGCCGTTGGTGCAGGGCGGGCGGAGCAACGGGGCCAGGGTCGCCTGCCGTACGGCCTCGCAGGCGGGGGCGACGGCGGTGGTCGCGCTGGCCTTTCCCCTGCATCCTCCCGGTAAGCCGGAGAGGTCGCGCGCGCAGGAACTGCGCGCGGCGGGGGTCGACGTGCTGGCGGTCAGCGGTGACCGTGACCCGTTTGGGGTCCCCGAGGCGGCGGACACCTCGCGCCTGGTGGTGCTGCCCGGTGAGGGGCACGATCTCAAAAGGCATCCCGGCAGGGTGGGCGAGGTGGTCGCGCACTGGCTCGGCGCGAGGATGCGCGCCGCCGCGGAGTGATCGGTCAGGCGATCAGGCGACGCCGGCCAGGGGCCGGTGCGGCTCGATGACCCCGCCGTCGGGCAGGATCTCGCCGGTGTCGTCGAACAGCACCACACCGTTGCAGAGCAGGCTCCAGCCCTGCTCGGGGTGGGCGACCATCGTACGGGCGGCTTCGCGGTCCAGCGCCTCGGCGGGCGGACAGGACGGCTGGTGCGGGCACATCGGCGTGCCTCCGGATCTCTATCGTCGGCTCGCTGGATCGACATCGGACAGCGGGTGGACACCGTGTCCCCGATGGGAATCCGTTCCCATCGCGTGACGGGTGACGAGCATCTGGTGTGGACATGTGGGTCGTGCGTGCCTCGAACGGGGTGAGGTCCGCACGTTGGTCAAACTCAAGTGTGCGATCTGGATCTCACCCCGGGACATAGCCCGTTAGGACTGTTTGCGAACTCTGGAGAGTGGTCCTTCAGGGCTCTTCCGGAGGTGTGACCTATAGCACAGGATGCCTCATAGCGGACATCTGGCCAAGCGAAACGCGCCATCTGGCAGGTAAAAAAGGATCGGCCTCGCGTTTCTTTACCGTTCAGTCTCCGTTCGCTTTCCGTTGAGTCCCGCCAGCAGGGCGTTCAGCCCGTGCTCGAAGTCGGTGTCGGCCGCCGCGGAGCCTCCGCCGGCCGACGGGGGACGCCACGGTTCGGCGCCGTCCGCCGGGGAGTCGGCCCATCCGGAGCGCTGTACCTCGACTGCGACCGCGCCGAAGACGTAGGCCCGCAGCGTCCGTACCGCCTGCGCCGCGTCGGGCAGCCCGGCGTCGGCGAGCTGCTCGGTCTGCTCCATGAGGGCGATCGCCGCGCGGCCCTTCGGGGGCTTGGTCAGCGCCAGCGCCAGCACCCCGGGATGCTCCCTGAGCGCGTCCCTGCTCGCCCTGCACCACGCCCTCGCGCTGTCCTGCCAGGTGCTCGCGGGCTCGGCGTGGACGGCCGTGACGTGCTCGGCCAGAGCGTCCATGAGGGCGTCCTTGCCGCGCGGCAGATGGTGGTAGATGGCCATGGCCTCGACCTGGAGCGCGTCACCCAGGCGCCGCATCGTCAGCCGCCGGAGCCCCTGGCTGTCGGCGATGTGCAGGGCGGCCTCGATGATGCGTTCCCTGGAGAGCGGGACGGGCGGTCGTTTGGCGGGCATGGGCCGCATCCTGCCATCGGTGACCTTACTGTGTAAAGGGCGCCGCGCCGTGCCGTCCGGGGTGGGCCGGTCCCTGAGTGGGTGGTCCGGGGGCCGACGGCGTAGGCTACAGCCGTGATCCGCCGGGAGGTTCCCGGCGACGGGTGAGAGAGGGCAGACGATGGCGTTTTTCCGACCGGGCGTGAGCCGGGAGGCGGAGGTCCGTCACCACGCCGACCAGGAGGTCGGGAAGAGCTTCCCCGAGTTCCTTGAGAGGGCGCGCACGGCCGAGGCCGAACTGCGCCGGGTGCAGGCGGCCGGGGCGTCCCCGGAGGAGCTCAGGGCCGCCGGGCTGGTCTTCGACGCGGCGCTGACCGAGGCGCTGCGCGCGGCCGAGGCGGGCCAGCGGGCGACCTTCGGGCCCAAGGCCTACGACGACAGGATCCGCCGCCGCAAGGGCAGGGCGACCCCCAAGGGCGCGGAGTGGACCGCCGAGGTCAACCGGCTGCGCACCCTGCGCGAGGAGAACCGGCTGACCGGCATCGCCCGCGTCCCGCGGCCGGTGACCACCGTCGTCCGCTGACTCCTCGTGTGAACGGCCTGCCGGGTCGTTCACGCACCAGGCGGCTCCGGGATACCGGGGCCGCCTTTCTCATGCCCGGATGCCTCGACGTGCCCGGGTGGCCGGTGGTCGTTCCCGGCGTCGCCTCCGAGGCGCCCCTCTCGCCGCGCCGTGCCCGTCGCCGCGTGCGATGACGGGCGCCGCCCTCCGGCCGACTGGGTCCGGATCAAATGGACATCGTGTCCGCTTGTCGCTATGGTGATTAAGCGGACACAACGTCCGCTTTGGCATCGAGGATCGGAGAGCCGTGAGCCGCCTGCTGCACCTGGACGCCAGCGCCCGCCGTGCGTCCTTCTCCCGCACCCTGTCGGGGATCTACGCCGCCGCGTGGCGCGCGGCCAACCCGGAGGGCGGATACACCTACCGGGACCTGGCCGCCGACCCCGTCCCGCACATCGGGCAGGCCTGGACGGAGCTGTGCGACCGTGTCCTGGCCGGTCAGATCACCGACATCGGCCGCTACCACGAGGTGGTGAGCACCCCGGAACAGGCCGAGGCCTGGGCGGTGGTCGAACCGCTGCTCGACGAGCTGGTGGCCGCGGACGTCGTGCTGATCGGCACGCCGATGTACAACTTCTCCATCCCCTCGGCGCTGAAGGCCTGGATCGACCAGGTGACCTTCCCCAAGATGAAGCTCACCGGCCGGACGTTCGTCGTCGCGGGCGCGCGGGGCGGCGCCTACGGCCCCGGCACTCCCAGGGAGCCCTTCGACCACGAGGAACGCTATCTGCGTGACTTCTTCCTCGGGCACTTCGCCGTCGAGGACGTCACGTTCGTCCACGCCGAACTGGTCAACTCCCTGGTGGACCCGGCCCTCGCCGACCGGAGGGCCGTGCACGAGCGGTCCTACGCCGCCGCGCGGGAGCTGGCCGGGAAGCTGGCCGTCCGATGAGCTGGCTGCTGCTCATGGCGGCCGGGCTGGTGGAGATCGCCTGGTCGCAGAGCATCAAGCCGACCGAGGGGTTCACCCGGCCGCTGCCCACGCTGGTCTGTTTCGCGCTGGGGGCGCTGGCGGTGTGGCTGCTGTCGAAGGCCATGCAGCAGGGACTCCCCGTCGGCACCGCCTACGCCGTCTTCACGGGCATCGGCGCCGTCGGCGCCATCACCCTGGGGATCGTGCTGCACGGCGATCCCGTCGGGGCGGGGCGTGTCGCGGCCCTGGCGTTGATCGTCGGCGGGGTCGTGCTGGCCAGGGCGCTCGCCTGACCCCGGGCACGCGTGAGGGGCGTGGGGGGGGGGGGGGGGCCGCCGGGCCGGAGCGGGGGGGGGTTGGATGGCGAAGCTCGGC
>NZ_JBEYAB010000031.1:0-16560 GCF_040631445.1 Streptosporangium sp. NPDC020072 | reverse complement strand
AACTGCGCTTGAGCAGCCCAAAAGCGGCTGGGGCGGCCTGACGCTGTATGCGGTTCTCAGGGAACTACAGGTGCTGCTGGCCGTCTGGGCAGGCCAGTGCCCGACCTGCCACCAGCGACCGCCCTAACCACCTAACAAAGCACTACTAGGCCCCGTCGCCTGGTGACCGACGCGCAGCCGGCCTGCGGTCGACGCCGGGCAGGAACCTTCAGCCCGGGAAACGATCAGTCGTCGGCTGGGAAGCGATCTCCAACCGGTCGAGATCTTCCAGGCCAGGCCCACTCGTGAACACCCCACAAGATCGAAAGACCCGGTTCCAGAACATGGGGCCGGGTCTTTTCGCTGTTCAGGTGCCGCACAGGTTGTTAGTGGCCGGGCCCGTACGGTGTGGTGTCCGCTCAGGGTTCCGGGGGCGGAGTCGGCGAACGTCCTCGCAACGGGTGAGCCGCCACCCGTGACGGGGCGTTGGCCGATGACCGGGTCAGGCGTCGGGGTTGTCGAGGATGACGACGGGGGCGTTCTCCACAACCGGCAACTCACCGTCCAGGTCCATGCCGGTGGCCGCCTCGATGAAGGCGAACGCCGCACTGCGCTTACCGCGGTAGTCCTCCGGGCCGAGCGTGTCGAGCATGGCGCGGAAGTCGGTCAATATGCTCGGATCACCCTTCTCAATGCGGTGCTCGGTGAAGACGAAGTCGCGCATTCGTGCCCTGATCTTGCCGTCGGCCGCGTAGAGGATCGTGTATCCCCCGTTGAAGTGCCAGGTCACCATCCATACGCGTGACTCCCTGCTGAGTTCGGTCAGGACGCGGTCGGACAGGCCGAAGCCGTAGGCGAGTTCGAGGAAGCCCCAGGTTCCTTCTCCCTCGGAGACGAGGAGTACGGGGCGGCCTTCGTCCATGGCCTCTTCCCCGGGATGGTCCATGACGCGCTGCTCGGGGTCGCGACCTCCGTTCAGCCGCCGTAGAAGGTCATCCACCGTGATCTCTTCGTTGAGGGGTTGCACCACGGTCCAGGAGAGACCGTTCTCCAGCCACTGATGCCGCTCGAAGAAGCCACGGTAGTAATCGATCACATGATCATTGTGGTGGAGACCAAAGGGCGCCTGTATGACCTGGTGCGCCGGGAGTACTGCCATTACTCTCGGCCGTCTGTGATCGTTTGACTCCTCCGGTCGCCCTCGGGCTGAGAACCGGCCACAAGGGACGGTGAGTGGTGTCTGATCTGGTGCGGCTGGACACGGACGGTTCCCATGCCTCTGCCGGCGGTCCAACCGTGCCGGGTATGGGCGACCCCTCGGTGGACGACCGATCTTTCCCCTCCGCTCGGTCCGGCTCCATGGAGCCGACAGCCGTATCGGTGCGACCGTCGTTCTTCCGTCGAAGTCTCCGGTGGGTCATCGCATTGGCACTTCTGGGAGCGTCGGCCGTCGCCGTGTGGCCTTCCTTCGATCTGCTGGGGCATCACGACGACCCTGTCGGGGCGGCGGCAGTGGGGGAACTGGACGGCAGGCCGGTCGCCGTAAGCGCCGGTAGTGGCCCCGACGACACCACCTTGCGGGTGTGGGACCTGGCCACACACGAACCTTTCGGCGATCCGATGATCGGACACACCGACTTCGTCTCGACTGTGGCGCTCGGAGAGGTGAACGGTCGAGCGGTCGCCGTCACCGGCAGCGTTGACGGCACGATACGCATGTGGGACCTGACCACCCGCGAGCAGATCGGCGATCCGATGACCAACGGCGCCGGCGTCGGGGATGTCGCGCTTGGACGGGTGGACGGCAGACAGATCGCTGTCTCCAGCGACGATAAGGACGTTCGGGTGTGGGACCTGACCACCCACCGGCTCATCGGTGCACCGATGCCGGCCGGCCATGTCCATGGGGTCAGGACAGTGGTGGTCGAAGAGATCAACGGTCGGCCGGTGGCCCTCACCGGCGGTGGCGACGACGAAAACGGCGGCGGTGCCGTGCGGGTTTGGGACCTACGTACGCGCAGACCGGTGGGCGAACGAATGAGATACGCCAACTGGGTCGGAGACGTAGCGGTCGGACATGTGGGTGGAAAAGTGGTCGCCGTCACCGGGGATGGCGACGGCGACGTGCGGGTGCGGGATCTGAGCGCCTACGCGAGATGAGTCACGTCTGTCGCAACGGGTGATCCCAAACAGAGTTCTGTCTCACCGAGGACGACGGGCGCCCCTGGTTTCTCACGGCTGTCTCGGTTCGACGCGGTGTCCATCGCTCACGGAAGCCGGGGAGGCCCGCCGAAGGTCGTCCGGGTGACCCGGCCTGAGGCTCAGCTGGATCTGGTGTCGACGACGCCGACGACGTCCGAGACCGCGATGGTGCCGTGCTCGGCGGTGTCCTGGTAATAGCGCGAGTCCGCGGATATGTCGCGGTTGTCGCCCATGATCCAGAGTCGGCCCGGCGGTACGTCGAGCTCGAAGTCCGCGGCGGAGGCCGGATGCGCGGACACGTACGGCTCGGACAGCGAGCGTCCGTCGACCACCACCTTCCCGGTGGCGTCGCAGCAACTGACGGAGTTTCCGGGAGCGCCGATGATCCGCGCTATGCGGAAACCGGTGTCCGGCTGGGAACCCGGGTCGGTCCAGGACGCGGGTGGCCGGTAGAGGATGACCTCACCGGTCTTCGGAACGAAGTCTGCGCCGACCATGCGGGCGATGAAGTGCTGACCTTTCTTGATGGTGGGCTCCATCGCGGCACTTCCGGTTCGGAAGCCTCTTCTTCCCGTGATGTCCTCCACCATCCCGCAGGCGGTCGTGGGGAGGATGAGTAACACCACGAGTAGGGCCCTCAGTCCTTTGAATACCACCCGGGCATTATCCGAGTCACACGCAGTTCTGAACTGGCGATTCTTGTCACGATCTCATTCCCCCTCCACGGCGCGTGTTTCGTTCCCAGAGGGAGACCCGGAACGCGAGTTTCGGTTCCAGGTTATGGATTCGTCGCCGCCAGGCGGAAAGAGGCGCCCTGTGAACGTTCAGGACCTGAAACTGTAGGCGCGTTCGACCCGGGCGATCTGAACGGCGTAGTACTCGTACCAGCGCTCGCGTCCGAGTCGTTGCGCCTCCAGGTGCTCGACGTCCGCCTTCCAGCCGGCGATCGACTCGGCGTCGGCGTAGTAGATCACCGTCAGTTCGTGGCCGTCGGCTCTGGCGACGGACTCACGGCCCAGGTAGCCCGGCCACTTGGTGCCGAGCTCGACCATCCGGGCCGCCATCTCGTCATACCCCTCCAGGCCGGTGTCCTTCAGCTTCTGGGTGATGATCACCGCGTAGTAGGGGGGTGTAATAGGCGTCATGTGTCTATGCTACTGACAATCCCGTTTTGGCGCGCTTGATATCAGAGAGGGTCCCGCCCGCTGGAGTTGCTTTCTGCCGGGCCGAATGCCCCTGCTGGGGGATATGGCGCCGCCGAACAGAATCGTGCGATCACCGACCGTTATCGTTTCATCCGGGCGTCCCTTACTTCGCCGACCGTCCTGGTTCTTGTGGTGCTGCCCGGTCCGCGGAACGGCTGGGAAAAGCCCGCTGTTGTCAGGGCGAATGCGGCGTCGGCAGTACGGACAGTTCGCAGGCGTAGGCGTCGGGGGGCGCGTTCAGAACCCAGACGATCATCGCGGCCAGAGACCGCGGCTGGATGCACAGTCCGGGGTCGTACGGGCGCCCGAAGGCGTGCCTGACCTCTCCCAGCAGGTCGGTCGCCGTTCCCCCGGGAAAGACCGTGGTGACACGCACCCCGTGGGCCGTCTCCTCCGCGCGCAGCGACTCGGCCAGTTCCCGCAGCGCCGCCTTGCTGGCGACGAAGGCCGACCAGCGGGGGACCGCCGTCATCCCGGGCGAGGCGTTGACGAAGATCACGTGACCTCCGGACCGACGCAACGCGGGCAGCGTCAGCCGTACGAGCTCGGCGGCCGAGGCCACGTTCACCGCCAGTGTCCGCCGCCACGTCTCAGGGTCGCTCTCGGCGACGGCCTCGACGGGGGAGACGCCCGCGCAGTGCACCAGCGCCTGTATGTCCTCCAGCCCTTCCAGCGCGGCGGCCAGGGTGGCGGGTTCGGCCAGGTCGGCCTCGATGCCACGGACGTCGAGCCGCCCGACGTCACGGCCCACGGCGATCACCCGATGTCCCGCCTCGGTGAGCGCGTCGACCAGCACCCTCCCGATCCCTCCCGTGGCCCCGGTCACCAGAACGTTTCCCATGCGACTTCCCTCCGTCTCGACATGGCACATGATCACCATCTTCAGGGAAACGGCGCATGACACTTGAGTCCATATATCGGCATAGATGGCTTCCACGAATTAGCCTCATCTGCAGACGACTCGGATGGAGGCGATGTGGAGGTTGATCCGCACGTCCACGTCGGGCGGCAGGTGTTGCGGGCCGGTGCCGACTTTCGCAATGTGATCGTTTCGTCGTTCGGGCTCGTGCCCGACAGTCCGAGCGTCGTCACCACCGGGTGCGGGCTTCAGGTGCCCTACGCGATGACCTCGCTCCGCCCGGAGAGCGTCACCTGTCTGCCGTGCCGGGAGCACGCGCACCGGGAGTGTCTCGGTTTCGCCGAGCAGGTGGAGCGCCTGAGCCGGATGCCAGGCGCGCCCGTCCCCGGCGACCAGGCGGCCGAGGCCGCACGATGGGCCCGGGACCTCGCACGGCGGTTCTTCGGCTGAGTCACGGCGGTTCTCCGGCTGAGCCATGGTGGCTCCGTGCCGAGTCGCGGAGGTTCTCCCGCCGGGTCGCAGTGGCCCTCCGGCCGGGTACGGTGACCGCGCGCCAGGACGGGTGTCCTCCGCGCGGACGGCCGGAAAGCACCTCGAACCGATCGGCCGGGCGACGGATCCCGCGGCCCGGCTCCATCTGTCTCTGAGCAAGGATCTGCCTCCGAACAAGGCGGGTACGGCGACCGTGCCTGCTCCGAGCGGGGTGATCATGGCGGGCGCGCGTCGGCCCTCCGCCGCACCGGACGGCGGGCGCATCCTCACCTGGCGGCGGAGGTACGACCTGGAGAAGCTGCCCGGGCGTCTCATCGTGGTTTCGCCGGAGCCTACCGCTCGACTCCAGGGGCATGCTCGCCTCCTCACGTGACCGGAGGGCGCCGAAGGTTGTCGGGATCGTGGGGGTTGGGCATGTAACGCTTCTTTTGCCTTCTTCCAAGCACTGACGTGTTCGGGAGGACGACGAAGGGAGCACGGCCAGTGCGCCTCAAACACACGGGATCGGTGGAGATCTCCACCGATCCCGAGGCTTTCGAAGCCTTCTACAGGCGCCACGTCGAAGCGGTCACGCGATTCATGGCCCGCAGGGTGGACGATCCGCACACGGTCGCCGACCTGGTCGCGGAGGTCTTCGTCGCGGTGCTCGACTCGGCGCACACCTACCGCTCTGGCCTGGGCAGTGAGATCGGCTGGCTGTACGGCGTGGCGCGCAACACCCTGTCCGCGGAGCGGCGGCGGACGGCGAGCGAGCTGCGTCTCACCAGCAGGATCAGCGGACGGCGGCTCCTCGACGCGGACGACCTGCTGCGGCTTGAGGAACGTCTGGACGCGGAGAGCCCGGCCCGGCGGGCCTTCGAGGCCATGGCCGGTCTGCCGGAGAGCGAACGCGCCGTCCTGGAACTGGTCGTCGTCGACCAGCTCTCCATCCCTGAGGCGGCGACCGCGCTCGGCATCCGGCAGGGGACCGCCAGGGTCCGGCTGTACCGCGCCCGCCGCGCACTGCGCCACGCTCCCGGCGTCACCTCCCCCACGGTCATGGAAGGACTCCGATGAATTTCGAGGAGAGACTGCTCATGGAACTCAAGACAGAGATGAGCGAGCGGATGGCGCGGGGGCCCGTCCGCAGGCCCATGCGCCGACGGCTGCTGACGGGGGTGGCGGTGGCGGGCCTGGCCGCCGCGGCGCTGGTGGCCGTACCGATGGTCATGGGGACGGAGAGCTCGGCGTACGCGCTGACCGAGAACCCGGACGGATCCATCACGTTGAAGATCAACGAGTTCCGGAACCCGGACCAGGTCGAGCGGGACCTCGCCGATCTGGGCGTGAAGGCGGACGTCTCCTACGTCCGGCCCGGCAAGAGGTGCGCCCCGGGGCGGTTCACCACCATCGGTGAGCCGTCCTTCACCCCCGAGGAGCTACGGAGCAAGGACCCCGGGGTCAGGAAGCGGGTCCTGGAGGCGATGGAGGGCACGCCCTCGCGTCAGGCGTACGACACCGTGCCGGGGGGCGGCCTGAAGATCTACCCGGAGAAGATCAAGCCGAACTGGACCGTGGTCATGGAGTTCACCGAGAACGAGGACCAGACCTCGGGTCCGGAGAAGCCGAGGGCGCTGTGGCAGTTCCTCTTCCAGGTCACCGACGGCCCCGTCAAGCCCTGTGTGGTCATCGACGATCCGTCCTGGGACGTGATCGGCCCCGAGGGGCTCCCGCCCGCGGGTAGCTGATCCCCGGGCGGGGCGGGCCATTGCGGAGCACGGAACTCACCGACGAAGTTCGTTAGGTAGCACCACTATCGAACATTGGATAACATCACTATCCAAGGAAGGTGAGTTCTATGACCGTGATCGTTCTTTTCGTGGCCACGCTGTGCTTCCGTCTGTCGGGGGCGGTGTTCGGCGTGACGCGCTTCGCCACCTGGAGGGTGAGCGCCGCCTGTGGGCTGGCCGTCATGCTGGTCATGACGGCCAGTGCCCATTTCGTCCCGTCGAGCGTGACGTTCATGCCGAACCACGCCGACATGGTGGCGATGGTTCCGCCGTTCGTCCCGCTGCCCGCCTTCGTGGTCTACCTGACCGGGGTCCTGGAGCTGGCCGGGGCGGTCGGGCTGGTGCTTCCCGCCACCCGGCGGGTGGCCGGGATCTGCCTGGCACTGCTGTTCGTGCTCATGCTCCCGGCCAACGTCTACGCCGTGCTGGCCGGGACGACCCTCGGAGGGGAGCCCGCGACACCGCTGTGGCAGCGGGTCCCCGAGCAGATCCTCTACATCGGCGTCGCGCTGTGGGCCGCGGGTGTCGCGGCGCGTAGGACGCGTGAGCTCTCCGCCGTGCGTTGATCAGCGCGCGACCCTGGTGCCGCCGAAGATGAGGCCCTGGGGCATCGGGCTGGTCAGGAACGCGTGCGGGAAGCCGAGCTCGACGGCACTGGCCTCGCCGAGGGCGGTCACCTCGTCCTCGGTGAGGCGCAGTTCAAGGGCGCCCAGGTTGTCCTCAAGCTGCTTGAGGGTCCTGGCTCCGACGATCGAGGACGTGACCGCCGGGTTGAGCAGCGTCCAGGCGAGCGCGACCTGCGCGGGCGTGGCGCCCCTGCCTGCGGCGACCTCCTTGACCACGTCGGCGATGGCGAGACCACGCTCGGTCAGGGAGCCGTTGGACACCGCGATGTCCTTCCGCGTCCCCTCGGCGGTGGCCGACACCGCCCCGGTCTCCAGATCGGCGCGGGTGTACTTGCCGGTCAGCACGCCACTGCCGAGCGGGGACCAGGGGATCACCCCGAGCCCCATCTCACGCGCCATCGGGATGAGGTCACGCTCGACGGTCCGCTCGATCAGGCTGTACTCGATCTGCAGTGCGATCAGCGGGCTCCACCCGCGCAGGTCGGCGATCGCCTGCATGCGTGAGACCTGCCAGGCGGGGGTGTCGGAGATGCCGACGTAGAGCACCTTGCCCGCTCTGACCAGGTCGTCCATGGCGCGCAGCACCTCCTCGACCGGGGTGGTGCCGTCCCAGGCGTGCAGGTAGAGCAGGTCGATGTAGTCGGTGTTCAGCCTGCGCAGGCTCGCCTCGACCGAGTCGATCATGCTCTTGCGGTGGTTGCCTCCCGAGTTCGGGTCGCCGGGGCGGGTGGCCAGCGTGTACTTCGTGGCGAGCACCAGACGTTCGCGGCGGCCGTGCGCGAACTCGCCGAGCAACCGCTCCGCCGTACCGTTGGTGTACTGGTTGGCGGTGTCGACGAAGTTGCCGCCCCGGTCGAGATAGGCGTCGAAGATCTGCCGCGCCTCGTCCTTGTCCGATCCCCAGCCCCAGTCGGACCCGAAGGTCATGGTGCCCAGGGAGAGAGGGGAGACGCGCAGGCCGGAACGGCCGAGCAGCCGGTAGAGGTCGAGGGAGACGGGTTCGGACACGATGGCCTCCTGTGTGCCGGATTCGTTTCTCCCATGCTGGAACGATCACGTACGGCCAACCAGTGAAGGTCCTTCCTGGGACTGGCTCTCCCAGGCAACCGGAGGCCTCCGCCCGCCCACCGGCGACATCGGCGTCGAGGCCCGGGGACCGGCCCTTCCAGGGGGCCGGAGGTAGGATCGAGACGGTGAACGGCAACGCGTACGTGACCAACGAACTGGCGGTGTTCCTGCGCACCCGCCGTGAACGGCTGGCACCCGACGACCTCGCGCTTCCGCGAAGCGGACGTTCGCGCCGCACTCCCGGCCTCAGGCGCGAGGAGGTCGCCGAGCTGGCCGGGGTGAGCGTCGACTACGTGATCCGCCTTGAGCAGGGGCGGGGGCTGCGCCCCTCGCCGGAGGTGCTGGACGGCCTGGCCAGGGCGCTGCGGCTGAGCGACGACGAGCGGGCCTACCTGTTCGACCTGGTCGGGCAGCGGGCGGTGACCCGGGTTCCGCCGTCGAGGCAGGTTCCCCCGCCGGTCGCCCGGCTGGTCCACGACCTGTCGCCACTGCCGTGCATGCTGCTCGACCACCGGTTCGACATTCTCGCCTGGAACCGTGAGATGGCCGCGCTGATGCTGGACTTCGGCGCCGTGCCCGCCCGGCAGCGCAACTCGCTCTGGCTCTGCTTCGTCCACCCCGGGCTGCACGACTTCTACCGTGACCGTGAGCGGGTGATGCGCGAGGGCATCGCCGACCTGCGCGCGGCGTGGGCCGCCCACACCGACGACGCCGCGCTCGGCGACCTGGTCACCGAGTTGCAGGAGCAGAGCGAGGAGTTCGTCCGTCTGTGGGCGCTCCGTGATGTGAAGGTGAACGGCCGGGGCCGTAAGCCGCTCATGCATCCCAGGGTGGGGCCGCTCACCGTCGACTTCGAGGTGCTGAACCCGTTGCAGGACCCCGGTCACCGGCTCGTCATCTACCGGGCCTCCGACGCGGCCTCGCAGGCCGCCCTGGACGCCATCGCCCGCGAGGCCGAGGACGGCCGGCGCACGCTCCACCGGGCCGTCGGCTAGGACCCTCGAAGGCCACGGGTTCAGCGAGCGGGAGGCGTGACGAACTCGGGCTGGTCGAGCAGGCGCAGCCAGCTCCCGTCGGGCTGGCGCCGTACGACCTGGGCCCGGGCGCCCGAGCCGTCCTTCGGCGGGGTGGAGGTGAGGGCGATGTCGTCGCTCACCAGGGTCGGCAGCGGTTCCTCCGCCTCGAAGCGCGGCCGGTTGGCCAGGACCTTCTCCCACAGCACGCGGATCGCCTCCCGGCCGACGGTCCGGCTGCCGGGCGGGTAGGCGAGGACCGCGTTCTCCTCGTAGAGGGCGGCGACTCCGGCCGCGTCACCGGCGTTGGACCGTTCGACGAACAGCCGGGTGATGTCCTCGGGGCGCATGGCCTTCTCGTACTCCGTCATGGGGTCCTCCTGGTCGTCGGTTCGGACGTTCTCCAGTCTTGTCACCCCCTTTTCAGAAGTCCAACAGATTGTTCTTCTCATAACTAGAATCCATGGTTATGGAACTGAGGCAGCTGGAGTACTTCGTCGCGGTCGCCGAGGAGCGCAACTTCACCCGGGCGGCCGAGCGGGTCCGCATCAGCCAGTCCGGGGTCAGCGCCCAGATCCGGCAGCTCGAACGGGAGGTCGGGGCGGAGCTGTTCGACCGCTCGGCGCGCGTCGTGACCCTCACGGTCGCGGGCAAGGCCGCCCTCGGGCACGCCCGCGCGGCGCTCGCCGAGGCCGCCGCGTTCGGCCGGGCGGTGGGGGAGGTGACCGGCCTGGTCAGGGGGCGCCTCACGGTCGGAATGGTCGTCGGTTGCACCGTCACGCCGCTCTTCGACGCCCTGGCGGCCTTCCACCGGGCCCATCCCGGGGTGGAGATCTCACTGTTCGAGGCAGGTTCAGACCGGCTCGTCGAGGAGGTGCGCGCGGGCACCGCCGACCTGGCCCTCGTCGGCAGCGCGGGCACGACCCCCGAGGGGTTGGAGGCGTTGACGGTCGTCAGGGAGGGACTCGTCGCGGCCGTGCCGTACGGTCACCCGCTGGCGGAGCGGCCGAGTGTCACCCTGCGGGACCTGACCGCCCACCCGATCGTGTGCATGCCGCCGGGCACGGGGTTGCGCACGGTGTTCGACCGGGCCTGCGCCGCCCGCGACCTCACCCCGGTGGTCGCGTTGCAGGCCAGTGCCGCCGACGCCGTGGCCGACCTCGCCGCCCGCGGCCTGGCGGTCGCGGTCCTCAGCGACTCGATGGCCGCCTGGCACCGCGACCGGCTCGCGGCCCTCACGATCGAGGACGCCGAGGTGCCCGCGCTGCTCGCGCTGGTCTGGCGGGACACGCACAACCCCGCCGTGCGTGAGCTGCTCGCGTACGGCAGGCGGGCGTTCGCCGGCGTGGACCCCTCGCAGGACGGGGACTGACCGCCGCCGTCAGGGCCTCACGTGTGCGGGCACCGGCGCTGGCTCCACGCCTTGGAGTTCGCGATGGCGCCCAGGTCGAGCTGGGCCCAGAGCGCGCGCTCGGCTCTGGTGGCTCCGACCTCCGGGATCAGCCGTTCCGGGTGGCCGGGCGGCGGGCCGAAGGGCGACGGGCAGCGGTCGCAGGGCTCGGCGGGCGGGGCGTAGGCCTCACGCGGGATGTGCCAGTGCATCGAGGCGAGCGAAGGGCCGATGTGCTCCGCCACGTTGAAGGCCAGGCGCAGCAGCCTCCGGCTCAGCTTCCATGACGGCGCGGGTCTGTTCGGTCGCACGGCGATCGTCGCTCCTTGTCCGGCCCTGGTGTGGTGACGGAGATCATGCCCACGACGGCGGCACCTCCCACATCTTTCGTCCCGGCTGTCTTCGGAAGTGCCCGCGAACGTCGCGGGAGACGACGCGTGCCATCGTGTTCCATGAACAGGGATCGTTTGGAACGAGCCCGTCAACGTCCCACAGAGGAGCCGACATATGTCCACAGACGCACCGACGCCGAAGAGCCGGAACGAGGCCGTCATCGAGGAGTTCCGCGCGAACAAGGGGAAGGTCGGAGGCTTCTTCGAGGGGGCCGACCTCCTTCTGCTCACCACGGTGGGGGCCAGGAGCGGCAGGCCGCACACGACCCCGGCGGTCTACGTCAGGGACGGTGACACGGTCGCCGTGGCAGCCTCCTACGCCGGGGCGCCGAAGCATCCGGCGTGGTACCACAATCTGGTGGCCAACCCGGAGGTGACCGTGGAGATCGGCGCGGAGAAGTATCAGGCGACCGCGGTTCCCGCCGAGGGCGCCGAGCGCGACCGGCTCTTCGCCCTGATGGTGGCGGAGAACCCGCGCTTCAACGACTACGCGGAGAAGACGACACGGGTCATCCCCATGGTCGTCCTGCGCGCTCACTGAGCTCACCGGGCAGGGCCGCCTTCTGTGAAAGGCGGCCCTGCGTCTCATGTGCGGGGGGAGTCGTCCAGGAACAGGGCCGCCAGCCGGGGCAGGCGGCGGCGCATCTCGGCGGGGTCGTCGAAGTCGAAGTCCTCGCCCATGTCCGGCTCGTCGAGTCGCTGCGGGTATCGCGTCCTCTGGGCCGCGACCAGGTCGTCACCGCCGGTGAGGCGCCTGTAGGCGTTGGCGGGCACGTAGACGAAGTCCTCGTAGAAGAGGTCCTCGCCGTCGCCCGCCAGGACGAGGGGAAGGTCCGCGAGGCGGTCCGGGCCGGTGAGGGAGATCCGGTGACACTCACGGCCCTGGGCGATGACGCCGGCCCGGAAGTCCATGAAGGAGTCGTCGCTGCAACCACCGCCGATCAGGTAGGCGGCGGCCCAGACGTCCCAGCGGTGGAGCGCCGCCCCGTGCTCGTCGTAGTGCTGGCTGTAGTCGACGACCGCCTCGGCCGGCATGTCCGCCAGGACCGTCTCCAGGGCCTCGTGGAGAGGGCCGCCCAGGGCACGGGCTCGTTCGATGGTCGCCCAGAAGTCGTCTTGGTCCATGGCTGGATGGTGCCAGAGGAGGCGGACGAAAAAGGGATCCATGGCGTCAACTTTGGGTTGACGGCCATATGGCGTCAACCTATGGTTGACGCATGACGGATTCAGTTCGCATGACGAACCAGGTTCGCCTCGACGATCTGATCGAGGCCATCAAGAAGTCCCATTCGGACGCGCTCACGCAGCTCTCCGGGGCGGTCATCGTCGCCGACCACCTGGGTGAGCTGGCGGACCACCTGATCGGTCACTTCGTCGACCAGGCGAGGCGTTCCGGCGCCTCCTGGACGGACATCGGCAGAAGCATGGGGGTGACGAAGCAGGCGGTACAGAAGCGTTTCGTGGCCAAGGGCGACGCCTCCGGTGACCTCGGCCAGATGTTCGGCCGGTTCACCGACCGGGCGCGGAACGTCGTGATGGCCGCGCACAACGAGGCCCACGCCGCGAGCAACGACGAGGTCCTCCCCGAGCACCTGGTGCTGGGCCTGCTGGCCGAGCCCCAGGGGCTGGCGGTCAAGGCGATCGGCAGGCAGGGGGTCACGCCGGAGGCCCTCAGGCAGGCCGTGGTCGCCCTGCTGCCCGAGGCGGCTGCCGAGGTGCCGGACCTCATCCCGTACGAGGCGCGCTCGCGCAAGGTGCTGGAACTCACCCACAGGGAGGCCCTGCGCCTGGGTCACAACTACATCGGAACCGAGCACCTCCTGCTCGCCCTGCTCGAATTCGAGGACGGCCAGGGCGTGCTGTCGGGCCTGGGGATCGACAAGGCCGCCGCCGAGGCCAGCATCGGGGAGGACCTCGCAGCCTTCCTCGCCGCCCGGAAGGGTCAGGGCTGACCTCATCCTCCGGGGCGCCGCGGCCGTGCGACGGTCGCGGCGTTCCCCCTGGTGGGAACGCTGCCAAACCCCACCAATCACTCTGTTATCTAATTGTTGCGTGATCCGGTACGCATAACGCGGTTTTCGGTTGTCTCACATATGGAGCGCGCCAGTAGCTCAAACGGGCGCGGAAGCATGCATATGAGGAGCAGACCGTGAAGACCATCAGGCGGACGGCCCAGGCCTCGCTCGCCCTCGTGGCCCTCGCCGCCGTTGCGGCCTGCGCTGGAGAGGGCGGCTCGGCTGTACAGGCGGCGCCCGTGTCCGTGTCCAGCGCCGCATCGGCCGCGGACAAGGCGGCGGTTCCGCCTCCCGCGGCGGGTAAGGCCGCCAAGACCGCACGACGTGGCAAGCCCATACTCGGCATCGCCGACATCACGCCCATGGGGGAGAAGGTCGAGCGGATCGGCGTCGGCGCGCCGATCATCGTCACCTTCGACAGGGCGGTCGCCAAGCGGGCCGCGGCCGAGGCCGTCCTCCAGGTCCAGGCGGACAAGCCGGTCCAGGGCGCCTGGCGCTGGGTCTCCGACCGCAAGGTCATCTACCGCACCAAGACCTACTGGAAGCCGCACCAGAAGGTCCTCTTCACCGCCCGCCTGAGCCAGATCCCCGGCAACGAGGCGGCCAAGGACGTCAGCCGCCGCTTCGCGATCGGCACGGCCAACATCTCGACGGTGAGCACCACCAGGCACCTGATGAAGGTCTACCGGGACGGCAAGCTCGCCAAGACCATCCCGATCAGCGCGGGCCGGGGCGGCCTGGTCAAGAACGGGGTCGACGTCTACCTCACCACCAGTGGCGTCCACCTCACGATGGGCAAGAAGGCGGTCGAGACCATGACCTCCTCCTGGCTCGGCGTCACCGACCCCAAGGACCCGCGCTACTACAAGGAGGAGATCCCCTGGGCGGTGCGGATCTCCGACAGCGGTGAGTACGTCCACCAGAGCGCGGGCTACTACCAGTACCTCGGCCGCTCCAACCAGAGCCACGGTTGCGTGCGCGCCACGCCCGAGGGCGCCAAGTGGTTCTACGGCATCGCCCAGCGCGGTGACGTCGTGAAGATCGCCGGCACCAAGCGCAAGCTCGACTGGCGCAACGGCTGGGGCTTCTGGCAGCTCAGCTGGACCGAGTGGAAGAAGGGCAGCGCCCTGCCCGCGACCGGGGTCCCCACGCCGACCCCCACGCCCAGCGCGCCCGCGACGCCCCCGGACACGGGTGAGGAGCAGGCGGGCCAGGAGAGCGGCGTCTGACACGCACCCCTTCCCGTACGGCGGGCCCGGTTCTCCACGACACGGAGAGCCGGGCCCGTCCGGTCAGGGAAGGTTGACGTACTGGCGAGGGCGCAGGGCGTGGTTGCGCAGGGCGGCCAGGGCGGCGGAACGGCCCGCGGGCGTCAGCCTGCCCCCGACCCTGAGCCCGAAGGCGTCCAGACGCCGCCCGAGTTCGGTCAGCGAGGCCTCGACCTCGGCCGCCTGCCACTTCTCGCAGTCGATCACCGCCGTGACGTGCTCGCGCTCGGCGGGGGAGCCGTCGACCAGCAGCATCAGCGCGACCTCCCGCGCCGAGGCGCCGAAGTCGTTCTCTCCCGGCACCGGCGTCAGCAACGCGGCCGCCGCGGACTCCCAGAGCAGGACGGGATCGGCCAGCAGTCGCTGCCCGATCGAGGTGGTCACCAGGCGCCTGCCGACCCGGTGCAGCGCGCCCAGCTGGGTCTGCGCCATCTCCCTGGCCGCGGCCAGTTCCCCGGCGCTCCAGGTGCTCTCCGCGAGCACGGCGCGGGCCAGGTTGTGGCGCTGGGTCAGTGAGACGCCGCCGGGCCTGTCGCCCACCCTCAGCAGCCACCGCAGCGCTTCGAGGTGGTCCTTCTCCGGAGCGGGGATCGGGGCGTGCAGGCACACCTCGAAGGGCTGGGCGAGTTCGCGCCACGCGGTACCCCTGCCCAGCACCCAGCGGTTGAGCCGTTCGCCCTGGACCCGGTGCAGCCAGTTGTCCCCGCCGAGTTCGGCGCGGGGCGTGGTGAGCCAGCGGCGGGTCAGCGCGATCCGCTCCCGCGAGTCGGGACTCAGCTGTCCCGAGACGATGGCCAGTTCGAGGGCGGCCGAGCAGGCGCCGTGCGCGCCCAGCTCCTCGGGGCCCATGATCGAGCTCCACCGCAGCTCGGGGACGTCGGGCGGGAGCACGCCGGTGGCGTCGAGCGCGCTCTGGTAGGCGGCCATCCCGGCCTCCTCGCCGGCGTGGGCGTAGACGCGCAGAATCCTGGTGGTGGTGGGGGAGACGCAGATCGCGGCGTAACGTTCGAGACCGCCCAGGCGCAGCAGGCGGCTCAGGGCGTGGGCGATCGCGGCCCGGTCACCGCGGGCCTTGGTCGGCAGCGTGTACCAGAGGAACTCGCACACGTTGAGCTCGGTGATCGTCTCCAACGGCTCGCCGCCGGTCAGCCAGTCGACCGCGTTACGGGCGCGCTCGGCGCAGTCGGGCTCGGACCGCTCAAGCTCGGACAGAAGCGCGGCCACGTCCGGTGCAGGCATGCTTCGAAGTCTGCCGTATGCGGGCCTGCCCTGACGATGAACGTGACGTAATGGATCGCGCACGTCGCCTACCCTAGGAAATCGGTGCTAAGCGGATCGTGAGCCGGAGCTCAGATCCACCCCTTCTTGAAGAGCATGCGGGAACTCCAATCCGCGTAGGGAATGATCTCGGCGGTCAGCACCGGATAGAGCCACCAGAAGTTGATGATCGAGATCACCGTGAACGCGCCGACCACCACGGAGCCGAGCAGCCGCCGCGACGGTATGGCGTCCGCGGGGCCGATGATCAGCCCGGCCGCCAGGGTGATGGCCAGGATCATGAACGGCACCATGGGAATGGCGTAGAACATGAACATGGTGCGGTGGTCGGCCAGCGCCCAGTAGAACCAGGGCAGCCAGCCCGCGGCGTAACCGAGCAGGACGGCTCCGGCCCGCCAGTCCCTGGTGGCCACATACCAGGCGATCATGGCGACCAGGGCGGCGAGCCCGCCGTACCAGATGACCGGGGTGCCGACGCCGAGGACGGCCTGTGAGCAGGTATCGGCTCCACAGGCGTTCTTGGGGCCCTCGTAGAAGAAGGCCACGGGACGAAGCAGCAGCGGCCAGCTCCACGGCTCCGACTGGTAGTTGTGCGGGGTCGACAGGCCGGTGTGGAAGCTCAGCACCTGGAAGTGGTAGTTGAGCCACGACCGGATGGAGTCGAAGACGAAGAACGCCGGTCCCTGTGAGGTGGCCTGCGCCCAGTTGCGGCCCCAGCCGGTGGCGCTGATGAACCACCCGGTCCAGGAGACCAGGTAGGTGAGGGCGGGCAGCAGGCCGACCGCTCCGAGCAGTGTCGGCAGGTCCTTGCCCAGCGCCCCGCTGTACGGCCTGCGCAGCCCCACGGCGCGGCGGGCTCCCGCGTCCCACAGCAGTGTCATCACCGCGAAGGCGATGAGGTAGAACACTCCCGACCACTTCACCGCGCAGGCGGCGCCCAGGAGCACTCCGGCGGCCATCCGCCAGGGCCGCAGTCCCAGCCAGGGGCCCTGGTCGCTGATCGG
>NZ_JBEYAB010000030.1:0-20559 GCF_040631445.1 Streptosporangium sp. NPDC020072 | reverse complement strand
TGGGGATCGGTGGAGTCGGCGGTGACGACGTGCGGAATCCGCCCGGCGAGACTCTGCACGACCTTGGGCCGATGGTCGATCGCCAGCACCTCCGTGCCCTGACGGACGAGCTCAAGGGCGAGCGAGGTGCCGAACCTGCCCAGCCCGATCACCACCACCGGGTCGTCTCTCCTGTCAGTCAACGATGATCCGCTCCTCGGGAAGCCCGTGCCGACGGGCGCGTTCCTACAGGACAAGCGTGGCACCGATGACGAGGAGACCGGACGTCGGCTCTATCCCGCGTACTCCAGGAGGACCCGGAGCTCACCCGCCTCGGGAACGCCGAGTTCCTCGTAGAGGGCCAGCGCCAGCCTTCCGTGCTCGTCCACCTGGTCGTGGTCGCCGAGCCGCCAGTGGGTCCACGCCAGGTCGGCCAGCGCCCGCGCCTGGACCTCGCGGTCGCCGAGCGTACGGCTGCGCTGGAGCACCAGGGTGTACAGGGTGAGCGCGTCGTCGTGGTGCGCGTACCGGTCGAGATAGGGCCGTATCACCAGGGACAGCAGGCTGAGGCAGATCTCGGGACCGTGGACGGCCGTGGCGATGATGTTGGCGCGCTCGGCGTCGAGCCAGGCGAGTGCCTCGACGGCGTCGCGGACGGGCGGGACCGGGGTGGCGGGCCGTGGGACGCCCTCCCGCTCGGCGACGCCGTACGGGAAGAGCCGGTCCATGGCCGCGCGGGAGCGGTGCAGGTAGTAGGCGAGCAGCCGCATGACGGCGCCGTCGTCCTCGGCGATCGAACGCGCGTGCTCACGGAGCAGGTCGTGGAAGGTGTACCGGCCGGGTTCGAGCTGCAGGAGCATGTGGGCGTCGAGGAGGCTCTCAAGGAGGTCCTCGGCCTCCTCCTCCGGGATCCCGGCCAGCGCCGCCGCGCCGTACGCGTCGATGTCACGGCCGGGCACCAGTCCGAGCAGGCGGAACATGTGCCGTTCCCGCTCGTCCAGCTGCTCGTAGGAGAGGGCGAAGGCGGCCGAGACGCCGTCCAGGAGCCTGCGGTGGTCGCGCAGCCGTTCGGCCAGGTAGGCGACCGTCCAGCGCGGGCGGTGCTGGAGGCGGGCGGCGGCGATGCGGATGGCGAGCGGGAGGTACCCGCACAGGCGCAGCGTCTCGCCTACGGCCTCCGGCTCGCGCCGGGCGCGTTCCCCCACGATCCGCCCGAACAGTTCGGTGGCCTCCTCCTCGTCGAGCACCTCGACGGAGAGCGCGTGGGCGCCGTCCAGTTCGACGAGCCGCCGCCTGCTGGTGACCAGGACGAGGGTGTCGGAGTGTCCCGGCAGCAGGGGCCGTACGTGCTCGGCGTCCGCGGCGTCGTCCAGTACGGCGAGCACGCGGCGACCGGCCAGTTCGGCACGCCAGAGGGCGCCGCGCTCCGCCGGTGTGACCGGGATGCTCTCCGCGGGCACCCCGAGCTGGCGCAGCAGGGCCTCAAGCGCGGCGGCGGCGTCGACCGGTTCCCGGCCCGCGGTGTGCGCCCCCAGGTCGATGAAGAGCTGTCCGTCCGGGTAGCGTCCGGCCATCCGGTGGGCCGCGTGGACCGCGAGCGTGGTCTTGCCGATCCCGGCCATGCCGTCGATCGTGACGACCGCCGCTCCACGGCGTTCCCCCACGAGCCGCTCCACCTCAGCGACTCGTCCGGAAAGATCGGAGAAATCGGGAATGTCGTAGGGCAGGAAGGTCGACCGACGGGCCGGAGCCGAGGCCTCGGCAGCCGGGCGAAGAGACGGATCGTCCGCCAGAACCGCCCGCTCCAGTTCGACGAAGGCGTGCCCGGGGTCGAGCCCCTGTTCCTCCGCGAGAGCCGTACGGTAGGCGCGCGCGGCGGCCAGGGCGTCGGCCTGCCGTCCCGACCGGTGCAGGGCGAGGACGAGATGGCCGTTGAGCCTCTCGCGCAGCGGGTTGGCGCTCACCTGGGCGGCCAGCTCGTCGAGCAGGTCGTCGTGCCGCCCCGCGGCCAGCCCCTCCTCGGCCAGGCGCTCGTAGGCGGAGAGCCGCCGGTCGTTCCACAGCTCCCTGACGCCGGAGACGTAGTGCGCGTGCACGTCCTCAAGCGCCTCGCCGTGCCACAGGTCCAGGGCCTCGCGCAGCGCGCCCGCGGCCACCAGCTCGGTGAACTCCCCCGTGTCGACCTGCCCCGGCTCGGGCCGCGCGACATAGCCGCCCGCCCGCGTCTCCAGCAGCTGTACGGCTCCGGCGGCGCGCAGCGCCTTGCGGATCACGGTGATCGAGGCGTGGATCTGCGACCTGGCGGTGTCGGGCCGGTCGTGGCCCCACATCGCGTCGATCAGCCGCTCGATGCTGATCACCCGGTCGGCGTTGAGCAGGAGATAGGCCAGCACGGCCCGGTGACGTGGGGCGATGTCCGGCAGCGGGGCGCCGTCGACGGTCATCCGAACGGGACCGAGCAGGGTGAAGCGCAGCATCGTCCCCCCATCACCTCCACATCGCGAGTGCATAGCGAATCTATCAATACGGACATCCATCCTGATCTCACACCAACCGCAACGGAAGGAACGAGGAACACCATGGAAGCCCGTATGAAGAACCCCGCCTCGATCATCCCCGGCGTCATCAAGCCGATCCAGGAGCTGATCCAGGCCGCCCAGTCGCAGGGCCTCCCCCAGGAGCTCATGGAGATGATCCACCTGAGGGTCAGCCAGATCAACGGCTGCAGCTTCTGTGTGGACGCCGGTCTGAAGAACCTGCGCAAGCTCGGGGAGAACGAGGACCGCATCGGCCTGGTCGTGGCCTGGCGTGAGGCGCCGTACTACACCGACGCCGAGCGGGCCGCGCTGGAACTGGCCGAGGCCTCGACCCGGCTGGCCGACCACTCCGACGCCGTCCCCGACGAGGTCTGGGACAACGCCGCCGACCACTTCGACGAGAAGCAGCTGGCCTCGATCCTGCTGATGATCGCCGTGACCAACCTCTTCAACCGGCTGAACGCCCCGATCCGCCAGGTCGCGGGCAGCTGGTAACCCCCCCACTTCCGAAGGAGAACAGACATGTCCGTGGTCCGCTCGCACCGCTACCACGTCGCCGACGGTGACCTTGAGGAGTTCCTCGCCCGCAGGGGCGCGCTGATCGAGGCCGTCAGGCAGGGGCACCCCGGCCTCACCCACGCCGTGCTGATCCGGCTTGAGGACGGCGTCTACACCGACACCTGGCACTGGGAGAGCGGTGCGCAGATGGGCGCCGCGTTCGCCTCCCTGCCCACCATCGCCGAGGCCCCGCTGACCATGGCCCTCACCTCGGACGCCACCGCCTTGAACGGTCAGGTCGTCGACGAGCGCTGAACCCGGCTCCGGGTGAGGAGCGTCCCCTCCTCGACCATCCGCTCGACCGCGAGGGCCGGGTCGATCAACGCCTCCGGGGTGTACAGGCCCGGCGCCACGGGGTCTCCGCGCAGGCCGAGCAGCCGTTCGACGCCGAGGGCGACGCCGAGCGCGGTCAGCGGCCGCTGCCCCATGGGGTGCGTGATGTGGTGGGTCACGTCGAGCGGCGTCCCCTCGGGGCCGGTCCCCTCCAGGTCGATCCTGAGCTCGACGGAGGCCGGTCCGCCGCGTCGCCTGCCCGAGGACTCGCCGACCACGAAGTCGAAGCGGACGTTCGGCGCGCCCGTCGCCAGCGCCAGGCTCGGCACGTCGGGGATGGCGACCGTCTGGCCGGGCAGTACGGTGCCGTCGGCGGTGAGCACCTCCACCTGGGCCTCCTGGCCGTCCACCCAGGTGAAGACACCGTCACGGCGCACCAGCCCCGCCGAGGTCGCGGCCATCAGGCGTTCCATGTCCTCGACGGCGGCCGGACCGCCCCCGTCCAGTTCGTCCAGCACCAGCGCGACCCTGACGGTGTGGAGCCGGTGGAACTCGCGGGCCAGCTCCAGCGCCGCGAGGACGACGAGTCCGGCGCAGCCGTGGCTGGCCAGCAGGATCGGCGCGGCCGAGGCCCGCTGGGCACCGGCGAAGACCTCCGGCGTGAGGTCCACCAGGCCGTTGGAGATGCTGAGGTACGGCAGCCCGCGTTCCTGCGCGTAACGCAGCCCGTTGAGGTGGGAGTCCCACACCGTCGCGACCACCGCCGAGCACTCCTGGCCGTCCGGCAGGCCGAGGTCGTCGCGCCGCAGGTCGAGGGGGACGGCCGTGGCGGTGCCGAGTTCGTCGGCGACCCGCCGCGCGCGGCCGGGATCGCGGCCCGCGACGGCCAGCGGCAGCGCCGGGTACCACCGCCGGAGAACGGCCGCGGTGCCCGCGCCCGCCTGCCCGGAGCCGCCCATGATCAGTACCGGTTCCATCGGGTTTCCTCTCGTACGGCTAAGCTACGTTTTGTAGGCTACACGTTGTAGCTTAAGCTGGGACCGCGACGCAAGAGGAGGACGATGGCCACATCACCGACCCGCCTGTCCAAGCAGGAGAGACGGGAGCAGTTGCTGGAGACCGCTCTGGCGGTCGTGCGCGTCCAGGGCGCCGACGGCCTGACCCTGCCCACCCTGGCCGAGGCCGCCGAGGTGAGCAGGCCGATCGTCTACGACCACTTCGGCACCAGGAACGGCCTGCTGACCGCGCTCCACCGGCGGCTCGACGAGCAGCACCGGGCCGCGCTGACCCGCGCGCTGGGCGAGTCCCCGCCGACCGGCCCCGAGGTCGCCCGCGTCATGAGCGCGGCCTACTTCGCGTGTGCCACCGCCATGCCGGAGTTCAACGCCGTCACCGCCGCCCTGAAGGGAAACCCGGAGATGGAGGTGATCCAGCGCGAGATGCTCGACGACTACACCGACCTGATGGCCACCGCGCTCGCCCCGCACTCCGCCCTCGGCGTCCGGGCGCTCCGGCTGCGCTGTGTCGGCGTGCTCGGCGCGGCCGACGCGATCGCCGCCGAACTCAACCACGGGCGGACGACCCTCGACGACGCCGTCACCGCGCTGACCGACCTGATCGTGAGCGCCCTCTCCCAGCCCCTTCCTCAGGTCTCCCAGGCGCGGTAGACGGCCGTCGCGATCCGGACGAACGACCTGACCAGCGGGTTCGCGTCGCCCGTCCGCCAGGCCACGACCACACGGCTGGGCGCCATGTCGGCCAGCGGCACCACGGTCAGCTCCTCCGGCGGGGTGTGCCCGAGCGGGGACATCCCGACCGTGCCGTTCCAGAGCACCGCATGCAGGCACTCCTGTACGGCGCGCACCACCGGACCCTCCCGGGGCTCGCCGCCGTTCCAGTAGGTCCGCCAGAGCGGATCGACGCCGTCGGGGAACTGGAACCAGCGCCGCCCCGCCAGGTCGGCCAGGCTCAGCCGGTCGCGGCGGGCCAGCGGGTCGTCGGCGCGCAGCACCGCGCCGACCGGGTCGGCCCGCAGCTCACGCACCGTCAGACCGGTCTCGTCGAACGGCCCGCGCGTCAGGGCCACATCGACCAGCCCGGCGCGCAACCCGCAGGTCGGATCGGTCAGGTCGGTCTCCCGGACCCGGATCTCGACGTCCGGGTGCCTGCGGCGGTACGCGGCGGCCAGCCGGGTCGCGCCCCGGTCGGTGCCGTCGCCCAGGATGCCGACGGTGACGGTCGCGGCCCCCGCCGCGGCGGCCACCCGCACCCGTACCCGCTCCGCCTGTTCGAGCAGGACGCGCGCCTCGTCGAACAGCACCGCCCCGGCCGGGGTGAGCCGGACCCCCGAGGGGGAACGGTGGAACAGGACGGCGCCGACGTCGGTCTCAAGCCGCCTGATCGCCCGGCTCAGCGGCGGCTGGCTCATGTGCAGCCGGGCGGCCGCCCGGCCGAAGTGGAGTTCCTCGGCGACGGCCACGAAATACCGCAGCGTGCGTAGCTCCATGACCGGCGACGATACCCGCAGGGCATCGCCGCCACCCAACAGGACTTGGACCGCGAAGGCCTCACAGCGCTGCAATCAGGACATGACCCACGAACCCATACCCGACCCCGTCGTCCAGGTCTCCGGCGCCCAGGAGATCGCCCCCGGCCTGTTGGTGATCCCGAACCACCGGGCCGGGCTCGTACCCAACATCGGCGTCATCGGCGGCACGCGAGCCGTACTGGTCGTCGAGACGGGCATCGGCACCGCCAACGCCGAGCAGGTCCTCGCCTTCGCCTCGGAGGTGGCGGCGGGCCGCAGGCTGTACCTGACCACGACGCACTTCCACCCCGAGCACGCCTTCGGCGCGCAGGTGTTCTCCGGCGAGGCCACCTACCTGGTCAACCGCGCCCAGGCCGACGACCTCGGGACCAAGGGACAGGGCTACCTGGAGATGTTCCGCGGCCTGGGCGAGACCGTCGCCCGCCGCCTGGACGGCGTCACGGTGCCCGTCCCGGACCTGGTCTACGACGACGCCCACGACCTGGACCTCGGTGGTCGCACCGTACGGCTGCGCCCGACCGGCCGGGGCCACACGAGGGGCGACCAGGTGGTCGAGGTGCCGGACGCCGGTGTGCTGTTCACCGGGGACCTCGCCGAGACCGGGCAGTTCGCCATCTTCCCCTGGTTCCCGCCGTACGACACCGACGTCTCCGGTGTGGGCTGGCTGGCGGTGCTGGACCGGCTGGCCGCCGCGGGCCACAGGACCGTGGTCCCCGGCCACGGCGACCTCGGCGGCCCCGAGGTGCTCACCGGCGTCCGCGACTACCTGCGCGAACTGCGTGCGGAGACCTGGCTGCGACGCGACTCGGCGGCCGACGAGGCCGAGATCGTCGCCGAGGTCAGGGCCCTGCTCGTCGAACGGCACCCCGAGTGGACCGGCCACGAGTGGATCGAACGGGGCGTCGGCTGCCTGTGCGCCGAACACGCCGAGCACGCCGGGCACACGGAACACACGGGGTCCTCGGCGCACGCCGGGTGACCTATCGGGCCGTGAACCTCCGGGAGGAGCGGACCCGGCGGCCGAGCAGGGCCAGCAGGGCGGCCATGACCACGCCGACGGCCGCCAGGCTGATCCGGTCGGCCACCGTGTCGGCGTTGGAGACCAGCCCGAAGGCCGTGTGGGCGACCAGGGCCCCGGCCGCCAGGGCCAGGCTGTGCCCGTCGGTCCACAGCCCCCCGGCCGTCCAGCGGCGCAGCAGCCACCCGGCCCCCACGGCCAGTACGGCGGCGGCCGTCATGGGCGCCGCGACCCACCCGCCATGGGTGAAGAAGGGCCGGGTCGCACCCCCGAAGGGGAACAGCAGCGCCAGGTACCCGAAGACCACGACCACACCGAACCCCCCGGCCACAACGGGCCCAGCCGGTCCAGCCGGTCCGGTCGGCTTTGCCGGACCGGCCAGTCCGGTCGGTTCGGTCGGTTCGGTCGGGGAGACGCCTGTGGGGAACCGCAGCCGCAGGCCCGCCGCCGTCAGCAGGGCGACCACGGCCGCGCATCCGGCCAGGACCGCCGCCGGAGCCCGGTATCCGGGGTCGATGCTCGTCACCACGGTCACCCGCAGCAGCAGCGCGCCCAGGACGAAGACCGTCCCGGCCAACCAGAGGCCCAGCCTGCCCAGGTAGGGCCGCTCACGCAGCGAGGGGAAGACCAGGTCGGTCAGCAGGATCGGGATCACGGCGCTGAAGACCGCGTGGTAGGGGATCTGCAACTCGGCGTAGGCGCTGTTCAGGCCCAGGATTCGGGGCGCCCACCCGGCGGCGCCGTACATCGTGGGGCTGCTCAGCGCCTGCAGGGCCAGGCCCTCCTCGACGACGCCGTAGGCCGCGCCGAGCAGCAGCACCCCGGCCCAGCCCGTCCCGGCCCGCCGTACCAGCTCGCGCACCAAAACGGTGCCCGCGCCGTAGATCGGGGTCCACAGCAGCAGGATCCACGCCATGCGGAGCGGCGGGTTGCCGAGGGTGAACTCGGCCACGAGCGGTGTGACCACCGCGAGCAGCAACGCGGCCCGGCGGCCGCCTTTCCGGTTCGCTGTCATACGGCGATCGTGTTCCGCGCCTCCCCTCCGGGGCCTGTGCCTCCGGGCCTGTCCGCGGCAACCCGGGTGAGGAGTCGGCGGCGACCTCGGACCCGCCCGTGGCAACCCAGGTGAGGCAGTGGCGGCGACTTTGGTTGCTGCCCACGGCCGATCCCCCCGATTACGCTGAACGCCCGTGATGGCAGACGTACGGCCCGGCCCCGCCAGGACCACCTGGGACCGGGCGACGCGGGTGGGCGGCCTGGTCTGCGCGCTGGCCTCGGCGGTCGCGGTCGTGTGGGGCGAGCTCGGCGACACCTGGCTCCCCGTCGACGTGGCCGGTGGCGTGGTGGCGTGCGCCGCGCTGTGGCTGGCACGCCGCAGGCCCGCCACCATGGCGCTGGTGGCCGTGGCCATCTCGGTGCCCGCCGCCTCGGCGTCGGTCGCGGCGGGGGTCGCGACGCTGATGGCGGCCCTGTACCGGCGTTCGGCCGTCGCGGTCGGAGTCGGTGCCGCCTGGACGGTCGCGACGCTGACGCGCTTCTGGATCCGGCCGCCGGGGCTGGCGCCGTACCCGGTGTGGGCCCTGGTCGCTGTGCTGTTCGGGGTGGCGCTGACCGGGTGGGGGATGCTGGCGCGGGCCCGCCGTCAGCTCGTGCTCTCGCTGGTCGAACGGGCCCGCAGAGCCGAGGAGGAGCAGCGGCGCCGCGCCGAACAGGCCCGCCACGCCGAACGCCTGGTCATCGCCCGTGAGATGCACGACATGCTGGCGCACCGCCTCTCACTGCTGGCACTGCACGCCGGGGCGCTTGAGTTCAACGCGAAGGCCGACCCGGCCGAGGTGGTCGAGGCGGCCTCGGTGGTGCGCGCCAACGCGCACCAGGCGTTGCAGGAGCTGCGCCAGGTCATCTCGGTGCTGCGCGAGGCCCCCGTCCTGGCCGAACTGGACCTGCGGTCCCTGGTCGAGGAGGTACGGCGGGCGGGCGCCCGGGTCGAGTCGCACGACGGCGGAATACGGCTGCCCGACCTGCCGGGCGCCACGGCGCGGGCCGCCTACCGGATCGTCCAGGAGGGCCTCACCAACGCCCTCAAACACGCGCCGGGACGGCCGGTGGCCCTGCGTCTCGACGGCGCCCCCGGCCGGGGACTGACCGTCGAGGTCCGCAACCCCGTCGAAGCGTCCGGCCCCACCGAGGGACCCTTCCCCGGCTTCCACGACGAGAGGTCCTTGCCCGGCGCAGATGCCTTTCACGGCTTTCCCGGCCCTTCTCGCTTCCCTGGCTTCCCCGGTTCTCCTGGTTCTTCCGGCTTCCCCGGTTCTCCCAGCTCTCCCCGCTTCCCTGGTTCTCCTGGTTCATCTGGTTCTTCCGGCGAGGGTGCCGGGCTGGCCGGGGTACGGGAGCGGGCCGAGCTGGCGGGCGGCCGGGTCGAGCACGCCGGAGTCGAGGGCGAGGAGTTCCACCTGACGGTCTGGCTACCATGGCCGGCATGACGGCCATACGCGTACTGGTCGTGGACGACGACCCGCTCGTCAGGGCGGGACTGACGCTGATGCTCAAGGGCGCCGACGAACTGGTCGTGGTCGGCGGGGTGGCCGACGGCGCCGACGTCGGGTCCGCGGTCGACACCCACACGCCCGACGTGGTGCTCATGGACATCCGGATGCCGGGCCTGGACGGGATCGACGCCACCCGGTTGCTCCGACGACGGCCCGCCCCGCCGTACGTCATCATGCTGACCACGTTCGACGCCGACGAGCACGTCTTCGGCGCCCTGCGCGCCGGGGCCGACGGGTTCCTGCTCAAGGACACCCCGCCGGAGGGCATCGTGGACGCGATCCGCAGGGTCGTGGCCGGTGAGCCGATCCTGTCCCCCAGCGTGACCCGGCGCCTGATCGCCCACCTGGCGCCGGAGACGGACGACCGCCGCCGTGACGACGCCGACCGGCTGCTGTCCAGACTCAGCGGCCGCGAACGCGAGGTCGCCGCCGCGGTCGGCCGGGGCCTGTCCAACGGGGACATCGCCGCCGAACTCCACATGAGCGTCGGCACGGTCAAGGGCTACATCTCCAGGATCCTCACCAAGACCAACCTGGACAACCGCATCCAACTCGCCCTCATAGCCCACGACGCCCCTCGCTAGAGCACGCTCCCCTTCCCCGGGACGTAGCCATGACCTCGTGACTCCGCACTGGAAACCGCTGCCTCAGTCGCCCTGGGACCAGGCGGCGACCGGGAGGGAGAGGTAGACGCCGAAGTCGGTCAGGCCGGTCGCGGCGCTGATGGCCTCGTGGAGGCCATCCACCCGCTCCTGCCGGTCGACCGCCCTGCTCTCGAACCACTTGGACCTGATCTCGATCACCACGTCCAGGCCACAGCGGTCAAACGGCCCCAGCGCCCGGAAACGGATCTCGACGTCGCCCGGCTGCAGGTCGCCGTCGTACGGCTCCTCAGGACACTCGACGGCCACGGACACCAGGTGCGGCAACACCTCCCCGAGCTCACGAAGCTTCGTCTCGGCGATGTCCGGTCGATGGGTGACCTCAACCAAAGGCATCAGAGCACTTTATTCTTTTGCGACGCCTTCGGCGTCGCGGGTTTGGGCGCCCTGAGTCGGCGCTTTCCCTCGTCGCTGTGTCTCTTTGCGACGCCTTCGGCGTCGCGGGCTCGGGCGCCTCCGAGTCGGCGCTTTCCCTCGTCACTCATCCGCTTCGCTCCTTCGCTCCTCAGTCCAAGCACCGACGCGCCCAAGCCGGGTCTCTTTGCGACGCCTTCGGCGTCGCGGGCTCGGGCGCTTCGGGTCGGTGTCTTCCCTCGTCACTCCGTCGCTGCGCTCCTTCGCTCCTCAGTCCAGACACCGACGCGCCCAAGCCGACACCCCTCATGCACGGCGCCGGTACCCCAAACCCTTTTCCCGGGGGATTGGGGTGTTCAGGCCGGGTTCCTTGTGATGTGGCCGGGTGGTGGAACGGGAGAACCCCCTGGAGGCCGGTTGGGTTCGTCCGGCGTTGAGGAGGGCCTTGATGTCGCTTTCTCGGTAGCGACGTTGGCGGCTGGGAGTTCTCGCCGAGGGGCTACGACCGGTCAGGGGGGTGTCAGGTAGGAGGCCAGGGTGCCCCGGTTGCGTTGGAGGCCGTCGATGCGTTCGTCCATGGCGGCCAGTTCGCCGTTCAGGATGTCCCACAGCTCCGCGCACCAGTCGAAGTCCGGGCGTTCACCCCGCGCGCACGGCAGCACGGAACGGATCACCTCGGTGGACAGACCGGCCTTCAGCAGAGCGCGGATCTGGCGCACCGTGACCACGGAGTCCTCGTCGTAGTGGCGGTAGCCGTTCGTCCCCCGGCCGGTGTCGAGCAGCCCCTGCTCCTCGTAGTAGCGCAGCGAGCGCGGGCTGGCCCCGGTTCTGCGGGACAGCTCCCCGATCAGCATGTGCCCCTCCCGGCGGGTTGACCCTTCCACTGGTGTGAAGCCCTAACGTCGCCCCAGGAACGGACATTCCACACACGTCTGGAGCGACACATGTCCTCTTTCGTTGTTCACCGTGACGGCCACGAGGCGAGCGCCGAGGAGCTGGCGCCACTCGCCTTCGCGGGCTACGCCCACTTCACCGCCATGCAGGTGCGCGAAGGACGGGTCCGGGGCCTCGACCTCCACCTGGAGCGGCTGAGGGTCGCCTCGATGGAACTGTACGGCCGGGCCCTGCCCGACGACCGGGTGCTGGCGTGTCTGCGGACGGCACTCCGGGCCGGTCCGGCCGACCTGTCGCTGACGGCCACGGTCTACTCCCCCGTAGGCGAGTTCACGCGGGCGGAGGCGGAGCCCTCGCTGCTGGTGCGCACCGGTCCTCCCGCGACCGCCCCGCACGGACCGCTCGCCCTGACGGCGGTCGAGTACGAACGGGTGCTCCCGGCCGTGAAGCACGTCGGTGAGGTCGCCAAGACGTACTTCCTCCGTCGGGCCGTCGAGCGGGGCTTCGACGACGCCGCCTTCGTCGACCGCCGGGGACGGCTCAGCGAGGCGTCGATCTGGAACCTGGCCTTCTGGGACGGTGCCGCCGTGGTGTGGCCCGACGCCGAGAAGCTGGGCGGGATCACGATGGGGATCGTACGGCGCCGCCTTGAACGTCTCGGTGTGCCCCAGCGCGTCCAGGAGATCACGCTCGACGACCTGCCCGCGTTGGCGGGGGCCGTGGTCATGAACTCCTGGTCACCGGGGATCGCGGTACACCGGATCGGCCCCGTCCCCCTGCCGGAGGCACCTGACTTCGTCGAGACACTCCATCGGGCCTACCGTTCGGAACCCCTCACGGCACCCTGAGGTTGTGTCCCCGGCATGCTCCTGTCGTGTCAGGAAATAATGGCGTGTGACGGAAAGGGGCGGCATTTGGCGACTCAGGGGGACCGGCTGCCGGTGGCTCCGGCCGATCCGCACCGGCCGCGCGTCGCCAGGGGCACCCAACCGCCGACCGTCGGACCGGAGAGGTGAGAAAGGCCCGCGCGCTGCGGCGGCCTGCGGAGATCCACGCCGCCGGGGAGCAGGTGTTCCGGTTCCTCCCGGACGGCGTCGTGCTCGACGTGCTGGTGAAGCCCGCTCCCGGCCCCGAGGAGGGGCGGGAGATCGCGACGTGGCTCAACCGGGACGTCCCGCTCGGGGGCGTCCATGTCGCCCGCTACGACCTGCGCGACGGGGTCGTCTCCTTCACCACGCGAAGCCACTTCCTGGACGGAGCCGTCGAGGCGCGGGGAACCTGGCGCGGGGGACGGCTCATCCTCGATCTGCGTGAGGCGGGCCGTACTCGGACCGGTGTGGTCTTCACCCGCATCTGGCCCGCCTGAGCGGGGCACGCCGTGAGCGGTGTCCCGGGGCACATGGCGACCGCGGCGGTACGGGGTCACGTCCGGACGACGGGTCACCCCAACCAAGGGAATCATCCCGGCCGGGTGGCCGGGAACGCGTCAGGTCAGTGGAGAGGACGCCCCGGCCGTACCGACCGGCGACACGTCCGTCCATGGCGGCCGGCTCGGCGGGACCTCAGCCGCCGATCCGAGCGGGCCGCCGACTCATCGTGACGACGATGGCGGCCGTGACGTAGAACCCGTCCGGACTGATCTGCGTCACGCCGTTGAGACGAACCTCCCGTACCACGGCCATGGCGGGTGCTCTCGACGCCGCCGGGGGCCGGTGAGCCGTCCGGGAGATGGGGGCCGGACGGCGGCCTTCCTATCGTTGCGGTAACCGAGGGAGGCGGGGTTAGCGTCTGGACACGTCCAGCGAGACCAGGCGAAAGGGATGTGCGATGAGCAGGATCGTGGTGTTCGGGGCCGGAGGCAACGCGGGCAGGAGGGTCGTCGCCGAGGCGGTTTCCCGGGGGCACGCGGTGACGGCGGTGGTGCGGGACCCCGGCGGGCACGAGGGGGTACGGGGTCACGGTGTCACGCTCGTCGCGGGGGACGTGACCCGGGCGGAGAGCGTGGCGGCCGTGGCGGCCGGGCACGACGCCGTGATCTCCACGGTCTACCGGGCGGACGTGCCCGCGGACGAGTTCTACACCTCGGCCGCCGACGCGCTGGTCGCGGGTCTTTCCCAGGCGGGTGTGGAGCGGCTGGTCACGGTCGGGGTCGGCACCGCCCTTGAGGTGGCGCCCGGGGTGGCGATGCACGACACGCCGGACTTCCCCGAGGAGTACCGGCGTTTCTCCGTCGGGCACTCGTCGGAGATCGCGATCCTCGCCGGGAGCGGGCTGGACTGGGTCGTGGTGACCCCTCCCCCGGTCTTCCTCGACGCCCAGGCCGAGCGCACCGGGGTCTACCGCGCCGGAGGCGGCGCCGTACTGCCCGCCGAGGAGGGCGCCCCGGCGTTCTCCTACGCCGACCTCGCGGTCGCGCTCGTCGACGAGGCGACCGAGAGGAGGCACACCCGCGCGGTGGTCGCGGTCGCCTGACCCGAAAGCCCGAAGCACCCGGAAGGCCCGAAGGACGGGAGGGTCAGACGGCGGCGTCGTAGGCCTCGCGGGCCGCCTCAAGCTCCGTCAGGTGCTCCTCGGACCACCGGCACCAGGCGTCCATCGGCCCGAGCAGGGACCGTCCCAGGTCGGTCAGCTCGTACTCGACCCTGGGCGGGACGCCGGGGTAGGCGGTGCGGGTGACGAAGCCGTCACGCTCCATCGCCCGTAGCGACTCCGTGAGGACCTTCGGGGTGATGCCCCGCAGCGGGACCTGGAGTTCGGAGAAGCGCCGCCGCCCCGGCTCCAGACAGACCATGATCTTGAGCGCCCACTTGTTGTGCATCCTCATCGGCGGGACGATGTTCCGGCAGCCGGCGAACATGTCCGGATCAAGTGGTTCGCTCATGTCCGTCACACTACTCAGGCCACCATGCTCTGCTCGTCCAGCTCGGTCAGTTGCACGGTGCACAGCCCACCGCGTTCGGTCCTCACGTCGGTCACCTTGAGCTGGGTGCCGGGGGTGAGGATGAACTCCTCCTCGCCGGTGAACGCGGAGAACGCCCGGATGCCCACGGCCCGGGTGGGACGCACCTCGAAGAGCGTCCGCTTGCCCCGGCTGCCCAGGAAGCCCCTGGCGACGTCCAGCTCGGAGGTGCAGGAGGAGACGCCCCACCATGTCACCGTACGGCCGAGCGGATACTGGGCCCGCAGGTCGAGCGAGACCCCGCGCCACAGCGGTTCCCGGTGGGCCGGCAGGTTGGAGACGGCCGCGAACAGCAGGCGCAGGTACGGCAGGTAGGGGACGATCCGGGTGCGGTCGGGGTCGCGCAGGGTGGCGTTGATCCGCCGGTAGAAGTCCGACTCGCAGGTGTAGAGGTACAGCGCGGCGGCCTCCTCCGCGGACAGGACGCCCGCTTTCCGCGCGCCGAACTCGTGCGCCCGCCGTACGTGCCCGCCGAGGCCGGACAGCAGCCGTTCGACGGGCTCGACGGCCTTGAGGAAGTCCATGAGCGGGGTGTCGAAGACGCCGGTGATCGCGGGCAGGAGCAGGCCCTCGTCCTTGACGCTGGCGAGCCGCTCCAGATAGAGCTGATGGAGTTCCATCGTCGAGGCGATGAACTCCCCCATGCGGCCGGCGGTCTCACCTCCGGCGGCCGTGTTCCACCCCTTGCTGGGCAGCCAGTCGATCTCGTCGGTGCCGAGTGCCCTGAGGGCGTTGTTCACCGCGCCGAAGTGGTCGTCGTCGCAGAAGATGTCGCCCTGGGCCGCCGGGTTGGGGTGGTCGATGTGCCAGACCGTGACCTCGGGATACTTCCTCTCCAGGCGCTGGACGATCGCCTTCAGGTTGCGGGCGTGCGCTCCCCACCAGGCGAAGACGATGCCGCGGTCCTCCTCGTCCTCGGCGTCCCGCTTGGCCTTGAGGATCTCCTCGACGATCGTCTCGACGACGGGCTTCCAGAACCCGGTGTGTTTGGCGGTGCCCATCGCCCCGTCGCCGCTGACGGTCAGGGCGGCGTTGAGCAGCAGCACGCCCTGGGTGAGCATCGCCTGGAACCACTCCGGCGGCTGTACGGTCTCGTGTTCCTTGAGCAGCGCGCGGATGTCGGCGATCGGCGTCTTCTTGGGGATGCCGTACTTCCACATGGCCGCCGCCTTGATGATGCAGCGGATGCTCACGACCTTGCCGAACTGGCTGTCGCTCCAGTCGTGGAAGGTGTTGTCGAACATGGCGATGCCGGTGGCGCTCTCGGCCCTGGGGTAGGGGTTCTGGCCGAAGACGACGACCTTCCACCTGTGCGGCGGGTTGGGCTTGAGGGCCTGGAAGGTCAGTTCCCGCACGGGCACGATCTGCGGGTCACGGTTGGGGCCGATGAACCGGTCGCGCCCGGGTTGCTGCTCGATGACCGGCTTCAGGAGCGGCAGCCAGGCCTCGCCCCCGGCGAAGAGCTCGGCCAGGGCCAGCGGGTCGTTCGGGTCGGGCGGGGTCTTGCCGTCACTCATCGTGAGCTCCTGGTCAGCGTGCCGTACGGACAACGGATGGGGCGGATCGGGGGGAATTGTGCCGTCTGGAAGCCCTGGGCGCGATCTCCGGGACGGCCTCACCAAGCATGATCCAAATTGTCAGTCCAGCAGGATATTTTCGGATATGTCGGAAAGAACCTCCTGCGACTGGAGCACATCCATGGCCGTCGAACACGTGAAGTCACCACTCAGGGTCGTGCTGACGGACGTCAACACCGAGGTGGTGCAGTCGTGGCTGGCGGCGTTCGCCGACACCCCCGAGATCGACATCACCAGGGGGTCGATCCTCGACCAGAACGTCGACGCCTGGGTCACCCCGACCAACTCCAAGGGCCGGATGGACGGCGGCGTCGACGCGGTCATCAAGCGGCACCTCGGGGCGGGCATCCAGCTCCGGGTCCAGCGGGCCATCAAGGACGAGTTCGGCGGGACGCTCCCGGTCGGCAGCGCCGTGTGCGTGCGCTCCGGGGCGGTCACCCCGAAGTTCCTCATCTCGACGCCGACGATGACCCGTTCGGCGCAGGACGTGAGCGAGACGCTGAACGTCGCACTGGCGTGCGCCGCCGCCTTCCAGGCCGTCCACATGCACAACAGGAACGAGCCCGGCGCCATCACCTCGGTCGCGCTGGTCGGCATGGGCGCGGCCACCGGCCAGGTCCCCGCCCGGGTCTGCGCCAACCTGATGTGGACCGGCTACACCCTGTTCAACGACCACTCCTTCCAGGACTACGACGACCTGCGCGAGACGGTCGTCAAGCAGCTCGACGGCATCGACGAACGCCCCGAGGAGCGGGTACGGATCGTCCCGCCCGGGCGCCGCTGACGCCGAGGTGCCGGGCCGTACACAGAGAAATGCCAGGAAGGCTGGGTAACGTGCCTCGCCATGAACTGGCAGCGCACGGTCAGCAAGGCCCTGGTCAGGGTCACCGGATTCCAGCTCAACCGGGTGAGGGACGCCCCTGAGGAGGAGCGGGAGCCGATACGGCCTCCCGCCGACCCGGTGACCGACCGGCTGCTGACCGCGCCGATCTTCGTCCTGTCCCCCGTCAGGTCGGGCTCCACGCTGCTGCGGGCGCTGCTCAACGCCCACTCCATGCTGCACGCCCCGCACGAGCTGCACGTTCGCAGGCTGAGCGTGGACTTCGGCACCTCACTGTCGAAGCGGGCGATGGAGGCCCTCGGCCACAACGGCGCCGACCTGGAACACCTGCTGTGGGACCGGGTCCTGCACCGGGAACTGGTCCGCAGCGGTAAGTCCTTCATCGTCGACAAGACGCCCGCCAACGCCTTCGCCTTCGAGCGCATCGCCACCTGCTGGCCCGACGCCCGCTTCGTCTTCCTGCTGCGGCACCCGGCCTCCATCGCGAAATCCTGGCACGAGGCCAGCCCCGAGCGCCGTACGCCGCAGGAGGCCGCGCTCGACGCCCTGCGCTACATGAAGGCCGTGCAGCGGGCGCGGCGGGCGCTCGACGGCCTGACCGTGCGCTACGAGGACCTGACCGAGAACCCGAGGCGGGAGACCCGGCGTCTGTGCGACTTCCTCGGCGTCCCCTGGGAGACCGGGATGCTCGAATACGGGGAGCAGGAGGTGCTCCAGAAGGGCCTCGGCGACTGGAAGGACAAGATCCGCTCGGGAAGCGTGCAGCCGGGGCGTGCCCTCCCGGCCCCCGACGAGGTCCCCGAGGCGCTGCGCCCGATGGCCGTCACCTGGGACTACCTGGCGGCTCCGTGAGAGTCCGCTACCTGCTCCTGCACGCCTACGGGATGGGCGGCACGATCCGCACCGTGGTCAACCAGGCCAACGCGATGGCACGGGCCGGGCACGAGGTGGAGATCGTCAGCGTCGTACGGCGCCGCGACGCCCCCCGCTTCCCCATCGACTCCCGGGTGCCGGTCACCGTCCTGGCCGACCAGCGCGCCGGGATACCCCAGGACTCGCTGGGCCGCAGGGCCTGGCGGAGGGTCCGCGGGAAGGTCGTGCCGCCCGGCGAGTTCGCGGCGGCCTACTTCACCGAACGGGTCGAGAGGGCCGTCGCCGACTACGTCTCCTCCCTGCGGGACGGCGTCCTGGTGACCACCCGTCCCGCGCTGAACCTCATCTCCGCCCGCCGTACCCCCAGGAGTGTGGTCCGGGTCGCGCAGGAGCACATCAACCTGGCCACCCACCCGGAGACCGTCCGGCGGCAGATCGCCCGCCACTACGGCAGGCTGGACGCGGTCGCGACGCTCACCGGGACCGACCGCGCGGACTACCAGGCGCTGCTGCCGGACACCCCGGTCGTGCGGATCCCCAACGCGATCCACCCCCTCGACCGGGCGCCGTCCCGGCAGGACGACCGCCTGGTGGTGGCCGCCGGGCGGCTCGTCCCGCAGAAGGGCTTCGACCTGCTCGTCCCGGCCTTCGCCCAGGTCGTACGGCACCGCCCCGACTGGCGGCTGCGCCTGTACGGCACCGGCCAGGGGAAGGCCGCGTTGCGCGCGCTCGTCAAGGAGCACCGGGTCGGCGACAACGTCACCCTGATGGGACGCAGCGACCGCCTCGACCGGGAGCTGGCCCAGGCGTCGGTCTACGCGCTCAGCTCCCGCTTCGAGGGACTGCCGATGGTGATGATCGAGGCCATGGCCCACGCCCTGCCGGTCGTCGCCTTCGACTGCCCGACCGGCCCGCGTGACGTCCTCACCGACGAGGTCGACGGGCTGCTCGTACCGCCGGGGGACGTGGACGCCCTGGCCGGGGGGCTGCTACGGCTGATCGGCGACCGCGAGCTACGGCTGCGGATGGGGGCCGCGGCCGTACGGACCTCCCGGGACTACTCCCCGGAGGTCGTGACGCCGATGTGGGAGCGGCTGTTCGCCGAACTCCTGGGCCCCGCCCGGCACTGAGCCCGGCTTTCCCCGCGTCCGGGCCGTACCCGGAGCACGGGGCCGTCACCACGGGCAGGTCACACGCCTCCCCGGTCGTTCAGTTTCACCGCCATCTCGCGGGCGAACTGGCCGAGCCGTTCCTTGGGCAGGGCGCCGCACAACTCGTTCAGCAGCGCCGTCACGACCGAAAGCTCCGCCCTGTCCAGCAGCGCGAGCCGTTCCCCGGTGCCGTTCTTCTCGATCCAGGCGCGCAGCTGGGCCTCGTGGTCGTCCCGGGAGATCGGTCTGCCGTCGGCGCCACGGGCCATGGAGGTGACCGGCGGGGCCACGTTGCGGTCGTACAGCCCGGCCCGGCGCCCCGCCCGGAGATACCAGGCCGCCTCCGTCGCGGCCCGTTCGCGTTCGCCGTCGGTCAGCTCCTCCCACGCCGGGTGGGACGTCCCCTCGTTGAGGAGTCTGTGGCGTGTCGCGGCGAGCTTCTCGGCGTGCCCGCGTTCGGTGTCGTCGGCGTAGTGGAAGGCGATGGGCATGCTGGTCCTCTCCGCCAGGAAAACCTGGCACCGGTCCTGGCGCAGCAGGGGCGCGGTTCTCCGCCCAGCATCCCAGAGGATTCGGCGGACACGGAACCGCGGTGTCCACGGGCCGGACTCCGGCGGCTCATCGGCCTGTGGTCACACCTCCGCCGTCTGGTCGTCGGCCCAGAAGTCGAACAGCTCGTCGGCGCTCAACTCGTCGAAGGGACGGTCGGGAGGAACCCGTCCGGTCACCAGGACCCACGTCGTCACCAGCAGCGCCAGCAGCCGGTCGTCCTCGGGGTCCCGGCCGGGGGAGCGCACGAAGGTATGGGAGATGTCTACGCGCGACATGGACTCGCCTCCATGAGGGGTAGGCGGGAGGGTTCCCCCAACCCTCCGCCCCCCGAAGCCCGGCCGCCACCACTCCAAACGTCTCCGGACGGATCCGGAAAGCCCCTCCTCCGTATCAGGCGGCCGTCGTTCCACAACCGGCTGACTCCTTCCACGGTCTCCGAACCCGCGAAGAATCCACATTTCCTGCACCCTCGCGCACTGGATCCCACGAACAGACTTCGTAGATCATGAAGGGTCGGAATCCGCACCGGTTGGAGTCACTGTGGCCCTGAAAGAACGGTCTTCGATGAGTTCGATCGGCGCACCGGGGTTTCCCCTGATCGGTTCGCTGACGGTCGTCGCCCTTCTGCTCCTGTACGGGGCGAGCTACCCCGGCGGTGTCTCCCTCTGGGTGCTTCCCGTTCTCCTGGTGGCCCTCGTACTCGGAGTGATCTGGTTCGGCCGCCTCGTCGCCAGGCTTCTCAACCCGGTGACCCGGCCGGACGTCAGGCGGAACCTGCCGCGCTGGGCGGCGCCGCCGGCCATCGGGCTCCTGGTCCTCGCCCTGGTCGTGGCGGGGGAACCGGCGAAATCCAGGTTCGCCCTGTCCGAGCAGGCCTTCGAAAGGGTCGCCCGGTCGGCGGTGGCGGGGGACGCCGACTGGAAGACGAGGTCCGGAACGCTGGGGTCGTTCGACGTCTCCTGGGCTGAACGGCATGGAAACACCGTGCGCTTCGCGCTGGCCGGTGGCGGCGACGTCATCCACGCCCACGGCCTCATATGGAGCCCGTACGGGGAACCCCCGTTGCCGGAAGAGGAGGAATACGAACCCTATGTCGAGCACTACTACGGCCCCTGGTATCTCTGGGTCGAGTCCTTCTAGTAGTGCTTTGTTAGGTGGTTAGGGCGGTCGCTGGTGGCAGGTCGGGCACCGGCCTGCCCAGACGGCCAGCAGCACCTGTAGTTCCCTGAGA
>NZ_JBEYAB010000029.1:0-34335 GCF_040631445.1 Streptosporangium sp. NPDC020072 | reverse complement strand
CCGGCTTGGGCGCGCCGACGCTTGGACTGAGGAGCGAAGGAGCGAAGCGGATGAGCGACGAGGGAAAGCGTTGGCTCGAAGCGCCCAAGCCCGCGACGCCGCCAGGCGGAGCAAAGAGACGCAGCGCGACCTAGTCCTGGGGGGTACGGCTGCGCCACAGTCCTATGGCCGTCATCCGGGAGTCGGCGCCGAGTTTGGCGTAGATCCGGTTGACGTGGTTCTTCACCGTCTTCTCGCTGAGGAACAGGTGCTGGGCGATCTGCGAGTTGGAGCAGCCGGTGGCGATCAGCTCCATGACCTCGGTCTCACGCCTGCTCAAGCTCGCCGCGACTGTGGGTTCGGCGTCGAACGGTGCGTCGTCGACTCTCATACGGCCTCCGTTGCAGCAACACGTTCAGGTCGCCGAAACCCCCCGTCTAACGGCGTAGCGATAGCAGCGAGCATAACCCGCGACATCCGTCTTTGGTGGACAAGTCCGGAGTGATGAAAAACGCAGAACGGCCGGTCCTTGGGGACCGGCCGTTCTCATGGGGTGAGCGAAGGGACTTGAACCCTCGACATCCAGGACCACAACCTGGCGCTCTGCCAACTGAGCTACGCCCACCATGTCTGCCGCAGCAGCACATGAAAAGTGTAGCGGTCTTTGGGAGTCGTTTCGCCCCTGGTTTTCGCGCGTCGCTCAGGTAGCGGTGGCCGAGATCGTCTCCGCGAGCTCACGGGCCGTCGCGGAGTCGGGTCCCGGCTGGGGCACGAAGACCGCCGCGCGGTAGTAGCGCAGCTCGCGGATGCTCTCGGTGATGTCCGCCAGCGCGCGATGACCGCCCTGCTTCTCCGGCGAGGCGAAGTAGACGCGGGGGTACCACCGCCGGGCGAGCTCCTTGATCGAGGACACGTCGATCATCCGGTAGTGCAGGAACGTGTCGACGGCCGGCATGTCGCGCGAGATGAACGAACGGTCGGTGGCGATGGAGTTGCCGCACAGCGGGGCCCGCTTGGGCTCGGGGATGTGCCCCTTGATGTAGTCAAGGACCATGGCCTCCGCCTCGGCCAGCGTGACGCCCGTGCTCAGCGTCTCCAGCAGACCCGAGGCGGTGTGCATCTCACGGACGATCTGCGACATCTGCTCCAGAGCCTCGGGCGGAGGCTTGATGACCACGTCAACGCCCTCGTCGAGCTGGTTCAGCTCACCGTCCGTGACCACACAGGCCACCTCGATCAGCGCGTCTCGGCCGAGGTCGAGCCCGGTCATCTCACAGTCGATCCAGACCAGCAGGTCACTCATAGCCTTCAGGGTAGTACTCCCGTCAGGAGACCTTGAGCGACTTGACCACCCGGTCGGCGAGAGAAGTGTCCAGATTGTCGGGGATGGAAAGGTACATAAGCGCGGGCCTCCTGCCCTCGCCCCGGTCCACGATCACGAAGGCGGCCCGTTCCTTCTTCCACTTCCAGCCGTTGGCCTTGGACTGGGCGGAGAAGTCGAGGTCGAACATGAACAGCCAGCCGTCCCGGCCGCTCACCTTGATCGCCTCGTCCTTGACGACCTTCCGATCGTGTTCGGGGCTGTAGTAGGCCGCCTCGGTCGCGTGCAGCAGTGTCGCGGCGATCCCGCGCATGCTGGGGACCCCGTCATAGCCGTATTTGTCGGGGAGCTCACCGGTGAGGATGTTGCCGAGCCACCTGCCGCCCTTGCCGTCGTAGTCGTCCTGGGCGACCGCCAGGGTCCCGCTGTTCCAGGTGAAACCGAGCGGGTCGGTGCCCGCGTTCGCGGGGATCTGCCAGGGGGAGCCGGGGAAGGCGTAGGACATGCCGCTCACCGGATCCTGGATGCGCCCGTTCTGCGGCCGGGGGAAATCGGACGCCTCCGGCGCGGGAGTCTCCTGCGGAGGCTCGGTGGTCTCGGGCTCGGTCGGGAACGGGGTGGGCTCCTGCGTGGGTACGGCGGGTGGCAGGGTCGGGTCGTCCGCGGTCGGCCTGGACGTGGGGTTCGCCAGGAACATGACCGCGGCCACGACGACGGCCACCAGGATCACGACTCCGCCGCCTCCGAGGATCCAGGGCCACGGACTGCTCTTACGCGGAGTGGTCCCCGGCGGGAGGCTGTACCCCCCGGCGGGCAGCTGCATCGTGTTACCGCCCCCGGGCCCGCCGCCCCAGGAGGGCTGCCCCTGCGGTGCCTGGCTCTGCGCCCCGTTCCACTGCGCGGTCTGGCCCACCCCCTCAGGGGGTCCCGAGGGGGGTGAGAAGGAGGGCGTCTGGCCGGACGGCGTCGCGAAGGGGCTGGTCTGCGGCCCGGTGGGCCCGGCCGCGGGACCGGTGGGCCCGCCGGGAACGGGGGGACCGGCAGGCGGTCCTGCGGGCTGGGCGGGGGACTGGGCGGGCTGGGGGGCGGGTTGGGCCGGAGGCTGGGCGGCGGCGCCGGTCTGCGGGTGCGTGGGCTGGGGGAACGGGCCGGTCTGCCCCGTCGGCTGGGCGAGGGGCGCGGCCTGCCCCTGGGGAGAGGTGTCCCTGGGGTGCGTGGCGTCGGTCCACTGGTTGCCGTCCCACCACCGCAACAGCGGTGAACCATAGGGGTCGGGGTACCAGCCGGCAGGGGTCTGCGTGGTCATGGCCGTCAGAGTAGTAAGAACCGGTTAGCAGTGCATTGCGGTGGCTTGGGAGGCTTAGGGGCACTTGTAGGTGAAACTTGCCTTGTCCTGGACCTTCTGCCCCCCGGCCAGCGGGGAGAGCAGCCGCAGCGTCGCCGTTCCACGGAAGCGGCCCTCGCCCTTGACCGTCCACTCCAGGCTCACCTCGTGCGAGGCCGCCCCGGAGGGAACGGTGTCGGTCTGCTCGATCGGGGTCTTGCGGTCGCTGCGCCGCCACTCGTAGCGGATCTCCCCGCCGGAGCCGTTCGTGGCGAAGACGCCCGTGATCCTGACCGTCGCGTCGCACGCCTGCTGCTTCTTCGGCGCGCTCACCTCGACGCCGGTGACCGCGAGCGGGGTCGCAGAACCGCGCAGCAGCCAGACCGCCAGGACACCGACGACCATCAGCGCGAGGACCACGGTGGCCAGCGCCGTACGGCGGCGCCTGAGTCTGGCGGCGGTCCCGAGCGCCCGCAACCCGTCGGAGGGCTGTTCGGTCCGTTGCCGGTCACGGCCCGCCCGCCAGATCTGCGCCGCCGTGGTCTCCGGCGGCACGCCGGGACCGAAGCGCATGACGACGTTCTCCTGGGCGGCGGTCGGCACGTCGGCCCGCAGCAGCGTGACGACCTCGCCCTCGTCGGGGACGGGCATCGGCGGAACGTTCGCGGGTAGGAGGCCGGGAGCGGGGCGCAGCCGTACGGCCTGGGCGAGACCGTTCCTGGTCAGAGAGCCCGCGGGCAGCGTGTCCTGCCCGGAGAGCAGCACGTCACGGGCCCGGCCGAGCCCGTCCGCGTCGGCGACGGCCGCGGCCCGCTCGAACAGGGCGGCGGCTCCGGGGTCGGCGGCGCCCCAGTTCGCGGCCAGGCCACGGGCGAGCGCGGCCCAGGCGGCCGCGTCACGGCCGGGGTGGGCCGGGCGTCCGTGCAGCGCGTCGGCCAGCCCCCGTTCGGCGAGCAGGGCGGACCCGTCGGCGGAGATCACCACGGTGTCCGGGCGCAGCGCCCCGTGGGCGAGCCCCGCGGCGTGCAGAGCGAGCAGGGTCCGCGCGGTCTCCAGTAGCACGACGGCCGCCTCACCCACACCGGGACCAGGAGCGCTCGCGGGCGCGACGAGCAGGTCGGCGAGGGTGGGGCTGACCGCCTCGCCGGTGAGCAGCCAGACCTCCCGCCCGGCCGAGACCAGGTCGGTGACCGGGACCAGCCCGGTCAGGCCCGCCTGGATCAGCGCGCGTTCGGCGAGCACCGCGGCGACCAGCCGTTCCCGCGCCGCCGGGTCCGAGGTGAAACGCGGGTCGAGCCTGAGCGCGCCCGCCTGCCGTCCGCCGGGCGCGGTCGCCGACGACCACGTTCCCGGTTCACCGGTACGGCTCTCGCCGGTCAGCAGGAACCCTGCGACGTTCCCCCGTTCGATGTCCATGACCTGTTCCGCCGTTCTCTAGCGCCCGCGCCGCCTCCGGTGGCGACCGGCCATCCCGCGCCTCACCGCCAGTGTGATGGGCACGGTGCCGCTCGTCACCAGGCCGAACGCCAGCAGCGTCACCGGGGAGGTCTCGGGAGGCGTCGGAGACGCGCTCAGGCTCGGAGGCGTCCCCCCGTCTGTCGAGGTCTCCGTCGGCGACGGGCTGCTCGGCGTCGGCGTCGGGGTCCTGGTGGGCCTGGGGGACGGCGACGACGGGGAGGCCGTCTTGGTCGGCGTGGGGGTCGGCGTCGGGGACTTGGACGGGGCCTTGGTCGGAGTGTCCGAGGTGTCGATGGAGGAGGTCTCCTCCTCCTCGGAGGCGGTCGGCGTGGGCTTCGGAGCCGGGCTCTTGGTCGGCTTCCTGGTACGGGTCGCCGACGGCTTCGGCGTGGGTTTGGGCGACTTGGACGGGACGGCCGCCTGGGTCGGCTGGACCGGTGGGGGAGGCGCGGCGGTCGTCGCGGCCGGAGTCGGAGTGGGGGCGGGGCTTGAGGCCTTGTGCGTGGGTTTCTTCGACGGCGTCGGAGTGGGGTCGTCGGGCTGGTTCTCGGGAAGCAGCGACTCGTCCGTCTCGGGGGGTGCCGAGTAGACCAGGCTCTGCGGCGTGATCGCGGTGCTGCTCGCGGAGTTGACCAGCACGGCGGTCACCCCGCCGATCACCGCGACGCACCCGACGCCGACCAGGATCTTGACGCCCATCTTGCCCAGGGACGACGACGCCCTGCGGCGCGCGCCGCCGCTTCTGAGGTTCGTCTCGGCGACGGAGGAGGAACCGGTGCCGGTCTTGGGGGCCTCGACAGGGAACAGGGCGGGCAGGAGCGCGGCGAGACCGGCCAGGCGGCGGCGCCCCTTCTCCTGCCAGTCGCTCCCGTAGGCGTCGGCGGCGACGGCCTCCAGTTCGGTGATGAAGGCGGCGGCGGTCGGCGGCCGGTCCGCGGGGTGCTTGGCGAGTCCCCGCTCGACCAGGCCCTGCAGCGCGGGCGGCACCTCCTCTATCGGCGGCGGCGTGACCTGGTGCTGCCTGGCCAGCGCGGCGACGTTCGACGCCCGGAACGGCCGGGCGCCCGTCAGGCACTCGAAGAACACGGCCGTCGCGGCGTAGACGTCGGTCGAGGGGCCGGAGGGGGAGCCCGTCCACTGTTCGGGGGCCATGTAGGGAGGCGTGCCCGCGGGGGTGTCCCCGTCGCCCGAGCGGATCGCGATGCCGAAGTCGACGAGCTTGCTCGTCCCGTCCGTTTCGACCATCACGTTTTCCGGCTTGAAGTCGCGGTGCACGACACCCGCCATGTGCGCGGTCGACAGGCCGAGGAGGGCTCCCTTGAGCACGACCAGCGCCGCCTCAGGCCCGGTCGGCCCCTCCGATCGGAGGATCGCCCGCAGCGGGACGCCGTTGACCAGCTCCATGACGATGGCGGCGCCCTCACCGGTCTCCACGTAGTCGTAGAGCCGTACGGCGTGCGGGCTGTCCAGGGTGTTGAGCACCCTGGCCTCGTGCCGGAAACGCGCGACGAACCCGACGTCACCCCTGAGTTCGTCGGACAGGTACTTGATCGCGACCTGCATGCCGTCGACCTCGTGCCGCGCCATCACCACGCGTCCGCCGGCACCGGCTCCCAGCTCGCGTATCTCGGTGTATCCGGGGACTCGCCAGCCTGATGACGTGCCGTACATGCGGTCTCCTCAGTTGCTTGGGCCCCCACCCACAACAGGCGAACCGTAGCTTAGCCGGAGATCGCGAAAATTTACTCATGAATCACAAATCAGTCTCGGAAGGCTGGGAGACCCGGTAGGTCGCGGCGAACGGCCCCCGTTCGCCCGCCTTCCTACCGTCCCGGCGCGGGCCGGGAGGAGACATGCTCGGGCACCTCGACCTCGGACGTCATGGCCGGATCGGTCTCCGGCGCGCCCCACGACAGGCGTAGCGGCAGCACCCCGGCCCAGACCGGCAGCGCGTAGTCCTCGGGCTCGTCGCTCGGCGGGCCCTGCCGTACCTTGACCGACGCCTCGGTCAGGGAGAGGGCCACCACGGCGGTCGCGGCGAGCTCCTTCCTGGTCGGCGTGCGAGCCGCGTCCCACTGGCCGGGGGCGAGCTGCTCGGTGATCGCGCGCAGGGCCGCGAGGCGCTCGTCCTCGTCGAGCACGAGACGCGGGCGGCCGTAGATCATCGCGGACCGGTAGTTCATCGAGTGGTTGAAGACCGACCTGGCCAGCACCACGCCGTCCACGTGCGTCACCGTCACACAGACCTCGCCGGTGCCGCGCAGGGAGACCGAACCGGTCGAGCCGTGCAGGTAGAGGGTGTCGCCGACGCGCCCGTAGCCGGTCGGCACCACCCGGGGAGCTCCGTCGACCACGACCCCCAGGTGACAGATGAGCCCGGCGTCGAGCACGGCGTAGAGATCATCGCGGGAGGTACGGCCCCGCTCCTTGGAACGGTTGAGCGTGGTGCGTGAGGTCGTGGAGAGCATGCCCTCTACCCTAGGAAGAAGTGGATATCGAAACCACGTCCACTTCGTGTCGCCTCTGGGAGACCACTTTGCCGCGCATCCCCGTTGACCTGCCCCTGTCGGTTGACCGCCAGGCTCCCGCCGCACTCATGACCCAGCTCGGCGACCTGCTGCGCACCGCGATGCGCGACGGCACGCTCAAGTCCGGGGAGCGGCTGCCCTCCTCCCGGGCCCTGGCCCGCCAGCTCTCGGTCAGCAGGACCGTCGTGACCGAGGCCTACCAGCAGCTCTACGCGGAGGGCTGGCTCGAAGGCCGTCACGGCTCCGGAACCTACGTGGTCGACCTGGCCCCGCGCGAGCCGGAGGTCCCGGTGGACCCCTCGCCCGTCTCCGCCCCCACGCGGGAGGCCCCCGCCGGGCCCGTGATCGACCTGCGCCCGGGCAAGCCGTGGGTGCGTGACTACGACCGGGCGGCCTGGCGCAGGGCGTGGCGCGCCGCCGCCGACCTGCCGCCGGGGAGCAACCCCGACCCGTACGGCCTGCCCAGGCTCCGCCGGGCGCTGGCCGAGCATCTGCGCAGGACCAGGGCGGTCGCGGCCGGTCCCGAGAACGTCATGGTCACCCGGGGGACGGGCAACGGCCTCGACCTCGTCGCGGCGACCCTGCTGCGGCCCGGCGACCGGGCGGGCGTCGAGGACCCCGGCTACCGGGTCGCCAGGAACGTCTTCGCCGCGCGGGGCGCCGACGTCGTGTCGTGCCCGGTCGACGAGGACGGCGTCATCGTCGAGGCCCTCCCCGACGACCTGCGCGTGCTGTACACCACCCCGGCCCACCAGTACCCCCTCGGCGGTCGTCTGCCCGTCCCGCGCAGGGAACGCCTGCTCGCCTGGGCCCGCCGTACCGGGGCGGTCGTGGTCGAGGACGACTACGACGCCGAGTTCCGCTACGACGTCGCCCCGCTGCCCGCCCTGTACGGCCTCGGACCGGAGCGGGTCGTGCTGCTCGGCACGCTGTCGAAGTCCCTGGCCCCCGACGTCGGCGTCGGCTGGCTGGTCGCCTCGCCGGGCCTGCTCGCGGCGGTCGCCGAGGTCCGGGCCGACCTGGGAGATCGCACCAGCGGCCCGACCCAGCAGGCGATGGCCGTGCTGCTCGAACGCGGAGACCTCGACAGGCACCTGCGCCGGATGCGGCTCGAATACGCCCGCCGCCGGGCGGAGGTCGTCGCCGGCCTCGGCACGCTGGTGACGGGCGACACCGCGGGGCTGCACGTCATGGTCGGGCTGCCCGAGCACGTGGTCGGGCCGCTGGTCGCCGCCGCGGCCGAGCGCGGGGTCCTGCTCAAGGGGATGAACCGCGACGACCACGGCGCCGCCGACAGGCACGGTCTGGTGATCGGCTACGGGTCCGCCTCGCTGCCCGAGGTCAGGCGGGGGGTAGCGGTGATCGCGGAGCTGATCGGGGAGCTGCGGCTCGCGGAGGAGGGGGCGGCGCCGGAGCGAGTTCTCTGACCACGGGCAGCGCGCGGCGGGCCTGGAGCGGATCGACGGGCAGCGCGTGCCGCCCCCACCACCGCGCGACCCCCGGATCGTCGGAGGGCTCCACGAGGCCGGGCAGATAGCCGTCGTAGGGCGGGTCGTAGAGGTAGCCGGTGGCCACCCCGCGCCGCTCCAGTGCCGCGATGGCCTCGTCCCGGTCGGCGACCAGCAGCGGCACCCGGAACAGCGGCTGGTCGAGGTGGGCGAGCACGCCCGCGGCGACCGTGGGCAACTCGGCGAGCGCGCGCACCCCGGCGATCCGCCGGGCCCGCTGCCCGGGCAGCCCGCGCAGCCGTCTCACCTGGTAGCGACGGGAGAGCGGCCCCCGTCTGGTCCGGTAGTCGTGCAGGTCGGCCCTGACCCAGGAGTCGAACGGCGGCAGGTCGGGCACCCGCTTCATGGCCTCGGCGAGCTCCTCCGGGCGCGTGGCGATCCGCAGGCCCTCGCGCTTCTCCTCCAGGCCGAGCGCGCGCATCGCCCACAGCGCGGGCCTGACCAGGCCGAGCCGGACCGTCGAGTGCCTGGCGACCGAGGTCAGCACCGACCGCGCCTCGGCCACCGGCCGGTACGGCCGCAGCAGCAGGTCACGGGCGATCTCAAGGGGACGCAGGTCGGCCTCGTCCTCGACCGCGATCACCCCGCCGGAACCCGCCCCCGCGTGCTTGGACATGCTGAAGACCCCGGCCACCCCGAACGTGCCGAGCGGCCTGCCCCCGACCGTCGTCTCCATGGCGTGGGCGACGTCCTCGATCAGCGTCTTGCCCGCGAACGCGGCCACCCGGTCGGGCAGGCCGTACAGGTTGGTGGTCAGCACGGCGTCGACGGTGCCGAGATCGACGGAGCCGACGTCGATGTTGCCGTCACTCGGTGAGAGCGGCGCGATGACGGGACGCAGCCCGGCGGCCAGCACCAGGAAGAGGATCTCGTCGGCGGAGATCGGCGACATCAGCAGCCGCTGCCCGGGAAGGCACCAGTGCCGCAGCGCGAGATAGAGGCCGAGCCGGTTGGACGGTACGGCTAAGCAGTGACGCCCCGTTCGCGTGGCCACCAGGCCCTCGGGGGTCACCGGGTGCTCACGACGACAAGGAGGTGCGCAGGCGGCCGAAGGTCTTCAGTGCCCGGTCGGCCGTGGTCCGCAGGACCGGGTTGGCCAGGACGGTTCCCCGTGCCTTACGGACCGGCACGCTGAGCGCCCAGTGGATGCCCGCCCCGGCGCTCGGCCTGGCGATGCGGCCCTCCATCACTTCGTACTCCCCGTTCTTGAGCTTCTCCTTGTACTCCTTCTCGCCGCGTCCCAGGTCGATGACCTCGATGCCCGCGGCGGCCGCCTTCTCCGCCATGGCGAGGTGGTGGATCAGGCCGGGGGAGTACTTGGCGTAGGCGATGTCGTAGGCGGGGAACCAGCCCGCGAGGGTGGTGGCGGTGCGCAGACCGAAGTGGCCCGCGACCGGCTGTCCGTCGACCCGTAGCACGTCGAAGACCCCCCCGAAGCGTTCGGTGTCGGTGGCGAGCAGCCGTTCGACCAGCTTGACGATCCACGGCCGGGCGAAACGGTCGGTCCTGCCGGTGCGGCGGTACTGGTCGGTCTTCCAGCCGAGCAGCGTCCGCAGCGCCGCACGGTCGGTCGTGGCGTAGTCGTGTTGGATCGCTCCATGGTCCCGTTGAAGCTTACGCGCCTTGTAGGCCGTGGAGCGGTAGGTCTTGCCCGAGTCGCGTTTCACCGTCTCGACGTAGGAGTCGTAGCCGTCGCGCAGGTCGATGATCGGTGACGGGTGACGGGTGTGCCGTCCGGACAGCAGCGGCTGCCCGGCCACCAGGTGGTCGAACTCGAAGACCCCCAGGCCGCATGACCTGATCAGCTCTCGTGGGTCGAGTTCGAGGTCCTTGACGTGGACCAGCCCCTGGGCGTCGGTCAGCCCCGCGGCGACCGGTTTGCCGATGCCCATCGCGTGGCGCTCGAAGGGGAGGAAGCCGACCGTCTCCCGGCCATCCTGCAGGACCGCCACCCGGACCTGTTCCTGCAGCTCGCCGACGATGATCGTGAACTCGGGGGACAGGAAGGGGCTGTCGAAGGCGGGGTCCGCGTCCTGAAGGGTCCGCCATCGCTCGATGTCGGACTCCGCCAGTTCGCGAGGATGAACGATAGAGACGTGCATGGGCTCCTACTGGGGTTGCGACTTCCCCGATGCGCCTTCGGGCATGAATGCGCACAGGATATGCGTACTCACAGCGTGCGGCACGGTGCGTAATGTAGCGGTAAAGGATCGGGTCATAGGTGGTTTTCCCAGGGTTCTCCCAGGATGTAACGTTCCGGGGCTCCCTGGGAGAAGGCGCTCCGTACCACCCGTGATGATCACCGTGGGTTACCGGTCAGGTGCCGATCTGCGATAGAAGTTTCAAGTGTTCTGCAAGTCGCGTGGATAGCCTGACGATGCGGCCGGTAACGCTTGGCTGTGAGCCGCGTCCTCTCACGGTCACGTCCGCCGTCGCTGTGGAACGCTTCATTGGACCGTGCCCAGGATCGAGGACGAGCGGTGATACCGACTGACGGACCGCGCCGGCGGATTCCGAACTGGCTGATCGCGACGGGAGCGGGAGTCGTCGCTCTCGCGCTCCTGGTCGGAATCGTCGTCATGTCGACAGGGCACGGCAAGCCGAGAGGGCGGGCCGTCGCGATCCCGCCCCCGCAGCCCGCGCCCGCCGTCGAGCAGCCCCCGGACTTCGGCGCCTGGCCTCGCTGGGGCGTCACCCACACCGAGTTCAGCGGCGACGCGGAGCGGGAGGAGGTCACCGAGACGGCCTCGCACCTCCTGGCCCGGGTCCCGCTGGTGCAGAACCAGCACATCATGGGCTGGGGCGCGGACAACCCCGAGCCCGTACGCGGCAAGTACGACTTCCGCAACCTCGACCGCCGGGTGCAGTTCATGGGCCGCTCACAGGCCCTGCCCGTCATCACCCTGTGCTGCGCCCCCGACTGGATGAAGGGCGGCACCGACGGGCGTACCGACTGGAACACCCTGGAGTCGCCGCCGAACCGCGAGAACTTCGACGACTTCGCCAAGCTCGCCGCCACGGTCGCCAGGCGTTACCCCACCGTCGAGCACTTCATGGTGTGGAACGAGTTCAAGGGATTCTGGAACTCGGCCACCAACCGCTGGGACGCCGAGGCCTACACCGAGCTGTACAACAAGGTCTACACGGCGCTGAAGGAGGTGAACGCCGACATCAAGGTCGGCGGTCCCTACATCCCGATCGTCAGCGACAAGAACGGCCGGGGCTCCGAACTCCAGGGTCCCTGGGGCGTGGTCGACCAGCGCGACCTCGACGCCGTCGAGTACTGGATCCGCAACAAGAAGGGCGCCGACTTCATCGTGGTCGACGGCGCCTCCATGACCAGGGACGCCGGGGCCCACCCCGACGACTTCGGCGCGCTCGCCAAGTTCGGCGCCGTCACCACCTGGCTCAAACAGAAGAGCGGCGGCCTGCCGGTCTGGTGGGCCGAATGGTACGTCGCGCCGGACAACGCCGACTGGACGGAGGAACGCAGGACCGCCGTGCAGACCGTCGCCATGATGGAGTTCGCCACCAGCGGCGCGTCCACCGCCCTCTACTGGAACCCGCAACGCAAACCGGGCGAGGACTGCCCCGGCTGCCTGTGGCGTCCGGGCACGGGGGAGGAACTGCCGATGGCGGGGGTGCTGAGCGGGTTCACCAAGTGGTTCCCCGAGGGTGTCCCCCTGGTACCGCTCACCTCGGCCAATCCCGCGGTGCGGGTGCTGGCCCAGGAACGCCAGTTCGTGATGGTCAACACCACCGACGCCGCCGCGACCACGACGATCGACGGCAAACAGTTCGAGCTGGGACCGTACGAGGTCAGGTGGAGCGGGCGGGATGGAGCCTGACGGCGGGTCTGCGCCAGTTGGTGAACCAGCGCAGCAGCCATTCGACGGGACCGTACCGGTGGCTGCGCAGCCACATCCCGCTGGCGGCCGCCTGGAACGCGAAGATCGCCACGGCGATCGAGGAGACGGCGAGCGGGCTGAGCCGGTCGATCAGGGCGAACCCGTAGCCGGTGAAGATCAGCGAGCAGATCAGCGACTGGCTCAGATAGTTGGTCAGCGCCGTCCGTCCCGGCGGCACCAGCACGGAGGTCAGGCGCGGGGCACGGGGAAACACCCGCAGCAGGGTCGCGACGTACGCCGCGGCCAGCAGCGGCGCGGTGATCAGGTCGACCGCCTGGCCGAGCATGTGGTGGACGCTCGTGCCGCCCGACCAGGTCGAGTGCGCGTAGAAGATCGCCCCCAGGATGCCGACCGGGAATCCCACCCACTGGATCTGGCGCAGCGTGGCGGTGTGCCGATCGGAGTCGGCGAGCAGCCGCCGCTTGCCGACGGCCAGCCCCACCAGGCAGGCGGCGAGCACCGCGGGCCCCTGGAAGAGCACCCGGAGCACCACGATCCTGCCGAGCTTGTGCAGGTGATCCGAGATGATCATGGGCACCGAGCTCTGCAGGGCCGCGTCCGACTTGGCCGCCTGCGCGGCACCCCCGGCCACGGTGCCCGAGAGGTCCGTCCCCAGCAGCGCGAGCCCGGCCATCAGGACGAACCCCGTCGCGAGCAGCAGGGTCAGCGCCACCGCGAAGAGCACCGCGGTTCGCGGCTTGATCCTCCGTACGGCCAGCAGCACCAGCCCCACCACCGCGTAGGTGGCCAGGATGTCCCCGGGGAACAGCAGTACGGCGTGGGCCAGGCCGAGCAGGAACAGCCCGGTCAGACGGCGCAGGAAACGCGGCACGAAGGCGGTCCCCGAGGCCGCGGCCGAGTCGAGCTGAAGGGTGAAGCTGTAGCCGAACAGGAACGAGAACAGCAGGTAGAACTTGTTCTCGAAGAACACCGTGACGACCCAGCGCACCTCCCAGTCGAGCGGCGCGGAGAAGGCCGGTTCGGCCAGGCCCGCCATACGGTACCCCGAGGCCAGGTAGGCGATGTTGACGACCACGATGCCGAACAGCGCGAACCCGCGCAGGGCGTCCACGGCCGCGATCCTGCGATCCTGGACGGCCATGGTCATGGCCACGACAGGTTTCACCAGGCGATGATGCTCTCCCATGACCATCGAACCGTCCTTCAACGTGCCGCGCGCGTCACGCGCCCCCGGCGATAGTTGGTCGATATACCGGGGGACCCCGGAGGCTCACGCCTATTGGATCTGGTTGAACCCGATGACGATGAAGCGTTCGACAATCACCGCGACCGCCAGCAGGAATGCGGGAACCGCGACAAACAGGATGCGTCGTCCCCTCTTCGAAACACGGCCGGGATCGCGCAGCTTTTGCATCTCATAGACAAACAGTGCAATCCAGGTGACTCCGAGGGCACCGAGGCCGATCGGGGTCATAGGGGACCCACGGTCGCCGAAGCCCGTAAGAGGACGTGGCTGGGGGATCTCGGCGTTCTTCGGATACGTCTTCAGCGTGTACACGGCGGCGTCGGGGCTGTCGAAGACCCGCTTGAGCTCCGGTGACGCGTCGAGGGCGGCCCGGAAACGCTTGCTCCAGTCGGTCGGGAAACCATGGTTGAGCTGCAGGTAGGCGGCCTGGCCACGGCTCGCGACCAGGTAGGTGTTCGGTGGGGAGACACGGAACTTGTCGATCACGGAGGACAGCTGCTCCGGGTTCTTGTCCACGAGCACCTGCTGATACTCGATCTTGTCGAAGTCGCGCTCGCCCCACGGGATGGTCGGCGTGACCTCGGGCCCGATGATCGGGACCAGGAACAGCACCCTGCCGCTGGGCTTGTCGTGCCCGTAGACGTAGTGCATCGCCTGGACCTCGTCGCTGGAGACCCGCTCGAACTGCTCGTTGCCGTAGCGGGCGATCAGGAAGGACATCGACAGCGCCATCGCGCACGCGGCGGCGAGCAGCAGTGAGATCCTGCGGGTCAGCAGGGGGTCGAGCCTGATGACGCGTCTGCGGGCCGGAACCGCCTCCTCGGGGGCGTCGGCCGTACCGGCGGGCAGGTTCGGGAAGAAGGCGTAGGCGGCGAGGATGCACGCCCCGGGCAGCGCGAACAGGTAGATGCGCAGGCCGATCTCGCCGCCGTAGCTCTGCAGCGCGAGGGCGAGCACCGGAACGCACAGCAGGAGCAGGGCGGCCCGGTCGCCGACCCCCCGGCGCAGACGGCGCAGCAGGCCGACCGCGGCCAGCAGCAGGATGACCGCGCAGATGCCCAGACGGGCCAGCAGCACCAGCGTGTGCCTGCTGTCGCTGCCCTCGATCCGGTCGCCGGTGTTGCGCTGGAGGTTCTCCAGGATCCGGCCGAGACCGCCGAACAGCTCCTCGATGTGGCCGCTCCAGAAGGTGACCGTCTGGTAGCTGATCCACGACAGCACGATCAGCCCGAGGAGGAACGGCAGGGCCCAGCTCAGCGAGGAACGCCGCAGCAGGATCAGGCCGGTCAGCGCGCCGAGCATCATGAACGGCGTGATCTGGTGCGAGGCCGTCGCCGTCGCGAACAGGACGATCAGCAGGATGAGCATGATCGAGCGGTCGTAGACGCTGGTCGAGTGGGTCAGCTCGCCCGGGGCCAGTCCGTCCAGCCTGGCCAGCAGCCGCCGGATGCGGCCCTTGGGTGGCGCGGCCGCGTCACGGACCTCCACCTTGCCGAACCAGCGCAGCACGATCGCCACGAAGGCCAGGTAGATCGCGTAGGTGAAGCCCTGTGGCGAGAAGTAGTCCTGGCCGATCCACTGCACGAGGATGAACAGCAGCGCCGCGAACCAGCGGGCCCGGGTCGTCGCGACCACCTGGCGCAGGATCAGCACGAACGGCAGCAGGTAGAGCAGGTTGGACAGCAGTGGCGTCCAGCGCAGGACCAGCGTCAGGTCGGTGACTCCGGCGGCCTTCGTGACGAACGCGACCAGCGCGAAGAACCCCGGCCACGCGAAACGGGCGTCGAGGATGGGTGAGGACGTCCCGGTGCGGTTGATGAACTCGACGAAGCCCGCGTGGACGTAGGCCGTGTGGAAGCGCGGTGTGTCCTCGATGAGCGCGGCGGCGCCGTGCAACGCGAAGGTGATCACCGCCAGCTGGAAGAGCAGCAGGAACTTGCGGTCGGTGTTCTGCGCGATCGTGACGAAGAACGCCGTGATCATCAACAGGATCGCGACGAACGAGGTGGCGGGCAGCGCGGAGATCAGCCCGAGACCGTCGATGTGCGACAGGTCGACACCTCGCAGCGGGCCCGGCGTGGCACGCAGGGCCAGCACGTACATGATCAGGCCCTCGACGGTCAGCAGCGGCGGGAGCCACGCCATCGCCGAGCGCGCCAGCCGCTCCGTCAACGGGACGCGGGGCCGGAGCGTGGGCACCGATATGGACGCCGACACCCTGACGTTTCTGGTGGCGTCCGGGTCGGCCTTCTGGGCGGAGCCGGGGAGTCCGGCACGCCGGGCGGCGGGCAGCCGTACCTCGGCGGTCGCCTCCACGTCCTCGCCGTCGGCGCTCTCACCGTCACCGTCTTCGCCTGACCCAGAGCCCGGCTCGGGGCCCGGTTCGGGATCCGGCTCGGGCTCGGGATCCGCCTCGCTCTCGGGGTCGTCGTCGGCGACCCCCGGCAGGTCGACGACCGAGAAGTCGACGACGGAGGAGTCCGTGACCGAGGAACCGAGGACCGAGGTGCCCATGATTGAGGCGATCGCGTCCTCGGAGGACTCCTCGTGCGTGTGGCCGGGGATGCGGAGGACCGCGGTCGGCGAGGGGTCGTCGTCGCCGGAGACGTCCGGCTCCTCCTGATCCCCGGGCCCCACGTTCTCCTCGGCGTCCTCCAGGCCTCCGAAGCTCCCAGAGCCCTCCGAGGCCCCGGAACCCTCAGGGTTCCCAGAGTCCTCGGGGTCCTCGAAGTCCTTGGAGTCGCGGTCCTCAAGGCTCTCGGGAGCGGCCGGGGGAGTGGGACTGTCCTCGGGTCCGGCGTGCGTCTCCTCGGAGGCGGGGGAATGCTCCCCCGCCTCTGCGGCCTCCGATTTCACGTCATCACCTGAGCGTTGCCTCACGTCTACATCATGGGGGTTATACGGACCCGGCCGTGACGACCGTATTTGATCTTTTCCCACCGTTGAGCATTTTGCGAAGGTCGGGGAAGATCAGCGCGGCGATCAGCAGCTCACTCAGCAGCAGCGCGTAGCCAACGGCCTCGATCCCCGCAGAGGGGAACAGCACCAGGGTGCTGGTGAGCACGAGTACGGCCAGGGAGACCTGGACGAACGCGAGCCTGCGAGCCTTCCCCAGGGCCCGTAGGCCGCTCAGATAGATCTCGATCAGCACCCTGGGCAGCACCGCCAGGGCCATCAGCTGCAGCAGCAGTGTCCCCCGGTCGGCGAAGTCCGGGCCGAAGACGCGCAGGATCAGGGGCGCCGCGAGGATCGTCACGACAACGATCGGGACAATGATCATGAAGGCCCGGCGCAGCGCCCTGCGGGAGTTCGACGCGAACCGGTCCCGGTCGAAGGATCCCTCGACGGTCAGCGAGGTGGCCATGTTCATCGCCAGCAGCTCGATCAGCGAGCCCAGCGTGTGGGCCATGGAGAAGAGGCCGAAGGTGACCTCGTCCACCCTGGCCGCGATCAGGACCGGGATCAGGTAGACGCTCGCCAGGATCGACAGCGTGCCCGGGTAGTCTCCGGCGAGGAAGCGGCCCACCTCGCCGAAGGCAAGCGGCCTGGCCGTACCCTCCGTGCGCGCGACGTGCCGGGGGATGACCTTCCTGAACAGCAGGAGGTTGATCGGGATCAGGGCCATCGCGGCCGGGATGATCCATGAGACGAAGATGCCGTCGCGGGGCAGCGCGAACGCCAGGCCCACCAGCATGGCCATCTTGACCAGGCCGTAGCACAGGCTGCTCACCGGCACCCACGTGGCCTTGCGCAGCCCGGCCAGCGTCACGTCCTCCAGCGTGAACACCGACCAGACGAGCGTCGAGGCCAGGAAGAACAGCCCGGGGCCGAGGCCGTCGAGCGAGGCGTAGGTCGGCCCCCACCACGGCAACGTGAGCAGGAACCCGAGCGCGGCGACCACGCCGGTCGCCCCGGCGACCGCGTACGCCCTGACGATGAGCGCGGGCGTGCGCCGTCCGGCCACCGGGATGAAGCGTGCCAGCGCCCCGACGAACCCCAGCGCGGTCAGCGAGGCGAACAGCCGCATGGCGGTGATCAGCGCCTGGCCCCTGCCGAAGTCCGCGGGGCCGTACAGCTGGGCGGCGAGCCACCAGTAGCCCATGCCGAGCACCGCGGTGATCGCGGTGTTGGCCATGAGCGCGTAGCCGTTGCGGAAGAGCGGGTTGCGCAGATCGCGCGTCACCCGCTGCCGCAACCCGGCGAGCCGCCCCTGCGGCTCGTCCGTCGTCGCGCTCATGTGTCGCCTCCCCCCACGTCCGAGGACGTGTTCCTCACGCCAGACCGCGCACCCGGCGCAGGCCGTAGCGGGTCCTCCTGACGACGGCGTAACCCTTCGTCAGGACGCGTTGCCTCATGTAGATCAGCGGGACCTGGCTGCCCTCGACGGCCCGGCTGAACATCCCCATCGAGGTGCCCTCGGCCACGGTCAGGCGTGGCAGGGCGAGCACGTCGTGCCTGTCGGCGGCGATGGCGTTGCTCACCGCGCAGGCGGCCCAGTAGCCGGCGCGCCGCACCTCACGCCTGACCCGCCCGCTTGAGTAGCCGTACGGGTAGGCCATGGTCGCGACCGGGGCCCCGATCCTGTCTTCGAGCAGTGCCTTGTTGCGGCGCAGCTCCTGGCGGAGCCGGTCGTCGGGTAACTGGTCGAGCTGGGGGTGGCTGTGGCTGTGGCCGCCGATCTCGATGCCGCAGGAGGCGGCCTCCCGGGCCTGGCTCCAGGTCAGCATCGTGTCCAGCGGCCTGCCCGCCGCGTCCTCGCCCGCGTCCCTGACCCACCCGCTGGTCAGGAAGACCGTCGCGGGGAAGCCGAGGCGTTCGAGCACCGGCAGCGCGTGGCTGTGGAAGTCGGCGTAGCCGTCGTCGAAGGTCACCACGACCGGCCGCTCGGGCAGGGAACGCCCGTTGTTCCTGTGCAGCGAGGCGACCATGTCGGCCACGGTCAACGGGGTGAAGCCGTGCTCCTTCAGGTAGGTGAGCTGGTCGGCGAACACCGAGGGCCGTACGGCCAGCGGTTTCGTCTCCGGGTTTGGCCGGTCGGAGATGGAGTGATACATCAGAATCGGCACGCGGATCACGATTTCGCCACCTTCAACCGGAGAGATCCGACGATGTAACCCCAGGTCGTCCAGGTGAGTCCGACCACGATCGCCACAGCCCTGCCGAACCCTGACAAATCGCCACGCAGTACGTCTCCCAGGCCCCGCAGCGCGCCGAGCGGGAGCGCCTTCAGCGCGTGCGCCCGCTCACTCGCCAGTCCGTCCCCGGCGCCGACGTTGTGCGTGACCAGCGCCTTCGACAGGCCCTCCGCGTAACACCTGGACCGGAAGTAGGCGAACCTGGCCCGCGCCTCGGGCACCTTGTGGCCGATCACCGCCGCGGGTTCGAACAGCATCACCGCGCCGGGCATCCGCTGGGAGAGCCGGATGCAGAACTCGGTCTCCTCACACCCCAGAGGCCTGGGCTTGCGCCCCTGCACACTGCGGCCGATGCCGGTGTGGAACCCGCCGACCCGTCCGACGAGTTCCCTGCGGAAGGCGGCGTTGCCGCCCATGACGTTGCGGATCGGTGACCGCCGGGTGGGCATGCCCCGGTAGGAGCACCCGACGGTCCAGTCGAACTCGCGGGGGAACCAGCCGGGACGGCGTCCCGTCGCCCACAGTGGGTTGGTCAGCCCGCCGACGCCGACGACGGCCGGATCCTGGAAGCCCTCCTCCAGTGCCTCCAGCCACCCCGCCTCCGCCACCGCGTCGTCGTCGAGATAGGCCACGATGTCGCCCGAGGCCGTCGCCGCGCCGGTGTTCTTGCCCCCGGACAGCCCCTTCTCCTGCGTGTTCTCCACCACGATGACATCGGGATACTCCCGCTTGAGCCTCAGTAGCAGGTCCGCGTTGTAGTCGACCACCAGGATGATCTCGTACGGCCTGCGCCGCTGGTTCTCGACCGACGCGACGGCGGCCCGGATGTCCTCCCAGCGCTCCTCGGTGTAGACGCAGATGACGACACTGGTTCTCATGACTACGCGGCGCCCTGGTCCGCCGCCGGGGTGGTGGCCGCAGGCTCGGGAGCGGCGGTGACGGGGTTGTTCCGCCACTCCCTGATGATGGTTCTCAGCACCCGGATCCCGTCCCTTACCGCGTGCAGGTTGCTCTCACCGTGAATACGGCAGCGCTCGTGGCTGGGAACCTCATGCACCTTGAGCCCGGCCTTGGCCGCCCTGATGTTCATCAGGGTCTCGACCTCGAAACCATCGCAGTCCAGGTTGAGCACGTCCAGGTGACGCGCCCAGAAGGCGTTGTAGCCGTAGCACAGGTCGCTGTAGCTGGTGCCGTAGATCCGGTTGACCAGGCCGGTGAGCACCTTGTTGCCGAACTTGCGGTTGAAGGTCAGGTCGTCGCTGCCCCCACCGGATGCGTAGCGCGACCCCTTGACGAAGTCGGCCCCGGTGACCAGCGCGCCGACGAACTGGATGATCTCCCGGCCGTCGGTCGAGCCGTCGGCGTCGATCATCACGATGATGTCGCCGGTGCAGGCGGCGAACCCCGCGGCCAGGGCGTCGCCCTTGCCCTTGCCGGTCTGGGTGACGATGCGGACGTTGGGCCGCAGCCGTTTGGCGACGGCCACGGTGTCGTCGACGGAGTTGCCGTCGACGAGGACGATCTCGTCGATCCACTGGGGCAGGGTCGCGAAGACGTGCGGAAGGTTCTCCGCCTCGTTCATCGCGGGGACCACGACGCTGACCGTGGGAGAGATGGCCATGTGAGGGGTGATAGGGGTGAACCGCTCAATCGGTGGCATCGCTCGCAGCGGCGGTTTGGCATTGTGCTTGACGATGTCGGGACTCATGAAACATGTCCTTCCGGTTCGGCGGTCGTCATGACGACTGACGGGAGGACCCGGAGCCAGACACAGCCTGAGGGGGCGGCGGGAATGGCGAATGCGGTGAGGGATGCATGGAAGGGTCCTGGCGGGAGTGTTCGCTGTTACCGGGGGTCGGCCTAGCCGACTCCCCATGGTTCCTTGACGACCGCGGAGGCCGATTGGTTCTGCGCTGAGGTGCGCATACGGCCGAAACCTTTCAGCACGCGATCGGCAAACCGATACAGATGGGGTCGATCGAGGACGATGGTGCGGGCCTTGTTGACCGGCGTGCGGCCCATCCAGTGGACCGCGGCCGCGGGGGAGGGGCGGGAGACCCGGCCCTCGGCGACGTACAGGTCGCCGCTCTTCAGCCAGGACTTGTACTCGCGGCCGCCCTTGCCCATGTCCACCTGGCGCAGCCCCGAGCCGGCCGCGTGCTCCGCCATGTGGAGGTGGTGCGTGATGCCCGGGGAGTAACGGGCGTACTCGGTGTCGTAGGCGGGGAACCAGCCGACCAGGGTGTGCGCCGTACGCAGGCCGAAGTGCCCGGCCACGGGGGTGTCACCGGCGTAGAACATGGTCAGCACGCCCGAGAAGCTCTCCGAGCGCATCGCGTGCATCTCGTCGAGCAACCGGACGATCCACGGCTGGGCGAAGCGGTCCACCCGCCCGGTGCGGCGGTACTGGTCCGACTTCCAGTTCAGCAGGGTGCGCAGGGTCGCGGGGTCCGTCGAGTCCCATTCGAAGCGGATCTCGCCCTGCTCACGGCCGAGCTTGCGCTCCTTGTAGCGGACGGTCTTGTAGTTCTTCGGTGAGTTCTGCTTCACCTGATCGATATAGGAGTCGAAACCCGAGCTCAGGTCCATGACCGGCGCGGGCCGTACGTCCGACTGGTGTTCGGCGAAGGTCGGCTGACCGGCGACGAGGTGGTCGAAGTCGAAGACGGAGAGCTTGCAGGCGCGCAACAGCTGTTTGGCGTCCAGGACCAGGTCGGGAACCGAGATCAGGCCGTGGCAGGTGGTGAGGAAACCGCCCAGGGGTTTGCCGATGCCGAAGTTGTGGCGCTCGTAGGGAAAGAATCCGACCGTCCGGCCACCGTCCTGGATGACGGCGACCCGGACGTAGTCGCGGAGACGACCCATGGCCAGGGCGAACTCCACGGAGAGGAAGGGGTTGTCGAGGGACGGATCGGCCCCCTGCAACTCCCGCCATCGGGATATCTCGGACTCCCCGAGGTCACCGGGGCGAACGACGACGATGTTCACCTTGACCTGGCCCCCTGTTCGGTCTGCAAGCTTGCGCTCCCCCGGTACAACACGCGTAACACGTATATGAACCCACCGAGCACCGCGATCGTCGCCACCCCGGCGCGAGGCGACCACTTGTCAAAGGACAGCATGGCCACGGCAAGGAGTACGTTCACGACCAGGCTTGCCGCCGCACCCACTGATAGTGCCGCAAGAGGGTCACGATCACGCAACAGTCCCATCGCCGCGGCACCTGGAGTGACCAAGAGGAACAGCGGAGTGAGGACGATCCGGAGAGGAGTGTCGATTCCGGCCAGCGCGATCACGGCCCCCGCCACGCACGCAAGAGTGAGTGCCCACCCGAGCACCCTGCGATTGGTCGACATCTCCTGACTCCTGGTCGTAGTGGCATGATCGATCACCTATTCATGGGATCAATCACTGCGGACGAACGTCAATGCCGACGTTTGACCTCAGTCCATGGTTTACCGGATCGCAAAGCGATGCGTTGGCGTTATCCAGCGCGGAGTCAAGTGATCATACGATATCCGGTCAGGATTCGGATGTCTCCCTTGGGCCTTTCGCCACGCCGGGAGAGTCTCACGCGCAACCACCGAAGCCCTACGGTGCAGGGCTTTTCGGCCAGATCGGGTGAGCTGGGACAGTTGTGGCAAAGGTGGCTCGGGCGTGTCGGGGGCCGCGCGAGTCGGGGGTGAGAGAAGTGACTCAAATCACGCCCTCCGCGGAGGGTCACCATCCATGTCGATCGTGTGATATGTCCGCCGTACGGCGGTGCCCTCGGAGAGGGGTCAGCAGTGCGGCGCGCAGAGGCGGCGCCGCATTCCCTCAAGGAAGAACGTGCGAACCTGTCCGATGTCCTTGGCGATGTAGGCCTCGCCGCCGGTGGCCCTGGCCAGTGCCTCCATCTGGCGCCTGCCCTTCGGCGCGTCCGGCCCGAAGGCGATGATCAGGATGCTGACCGGCCGCTCCGGGTCGTACTCCCGCTTCAGCCTCCTGAGGATCTCCCGGTCGCCGATGCCGCCCTCGGGGTCGTCGTTGCCCGCGCCGTCCGTCAGGACCACCAGGGTGTTGATCTTGTCGCCCTGGTACTCCTCGTTCATCCGCCGGTAGGCGGCGGCGAGGGTGTCGTTGAGCCCGGTGTCGCCGGTCGCCCTGGCCCTGGTCGCGGCCAGTTTCCGGTTGATCAGGTCCCGGCGCAGGACGCCGTCCAGGTTCTCGGTCAGCGGGCCGACCGGGACCGTCTCGCGGTAGTCGACGCCTCGGCCGTCCAGGTTCGTGGAGAACTCCCACACCCCGATCTCGCTCTTGACCGGGAACAGCTTGATGCCCTCGGTGGCGATCCTGGTGATGGCCCGCATCCGGGTCAGGCCCGTCCCCGGCACGGGGAGCGCCATCGTGCCCGAGACGTCCAGCAGGGTGAGCAGCCTGGTGCCGAGGTTCAGCCGGGACCACGAGCGTGACAGCCCGGCGACGGTCGCGGCGTCAGGGAGCGGCAGCGACTTCGGCGCCTGGGCGCGGAAGCCGGAGACACCCAGGAGCGCGGTGCCCGCCCGGCCGTCGGGGGTGCGGAAACCCCGGTCCTGGAGGTCCTTCCCGGCGGCCTCGGTGGTGAGGTCGCGCAGGAACGCCTCGGCCGCGGCGCGCACGGCGGCGTCCCGGGTGGTGACGACCGCCGGGTAGTCGAGGTCGACCGTCCCCTCGGCCGGATACAGCGGGACGGCGGGGACCTGCGGCTTCCTGCCGGTGTCGAAGGCCCACACGCCCTGCTCAGAGGCGACGCCGATCGGGGTCCTGCGGCCCTTGACGCCGAGACTCGCCAGCAGCGCGTCCTGGTCGCGGACGGTGGAGCCGGACAGTGTCTTGAGCGCGCCGACCAGTTCCTCCTGGCCGACACCCGAGGCCGTCGCCGTACCCGAGGCGGCCAGCAGCGCGCCGAGTCCGGCCGCGTTGAGCGAGGGGTCGAGCGCGAGCACCCGCACCCTGCGGCCCGGGCCGTTGGGGTCCGTCACGTTCGCGGCGCCGAGCATGCCCTTCCAGCTCGCCTCGCCGAGGTCGTCCCGCAGTTCCTGGACCGCGGTGCCCGGAGCGGCCAGCACGACGGGGGAGCGGGCGACGGAGGCGCCGGGGGCGGGGAAGGCCGGATCCTTGGCGCGCAGGCCGTTCACCCACAGGGAGGAGTCGGGAATCCACAGGTCCATCGCACCGACCTCGCCTCCGCTGCCCCCCAGGCCGGAGGCCACGGCGGCGGAGGCGGCCCCGGTCACCGTGACGGTCGCGCATCCGCCGCCGGAGTCGCGGGAGGTCCTGGTGAAGCGCCCGGCGATCTCGGAGAGGGCGGGCTGGATGTCGGGGGAGGCGGTCACCCGCAGCGTGACGGGAGTCTGCGCACACCCGCGGTCCCGGTTGACGATCACGAAGGCGGCGACGCCGAGCAGCACCGCGAGGGCGACGGAGCCCGCCAACGGCACGAGCACCGCGCCCCGTCCGCTTCTGCGCCGCCGCGGCAGGTTGTAGGAGGCGTAGCCGTCGTCGAGCTCATCCGTCCTGTGACGTCCGCTCACGATGCCCTCTTCGCGTTCGATGTCCGGAAACTAGCGGGTCACCTTATACGGAGGTTCTCCACAATGTTCACGGAACTGTACTGGGAACGCTTAAAGTGGCAAAACACCCTTTTTGCTGTGTAAATCCCCCTGCGCGATAGAAAACGATCTCTGTGCTGTATGAGAACGGGCTGCTCAGTGGTGGCAGACGTGCCCGCGCCAGGCCTTGCGCCCCTCGTGCGCGGCCACCGCGGCCAGCAGCGTCGCCACGACCGGGTCGGCCCACCGGAACCCGAGGCCGTTCAGTGCGATCCCGGCCAGCACACCCACGGCCTGCGAGGCGCACAGCAGGTTCTGGGTGCCCTCTCCCGAGGTCGCGGCCGAGCCGAGCCGCGCGCCCAGCCGTCGCTTGGCCACCCCGAGGAACGGCATGGCGAACAGGCTGACCGCCGTGACCACCGCGCCGAGCACGCTGGGCCTGGCCGTGTGCCCCGCCCACAGGTCGTAGACCACGTGAAGCGCCAGGTAGGGGGCCAGCAGCCAGAAACTGATCGCCACCGCCCTGCCCGCCCTGGCCTCGGCGTCCGCCGAATGGGTCCGCGACCCGGTGAAGCGCCACACGACGATGAGACTGGCCGCGGCCTCGACCAGTGAGAACATGCCCCAGCCGATCAGCGCGACCGAGTGCGCGGCGAATCCGGCGGCGATGCCGAGAGCGCTCTCGACCCCGAGCCAGACGAGCGTCGCCAGCGAGAGGGCGCGTGCGGTACGGGCGTCGCGCAGCCAGCGTGCGCTCTCGGGCGCGGGGGGTGTGCTCCGGCAGGCCGTGGTGGTTCCTGAATCCCCAAATATCACGCCAGGTAACCTACACGCCACTCCCTGTGGTTTCAGGGTGGATTCGTGAGTCGCTCGGTGGCGGACGTGGCGCCATAGTCTCCTGGGGAAGAACGAATCACCGGATCTCAGGAGAAAGCTTCGTGCCGTTCACGCCCAGCCATGTCGCCGCAGTGCTGCCGTTCATCGCCTCGGCGCGGGCCCGCAAGGTCCTCGACCCCTGGGCGCTCGCGCTGGGCACGATGGCACCCGACCTGCCGATCTTTCTGCCCTTCCTGCCTAACTACGGGATCTGGCACTCCATACCCGGCGCCTTCACCCTCGACCTGCTCGCCGTCCTGGTGATGTTCGCCGTCTTCCACGGGCTGCTCCGTGACCCGCTGACCGCGCTGCTGCCCGCCGGTCTTGCGGGAAGGGCGGCCTCGCTGGCCCCGAAACACGACATCGGCCGGCTGCTGCCCGTGGTCGCGGGCGGCGTCGTCGGCTCCCTCACCCACCTGCTGTGGGACTCCTTCACCCACTCCTACAGCATCCGGATCTGGGGCTGGTCCTGGCTGGTCGACCCCCTCGTCGGCCAGATGCCCACCTTCCGTGCGCTGCAGTACCTCTCAAGCGTGGTCGGGCTGAGCCTGGTGCTGTGGTGGTCCTGGCGCGGCCTGGCCCGGATGACCCCGGTCGCGGTGCCCGACCGGCTGAGGCTCTCCACCCCGGTACGGCTCGGCGTGATCCTGGCGGCGGTGGCCGCGACCCTGGGGGGAGCGGCGGCGTGGCCCGTGATCTTCCCGCCGAGGGACGGCACCGAGCTGATCACCAGGCTGGGTGCGGGAACACTGGCCGGACTGAGTGTGCTGCTGGTCGTCTACGCCGCGGTGTGGCAGCTCAGAAAGGCCGTGGCAGTATTCCAGGATGCCTGAAGCAGCCGATTCCCACCCCGATCTTGACCGGGACCCCCGCCTGGCCGACTACGCGAACCTGCGTGACGTCGAACTGCGCAAGAGCCTTGAGGCCGAACACGGCCTGTTCATCGCCGAAGGGGAGAAGGTGATCCGCAGGGCCGTCGCCGCCGGGTATCCGGTGCGCTCGGTGCTGCTGACCCGCCGCTGGGCCGACTCCCTGGCAGACCTGCTCGACGGTCTCGGCGACCGGGTCCACGTGGTCGAGGACCGGGAGATGGAGGAGATCGCCGGGTTCCCGGTCCACCGGGGCGCCCTGGCCGCCATGGACCGCAAACCCCTGCCCACGGTCGCCGAGACGCTGCGCGGCGGCCCCCGGCGCGTCCTCGTCCTGGAGGACCTGGTGGACCACGGCAACGTGGGTGCGATCTTCCGCTGCGCCGCCGCGCTCGGCGTCCACGCCGTGATCCTGTCGCCCCGCTGCGCCGACCCGCTGTACCGCAGGGCGGTGAAGGTGTCGATGGGTGCCGTCTTCGCGATCCCGTACGCGCGGATGACCAACTGGTACGACGGCCTCGCCGAACTTCGCGCGGCGGGTTTCCTGACCCTGGCACTCACCCCCGACCAGGGCGCGACCCCGATCGACACGGCCGGTACGGCGGACCGGGTCGCCCTCCTGCTCGGCTCGGAGGGCGACGGTCTGTCCTCCCACTGGCTGCACGAGGCCGACCAGCCGGTGTGCATCCCCATGAGCTCAGCCGCGATGAGCCTGGGCGTCGACTCCCTCAACGTGGTCGCGGCGGCGGCCATCGCCTGTCACGGCCTGATGCGCGGCGTCCTCGTCACAGGAACCGGAGACACCCTGGGCTAGGCGTCGCCGCTGAGGGTCCCGCCGTCCTCGCCCTGGTCGTCGCCCGTGCCGGAGACCTGCTCGCCGGCCCAGTCCAGGAGCCGGTTGGCGGTCTGGAAACGGCGCTCGGACTTCGCGTCGCCGAGAATCACCCCGACGAACCGGTGGCCGTCCCGGTCGGCGGCGAACGACAGGCAGTAGCCCGCGGCGCGGGTGTAACCCGTCTTCACGCCCAGCGTGCCGGGCGTCTTGCCGAGCAGCTTGTTGCTGTTGGTCCAGGTGTGGGCCCGGTGCAGCTTGGAGGCGGCCACGGTGTAGCGCCTGGTCGAGGTGATGCCCAGCAGCACCGGGTCACCCAGCGCGATCTGGGCCAGCTTGGCCTGGTCCTGGGCGGTCGAGTAGCCGCCGGACGGCTTGGGCAGCCCGTCGGTGTTGGTGTAGCGGGTGCCGGTCAGGCCGAGCGAGCGGGCCGCGGCGTTCATCTTGGCCACGAACTTCTTCTCGCCGGGACCGTAGACGCGGGCCAGCGCGTGGGAGGCGTCCGCCCCCGAGGGGAGCATCACGCCGTGCAGCAGATCCCGGACGGTCAGGCGCTCCCCGGCGCGCAGCGAGGCGCTGGTCGCGTCGTTCGTCGCGGCGTGCCGTACGTCGTCGGCGTTGATCCGCACGACGTCGTCGAGACCGGCCTCGCGCAGCACGACGTAGGCCGTCATGACCTTGGTCAGGCTGGCGATCGGCACCCGCTTGGTGGCCTGCTTGGCGAACAGCGGCTTGCCCGTGGTCACGTCGAGCAGGTAGGCGACCTTCGCGGCCACCGCGGGAGCGGTCGAGGCCGCGACCGTCCTCGTCGTGGCCTGTGACACGACCGGCGCGGCGTGCGCGGGCACGACGAACCCGGTTGTCACAGCGGCCACCGTGGTCACGGTGGCCAGAGCGGTACAGGCGAGAAGACGAATTCCCCCGGTTTGCATGGGGAACATGGTGGCAGAAACCACGCGGAGGTGTGACACAAGCCGTACGGCGCGGCGTCACCCGACGGTGACTTCCTCCTTGGCCCGCCGCGCGTTCCTGCGGTGACGCACGAACAGCGTGACCGCCACGGCCGCCACGAGAAGACCCGTGCCCGCGAGCAGCGGAGACTCGGCCGCGAGCTTGAGCCAGCCCCACAACAGCGAGTACAGGCCGAAGGACGCGATGGGGACCCAGGTCAGGCAGCCGAGGGCGCTGGCCACGACGTACCACGGGTAGGAGACACGCAGCACCCCCGCGGCCCAGGGCAGCGTGTGCCGCAGGCCGGGAACCCAGAAACAGCCGTAGACGGCCAGCGCGCCCCACCTGCTGACGGCGTTCTCGACCTTGCGGATGCCGTCCTGGCTGATCCGCCTGCCCACCCGGGTGGCGTAGAGCCTCGGGCCGAGCTTCCTGCCGATCCAGTAGTAGGCCTGGAAGGCGCCGAACAGCGCGACCCCTCCGATGAGCACCCAGAGCCACAGGGGCATCCCCAGCACGGAGGCCGAGGTCGGGTCGGGGATGCCTGCCGCGAACGACCGCATTGTGAACATCACCGCCCCGCTGGTTTCCCTGCCGTATGCCGATATTAGGGCAGGCTTACCTGACCTTGTCCAGGGGGTCGGGTGGGAGCCCGTTCAGCCACCGTTGACGCTGCAACCGGACGTCAAGCGGAGATCAACCATCCCGGGCTACAAGTAAGAGGCAGAAACAGGGAGGGAACAGTCATGAGTCCGCGAGGCAGTCTCACGCCGGTGGTGGCCAGTGGAACCGCGAGCGTCGTGAAACTGCTGGTCGCCACGCTCGCCTTCGTCGGAGCCTACGCCGGGATCGAGGTGCCGCGCACCCCCGCGACCACGGTGCGGGCGGTCAGCGCGGACGACGCGTCGGTGGAGACCGTGGAGTTGTCGTCCAAGTCCATGCAGGAGACCACGGCACAGGTCCAGGCGGAGACCACCCTGGCGGAGGGCACGGTCACCGTCACCCCGGCGACCGAGGGCGGCCCGTGCGACAGGCCGTACGAGGCGCGCAGCGTCATCGGCAACCCGCACCCGGAAAGAACCGTCACCTACGGCTGGCGCCTGCAGCGCTGGAGCGAGTCGTCCCGCGGCTGGCGCACCTACCTGAGCGGCGGCTCCGGCTTCACCGGAGAGCGCCAGAGCGTCGAATGGCAGCCGAGGATCGCCGGCAACCCCGGCCTGTACCGCGTCACGCTCTCCGTCCCCGGCCGCCCGACCGCGCACAGCGCCAGGTTCCGCGTCAGCTGCTGAGCGAACGCTGCGCCGCCTCGACCCAGCGGGTCACCCCGACCCGCCGGGCGACGGCCAGGGCGTCCTCGTAGTGCGGGCGCACCGCGTCGGAGAAGCCCAGCCTGAGCGCCAGGTCACCCAGGGTCAGCGAGACCGGCCACAACGCGACCACACCCGTCCCCGCGCCCGCGATCCGCTCGGCGAACGGCTTGAGCGTGTCGTAGGCCTCGGTCATCCGCTCCCGGTCGTCCAGCAGCATCCCGGCCAGCGCCCGCCAGACCATCGCCAGCTCGTAGAGGAAGTCAGGGCGGACCGGAGTCTTGACCGCGATGACCGCCCTGGCGTCCCGTGTGTGCCCGGCCGAGGCCAGGGCCACGGCGTAGGCGTCGAGAGTCCACTTGGCCCCCCGCTGATGGGCCTCGGCCAGCGGCTCGACCATGTCGGCGGCCCTGCCGTTGACCAGGTGCAGGCAGAAGGTGGTGATCAGCGGAAGGTCCTGGCGGCCTTCGAGCATGCCGGCCTTCGCGGTCAGCCGCGCGGCGTCCCGGTAGGCGAGCGCCGCCCCCGGGAAGTCACCGGCGATCATCAGGCGCTGCCCGGCGTACCACGCGCCCACGGCGGCGGGGGCGGGCAGGCCGTACTGCCTGGCGAGTCGTTCGGAGGCGGCCACGTGCGCGTCGGCCTCGGCGAACGCTCCGGAGGCCGCGGCGCACTCCATCAGCACCAGATGCGCCAGGGCCTGGACCGAGACCTGGCCGGTCGTCTTGCCGACCTCAAGCAGCTCCCTGCCGATGACCTCGCGCTCCCCGACGGGGGTGATGCCGTACGACTGACGCAGCCGCCCGCTCAGCGCGGTCGCCAGCAGCGCCGGATCACCACTGCGCCTGGCCAGCTCCTCCGCCTCAAGGGAGGCCTGCTCTCCCCTGGAGGTCGCCGACCCCTCAAGTTCGAGCGCCAGGGTGGCCAGCAGGCTCGCCCGCAGCGACTGCTCACCCGCGGGCAGCTCGACCAGCGCCTGCTCGGCGACGTCCACGATCTCCCACGCCGTACGGGTGAAGTCACGGGCCATGCCCTTGTGCGGCACGGCGAGGGAGGCGGCGACCCTGGCGGTCAGCTCCAGGTTGCCCAGCGGCAGGGCGGTGTCCATCGCCTCGCGCCGCCGCCTGCGGGCCGCGGCCATGTCCCCGCACAACGCCAGCGCCTTGATCAGGTTCAGGGTCAGCAGCAGACGCTCACGGGTGCTCTCCGGAGTCGAGGCGGCACCGGACCTGTCGAAGGCGGCGATCGCCTTCTCCCACAGGGAGGCCGCCTCACGGTGGGCGAAACGCCGTTCGGCCTGCTCGGCGGCCAGCCCCGCGTAACGCACCGCCTTGGCCGCGGTCTCCGCGGTGCCCGCCGCGTCGTAGTGGTGGGCGAGCGCGGCCACGTCCCCGGGATGCCTGCGCTCGATCGCCGAGGCGACGGCGGCGTGCAGCCGGGAACGGCGCAGCCTGGAGGCGTCCGAGTAGACGGTGTCCCGGACCAGGTCGTGATCGAAACGCAGCATGCCGGGGCCCGGCTCGGTGACCAGCCCGGCCAGCAGCGCCGCCTCGACGGCGTCGACCACCGCGTCCTCGTCACCCGCGACGTCGACCAGCACGTCCACATCGACGTCACGGCCGATCACCGCCGCCTGCAACAGGATCTGCTGGGCGGCGGCGGGCAGCCTGGCGATCCGGCGCCGCAGCACGTCACGGACACCGGACGGCACACCGGAGATCACCTCGGCCGCCGTCGCGCGGTCGCTCACCGCCTCGGCGTCCAGCAGGCGTACGGTCTCACGGACGAAGAACGGGTTGCCGCCGGTCCGTTCGACGATGCTGTTGACCGCGTCCTCGTCGACCGCGCGCACACAGGTGGCCCTGACCAGCTCGGCGACCGCCTCGGCGTCCAGACCCGTCAGGCCGACCCGCACAGGACCGAGCCTGGCCAGCGCGGCGAGCACGTCCGCCTGCTGGTCGCTCAGCTCACTGTCCCTGCAGGTCACCACGAGCAGCACCCGGCTGGTCGCCAGCAGGCTCGGCAGCGCCCGCAGCAGCGCGAGCGTCTGGTCGTCGGCCCAGTGAAGGTCCTCCAGCGTCAGCAGGATCGGCCGCTCCTTGGCGACGGCCGCCAGGTAACCGCCGACCGCCCGGTGCAGCCGGAACCCGCCGGAGGCCTGGTCCTCGTCGGGCTCGGCCGCGGTGTCGTCCAGCAACGGGGCCAGCAGCGGGGCGTACTCACCCGCCCCGGTGACGTCCACCAGGGTGCGCAGGATCTCCACCCACGCCCAGACGGGCGGGGTGGCGCTGCTGTCGGGGCACGCGCCCGAGGAGGTGCCCCAGCCGTCGTCGGCGAGCTGCCTGGCGAGCCTGCGGACCAGCATCGTCTTGCCCGCGCCCGCGTCACCACTGATCACGGCCGCGGTGAAACGGCCCGTCCTGGCCGCCGCGGTCATCAGCCTGCTCAGCTCCGCCTCCCGCCCGACGAACGGCTCGGGCTCCAGGGGCGGCAGCTCGGCGGGGGCCGCCGCCGGACGGGGCGGCCAGGTGTCGGCGGGCACCGCCGTACGCTGCCTCGCCGGTGGGACGGCGAGCTGGAGACCGGGGTCCTGGGCCAGGATGTCCGACTCAAGCTTGCGCAGCGCGGGGCCCGGGTCGATGCCCAGCTCGTCGGCGAGGATCGTGCGCGCCCTGCGCAGCGCGGCCAGCGCGTCGGCCTGCCGTCCGCACCGGTAGAGGCCGAGGGCGAGCAGCCGCCAGCCCTCCTCACGCAGCGGATGCTCGGCGGTCAACGCCTCCAGGTCGGGTACGGCCTCCGCGGGCAGCCCCAGACGCAGACTGCTGTCGGCGTGCCGCTCACGGGCCACCAGCCTCAGCTCGGTCAGGCGGTTCACCTCCGCCTCCGCCCACGGCTGGTCGGCGAAGTCGGAGTACGGCGTGCCACGCCACAACCCCAGCGCCTTCTCAAGACGCGCCCGCGCCGAGGCGGGGTCGTCGCCTTCGAGCTGCTCACCGGCGGCGCGGACCATGGCCTCGAACCGCAACGCGTCCACCTGGTCGGGCGCGACACGCAACGCGTAACCCGAGGCGACGGTCACCAGCAGCCGGTTCGGCCCCCCACGCGGACGGCCGGGTTCCAGGACCCGCCGCAGCCGGGAGATGTAGACCTGCAACCCCGACTGCGCGCCCTTGGCCGCGTCGTCATCCCACAGGTCGTAGAGCAGGGAGTCAACGGGGACGACCTGCCCCCGCGCCACCAGAAGCCGGGCGAGGACGGCACGCTGGCGTAACCCGCCCAGATCGAGCTCGTCGTCACCGGAGTGCGCCTCGACCGGGCCGAGGACCCGGAACGCTACGATTTCACCCGCCATGTCAGCCGCCACGCTATGCGGGCCTTCGAATCACGCACAAGGTTTTTCCCAATCTAGCGGCTGATCGGCTCTTTCTCGGGGGCCTGGACCGTGCTCTCACGCCTGCGCAGGAGCGCCCACGCGCCGAGTGCCAGGCCGCCGAAGGGGATTTCGACAGTGTAGGTCCAGAAGCCGAAAAGCAACGCAGCGGCCGTGGCCGAATCGAGCGGGGCCCCGAAGAAGACCAGCGCGCCGACGGTCCCGGCCTCCATGATGCCGGTCCCGCTCGGGGTGACGACGGCGGTGGTCAGCACCCTGGACAGGGCGAAGACCGCGATCGACTGCGCCAGGCCCGGATAGGAGCCGGTCGCCTGGAGACAGCAGACGAGGATCAGCCACTGCAGGCCGAGGAAGAAGATCATGCCCAGGGTGAGTCCCGGCCAGCGGTGCCGTACGACCTCGGAGGTGTCGGCGCGCAACCGGTCGAGGGAGTGGGAGGGGCCGTGACCCGTCGGACGCCACCGGCGGGGAAGCAGCCGGGCGGCTGCGTCGAGAACCCGGCCGAGCAGCGCGGCGGCGGCGTCCCAGTACAGCGCGGCGGCGACCACGACGACCAGCACCAGGATGGACAGCGCGCCGATCCAGCCCGCGCTGGTCACCGCCGGGCTGAGCCGCTGCCCGCTGAGCAGCAGCGCCAGGATGCCGACCGCGGGCAGGATGAACCGGAACAGGGTGTTCCAGATGCCGCTGGCCAGCGTCGAGACCACCACGGGCCGCAGCGGGAAACCCCACCCCTTGGTCATCCCGATCGTCATCGCGACCCCGGCGGCGCCGCCGAACGGCAGCAGATTGCTCACCGCGCTGCCGGCCGCGTTCAACGTGAGAGCCTGCAGGTGGGTCAGACCGGGCAGGGAGGCCGTCAGCACGAACGTGTAGGCCAGCAGGCTCGCCAGCCAGACGACGGCCATCAGCGCGATCGTCTGCCAGCTCAACCCGGAGAACTGGGCGCCGATCTGCGACCACGAGACGTGCTTGCCGGTCATCGCCTCGACGATCTGCGGCAGGAAACGCACGAGCGTCGCGGCCAGTGCCAGCGACACGACCGACAGTCCGATCTGAACCCACTTGTTCTTCATGAAACCCCCTCGACCAAGTGTGCCGGTCCGGGGCTCATCCTTTGGGAGGAGCTTCGAACGGATGTCTCAGCCTGGCGCCCTGCGGCAGATCCCGGCGGACGTACCACTCGGTGCCGAAGATGAGCCGGTAGAGCGGCAGAGGCACCTTCAGCATCACCCCGAGCGTCCGGGTGTCCGCCCCCGTCGCCTGGGAGGCGTGCGCCGCCATGCTCGCCCGCTTCTGCCGGGCGAAACGCCGTACCCCGACCCGATGGGTGATCACCGACCCGGGGGAGTAGGCCCGCTCGAAGGAACGGACGTCGAGCTGCGGGAAGAACCGGCTGATCAGACGCAGCCCCTTCAGCAGCGGATCACGGTTGACCGTCGCCTCAAGCACGATCGGGGTGCCCGCGATCTCGGCAGCCCGCGCTCCCACCCGGTTCACCTGAACATGGTCGGGATGCCCGTAGCCCCCCGCCGGGTCGTAGGTCGTCAGCAGGTCGGCCCCCTCCTCGGTGAGGATCTCGGCCAGCCGCCCCGCGGCCTCCTCGACGTCGGCGTCGATGAAGGCGTTCCCCGCGCGCCCCTCGGCGACGCCGCCGTCCGGGGCCAGCCCCGAGTCGCCGTAGCCGAGGTTCACCACCCTGGCGCAGCCGAGCGCGGCGGCCGACCTGTACAGCTCGGCCATTCTGGCGGCCCCCAGGGCCTCACCGGGTCCGAGATCGGCCTGACCGAGCTCCCCCGAGGTCGCGACGACCAGGATCACCCGGTGCCCCTGGGCGGCGAGCATCGCCATGGTCCCCGCGGTCAGCAGGGCCTCGTCGTCGGGGTGGGCATGGAAGAACACGGCTGTGTTTCTTTTGCTCCGCCTGGCGGCGCTGTGTCTCTTTGCGCCGCCTTCGGCGTCGCGGGCTTGGGCGCTTTCGAGTCGGCGCTTTCCCTCGTCGCTCATCCGCTTCGCTCCTTCGCTCCTCAGTCCAAGCACCGACGCGCCCAAGCCGTGTTGTTTTGCTCCGCCTGGCGGCGTCGCGGGCTTGGGCGCTTCGGGTCGGCGCTTTCCCTCGTCACTGCGTCGCTGCGCTCCTGCGTTCCTCAGTCCAAGCACCGACGCGCCCA
>NZ_JBEYAB010000028.1:0-44690 GCF_040631445.1 Streptosporangium sp. NPDC020072 | reverse complement strand
ACGTGTGAGCTGTTCGGGGGTCACATCCGGAGCGAACCATCACACGGTGGCATTGACCAGTCACAACAGGCTGACCTAACAAAGCACTACTAGGCGATCAATGAAGATCCCGGTCGGCCCGTCGGCGTCGATCATCGCGAGTTCGACGATCGGGTCGGTGCCTTCGGTGACCGTCAGCTGGCCGGTGTGACCGTTCATGTCGGTGGCGGCGAACTTGCGGTTGGCGACTTCTCCAGGAGTGACCATGTTGAACTTGATCTCCGGGAGCGCCTGGGCGTACCGGACGGTGATCATGTTCAGCGCCGCCTTCGACGAGCTGTGGGCGAGCTCGTGCATCTTCGAGGCGGGCTGCCCCGAATCGGTCACGACCGCGAGGTACCGACGGCGCTGGACACCATCACCACCCGCGGATTGTCCGCCGCCCGCAGCAGGGGAAGAAATGCGTGCGTGACTCTGACCGGTCCGTACACGTTGGTGTCGTAGACGGAGTGAATCTCGTCAACCGTCGCGTCCGCGGGTGCGACGGCCCTTCCCGGCGCGCCGGCGTTGTTGATCAACACGTCCAATCGGTCGGTGTGCTCCCGAACGAGCCGTACCGCGTCTCTCACCGACTCCTCCGAGGTCACGTCCAGCGGGACCATGATCACGTTCGCGCCGCCGGTGGTCAGCTTGGCCGCGGCCGCCTGTCCCCGCTTGAGCGGGCGGTCTTCGTGCTGCGTGAGGTGTTCGACTTCGGCTTTCCGAGGTCGCGTCGGCCGTGGGGCGCTCGGAGGCGGCGTGCCGCCAGCTGGTCGTGCGGGCGCGGCGCCATATGGCCGCAGGCCGGCCCCGCTTCGAGGCGGCCCGCAAATCGCGGGAAGAACTGGCGTCGCGGTTCTTCAACGCCCTTCACGAAGGCGACGTCGCCGGCCTGCAGAAACTCCTGTCCGCCGACGTATCGATGGTCGGCGACGGCGGCGGCAGAGCCCCGCAGCTGGCCAAGGCCGTCTTCGGCGCCCAGAACGTGGCCCGGCTGCTTGCCTCTGTCTTCCCCCGGATGGCTCTGATCGGCGTGACGTTCGAGCCGCATGAGATCAACGGCCAGCCGGGCGCGGTCTTTCGCGGCCGAGACGGCAAGGTACTCCACATCCTGGCGCTCGACGTACTCGACGGGCAGATCCAGACGATCCACGCGGTGATCAACCCCGACAAGCTCGGGCACGTGGGCCCAGTGGCGGATGCCTGGGCAATCGACCGCGAAGTAAGACAGGAACGCCAACTCACGAAACAGCAGACTGCACCTCGAACCCTGCTCCAAGAGCTGTCCTTGAGTGAGTCCGAGCTGGGGTGACTGCCGGGTGGTGGCTCCGGACCCGTCGGTCACCCGCCCACCCGAGCCTTCCCGGACACCTGCTCCGCAGCCCCAAACCAGGACGAACCCAATTCGGAGACCTCTGAAACGACAAGATCTCGTCTGATCGCGATGATCAGACGGGACCCGTCAACCTCAGTCCAGCCGTTTCAAGAACGGCTCTGGGTGGGGCGTTCACGAGTGGGTGTGGCCTGGGCGGCGAGGCTCGTTGGAAGATGGCTTCCCAGGCGAGGCTTGCGGTAGCGCGAAACTTGAGGACCGCTTTCAGCGCCGCCGCCCTCATCGAAGGTTGTTCAGCCCCAGCTGGGCTGCTGAGCGAGCACCTGGTCCCAGTCAACGGTCTGCGCCCAGGCCAGGTAGGAGTGCCAGCCCACTTCCGGGAACTCCGCATGCAGCGCGGCTATATCGGTGTGCGCCCGGTTGTCCTCGAAACTCTGGAACATGTCGGCGATATCGTCCCCGGCCCACTGGCGGATCATCGGAATGGGAATGTTCTCGTACGGCACGGGCGAGCCGATGGCCTCCGACAGGAACCGCGCGGCTTCCAGGGTGGTCACGCTGTCGGAGACGACATCGATCGCTCTCCCGTACAGCTTGGTGGGGTTCTCGATCGCATGGACGGCCATGCCGGCGATGTCCAGCACGGAGACCTGGTCGAGCTTGCGGTCAGGAGAGAGCGGGAAGGCGTAGACGCCCTGGTTCAGCCGGGTCAAGCCCACGTTGAGCGCGTTCTCCATGAAGTAGGCCGGCTGAACACTCGTGAAAGTGGTGCCTTGCTCGATGAGGTAGCGGTGCACGACCTGCTTGGCGGAGGCATGCTCGACGGTGAAGTCGACGCCGCTCGCCGCCCCCTTGACCGAGGAGTACACCAGGTGTGCGCCCGCCGCCCCCGCCGCGTCGGCGAGGGCGCGGCCCTGGGCGATCTCCTCGGCGGCGCCGTTCTCGCCGAAGGGAACCGTCAGCCCGAAGATCGCGTCCATGCCCTTCGCCGCCCTGGTGAGGGCTTCGCGATCAGCGAGATCTCCGACCGCGAGGCGGATGCCCTGCGCGGCGAGCGCGTCCGCCGCCGGGGTCGCGGGGTCGCGGACGTAAGCGACGGGTTCGTGGCCGTGCTTGAGGAGGCGTGCGACGACGGCGCCGCCCTGCTGGCCGGTGGCTCCTGTGACGAGGACACTGGTCATGAGATCTCCATATTCAATCAGTTGAATGATTTTATCGATGAGGACGAGCCTCACACCTGCCGTACATCGAGAAAGGCCGAGAGATCCTCGCTCACGCGTTGCCGGTACTCCTGCGACAACGGATCCACCTCGTAGATCCCCTCGATCACCTGCGGAAGCGCAACCGGAGCGAAGGCGAGCAGAAAGGAAAGCAGCGCGACGAACTCGGGCGAGTGGCCGTCGCCGATCTCTCCCGAAGCCTGCCGGGCGCGTGTCTGCTCGACGGCGGCGGCAGCCACCGTGCGCCATTCCCGCGCCAGCGCGTCGGTGTCGCCGGGGTAATCACCGAGCGCCTGCCATACCACCAGACGGGCCCGCCGGGGATCACGCAAGGTGGCGTTCAACACCATGCGGAAGCTCTCCAGGAACGGCTCGGCCTTGCTGGCCGGGACCAGCTTCGTGCGCCGCTCCTGCCAGCTCGACAGAAGCTCTTCCAGCAGACCTTCCTTGCCGCCGAAGTAGTAGGAGATCAACTGCACATTGACACCGGCGCGCTTGGCGATGGCCGCGGTGCGAGCGCCGCTGTACCCCTTGGCGGAGAACTCGTCCAGGGCCGCATCCAGGATGCGCTTCCTCGTACGTGCCGCCTTGTCCGTTTCCGGGACCCGATCTCCTGGCATGTGCCCAGTATTATCAATCAATTACATGATTACAAGACCTGGGCCAGGACGTTGATCATTTCCCGGCTTCACTTCCCGCCAAGAGAGTGATCTTTCCCCGCCTCCGCCGAGGCACTTTTGCACGGCCCGGACGCGGTAGGGTCATGGGGTGATGTCAGGCAGGTTCTGGCGCGCCACCATGCTCAGGCGAGTAGTAGTCGCATACAAGGGCATCGGCTGCAGGTGCTGAGGTTCCAGACGGGCACCGGTACGGTGCTCGGCAAGGGCGAGTGCAGCCTGGAGATGGCGGTCGATGAACCCGTCACCGGGATCCTGGTAGCCGGGAATCATGTCGAGGTACTCGCCGTCGAGAAGTTGGTCGTCCAGGTGGCGTATGGGGCTGTAGCCGCGATACATGGGATCGAACCTGGCGCGCACTTGGCCGTCAACGGCGTAGAGGAAGGTGGCGTGCCAGTTGACGCCGGCGATCAACGCACCGGCCGGCAGATCGCGAACCACGTCTCGCATGATGCCCGCGTAGGCACCCCATTCGATCATGACGGATCCCCCCGATGCAGTGCCCACCTCGATGCCGCCCGGGCCGATGTAGTCGGGGTCGTCCACGGCCCGCAGGCGGCGCAACACGTCGGAAGAGCTCGCCGCGCTGATCGCCGCGCGAGAACCGTACTTGCTGCGCCTCAAACAGAGCGCGAACGCGGACGGCGCCGTCCGCTACCAGTGCCCGGCAGCAAGCACCTCCCCATCGGTCACCTGCCCCCGCTTCGACCGCCTCCACCAGCGCGGACCCAGCCGACCCACCGCTGTCGACCTGACCGACGCCCGGCAGCGAGCCGCCCATCCCGCGTCCTGCCGCCACAACCTGATCTGAAGGCCGACCAACTGCCGAAGATCTGCAGCCAGCACACCATCACCGTCCGCAAGGACGATCTCGGCCACCTCGACAAGTTCCGCCAGGACCTCGCCTACCTGAGTTCCGCCTGGATCGGGACCTACAAGTCCGTCCGCGCCAACACCGAAGGCATCAACGGCAGACTCAAGGGACACGACCTCGACCTCGGCGATCCCAAGAACCGGCTCGCCCACGGACGCGTCGCCCAGACCATCCTGGTCGCATTGCTCGTCACCGTCGCCAACGACCACTTCCTCGACCAGTGGCGCCACACCCGCCAACCCCAAGACGAGCCCGTCACACCCGCCGACACTCCGCAGACTCCACTCGATCCTTTCGACGGCACGCCACCTCCAAGCCGGAGCAGGCCACCACCAGCCCCATAAGCCGCGAATCCCACCATCTCCTCGCAGCGCCCCACTCGCCGTCGGCTTCGCCATGCCCAACGGCCGGATCTCGGTCCTCCACCAGCGGCCCGACACCATCTGGGCCTTCCCGGACGCCTGCTCCGCAGCTCCCAAACCAGGACGAACCCGATTCGGAAACCCCTGAAACAACAAGATCCCGCCTGATCGCGATGATCAGACGGGATCCCGTCAACTTCAGTCCAGCCGTTTCAAGAACGGCCCTCGGTGGAGATGAGGGGATTCGAACCCCTGACCCCTTCGATGCGAACGAAGTGCGCTACCGGACTGCGCTACATCCCCGAAGACGTCCCCTAGATTAGCAAACATCCGGAGGCGCTCGCGCCATCCGTGCACCGGGGTGTGGAGGAGATCAGTCGCCGACCGCGCGGCGGTTCGGTTCGGCGTACTGGTCGAAGATCTCGTCGCGGTGGGCCGACAGGTCGATGATCTCGGCGGCCGGGCGCCGTGTCTCAAGCTCGGCCCGCCTGCGGGCCCGCCTGGCGCGTTCCGCACGCGCCTGAGCCGCGGCCTGACGACGCTGGGCGTCGAGCCGTACGGCGCTCCTGAGAACCACCAGATAGAGGCCGAGAAGGGTCACAGAGGGCGCCACGCCCCACCAGGGGATGACCTGAACAGAGGCCGTCACCGTTGAGGCGACGACCAGGAGAAAGCACCACAGGGTCAACCGTCTGCGTTTGGCCACCCGTCTGGCCCGGCCGCGCAGTTCCGCACGCCTGCGTTCCGTGGCGGAGCGCCGTAGGGGCCGGGTGGGCGGGGCGGGGGTCACACGAGGCGCGGGCGCCTCCGACGAGGTCTCCCGGAAGCCGGACGACGCCTCCGCCGGACGATCGGACGCTCCGGTCTGACGGGAGCCGGACGACTCAGCCGGACGGGGGTCGGACGGCCTGTCCAGGTTTTCCCGGACGACCGGGGCCGACGGCGCCGAGGGGAGAACGATGTCACGCTGCGTTTCGACCGAGTCCTCTGAGGGCAGTTCCTCCTCGTCCTGAACGTACGGCTCGGCGTCCTCGGTGAGTTCGGTGAAGGCGGCCCGGTCGCGACGCAACCACATGGGCACGAGCACGCACAACCACATGACGACAATGGCCAGGTACAGAAGAACGCTGCTCACGGCCACCTCCGGGCAGCATGGAAACGCCTGGGGTCCTTTGGCGTCTCCAATGTGCTCACGTCACGCACAGTAAGACCGCGTGTCACTATTTGACGAGTATTCAGTGCGGTGTGTCGCGAGATCTTCAAGCCTCTTCATGGGGAGGGCCACCATGGGCCGCCGCCTCCCGGGCCCTGCGCCAACGCACCAGCAAACCTCTTGGTGCGTCTTCAACCGTGAGCGCGTAACAAATGTGGTCGCGCCAAGCGCCATCTATGTGCAGCTGGCGCCGTCTTATGCCTTCCTCCCTAAACCCCAGTTTTTCAACCACCCGTCGGCTCGCGTGATTTTCCGGACGGATATTCGCCTCAACCCGGTGCAGACCGGTGGTGAAGAAGCAGTAGTCGACCGCCATCGCCACGGCGGTCGGGGTGATGCCCCGGCCCGCCAGGGCGCCGTCGATCCAGTAGCCGATCTGAGCCGACCTGGCCGAGCCCCAGACGATGGCGCCGATGGTGAGCTGCCCGGCGAAGGCGCCACGGTAGGTCATCACCCAGGGCAGGGCGAGCCCCTGTCTGGCCTCCCTGCGCAGGGTGCCCGCCATCGAGATGTAGGGGCCGAGACCGGTCCGGAAGAGCGGGGTCTCCGGATTGCTCGGCTCCCAGGGGCGAAGCCAGCCGGCGTTGCGCAGCCGCGTCTCGCGCCAGACACGAACGTCTCGCAGGCGCAGCGGCCGGAGTCCCACCGGGCCCTCCGTCAGGGTCACCGGCCAGCCACGAAGTCGATCCACGTTCCCCATCATCCTCCCAAGACGCGCCGACGTGCCATGGAGTCCCCCGGCCTGTCAGCGTGTGCGACAGGAGGGCGTCATCGGGGGTGGTCGCCTCCCCTGATCTGGTCGACCGCGTGGCCGAGGATCGGCGCGAGCACCGCCATGCCGTCGCGGACCCCGCCGGAGGAGCCCGGGAGGTTGACGACCAGGGTGTCGGCGGCCTGTCCCGCGAGCCCTCTGGACAGGATCGAGGTGGGCACCCGGTCGCGGTTGGCCTGCCGTACGGCCTCGGCGATGCCGGGGATCTCGCGGTCGAGCACCCGCGCGGTCATCTCCGGGGTCAGGTCGGAGGGGGTCAGCCCGGTGCCACCGGTGGTGACGATCACGTCGTAGTCTTCGGCGATCCCGGCGCGCAGGGCCTGTTCGACCGGTTCTCCGTCGGGAACCACCCGTGGGCCGTCCACCTGGCATCCGGCCTCGGCGAGCAGCTCCGCCAGGAGCTTTCCTGATTTGTCCTCGTATATCCCGGCAGAGGCCCGGTTGGAGGCGGTGATCACCAAGGCTCTCATGTCCTGGTCCACGTCCCGGTCTTGCCGCCGGTCTTCTCCTCGACCCGGACGTCGGTGATCACGGCCGCCGGATCGACCGCCTTGACCATGTCGATCAGTGTGAGGGCCGCGACCGAGACGGCGGTCAGCGCCTCCATCTCGACGCCGGTCCGGTCGGCGGTCCTGACCAGGGCGACGACGTCCACCCCGTCGTCGGCCACGGTCAGCTCGACCTTCACCCCGTGCAGCGCGATCGGATGGCAGAGCGGGACCAGGTCAGGGGTGCGTTTGGCCCCCATGATGCCTGCGATCCGCGCGGTGCCGAGCGCGTCGCCCTTGGGCACCTCACCCGACCGCAGCAGGGCGACGGCCTGCTCGGACAGCAGCACCCTGCCGGTCGCGCGGGCCGTACGGACCGTGACGTCCTTGGCCGAGACGTCCACCATGCGCGCCGCGCCGGTCTCGTCGATGTGCGTGAAGCCACTCATAGCGGGATGACCTCGACTTCCGTTCCCTCGGGCACCGCGGTTACGTCCTCGTCGATCACGATCAACGCGTTCGCCGTGGCGAGCGCGGCGAGCTGGTGGGAGCCCTGTCTGGTCACCGGGGTGACGGATCCCCCGGCGAGCACGGCGCGCAGGTAGGACCGCTTGCCCTGGGGCGAGCGCAGCGGGGCGAGGGTCACGGCCCGTACGGCCGGCACGGGCCCCGGCTCCAGCCCTCGCATCTTCCGCAGCGCGGGCCCGACGAACAGTACGAACGACACGAACGACGACACCGGGTTGCCCGGCAGGGCGAAGACCGGGATCCGGCCCTCCCCCGCGACTCCGAAGCCCTGGGGCATGCCCGGCTGCATCGCGACCTTCTCGAAGCGGAAGGTGTCGAGATCGCCGAGCGCCTCCTTGACCGGCTCGTAGGCCCCCATCGAGACCCCGCCGCTGGTGATCACGGCGTCGACCTCGGACAGGTGGGCGTTGAGCTGGTCGAGGAAGCCCGTGGCGTCGTCGGCGGTGATCCCGGCCCGGTAGGCCTCACCGCCCGCCTCCCGCACCGCCGCGGCCAGGGCGTAGCTGTTGGACTCCCAGATCTGCCCCGGCCCCAGCGGCGTGCCCGGCTCGGCCAGTTCGGAGCCGGTCGAGATGACCACCACCCGTGGGCGGGGCCGTACCAGCGCGTGGGCGCGGCCGACCCCGGCCAGGATGCCGAGCTGGGCGGGTCCGATCAGTGTCCCCTCGGGGAGCACGACGTCGCCCGCCAGGACGTCCTCGCCCGCCAGGCGGATCGCGTTCCCGGCGGGCGCGGACCGTTCGAACCTGGCCTGTTCCCTACCGCCGTCCGTCCACTCGACCGGTATGACCGTGTCCGCGCCCTCAGGCATGGGGGCGCCGGTCATGATGCGCATGGCCGTCCCCGGCGCGGCGACCGGCCGTCCGCCCTCACCGGCCGCGACGTCACCGGTGACCGGCAACGTCACCGGAACCTCCGCGACGTCACACGCCCGTACGGCGTAGCCGTCCATGGCCGAGTTCGCGAAGGGTGGCAGCGCGACGGGAGAGGCGACATCCTCGGCCAGGACCGTGCCCAGCGCCTCCTGAAGCCCCGTCTCCCTCGGGGCCGTCGGCCGTACGGCGAGCAGGATGTCGGCGAGGTGCTCGTCGACCGATCTCATGGAGGTCATCGGTTGGCCAGGAACTCCTTCAGCCAGGGCAGGAACTCGGGCGCCAGGTCGGGGCGGTCGGCGGCGAACTGGACCACCGTGCGCAGGTAGTCGAGCTTGTTGCCGGTGTCGTAGCGACGGCCGCGGAACAGCACGCCGTGCACCGGACCGCCCTCGTCGCCACCACGGGCGGCCAGGGTGCGCAGGGCGTCGGTGAGCTGGATCTCGTTCCCGCGGCCGGGCGGGGTGTTCTCAAGGACCTCGAACACGGCCGGGTCGATCACGTAACGGCCGATGATCGCCCAGTTGGACGGCGCCTCCTCCGCCGGGGGCTTCTCGACCAGGTCGGTGACCCGGACCACGTCGTCCTCATCGGTCGGCTCGATGGCCGCGCAGCCGTACAGGGACACCTGCTCCTTGGGGACCTCCATCAGGGCGATGACGCTGCCGCCGTGGGCCTGGCGGACCTCGATCATGCGTTTGAGCAGTTCGTCGCGGTAGTCGATCAGGTCGTCGCCGAGCAGGCAGGCGAAGGGGTTGTCGCCGACGTGCTGCTTGGCGCACAGCACCGCGTGGCCGAGACCCCTCGGCTCGCCCTGCCGTACGTAGTGGAGGGTGGCCAGATCGGCGGGCTCGCGCACCTGCGAGAGCCGTTCGTCGTCACCCTTCGCTTCCAGGACTTCCTCCAGCTCGATGGCTCGATCGAAGTGGTCCTCGATGGAGCGCTTGTTCTTGCCGGTGACCATGAGGACGTCGAGCAGACCGGCGGAGACCGCCTCCTCGACGACATACTGGATTGCGGGCTTGTCGACGATCGGCAACATCTCCTTGGGAGTCGCCTTGGTCGCCGGTAGGAAGCGGGTGCCCAGGCCCGCGGCAGGGACGACGGCTTTGGTCACGAGATCGAAGTCGGCCATACGAAAACGATAGTGGAGGGGTTGTGGACAAGCCGAGGCTGCGGTCGGCGATCGGGGTCGCGCGCGCCGCGGTTTCCGAGGAAGACAGGCACACCGCCTCCGTCATGACGAGGGAGTCGCTGCTCGAACAGCCGTGGGTCCAGATGGCGGGGCTGGTGGCGTGTTACTGGTCGATCGGCACCGAGCCCTCGACCCACGGGCTCGTCTTCGCGCTGTGGAAGCACGGCGCCACCGTGATGCTTCCGGTGCTGCGTGAGGACGACGATCTCGACTGGGCTGTCTACGACGGTCCCGACACCCTCGCCCCCGGGCGTTTCGGGATCATGGAGCCGGTCGACACCCGGCGTGGCGTGGACGCCGTCAGGACCGCGGCCCTGGTGATCGTGCCCGCCCTGGCGGTAGACCGCTCCACCGGGGTGCGGCTCGGCCGCGGTGGTGGCTCCTATGACAGGGCCCTGGCCAGGGTCGGCCCGAATGTGCCCACGGTCGCCCTGCTCTACGCGAATGAGCTGCGGGAAGACGTCCCCGGAGAACCGCACGACATACCGGTTCGTTACGTCGCGCAACCAAATGGAATCACCCGAATTGTCCCTTGATGTGCCTAACGACTCTGTCCAATACGACACAATGGTCCCTGGAATCAGAGAGGGGACCGGATGGGGTTGGATGTCTGGCTGCTTCTCGGTGCGGGTGTCGTCATCGCGGCGATCGTCGCGGTACGGGTCGCCCACCGCAGCGGACTTCCCAGTCTCCTGATCTTCCTGGCCTTCGGTCTGCTCATCGGTGAGTCCGGCCTCGGGCTCCAGTTCGAGAACCCGGTGCTCGCCCAGCAGATGGGCCTGATCGCCCTGGCGGTGATCCTCGCCGAAGGTGGCCTGACCACCAACTGGAACCACGTACGGCGCTCCATTCCCACCGCGCTCGTGCTCGCGACCGTCGGGGTCGGGGTGAGCATCGCCACCGTCGCCGCCGCGGTGCACACCCTGCTCGACATGGACTGGCGGACCTCTCTGCTGCTCGGCGCGGTCCTCGCCTCGACCGACGCCGCGGCGGTGTTCTCCGTACTGCGCCGCCTGCCCCTGCCCTCCCGGCTGGCGGGCATCCTCGAAGCCGAGTCCGGGTTCAACGACGCGCCGACCGTCATCGCGGTCATGCTGCTGAGCGCCGCCGCCTCCCCCAGCCTGGGAGAGGCACTGCTGATGGTCGTCGTCGAACTGGCCGTCGGAGCGGTCGTCGGCCTGGCGGTCGGGCCGCTCGGCGTCTACGCGCTGCGCCGTATCGCGCTGCCGATCTCCGGCCTGTACCCGATCGCGGTGCTCGCGCTGGCGTTCGTCGCCTACGCGGGCGCCGTACTCCTGCACGGCAGCGGTTTCCTCGCGGTCTACCTGGCCACCCTGGTCATGGGCAACTCCCGGATGCCCCACCGCGCCTCGTCGAGGGGCTTCGCCGAGGGCGTCGCCTGGCTGGCCCAGATCGGCCTGTTCGTCATGCTCGGCATGCTGGCCAGCCCTTCCGAGATGCCGTCGGCGATCATTCCGGGCCTGGTCGCCGGACTGATCCTGGTCGCCGTTGCCAGGCCGCTCTCGATCGTTGTCTCCGCCCTGATCGTCAGGAGCGCGCGGATCGACCGGCTCAACTGGCGGGAGCAGGCCTTCCTGTCCTGGGCGGGACTGCGCGGCGCGGTGCCCATCGTGCTGGCGACCATCCCCTGGGCGGCCAACTCGGTGCACAACGGCGTCGCGAAACTCGTGTTCAACGAGGTCTTCGTGATCGTCGTCGTCTACACGCTGCTGCAGGGGCCGACGCTGCCCTTCGTCGCCAAGGCCCTCGGCCTGTCGACACCGGACGAGGCACGTGACCTTGAGGTCGAGTCCGCTCCCCTTGAGGAACTCAACGCCGACCTGCTGCAGGTCAAGGTGCCGCCGACCTCCAAGCTCCACGGCGTCGAGGTCTTCGAGCTACGGTTGCCGACCGACGCCCAGGTCACCCTGATCGTCAGGGACGGCAGGACGTTCGTTCCCTCGGACTCGACGAGGATCAGGATCGACGACCAACTCCTGATCGTGACGACCGCGGCCTGCAGGGAAACGGTCGAGCGCAGGATGAAGGCGATCAGCCGCCGGGGCAAGCTGGCGGGCTGGTTCGGCGAGCGGGGCAGCTGATCCATTCATTCCCACCCGGAATGCGACAGATCCGACTCGCGTTTATGCTTGTCGGCTGCCTATCATTAGCAGTCGCGTCAGTAGAGTGCCAGACGGCGCGGATCGAAGGAGGAGGAACGGTGCCCACCTACCAGTACGCCTGCAGCGCATGCGGCAACGAGTTCGACATCGTCCAGAAGTTCTCAGACGACGCGCTCACCGAGTGCCCGTCCTGTGCCGGTGAGCTGCGCAAGGTGTTCTCCGCGGTCGGCATCGTGTTCAAGGGCTCCGGCTTCTACCGGACCGACAGCAGGTCCTCCTCTACCAGCACGGTGAGCTCGTCCTCGACGTCCGCCTCCTCCGGCTCGTCCGGAGAGTCGAAGTCAAGCGAGTCCAAGCCGAGCGAGTCCAAGCCCGCCGCCGCCGGCACCCCGGCTCCCGCGGCCTCCTAGCGCGGCACCCGTCACGCTCCGGCGGCTCCTCGGGGGCGGTCGGAGGCCGAGCCGAGCATCTCGTGGGGCAGCCTGTCCAGCAGCTCACGAAGCCCTGGATGCCGCGCGGGGTCCCAGTCGTCGATCATCCGCCGCAGCCCCTCGCGGGCCTCGGCGACAAGTGCCCCGGCCACCCGTTCACCGGCCGGGGTCAGTTCAAGGCGCCCGCCGCCGTCGGTACGGCGGGCCAGCCCTCGCGTGACGAGCAGATCCGCGTACGGCCTGCCCCTCTCGACCGTGACCCCCGCCCGTTCGGCGAGTTCCACGCTTTTCTGACCGCCCCCGGTGCCCAATCTGGCGATCAGCCACACCGAACCCGGCGGCAGGTCGAGACCGGCCGTCTCCCCGAGACGGCGGTAGTAGTCCCGGCGCATGTCCGCGTCGGCCAGTCGCCACAGCCCGCGTTCCACCTCGCGCAACGAGGAACGCTGCGCGGACACCGCGCCATAGCACTCCCCCAGGTCCGCGGGCCTGGTGGTCTCGCGCAACGGCACCTCGGGCAGCAGCCAGGCCGCTGCGAAGGCCACCAGCGCGACGGGCGCGGTGTACAGGAACACCCCGGCGATCGCGTCCGAGTAGGCCGCCAGGAACGCCGCCATGGCCCCGGGCTCCAACCTCCTGACGGCCGTCGGATCCGACTGGACCGCCGTGGCGACCCCCGGCGGGAGCCGTACGGTCCGCGACAGCCGTACGAGGTCGTCGGTCAGCCGTGAGGCGAAGACCGTGCCCGCGACGGCGACGCCGAAGGAACCGCCGATGGAGCGGAAGAAGGTGACCCCCGAGGTGGCCACCCCCAGGTCCTCGAAACCGACGGCGTTCTGCACCACGATCACCAGCACCTGCATCACCAGGCCGATGCCGACGCCCAGTACGAGCAGGTAGACGCTCAGTTCGAGGACCGGGATGTCCACCCGGACCCGGGAGAGCAGGCAGAGCCCGAGCGTGGTGACCGCGCCACCCGCGATCGGGAAGACCTTGTACCTCCCGGTCCGGGTGATGATCTGACCGCTGACGATCGAGGTCACCAGCATGCCCGCCATCATCGGCAGCAGGTGGATGCCGGACCACGTGGGCGAGACCCCCTGCACGACCTGGAGGAACAGCGGCATGTAGGTGAGCGAGCCGAACATCGCGAAGCCCACGGCGAAGCCGATCAGCGACGCCACGCCGAAGGCCCTCGACCGGAACAGATGGGGCGGCAGCACGGGCTCCCTGGCCCGGTTCTCCACCCGCCACCAGAGGGCCAGCAGGAGCGCCGCCACCAGCACCAGGCCGACGACGACCGGGTGGGTCCAGGGGTAGACGGTGCCGCCCCAGGTCGTCACCAGCACCAGACAGGCGGCGGCCGAACCGAGCAGGACGATGCCGAGATGGTCGATGACGTGGTGGGTCCGTTCCGTGTCCTGGGGCAGCGCGGAGGAGATGACGGCGAACGCCACAACCCCGACCGGCAGGTTGACGTAGAAGACCCAGTGCCAGGACAGACGGTCGACGAACAGGCCGCCGAGCAGCGGCCCCGCGACGCTGGAGACGGCGAAGACCGCGCCGAAGAACCCCTGGTACCTCCCACGCTCCCTGGCCGGCACGACGTCCCCGACGATCGCCTGGGCCAGCACCATGAGCCCGCCCCCGCCGAGCCCCTGCAGGGCGCGGAAGCCGATCAGCTGTCCCATGTTCCGCGACAGGCCGCACAGCGCGGAGCCGATGAGGAAGATGACGACGGCCGCCTGGAAGAGTCCCTTCCTGCCGTACTGGTCGCCGAGTTTGCCCCACAACGGCGTCGAGACCGTCGAGGCCAGCATGTAGGCCGTGACCACCCAGGAAAGCTCCCCGAGGCCGCCGAGGTCGGCCACGATCGTCGGAAGCGCGGTGGCGACGATGGTCTGGTCGAGGGCGGCGAGCAACATGCCCAGCATGAGCGCCCCGATGACGAGCCCCACCCCGGCCCCCGTACGGCGCGCGACATCCATGCCGTTCCCCTACCCACGGCTCTTGTTTCCGTACGGCATGCCCTGGCAGGGATCAGCCAGGTTTGTTCATCCGGGCCATGTCTGTCCCGGGGACGCCCGTCGTGTCCGGCCCCTCACGGTTGTCGGATCGCCCCGGAGGGATCGGCTTTACGACAGGGCCCTGTTGAACCGTTTCCGCGACGCTTTCACCTGGATCATGGGCTTTTATGCGACCCACCGCCCTTGACCGTTTTCATAGCGGGTTTCACGATCCATGACGCTGTTGTCCAGGATCACGGCCCGGTTCTCCACAGGGAGAATGTGCTCTTCTCCAGTTATCCACAGGACGCGCATGGGCCTCCTCAACGGCTCGTCGATAACGCTAATCTCGGCGCCATGGTCACCAAAGCGGACATCGGAGTCATCGGCGGCTCAGGCTTCTACTCTCTGCTCGACGACGCGGCAGAGGTCGAGGTAAGCACCCCCTACGGCCCGCCCAGCGACGTCATCACCGTCGGCCGGATCGGATCGCGGTCGGTCGCCTTCCTGCCCAGGCACGGCCGCGACCACCGTTTCGCCCCTCACCTCATCCCCTACCGCGCCAACCTGTGGGCCCTGCGCTCCCTGGGTGTCCGCCAGGTTCTGGCCCCCAGCGCGGTCGGTTCCCTGCGTCCCGAGCTCGGCCCCGGCACCCTGGTCGTTCCCGACCAACTCGTCGACCGCACCCTGGGACGCACCCAGACCTACTACGACACCGGCGGCGTCGTTCACGTCTCCTTCGCCGATCCCTACTGCCCCCTGGGGCGCACGGCGGCCATCGAGACCGCCCAGTCCTCCGGGTGGGAGCTGGCCAAGGACGGCACGCTGGTGGTCATCGAGGGCCCTCGGTTCTCCACCCGCGCCGAGTCCCGCTGGTTCACCTCCAACGGCTGGACGATCGTCGGCATGACCGGCTCCCCCGAGGCGGTCCTCGCCCGTGAGCTGGCCATGTGCTACACCACGCTGTCCCTGGTCACCGATCACGACGCCGGCGTCGAGGTGGGTGAAGGGGTGACCCACGAGGAGGTCCTGGCCTTCTTCTCCACCAACATCAACCGGATGCGCTCCCTGGTCGCCGACGTCGTCACCGCCCTGCCCGAAGAGCGCGCCTGCCCCTGTCCCAACACTCTGAACGGCCTGTCCCTCCCCTTCGAGCTCCCCGGCTGACCAAGATCTCCTACGGCAGGCGCCCGGCTTCCGCGCCGGGCCTGCCGTACGGCACCGCCCGTCCGCTCTGTTCGGCCGTCCCAGACACCACTGCCCGAGACGACACATCTTCGTACGGCGAGACCCGGCCGCTCAGCCGACCCGCGTACTCCTCGGTCCCGTCCAAGCATCGCCTCGCTCCGCGAGAGGCGCCCCGCACCACTCCCGAGGCCGCGTTCCCCGCCTCCGGTACCTCAGAAGGTCTTTCCTCCCGCGGCCTCTCACCGGCTCCCAGCACGTCGACGCCTCCCGCCTTCGGCTCTTCCGGCGTTCTCTCCCGCCGTCTCACCCACTGATGTCCGGTCGTTCCGACGACCGGATCTTCGACCACCCCCGGAGTCAGACATGCGCGTCCTCCGCGATCCGGCCGGTCCCCCGGCTCGGTCTCCCGCCCGCCCTCGCGCCCCCTCCGCTCCCGGCTCCCCGGTCCGTGGCGTGGACGCCCTGCTCCGTTTCGGAGGGCGTCGTCATCGGATCGTCGCGGCCCTCGTCGCCGCGTCGGCGATGGCCTGTGCCCTGGTCGGGCTAAGGCCCGGCAGTGCGTCGGTGACCGTGCTCACCGCAGCCAGGGATCTTCCCGGAGGGGCGCTGGGCGCCTCCGACCTGAGAGCGGTCGCCATGCGGCCCGAGACCGTCCCCGACGGCGCGCTGAAACCCGGCGCGCCGATCGTCGGCAGGGTCCTGACCGGTCCCGTGCGACGAGGGGAGCCGCTGACGAACGTCCGTCTGCTGGGTCCCGGCCTGTTGTCCGCCCGGGGGCCGGGGACGGTCGCCACCCCTGTCCGGGTCGCGGACCCTCAGACGGCGCGCCTGCTGTCCGCCGGCGACGTCGTGAACGTGCTCGCCACCCCCTCCTCCTGGGACGGCGCCGCCCCCGCCCGGACCGTGGCCGAGGGGGTCACCGTACTGGCCACGCCTGGAGGCGAGGCGGACCAGGGCGCGCTCGTGGTGCTGGCCACCTCATCGGCACAGGCCGCCGAGCTGGCGTCCGCCCAGGTGGGTGGTCACCTCTCGATCACTATCAACCCTCACATAAAGTAATGTGACAGATACCCAAGGTGATGACATGGATGCCGGCTGAGCACATGGACGAGGGGGAACCATGATCAACGGATTCAAGAACTTCCTGCTACGGGGCAACGTGATCGACCTCGCCGTCGCGGTGATCATCGGCGCCGCCTTCACGGCGATCGTGAACTCCTTCGTCAGCGACATCCTCACGCCGTTGATAGCCGCCATCGGCGGGCGTCCCGACTTCTCCGCGCTCACCCTGCGCATCGGCGGGGGCGAGATCAAGTACGGCCTCTTCCTCAACGCCCTGATCTCGTTCCTGATCGTGGCGGCCGTCATCTACTTCCTCATCGTCAGCCCCTACGAGAAGCTCTCCTCCAGGTTCGCCAGGCGGGAGGAGAGCAGCCTGCGCGACTGCCCCGAATGCCTCTCCGAGATCCCCCGGGCCGCCGTCCGCTGCTCCCAGTGCACCGCCCAGGTCACCCCTGTCCGCTGATCACGAAAGGCACCGGCCATAAAGGGCGCTGGTCGCGAAAGGCGCGCCATGGCTTCGCGACCACGTCGCAGCCCTACAGCAGGGAGCCAAGCTTTGGGTCGTACTCCCAGTGCCAAGGCTCAAAAGGACTGACATACGCCCATTTCGGATGCATCCAGCCGTACTTCTTGCTGTTGGCCTCCAGCCAGTTGAACTCGGCCGACCGGAACCGCTCCACGCCCCCGCACAGGTCCACGGCGAGCCCGAGACCGTGGTTGCTGCGTCCGGGCACGGCGGCGAATCCGGGCCTGCGGTAGTAGACGGACTGCTGTTCGGCCAGGCTCCGATAGCTGTCCGTCACGCACATGTGCTTGCCGAACCTCTGCCGGTAGGCCTCGTTCAGGCTGATGAACGCCAACGCCGCGTCGGCCCGCAGCTGGTTGCCCTGTTGCTGGAGCGGACAGAGATAGGCCTTGGGGATCAGGCCGTTGGGGAAGTCCTCCAGAGAGGTCGCCCTCGTCGGATCACACCCCCCCACGGGGTTGCCCGACCTGTTGACCTTGACCCCCAGTTTCACCAGTGCCTGCGTCAGCGATTTCACGATCTTGGAGGAGCGGTCCCTGAGGGTCTGGATCTCGGTGTTCATCTGCGCTTCCGCCAGAAGGGTGCTCGCCCGGAGTTCCTGGGCCTCCCCCGCCAGGCGCTCCTTCTCCGCCTGCAGACGGGCGCCGTCCCCAAGGACCTGGTTGCGTTCGGCCGCGATCTGGTTGATGTCGGCCATGGCTCTGAGGGTGGAGGCGTCGGCGTCACCGGCCAGGAAGAAAAGGGCGTCGCCCCCGAGGGGACGCTGGTAGAGCTGACCGATCAGGTCCGACAACGGCTGTCGTAGCTGCGCGAAGGCCCGCTCCGCGACCTGCAACTCACGGAGCTTGGCGGCCAGTTCCTTCTCCGAAGCCTGGATCTTGGCACGCCTCTGCTCCAGCGCCTTTGTCGCGCTCTCCAGCTCCTTGGCTGCTTTCTCCGCCTCACGCCGCAGCTCGGTGAGGTTGACGGGTGCGCGAAGGGTTCCAGTCGGGGTGACCCGCGTTTTCTCTGCGAGGGTGGTCGACTTACCGGCGGCGACCGACTGGGCCTTCGTCTGCGTCGGATTCGCGGTAGCCACCCCCGGGACGAGGGAAGACATCGCCGCGACGACGACGATCAGGCCCGCCGATCGACGAGGTGGCACGTTCGACCCCTCCGTTTGCGAACTCGTGACCTGGGTCAGGCACGCACGTTACTACAGTCAACCAAGTGCCTGGGTCGGACTCAGTACAGCTGATATGCGTCAAACACCCCATTTGGCCATCTGGTGGCTCAGGTCTTGTTGCGCATCTCTTCTACGCAGACCTCCCACAACCAGGTGTTCCGCCACTCCTTGGGGCACTCGAATCTGTCGTTCGACGGTTCGGGGCGCGGAGGCTTCTGGACAGGCCGTCGCACCGGCGGAGCCGGACGCTCCTTTCTGATCACACGAGTCGGGGAAGGCGGCTTGGCGACCCCCGCGGAGCGCGCCTTCGGGACGGCCACCGGCGGCACCCGCCTCCCGTAGACGCGGACGAGCCCATGCCGATGCGGGATACCTCTCGGTCCCAGGACCGTACTCGGCGAGCCGGCATCCGGCCGCTGGAGTGCGCCCGAGGGAACGACCTCGGCCCTGCGCACCACATCCCGCACTGGTGCGATCGTGACGGGCACCAGGGCGATGGCGCGCGACGAACCACCGTTTCCCTCCTCCTCCGTCACTCCCCAAACCCCAAGTGCCTGCCTCGCCGCTTTCACCCTTTCCACGTAGGAATCACGGCGGTCACGATCATGCGCCCGAGCGAGCGCCCAGTCCTTCTCGTGCCTCAAGGCTCTGCCGATGTCACCGAGCCCTCGAAAGGCGGGTTGTGTGTCGGAGCCCTCGAAACCCTTACGGATGCCATGAAACCCATGAGCATGAGACTCGTGGGGAATACGAGGACCACGAGGTAAGCCATCACGGAACTGACCTCCGGCGACCCCGCGAGAACCTGTCCGGTATCCGGTGAGTTCCGCCACCAGCAGGCCTATCGCCAGAAGCACGGGCGCCAGCATCGCCCCGCACAGCACGAGCAGCTGCAACGCTCGGTGCCCGTGGATTCGCTTCCGTTGCCCGTCCGTCACGGAGTGTGACACTAGGCGTCGCCACTCCGGCGGCACTCGTCCACTTGCCGCCCTTTTACCGCAGCTCAGCGAACCGATAACCCGGCGATCGCCGCCAACTCCCCCTCCGGGCGCGCATCCACTCCACACTTTCGCTACTCTTATGGAGAGTCCCTGCCTCCGTAGCTCAGGGGATAGAGCACCGCTCTCCTAAAGCGGGTGTCGCATGTTCGAATCATGCCGGGGGCACTCTTCTTCCAGCGGGTACACGCTCGACCTGTGGCTGGGCCCGCCCGGGCGGGTCACGTCCACGCCGATGGCGCGTGATCCTGTTTCTACAAATTAAGCGGGTTGTGGACCGGTACGACGTCCGCGACGAGGCGCATCCGGCACCTGGCGAGCCCATCGAACCCCAGGTGGTGGCGGGCCCCCCGCCCATCGGCCGCGCGTGGTCCAGGTGCCCACACGCGATGGCTGCCCGGCCTCCAAGGCCTCGATGGCCCAGGCCTACTGGACGCACATCCGCTCGACGGCGGGCCGGTCGAAGACAGCGCACGCCAGAGTCGCCGCTCGCGGCGGTCGGCGCGTTCATCGGTCCGCTCACCGCGTCCGGCGCCACAGGACATTGGCATCGGCCGACATCGGCGTCTCGGCCATGGTCTTCGCCATGGATCGCAACAGATCCGGATCGCCGGTCTCGATCTGCCGCGCCGGCCATCGCCTGGTTCAAGTTTCGAACTTGGTCTTCGCCACTCGAAGGATCACGTGACGGCCGTCCTCACTCAGGGCACCGCGCCATCCAGCCGGAAAACTCACACACCGCCTCCGTGGAGACGACCACCGGCCTCCTCCATATCAAGCACGGTTTGTGCGGGAGGACAGAGGAACCATCTCATATCGCCTTTCGAGCGACCTGCCACATCTAATCATCATAATATGTTATGTTACCCTCCCTAAAATCGTGGCCTAGGGGGTTATATCGGTGAAGCGCTGGAAAAGAGGACTGGTCCCTGCGCTTCTCGTGGCGGTACTGGCAGTGGCATGGGCCCAATCCGGGGAATCCGGCAGTGAGCGGGCCAGGGCATCCTACGCGTCCTTGAGCGAAGTACCGCAGAAGCTGGAAAAGGACGGCACGACGGTCTCGATCGGTGATCCCAACGCGGCCGTCACCGTCCATCTGTATGAAGATCCGCGCTGCCCGGTCTGCGAGGAATTCGAGCTGACGGGCGGTGGACCGGTCCTGCGGAACTGGGTCCTGCAGCGGAAAGCGAAAGCCGAATACACGCTGGCCTCTTTCCTGGATGATCGACTGGGCGGCAATGGCTCGAAAAGAGCCGTCAACGCCCTCCGAGCCGCCCTTGAGGTCGGGAAGTTCGCCGAGTACCACGAGGTCCTCTACGCGCACCAGCCCGATGAGCTGAACGACGGCTTTACCGAGGCACGGCTACTCGAACTGGCCTCTCTGGTCGACGGGCTCCGAAGCCCGTCCTTCGACACAGCCGTGAAAGGGATGAGGCACCAGGACTTCATTACAAGATCGCAACAGCAGTACCAGCAGGCGGGCACATATGAAGGCCGGCCGGGCCCGGGAACTCCCACCGTAGACATCAACGGCAGACGGGTTCCCGACGAGGACTTCGAGGCCATCTTCGACGAAGAAGGCTTCGCCTCGCTCCTCAGCATGGCCGAACCGGCGTCATAGCGAGCCTGCCTGGTTCCGTCACGGGCGGCACACGGAGTGATCCTGAAGGTGCTCGCCCGCTTCGCCGCTGTTTTCCAAGCGTTCCATCCGCATGGATCCCCCGGCCCGGCACCGGCATCACGTTCGGATCATCCTTACCGCGGACGTCGTCGGCGAACGGCCCTCGGGCCCGCGGGCGGCACCTGGCCGGACCAGGATCACGAGGAGAACCACACCGTCGCCGACGTCCTTGCGGGCGAACGGGAAGCCCCGGTGCGCGCCGGTGGCCGATCGCGGAGACCCACGCCTGTCGGCGTATTCCTCAGGCGGGTCGCGACGGGGCCAGGGCGGTGAACACCCGTTGGCGCAGCAGTTCGTACTGTTCACGGCACCGGCGGGGCGGGCCCGGTGGCCGATGCTGTACGTGGCCGCCGACAACGACCTCGCCGGAGCCGAACTGGTCGGAGGTGAAGTCAACCTCGGTGCCGTCAGGCAGCCGGTTCCAGTAGTGGTTCCAGGCCTTGGCCCCGTCGACATGGACCTCGCCAAGGATCAGGTCTCCGCCGAGCAGGTCCTGAACCACCAGTGCCGTCGTGCCGCACTGACTCCTCGCCGGGTTGTCCGGCCGCCACTGTTCGCGGCCCACCGGATCACAGGTGTCGGGTCCCCATGCGGCTCTCAGCAACGGCCGCAGCAGTTCCGCGTTCAGCATCCTGGGAGTGTCGCAGAGAGGTACGACAAATCCGTTGACCGGCAGACGGGGCCGCGGCTGACTTGGGATCCTCCGCTCTCCGCATGCGGCATTGACCTCAACCGCGACCATGGCACCCGTTCTCTCTGTCGCGTCATGCGCAGAACCAGATAACGGCACGAAGACCAGAAGGGCGATCACCGAGTTCGCCGGAAATCCGCCGACCGACGGGGAGCACAGGTCCGCGTCGCGCTCGGTACACGCACGGAGGCGCGCCGACCCGGCGGCGAGCACTCCGGCGCCTTCGTGTCCGGCCGAGTCACCTCGGCCTCAGCGCGGCGGGATCCGCCGGGGCGGCCGACGCCCGGCCTCCTTTGTCCGCATACGGCCATGAGGACAGCCCGACGAAAGAGGGGAGAATTCCTGCCGGAACCTCGATCAGCCAACCATCACGAATGGGACTTTTCACATAAAAACGGCTGATATCAATGGGCATTTTCCTTTTCGGTGCGCTCAATCCGCCCACAACAATCCTGTCAGTTCGGCCACATTTTTGGCACTGGCGCCCATCACGCCCCATTGATAAATGTTGCTCACCAGGCCGCTCTTTCCAGGGCCTGCCATGTGGATCGCCCCCCTGGAAACCGTTCCAGAAGCCCGGAGACAGGCCCGGAGGCGGGTTCTTCCCACTGAACGCGGCAGCCCAGGAATGCACGCGTGCGCTCCCTGCGACGGAACACGAGACGTCGAGGGCGTCGAGCCGAGCGGCTCGGCGCGAACCACCCAGAGAGGATTCCGTAGCCACCATGACCACCCCGGTTTCCAGCCTCACCGCGACCGAGATCGAGCGGACCACCACCCTGGTACGCGAAGCCGGTCTGGCCGGCGAGAGCGTCCGCTTCGTCTACGTCGGCCTGCTCGAACCGCACAAGCAGGAGGTGCTCGCCTTCCAGGCGGGCACCGGGCCCAGGCCCGACCGCCGGTCACGGGTGCTGCTGCTCGACACCGCGACCGGTGACGCCCGGGACGTGACCGTCGACCTCACCGCCGACGTGGTGGCCGCGATCGTCGACGTCGACGGTTCCCACGGCGGGATGCCGATCCTGGCCGAGGAGTTCATGGCGGTCGACGGGATCCTCGCCCAGGACCCGGCCTGGGTCGACGCGCTGGCCAAGCGCGACCTGACCCCCGAGCAGGTGAGATGCGCACCGCTCTCGGCCGGTGCCTTCGGCCTGCCCGGTGAGGAGGGCAAACGGATCATCCGGGTGCTCTGCTTCGCCCTGCTCGACCCCGACGCTCACGTCTGGGCGCACCCGGTGGACGGGTTGAGCGCCTACGTCGACCTGATCGCGAGGAAGGCGACCGAGATCATCGACATCGGCGTCTTCCCGCTGCCGGAGGAACGGAGCAGGTTCCACCTCCCGCAGGGGCGCCCGGCGCCGTTGGAGACCCTGAGGCCCATCGAGATCACCCAGCCGGAGGGGCCGTCGTTCCAGGTCGAGGGTGACCGGATCACCTGGGCGAACTGGTCCTTCACCTTCGGGTTCGACGCCCGTGAGGGTCTGGTGCTCCACCAGTTGTCCTACGCCGACCCCGACCACGACGGCGAGGTCCGGCCGATCGTCTACCGCGCCTCCATCGCCGAGATGGTGGTGCCGTACGGCGATCCGGCGCCGGTCCGGTTCTGGCAGAACTACTTCGACACCGGTGAGTACCTTTTCGGCCGGTTCGCGAACTCGCTCACCCTGGGCTGCGACTGTCTCGGCGAGATCCACTATGTCGACGTCGACCTGGCCGACGAGACCGGCGACGTGCGGCGCATCCCCAACGCGATCTGCCTGCACGAGGAGGACCACGGCACGCTGTGGAAGCACACCGACATCTACACCCCGAACTCCGCCGAGGTCCGCCGCCAGCGCCGCCTGGTGATCTCGTTCTTCACCACGATCGGCAACTACGACTACGGCTTCTACTGGTACCTCTACCTCGACGGCAGGATCGAGTGTGAGGCCAAGCTCACCGGCATCCTCTTCACCTCGGCCTACCGCGGGCTGCAGGAGTGGCCCTACGCCGGAGAGGTCGCCCCGGGTCTGGGCGCACCGTTCCACCAGCACCTGTTCAGTGCCCGCCTCGACATGATGGTGGACGGTGTCCGGAACGCGGTCGACGAGGTCGACGCGGTCCGGGTGCCGGTCTCTCCGGAGAATCCGTACGGCAACGCCTTCGGCCACGCCCGCACCCGGATCGTGAGCGAGGCCGAGGGGGTGCGCAGCGCGGACGCCTCCGTCGGGCGGTCATGGCACGTGGTGAGCACCGAGCGCACCAACCGGCTCGGACAGCCGACCGGCTACGTGCTGCGCTCCGAGCAGCACCCGACCCTGCTGGCGGACCCGTCCTCGTCGATCGCCGCGCGGGCGGCGTTCACCACCCGGGATCTGTGGATCACCCGGTACGCGCCCGAGGAGCGGTACCCGGCCGGCGAGTTCGTCAACCAGAACCCCGGCGGGGACGGCCTGCCGGCGTACGTGGCGGGTGACCGGCCCCTGGACGGCGAGGACGTCGTGCTGTGGCACACCTTCGGCGTGACCCACTTCCCGCGGCCCGAGGACTGGCCGGTGATGCCGGTCGACCACACCGGATTCTCGCTGACGCCGTACGGGTTCTTCGATCGCAACCCCACGCTGAACGTGCCCGCCAACACGGCCAAGCACTGCGACGGACACCATCACTCCGAAGAGTGATCACCAAATGGTGACATATCCGCCCATGGCGTATTGTCGCCGCAGTCGCCAGGTACGGCGATCGCGGCGGCAGTGGGACGGGGCGTGGCGTGGTGGGGGAAGAGGGCTTCGACCGGCGGGTCGAACCGTTCCGGGCGGAACTGCTGGCCTACTGCTACCGGATGCTCGGCTCGGCCCACGACGCGGAGGACCTGGTCCAGGACACGTACCTGAGGGCGTGGCGGGCGCGGGAGCAGTACGACGACACTCGCAGCTCGCTGCGCACCTGGCTCTACCGGATCGCGACGAACGTCTGCCTGACCGCCCTGGAGGTTCGCGGTCGTCGGCCGCTGCCCTCGGGGCTGGTCGCCGCCTCCGACCCGCTCGCGCCGTTCGTCCAGGGAGAGCACGCCACCTGGCTCCAGCCCCTGCCGGACTCGTCACTGGAGGCGGGTGACCCGGCCGGGACCGTGATCGACCGCAGCAGCCTGCGTCTGGCGTTCGCCTCCGCCCTGCAACACCTGTCGGCCCGGCAGCGCGGCGCGCTGATCCTGCGTGAGGTGCTCGGCTTCTCCGCCGCCGAGGCGGCGGAGATCCTCGGCACCACCGTCGTGTCGGTGAACAGCTCCCTGCAGCGGGCGCGTACCCGCATGAAGGAGATCGGCGACCTGCGGGAACGGGTCGGCGAGCCGTCCGCGACCGAGCAGCGCGCCTGGATCGAGCGTTACATGAAGGCCTTCGAGCTCGCCGACGTCGAAGGCCTCAAACGGCTGCTCACCGAGGACGTCATCATGGAGATGCCGCCGATGCTCAACTGGTTCTCCGGCCGCGGCAACTACGGCCTGTTCATGGAGTGGGTCTTCGAGAAGGCCGGGAAGGACTGGCTCCTCAAGGAGGTCACGGCCAACGGCGGCCAGCCCGGCTTCGCCGCCTACCGGCGTGTCGGCGACGGGTACGGCCTGCACACGCTCCAGATCTTCACCGTCGTCGGCGGGGGCATCACCCGGAACTCGGTGTTCCAGGACCCCGCCGTCTACGCGACCTTCGGCCTGGCGGCCAGGCTCGACGACGAGGGACGCGCCGTCGCCGGGGTCTGATCGGGCCCCGGCCCGTGCGCCGAAAACGTCCCGGCGTCTTCTGCGCGCCGGCGCGATGAGTTCCGACCTCACCGCCGGTATGTACTGACGAGCTCGCCGGAACACCCCGGCGAGCCGTTCACAGGGGAGAATCCGATGTCGGACAGTCGTGTGGAAGACGAGGCCGCGATCCAGGCCGTACTGGTCGCCTCCTACAGGGCGTGGGCGGCGGGCGACGCCGACGGCATGGTCGCCGACTACACCGAGGACGCGACCGCCATCATGACCGGCTCACTCCGCGGCAGCCGTGAGGTGATCCGTCAGAACATGGCCCTGGGCTTCGAGGGCCCGCTCAGGGGCAGCTGGACCCACAACAAGCAGCTCGGCATCCGTTTCGTCGGCAGGGACGGCGCGATCGTCATCAGCGAGTCCGCCATCCTGTTCCCCGGCGAGACCGAGGTCCCGGACGACCGGCGCAAGGTGAACGCGACCTGGGTCTTCGAGAAGCGGGACGGCCGATGGCTGATCGCCGCCTACCACAACAGCCCGGTGGTGGCGCACTGACGAACTGACCACACAACGGGGGCGGCCACCACCTTCCCCCTCATCGGAGAAAGGTGGTGGCCGTACGGCCCGTGGGGGGTGTCCAGACGGCGGGCAGGAGTTCGGTGGCCCTCCGGTAGGCGAGTTTGAGGGTGGCGTGCCGGATCGCCTCGGTCTCGCCGGTCTGGGTCATGAGGACCTCGCGTAGCGGATGACGTGACTCGATGAGGTCGTTGTTGCGCTGTTCGAGCCAGGGCATCCACTCCTGGTGCGGCGCCCGGTCCCGCTTGGCGTCGTTGCAGGGCTTGCATGCCAGGACCAGGTTCCAGATGGCGTCGACGTCGGGGCCGTTCCAGTGCCGGGTGAGCAGTTTCCACGGCAGGACGTGTTCGACGACGGGCCCCGCCATGACCTGGTCGCAGTAGGCGCAACGGCCGTCCTGGTATCCGTTGAGGGCGGCGACGACCCCGGTCACGGACTTGCGACGCTGTCTGGTCCGCAGAACCAGCTCCTGGGTTCCTGAGTCGTAGACCAACCCGAGCACGGCGTCGGACACACCGGTCGCCCACGCCGTCTCCACCAGCCGCCAGCGGGCGGTGATCTCGGCGCCGAGGCCCGGGGCGTGCGCTGACAGGGCGAGTTCGCGGAGCTCGTCGCGCAACACCAGCCCCGGAGCAGTGGAGTCCCGGCGCCGGTCCTCGTAGTAGCGCACCGGCGCCGGGCCGCCGCCAAGCTGAGGGAAGGCGTCGACGACGTTGGCGAAGCCGAACTGGACGGTGCGCCGGTGCAGCGTGTCCCGGTCGAGTTCGCCCGCGTTGAACGCGCGGCAGGCGTCCAGGAACCTGCTGCGGGCGGCGGTGCCCTGCCGGTCCTGACGGCGCAGGGCCTGACAGAGCAGTTCCGCGTACGGCACCGCCAGCTCTTCGAGCGTCACGTGGGTGCGGCCGGTGGCGGCGACCTTCAGGAGGGTCGTGCCGAAGGCGAACTTGTAGGTGGCCGAGTTGGCACCGTACAGGACGATGGCACGCCATACGCTCTCACCGGTGACCACGCCGCGTCGGTAATCCACCCGTGCAGTATCGATCAAGGGGGCGACATTTTGCGCCAAAGCCGGACAATCGCCTATGGCAAGTTGGTCCGCGACCGGATTCCGGAGGTCATCGAGGCCGACGGGTTGACGGCCGAGGTCAGGGTGCTCGACGAGTCGGAACTGGTCCCGGCGTTGACCGCCAAGCTCGTCGAGGAGGCCGAGGAGCTACGTCAGGCGAGCCCCGACGACCGTCTGGGGGAGCTGGCCGACATTCACGAGGTGTTGACGACCCTCACCGAGACACTCGGGTTCTCCGATGAGCAGATTCGGGAGGCGGCCCGCCGTAAGCGAGCCGAGCGAGGCGGCTTCGACCGCCGCCTGTGGCTCGACAAGGTGACGCGACCCGACGAGCTCGGGGACTGATGGCGCCCTGTCCCGGTGTGTCCGGGGCAGGGCGCCGAACGGCCTCGGTCAGTCGCGTTCCAGGATCACCAGGGGGATGTCCCTGGGAGCCTCGGCCCGGTACTTGTCGTAGAGGGGGAAGATCGAGGTCATCAGCCTCCACAGTGGGGGCTTCTCCTCCTCGGTCGCGGTGCGGGCCCTGGCGGTGAACCTGTCCGGGCCGACCTGCACCGCGACGGCCGGGTCCTCGCTCAGGTTGAGATACCAGGCGGGGTGTTCCGCCGAGCCGGCGTTCGAGGCCACCAGCAGATGGCGGCCGTCGGCCTGGCCGTAGATCAACGCGGTACGGCGCAGCATGCCGCTCCTCCTGCCCCGGGTGGTGAGCAGCAGGGTCGGCCATCCCTGGTACATGTGGCCGTCCGCGCCGTCGGTCTCGACGTACCGGCGGATGTGTTCGGCCACCCAGCCCGTCCTGCTGTCGTGAACCTCTGGATCCGTCATCCGGTCATCCCGGTGGGACCGGTTCTGGCGAGGCTCGCGTGGAGGTGGTAGCGCCTGAACTCGTTCCTCCGCACGCCGGGGAACTCCAGGACCCGTAGCCATTCGGGTGCGGAGCCGACGGTTCCCCGCCCACTGTTGTCCAGGGCCTCCTGGTGGGACGCCTCGTCCGTCCATTCCGCGTAGTTGAGCACCCGGGTGCCGTCCAGGCTGGTGTGGAAGTGGCCGGAGATCCCTCCGGGATGCAGGTCGGTCTCGGCGGCCAGCGCCGCGAAGACCGTGTCCACCCACCGTTCCTGCCGTTCCCGGTCGGGGCCGTCGAACTCGACGGAGACGATGACGACGCATCCCGGCACCGGCGCGTTCTCCCTGAGCCCGCTGCGGTAGAGCCGGTAGGCGACCGGCTCGGCCCCCATCGGGGAGTAGGGGCCGTCCGGCTCGTCCGCCCACTGCTCGTAGACCAGCACGTCCTGCCCGTCGGTGCTGACGTAGACGTTGACCGAGACAAGTCCTTCGGGCCACGGTCTGTTCTCCCACGCCGTGGTGACGGCCATCGGTGGCGTGTGCCGCAGGGGCCACCGGCCGACCAGTACGGCACCGGCGTCGGCGCGGGCCAGGGTGGGGTTGAGGTCTCGGACGAGGTTCGTCATGCCGCCTGCTTCCTGTCGTTGTACGGGTTCTTGTTCCTTGCGTCCCTGAGCGCGTCCGCCCACCACAGGAGCTGGTCGAGCAGGGTTTCGGCCGCCGGACCGCAGCCCGGGTCCTTCGGCAGGCCGTCGGGACCGAAGCGGTTCCAGGCGTCGTGGAAGCTGACCGTCTCGCGGACGGTGACCGTGTGCAGTTCGGCGAAGACCGCGCGAAGGTGCTCGACCGCCCGCAGGCCTCCGGACATACCGCCGTAGGAGACGAAGCCGACCGGTTTGGCCTGCCACTGGGTGAAGTGCCAGTCGATCGCGTTCTTCAGGGACGCGGGGAAGCTGTGGTTGTACTCGGGGGTGACGACCACGAAGGCGTCCGCCGCCTCAAGCCGCGGGGTCAGTGTCTTCAGGGCCTGTACGGCCTCGGGTGACGGAGCCTGCCCGAAGGCCGGAAGCACCTCGGGCAACGGTGTGTCGGCCAGGTCGACGAGGTCCACCAGGACGTCGTCGCGTGACCTGGCCCGGTCGGCGAACCAGTTCGCCACGGTCGGCCCGAACCGGCCCTGCCTGACGCTGCCCACGATCACCGCGAGCCGCAACGGTTCCATGACATGTCCTCCTTTGAGGGCCCCGAAGCGGGGAACCCCGAGACGGTGGGGTGAGAACAAGCCTGGAACTTAAACAAAGGTTCAAGTCAAGCTAGGGTGGGCCGCATGACACGCGACGGGGAACTCACCGTCGGCGAGCTGTCGGCTCGCAGCGGCGCCCCCACCTCCGCCCTGCGCTTCTACGAACGCCAGGGGCTGATCCACAGCAGACGCACCACGGGAAACCAGCGCCGCTACACCAGGGGCACGCTGCGCAGGGTGGCCTTCATCCGCGCCTCGCAGAGCGTCGGTCTCCCGCTCTCCGCGATCGGTGAGGTCCTGGCCCTGCTGCCCGCCGACCACACCCCGAGCAAGGAGTTCTGGGTCCGGGCCTCGGATTGCTGGAGAGATCGGCTCAACGAGCGCATCGAACGGCTGGAGCGGATGCGTGACCGGTTCACCGAGTGCATCGGCTGTGGCTGCCTGTCGTTCGAGGAGTGCGCGCTGGTCAATCCCGGCGACGCCATGGGTGAGGAGGGGTCCGGGCCACGGCGGCTGTTCGCCCCCTGACCCGCGGGGCGAGCCGTACGGTGACCGGGTGTGAGCCGCCTGCCTCGTCGGCGAGGCGGCCGAAGGGCAGGGTGAGACGCGGGCCGGTCACGGCGGCCGGGGGGGCGTCGAGCGCCGCGGTAACACCCCCGGAACGCCTCTCGGCAGGGCTTCACATCGGGTCAGGCACGGTCGCTCATCCAGAGTTCGATGAGCCGTCCTGTGTCGGCGGTGAGCGGGGTGACGCTCTTCTCCCGGTGGTTCACCTCGACCTCGACCGGCCGCAGGTCGGGGACCTGTCCGCTGGCGAGCGCGGCCGGCTCGGGCAGTTGCTCGTAGGCCCCGGGGAACCACCAGTAGACCTGCGCGGTGAGGGCCTTGTCCCCCTTCTCGACGTGGGTCCTGGTGAGCTCCTGCATGGCCTCCAGGGCGGCGACGATGTGGGTGTCGCCGATCTCGTGGACGATCAGGTACTCGGGGACGGGGAAGGAGACCAGCGCGCCGTACCTGGCGGCTCCGACGTGGCGCCTGAGCACGTGGATGTGGGAGCCGACGTAGCGGTGGGTCTCCCCGACGTGGGTGATCGGGACGCCCCAGATCGCGTCGGTCTTGGCGTAGTGGGGTTCCTTGGTCAGGGAGGCGTGCAGCGCGGCGCCGAAGACCTGTTCCTCGGGCCTGTCGCCGATCTGGGAGCGGTTGAGCGGCACGATCGAGTCGGGCGTGTCGACGACCACCGTCTCGACGAGTCCCGGAGCGAGTGTGCGGGTCAGCAGAGCGTCCCGCAGGCCGGGCGGCTCGGACAACGCCTCCTCGGTGTACAGGCGCATCCGCAGCGACTCCTCGGCCAGCAGCCGCTCGATGTCGGACCACGGCGGTGACGGCTGTGCCTGCGCGCGGATCGACCTGGCGAACCCCTGGGCGACGTGCGCGATGAACGACGGCAGTTGGGCCGGGGGGATCTCGGCGGCGCGGGCACGCCACTCACCGATGTCGATGGTGAAGTCGCTGACACCCGGGTAACTGACGCCGACGGTCGTCGGGCCGATGAGGTTGCCCGTGACACCCTCTTCGGCGAGGGCCTTGACCAGGCCTTCGCCGACGACATCGTGGGTCATGGGTTCTCCGATCAGAGAGGACCGATGACGGCTGTGTCGCCCCCGTTGGCACAGCGTCACGGGCCAGGCATCGGTCGCCGGTATTACCTAACCCGGGCATTATGCCGCTTTCGCCGGTCGCGATGATCACCGAAGGAGTCCCCTGGGAGGGGGACCGCCGATCATCCGCGTGACGGACGACCCGTCCGGCCGCCCCCGCCTAGCCTTCCGGCATCGGACCGCACCGGACGGCCCGCGGAAACAGGAAAGGCAGGAACGACGTGAGCAAGTCGCGTACCACGCTCGACGACATCGCGGCCCTCGGCCCCGAGCTCGACGAGAACCAGCTCCTCCAGGTCAGCGGCGGCGCGAAGAGCCAGGTCATCGTGATCCACGGTAACCACTCCCACACCTCCGGCGACAGCTGATCGGTCCGCCACGGGGACGTGTGGGACCGCGTCCCCGTGCGGGATCCCTGATGATCCTCGTACTGACCTCCGCAGGAGACGACCACGCCGACCACGTGACCGGCCTCCTCACGTCCGCGGGCGCGGACGTCGTCGTCTTCGACCCCGCCTCCTACCCGGCCCGCGCGAGCGTGGAGATCGGCCTGTCGGGTGACGGTTCGACCCGCAGGGTGCTCGACACCGGTGAGCGCAGGGTCGTGCTGGACGAGCTGACCTCGCTCTGGTACCGCAGGCCGCTGCCCCCTGCCGTGAGCCCCGCCATCCGCCGGGAGCACGTGAAGGCCTCCGTGAAGGCCTACGTCGAGCAGGAGTGCCTGGCCGTGACCGAGGGGCTGTGGGACGGTCTCGGCTGCCTGACGGTTCCCGCCCCGAGGCCGGTCGTCGACCGGGCCGGGCGCAAGCCGTACCAGCTCGAACAGGCGCGGCTGCTCGGCTTCGAGCTGCCCGAGACGTTGATCACCACCGATCCGGACGGCTTCCTCGACTTCTACGACCGGCACGAGGGACGGGTGATCACCAAGCCCGTGCACGGCAACCGGTTCGAGGCGGACGGGGAGCGGTTCGGCCGGTTCGCGGCACCGGTCACCCCCGCGGACGTGGCGCACGCCGACGCGCTGCGGCTGTGCCCGGTCATCGTCCAGGCCTACGTGCCCAAGCGGGTCGAGGTGCGGGTGACCGTGGTCGGGCGGCAGGTCTTCGCCGCGGAGATCCACTCCCAGGTGAGCAACCACACGCGCTACGACTGGCGGCACTACGACCCGGGCGCCACCCCCATCAGGACGCACGAGCTGCCCGCCGAGATCGCCACGCTGTGTGTGCGGCTGGTCGAACGGCTCGGCCTCGTCTACGGCGCGATCGACCTGATCCTCACGCCCGACGGCCGCCATGTCTTCCTTGAGATCAACCCGAACGGCCAGTTCCTCTGGATCGAGGCCGCGACGGGACTTCCCATCGGCGCGGCGATCCGCGACCTGCTCATGATCGGAGCGACGTGATGGCGGACGGCCGGACGCTGGCTGAGGCGTTGCGCGTGCTCACCGACGGCGCCGACCTGGGCGCCTTCCGGCGCGCCAATCCCGGTCTCCGGGTACGGCTGGTCGCCCAGCGGGAGGAGTTCGACGGCTCCCTCCAGCACGCCCTGCTCCTCAAGGAGCCCGACGGCTCGACCGTCTCCCTGTCGTGGTCCCCCGACCTGGGGCTGCCCTGGCCGCTGCGCGGCGTGCACCGGGCGGCCGAACACCTGCTGCTGCGGGTCAACGGCGTCGAGACCCCGGTCGCCAGGGCCGTCGCCTGCCTGGACTTCGTCTGGGACGAGCGCGGGGTCGCCGACCGCCTGGTGACGGACTGCCTGGTGCGGGAGGCGCTTGAGGAGGAGCCGGAGCCGATCTCCGACGCGGAGCTGCAGCGGGCGATGGACGCCTTCCGCCGGGCGCGCGGGCTGCTGACCGGCGCCGGGACCCGGGCCTGGATGGAGCGCAACCACATCTCCCACGCCGAGCTTGAGGAACTGGTCGCGGTCGAGGCCTCGGTCGCCAGGCTGCGTTCGCGGGTCGCCGCCGGGCGGGTCGAGGACTGGTTCGCCGCCCACGGCCGCGACCTCGACGCCGTACGGCTGGCCAGGGTCGTCCTCGCCCCCGCAAACCCCAGGAGCCCCGAAAGCCCCAGGAGTCCCGGCCTTGGAAGCTCCGGCCTTGGGAGTCCCGGCCTTGGGAACCCGGACGACTTCCTCGCCGACGTCGAGCGGGCGTTCGCCGCGGGCCTGGCCGTACCGGGTGAGGTGTTCGTCACCGCGCGCAGACCGGAGCTGGCCGGGGAGATCGGTGAGGAGGCGGCCGAGGTGGTCCTGTCCGCCGCGCCGGGAACGCTCGCCGGCCCCTTCCCCACGGCTCTGGGCGACCTGACGGTCAAGGTGCTGGCTGTCGAGCCCGCCGTACTCGACGACGCGGTCCGTGACCTGGTCGAGCGGCGGATCTTCGCCGAGTGGATCGAGCGGCGCAGGAGGGCCGCGAAGATCGAGTGGTTCTGGGGTACGGCGGAGCGCACCGGCGGCACACGGGAAAATCAGCCCGAAAGGTAAGAGAAGTCCGCCGGGCTCGGGGGAGAAAATCACGGGAAGCCCTGGAAACCGCAGGAACCCGTGACGAGGAGAATCCGATGACGTTGCTGACCGTCTGGGCCGACGACGACCCGGACACCGTGCTCACCAGGACCGAGGACCCCGAGGAGGTCGCCGACGCGCTCAAGCCGTTCGGGATCCGGTTCGAGCGGTGGGAGCCGGTCAGGGACCTGCCCGCGGAGCCGACCCCGGAGCAGGTGCTCGACGCCTACCGCGACGAGGTCGACCGGGTGATCGGCCAGGAGGGATACGTGCTGGTCGACGCCGTGCGCATGACGCCCTCCGACGATCCGGAGTGGGCCGAGCAGGCCGCCAGGGCACGGGAGAGGTTCCTCTCGGAGCACACGCACGCCGACGACGAGGACCGTTTCTTCGCGCGGGGCGCCGGGGTGTTCTACCTGCACCTCGACGACAGGGTGTACGCGGTGCTGTGTGAGGCGGGCGACCTGCTCAGCGTGCCCGCGGACACCACCCACTGGTTCGACATGGGCACCCGGCCCGACTTCGTGGCGATCCGGTTCTTCCACGACGAGGACGGGTGGGTCGGGGACTTCACCGGCAGTCGCCTGGCCGACGACTTCGCGGACTTCGACACGCTCATCGCCACCCGCTGACCGGCGGGTCCACCCGGGGTCACTCGGTGGGAGACTCCACCCGCCGTCTCAGCTCGGCGTTCAGGCGCAGGGCCTCCTCAAGCTGGTCCTCCAGGGCGATGATGCGACAGGCCGCGTCGAGTGGGGTGCCCTGGTCGAGCAGCCTGCGGGCGCGGGCGGCCAGGTGGAGCCGGCGGACCGGAGGGGTTCGATCAGCCGGGCGACGCCCAGGCTGCGCGGGAACGCCGGGGCGACGTCGAGGACCTCCGCGGCCCGCCCCATGCTGTAGGCGGGGTGGTCGTCATCGTCGAACCTGTCGAACAGCGCCGGCCGGGCCTCTCCCATCGCACCTTCCATGACGTGTGTCGGGCCCCGGTGCGCGCGAAGCACCGGGGCCCGAGGAGTTCAACACCATCTACCGGCTATCTTGCCGGTCTTCCTTGACCGCACACGCCCCCGTCGAAGGCGGGGCGGGCGGGAATCGCGTGTGAGTTGACGAGGAACCACCTCCAGAGCCGTGGGTCTGCGGTGTGGTGTCCGTCTCCCCTTTCCCATGTTCCGCGACGCGGCGGGCACCGGGCGGGACCGTGTCGCGAGAGGTCCCGCGCGACCGGCGGCCTCCCCGCGTCGCACGGCTTTTTCGTCACCTGTCACAGATGGTTTTCCCTTTCCGTGACACAAAAAATGCTATGTCGCCTATATCCGAATGTCTACATCCATGACTGGAGATTTACCCAGATCACTCCTCGGTACGGCCCCCGCCGGGGGAGCCGAGGGACAGGCTGGCCAGCAGGCCGACCGCGAGGAAGCCCGCCGCCCCGAACGCCGCGTAGCGCGTGCCGACCGCGAAGGACTCCTTGGCCGCCTCGGCGACCCCGGGCAGCCGGGACAGCCCGGCGATGGCTCCTCCCGCGCTGCGCTGCACGGCCGAGACGATCTGCTCACGCCGTACCGGGTCGACACCGTCCGCCTGGCTCAGCCGGTGGCCGAGGTCGGCGCTGAGCCCGCCGAAGAGCAGCGTGCCGAGTACGGCGATGCCCAGCGCGGAGCCGATCTGCCTGACCGTGCTCTGCGTGCCCGAGCCCTGACCGCTGCGCTCAACCGGGACCTCGGCCAGGACCACCCCGGTGAGCTGGGCGGTCGCCAGCCCGATGCCCATGCCGTAGCAGAACAGGAACGGCACCGGCAGCGCCCACGGGGTGCCGGCGGAGATCACCAGGCCGAGTCCGGCGATCCCGGCGATCTCCAGAACCAGGCCGAGCCGGACCACGAAGGCCGCTCCCCTGGCCCGCGACAACGGGGAGGCGAAGGCACTTGCGGCGAAGGAGCCGACCGCGAGCGGCAGCAGGGCGACCCCCGTCTCCAGCGGCGAGTAGCCCAGGACGAACTGCATCCACAGCGGCAGCGCGAACAGCACGCCGAACTCGCCGAGGCTGACGATCAGCGCGGCGATGTTGCCGTTGCGGAAGGAGGTGATGGACAGCAACGACAGGTCCAGCAGGGCGACCTGGCCACGCCGGCCACGACCCCGCTCGACCAGCACGAAGGCGGTCAGGGCCAGCGCGGAGGCGGCGAAGGCGACGGGTACCGGGGACAGCGCGAACGGCCATCGCCATCCGCCGACGGTGAAGGGCTCGACGGACCGCCACCAGCCGTAGACCCTCCCCTCGACCAGCCCGAACACCAGCAGGCCGAACCCGAGCGTCGACAGCACCGCACCACCCAGGTCGGCGCCCCGCCTGCCGTCCGACTCCCGCGACTCGGCCACGAAGACCAGCACCCCGGCCAGTACGGCCACCGCGACCGGGATGTTGACGCCGAACGCCCAGCGCCAGGACAGGTCCGTGGTGAGCCAGCCGCCGACCAGTGGCCCGAGCGCGGCCATCCCCCCGATCGTGGCGCCCCAGACGGCGAACGCGGTCGCCCTGTCCCTGCCCCGGAAGCCCGCGTTCAGCAGGGACAGCGTCGTGGGGAAGATCATGGCCCCGCCGATGCCCTGCAGGATCCTGGCCCCGATGAGCATCGGCCCGCTGACGGAGAAGGAGGCCAGCAGGGACGTCAGCGCGAACAGCGCGACCCCGGTCAGCAGGAGTCTGCGCCTGCCGAGCCGGTCGGCGAGCCTGCCGAAGGTGAGCAGCAGCGCGGCGAACACCAGCGCGTAGGACTCCTGGATCCACTGCGCGTCGGTCGAACTGAGCCCGAGGTCACCGATGATCTGCGGGACGGCCACGTTGGTGATCGTCGTGCTGGAGATGACCATCGCCACGGCCAGCGCGATGAAGGCCAGCCCGGCCCACCGCGTCCGTTTCGTCTCCGCCGTCTCCGGCGGCGCCGTCACGCCCATACGCTCTCCTTTTCGAACCTTGACCCTCTTTGGGCCGAAAATACTAAGTACCCTTAGCATCATTCGGATAGCGTGGACGGAGGGTTTCAGCCGAAGGCCGGAAAAATGGGATTCATGGATGATCACGCCTCATGGGCGACCGGCCGCCTGCTCCTGGTGGCCGCGCGGCTGGTGGAACGCGAGTGGAACTCCGTGCTCGCCGAACGCGGCCTGACCCACGCGGGCTTCCTGACCCTGCACGTCCTGCAGGACGGTCCCCGGACCCAGCGGGAACTCGCGGCCCACACCTACGTCGAGGAGCAGACGATCCGGCCGGTGCTCGACCGGCTCGAACGCGACGGTCACATCGTCCGCGAGCGGGACACGACCGACCGGCGCCGGGTGATGGTGAGCCGTACCGACCTGGGCGGGCGGACCTACGCCGAGATCATGAAAGGAGACCCGGCCGAGCGAATCATCGCCGACCGGGTCGAGGACCCCGGCGCGCTGCGCGCCGAGTTGATCCGGCTGATCACCGGAATCCGGAGTCGTTGAACGGCCGGTGGCCCCGGAGGACGCACGGGACCACCGGCCGTCGGTCACTTCTCCGAGGTGTAGCTGGTGAAGGAACGTTCCGGCTTCAACGTGACGGCGTTGTAGCACTTGACGCCGTTGACGACGGCGTCGTTCGGCGGGGTGACCCAGAGCTTGTAGATGTTGCAGTACTCGGGACCGGGGCCGAACGCGGTCACCTGGACGTGGTCACGGAGATAACCGATCTTGGGGAAGGTCACCTTCCGTCCGGGCGCGAAGTTCTGGACGGTGTTCCCACCGGGCACCAGGGTGTTGAAGTTGATCCCGGCGGGAGTCGGCGCGTACGGCCCGGCCGCCGTCGGGTTGGTGTCGAGGACGTAGCCGAAGAACCTGGGCGGAACCGCGGCCCCGGTGATCGCCCGCTGACGCTGGTAGGTCAGCGTCCAGCCGGTGTTGATCGGCCGGCTCGTCGCGTCATGGCAGATCACCTTCACGTTCTGCGCGCTGACGGCCGATCCCCACGAGCCGATCTTGCAGCGGGCGGGCCGCTGCGGGTCGACGGCGGTCACCTGGAAGCCGCCCTCGGGGCCCGGCGACCCGAGCCCGGGAAGGGTGACGCCCCAGACGCCGGTCCCGCCCGAGGCGACCGTGTTGGCCGCGCCCGACGAGTTGAACTGCGAGGCGATCCCACCGCCGTTGTAGTGGATGTAGCCGAGCGCCTGCGGCGCGGGCAGCAGGCCGGTGCTCGTCTCGTAGACGATGGTGAAGGGGGTGAACACCGGGGTGCCGCCGTACTTGTAGCACTGGACGACCGCGACCTGGTCAGCGCCGGAGGGCAGCCAGGTCTGCAGCTGGCACCATTCGGCGTTCGGCGAGACGGCCGTCACGTGTGCGACGCCACCGGAGCTCGCGATGCCCGGGAAGACCACCTTCACCTGGCCCGTCGCACCGGGCGAGACGGTTACGGTCGGCCCCGACGCCCAGCTTCCCGCCTGGTGGGCCAGGGAGGGGACGCCGGAGAAGACGTCGACGAAGGCGAATCCCCAGCGGTCGGGGACCGCCGCCTGGGCGTTCGTGGTCGGGATGAGTCCGGCGAGGAGCGCTGCGATGCCGCACAGAACTCCGAGAAACGTTTTTCTCAACCGGTGCATGCGTTTCTCCATCCTTATTTCTGGGGGGTGTGATGGCGCATATGGGAGCGACACCGGTGGAAGCCGGTGCTGATACGGGGATGGATGAAGCCGGCCTTTTGGCCTCTGCGCCATTGATAACCCAGTCACGGTCCGGAGAAAAGACCCAAAACGGCATATGACGCCCTTAATTCCAACTGGTAATCCGTCAGCGGCAAAAAAGCGGCGTCCGCCTGTCAACTTCGTATATAACCCGGCTGAATCCCCTCGTCGAATGGTCAGACCGTGAAGTACACCCGGACGGTGGTTCCGCCCTCGCCCGTGTGGACGCGGACGAGATCACTGAGCAGGTTGGTGACGAGCAGCCCGCACGCGCGCCGCCGCCCGGGATCGACCGGCCCGCGCCCGGCGAGGGGATCGGTGATGTGCCCGGCGTCCCTGACGTCCAGCACGACCTGGCCGCCCTCGGTCCACACGCGCAGCACTCCCCTGCCGCCGCCGTGGTCGAGGCTGTTGGCCACCAGCTCACCCGCGATCAGCCGCAGGTCGTCGAGGCGCTCACCGCGGAGCCCGGCCCGGGCGGCGTGCCCGACGGCGAACTCACGGGCCCGCGCGAGCTCGCCGCCCCCGAAGCTCAGGACCTCGGCCCTTCTCGGGTCGGGCAACACCCTGTTGGCGTCGCGGATCGCGCGTTCCGGCGCGTAGGCGTCGCTGACCCGCAGCCCGGAACCGTCGAGCAGGACGGGGTGGGTGGTCTCGGCGTCCCTGACGACCGTGGGCTCCAGGGCCTCGACGTCGTACGGGCACATGATCGTGACGGCCCGCCCGGGAAAGGCCAGGTTGACCAGCGCCTCGTGCTGGAGACAGGCGGGATACTCGGTCGTCGAGCGACCCGGCCAGACCGGCTCCCCGACGATCCGCACCCTGCGGCCCTCGTGCGGATCGGCGAAGGCGCGCAGGACGGCGGGGATGATGCGGCCCGGGTTCCGGCCCTCCCTGGTCATGTCGAGGAAGCACACCGACGAGGCCAGCGGGCCGAGCCAGCTCCGCAGTAACCGGAGATTACGTTCGGGGACGGCGACCGCCACGGGTTCTCCCGCCGCCAGGCCGCCGCGAATGAACGGCAGGGTCGCCTGGAGATACTCGTGGTCACCGCGATAGAAAAGGGCAGGATGGACAAAAGGATCGAGTTCGGCTGTCGCGGTGTCCATCACGCCTCCGCGCCAACCGATGAGTGACGAGCGAGCACGGGCCCCGGAAGGCGGCAGCTGTCCGGTGATCCCAGCTCTGGCCGAATTGCCATGGCGATGATCCTGAAGTAGGGAAGGGGTACCGTCCAACGTACCCCCTGCCGCCTTTCTCAGCGAAGCCGACGACCGCCAAAAGACATCACAAAAGCTCCCTACCTGCCTTTTTCCGACATTTCATGTTATCGACCATCCCTGCGGGAACACTCGGGAATTTTCCCCACCACACAGCCGACATATACGACAAAATTATGGCCATGCGAATTTTGATCATCGGTGGAACCAGGTTCGTCGGACGGCACATCACCGAGGCGGCCCTCGCGGCCGGGCACGAGATCTCCCTGCTGCACCGGGGAAGGACCGGAGCCGACCTGTTCCCCGAGGCCGAGCACCTGACGGCCGACCGCAACACCGACCTGTCGATCCTGCGCGACAGGACGTGGGACGCGACGATCGACGTCAGCGCCTACCTGCCCACGCAGGTCGACCTCCTCGCCGACACGCTGTCCACCGGGCGCTACCTGCTCGTCTCCAGCACCTCCGTCTACACCCCGCCCCCCGCCCCCGGCTTCGCCGAGGACTCACCGCTGGCCGAGATCGACGGCCCGGTCCCCACCGAGGTGACCAACGAGACGTACGGCGCGCTGAAGGCGCTGTGCGAGCGGACCGCCACCGCCAGGTTCGGCCGGAACACGCTGGTCGTACGGCCGACCTATGTGATCGGCCCCCACGACCACACCGGACGCTTCACCTACTGGGTGAACCGGATCGCCGAAGGCGGTGAGATCCTGGCGCCCGGCGACCCCGCGGACCCGATCCAGGTGATCGACGCGCGCGACCTGGCCTCCTGGATCGTCACCCTGCTCGACCGGCCGCTCGGCCCCACCGCTCCCACGGTCTTCCACGCGGTCAGCCCGGCGCCGCCGTACTCCTTCGGCGACATGCTGGAGGCGATCCTGGCCGAGGTCGGGCCGCCCGGAACGACCCTGACCTGGGTCGGCGCAGACTTCCTGTTCTCCGAGGGGGAGAACGGCGCCTCCCTGCCGCTGTGGTCGGAGGGCGACGAGTGGATGGCGGCCAACACCGCCGACCCGGCGGCGGCCCGCGCCGCGGGACTCGATCCGCGTCCGCTCGGCCGTTCGGTGCGGGAGATCCGCGCCGCCGAGGCCGCCTTCTCCACCGAGATCACGATCACCCGGGAGCGGGAGGCCGAACTCCTGGCCAAGTGGCGCTCCCACTGACGCCTTCCCGTCCGGTCAACGCCCAATAAATATGAGTGAGTGAGTCACTCACTCATATAGGGTGATTCGCGTGATCTCTACCTCTCCATCCTCCTCCCGCGCCTCGCCGCTCCCGCCGGACGAGCGGCGTGCCGCGCTCATCGCCTCCACTCTCGCGCTCATCCTCGCCGAGGGTCCCGACGTCAGCACCCGGCAGATCGCCCAGGCCGCCGGGGTGGCGGAAGGCACGATCTTCCGTGTCTTCGCCACCAAGGACGAGCTGGTCAAGGCGGCCATCATCAGCGCCATCGACTCCACGCCGCTGATCCGCGACCTGACGGCCGTCGACCGTACGGCCCCGCTGCGGGCGCGGCTCGTCGCCGCCGTCGAGATCCTGCAGCACCACACGACGCACGTCTTCCGGCTGGTGGACGCGCTCGGCGCCGAAGGGGTGACCCGGATCGCCCGTGAGGGCAGAGCCGAGCGCGGCGAGGAGGACTGCGACCCGCACGCCGCCATCAGGCAGGCGATCGTCAACCTGATCGTCCCCGACCGCGACCTGCTGCGCTGCACCGCCCCTGAGGCGGCGCGCCGCCTGCAACTGCTGACCGTCGCCGGCAGCCACCCCAAGCTCGTCGAGGACGACCCCCTACCTCCCGCGGAGATCGTCTCCATGCTGCTGGACGGCATCCGCCGACGGCACGACGACGACCATCTCCTCCCTCCGGAGACCCCGGACCACGAGACCCCACGTGGAGACCCCCAATGCTGAGCCGCCTGCTGCGCACCCACCTGCGGCCCTACACCTCGACCCTCATCGCCGTCGTCGTACTGCAACTGGTCAGCACCATCACCTCGCTGTACCTGCCCAGCCTGAACGCCGACATCATCGACCGGGGCGTCGCCACCGGCGACACCGGTTACATCCTCACCGCGGGCGGCTGGATGCTGGCCGTGTCCCTGGTGCAGATCGTCTGCTCGATCGCGGCGGTCTACTTCGGAGCCCGCGCGGCCATGGGCTTCGGCCGGGACGTCAGGGCGGCCGTCTTCCACCGGGTGAACGGCTTCTCCAGCAGGGAGCTCGCCCACTTCGGCGCCCCCTCGCTGATCACCCGCACCACCAACGACGTCCAGCAGGTCCAGATGCTGGTGATGATGACCTGCACCATGCTGGTCGCCGCGCCGATCATGTGCGTCGGCGGCGTCATCATGGCGCTGCGGCAGGACGTCGGCCTGTCCTGGCTGATGCTGGTCTGCGTCCCGGTGCTGCTGGTCTCGATCGGCCTGCTCGTCTCCCGGATGGTCCCCCAGTTCCGCGCCATGCAGACCAGGATCGACGAGGTCAACCGAGTGCTGCGCGAGCAGCTGTCCGGCATCCGCGTCGTGCGCGCCTTCGTCAGGGAGCGTGAGGAGACCCGGCGCTTCGCCGAGGCGAACGACGCGCTGACCTCGACCGCGCTGAGCGTCGGACGGCTGACCGCGCTCATCTTCCCCGTCGTCATGTTGATCCTCAACGCCTCCAGCGTCGCCGTGCTCTGGTTCGGCGCCTTCCGCGTGGACAGCGGGGAGATGCAGGTCGGCGCGCTCACCGCCTTCCTCATGTACCTGATCCAGATCCTCGGCTCCATGATGATGGCCACCTTCATCTCGATCATGATCCCGCGCGCCGCGGTCTGCGCCGAGCGCATCGGCGAGGTGCTGCGGACCGACTCCTCGGTGCCCCCGCCCGCCGACCCCGTACGGCAGGTGCGCACCCGCGCCGAGCTCGAACTGCGTGACGTCGAGTTCCGCTACCCGGGCGCCGCGGCCCCGGTCCTGTCCGGCGTCTCCTTCCGCGTCACCGCCGGGCAGACGACCGCCGTCATCGGCAGCACCGGGTCGGGCAAGACGACGCTGATCTCCCTCGTCCCCCGCCTCTTCGACGCCACCGCGGGCACCGTACTGGTCGACGGCGTCGACGTGCGCGACCTCGACCCCGCGATGCTCTGGGCGCGCATCGGCCTGGTGCCGCAGAAGCCGTACCTGTTCACCGGCACCGTCGCCGACAACCTGCGCTACGGCAACCCCGAGGCGACCGAGGAGGAGCTGTGGGAGGCGCTTGAGGTCGCCCAGGCCCGTGACTTCGTCGAGGCGATGCCCGAGGGGCTCGACGCGCCCATCACCCAGGGCGGCACGAACGTCTCCGGAGGTCAGCGCCAGCGCCTCTCGATCGCCAGGGCGCTGGTCAGCAAGCCCGAGATCTACCTGTTCGACGACTCCTTCTCCGCTCTCGACCTGACGACCGACGCCCGGCTGCGCGCCGCCCTGCGCCCGCGCACCGCCGACGCCGCCGTCGTCATCGTCGGCCAGCGGGTCTCCACCATCGCCGACGCCGACCAGATCGTCGTCCTCGACGACGGCGTGGTCGTCGGCAGGGGCACCCACGACGAACTGCTCGCCTCCTGCCCGACCTACGTCGAGATCGTCGAATCCCAGCTCACCGAAGAGAGGGCGGCATGAGCGGCAACCGGCCCATGACGACCGCGCGTCCGCGCCCCCCGGCGGGAGGCGGTCCCTTCGGCCGCGGCCCCTTCGGCGGCGGGGGGATGCCGGTGGAGAAGTCGATGAACTTCGGGCCCTCCATGCGCCGGCTGATACGGCGCCTGGCCCCGGAACGCGCGCGGATCGTCGCGGTGATCGGCCTGGCCGTGATCAGCGTGGTCTTCGGCGTCATCGGCCCCAAGATCCTCGGCCAGGCCACGGACCTGATCTTCAGCGGTGTGATCGGCAGGAACCTGCCCGCCGGGACGACCACGGAACAGGCCGTCCAGAGCGCCCGTGCCTCGGGCAACGAGAACTTCGCCGCCCTGCTCTCCGGGATGGACGTCGTCCCCGGTCAGGGCATCGACTTCGGCGCGCTGGCCACGGCCCTGTCCTGGGCGCTGGCGCTCTACGTCGCGGCGTCGGTCTTCGGCTGGCTGCAGGGCTACCTGCTCAACGACGTGGTGCAGCGGACCGTGTTCCGGCTGCGCTCCGACGTCGAGGACAAGCTGAACCGGCTCCCCCTGCGCTTCTTCGACGGCCAGCCACGCGGCGAACTGCTCAGCCGGGTCACCAACGACATCGACAACGTCTCCCAAACCCTGCAGCAGACGTTGAGCCAGTTGCTGACCGCGCTGCTGACCGTGGTCGGCGTGCTGGTGATGATGTTCGTGATCTCGCCGCTGCTCGCGCTGATCGCCCTGGTGACCATCCCGGTCTCGACGATCCTCACCGGGCAGATCATGAAGCGCTCGCAGAAGCTGTTCGTCGCGCAGTGGACGCACACCGGCACCCTGAACGCCCACATCGAGGAGGCCTTCACCGGCCACGAGCTGGTGAAGGTGTTCGGCCGGGGCCCCGAGGTCGAGGAGGTGTTCCGCACCAGGAACGAGGAGCTGTTCAAGGCCAGCTTCGGCGCCCAGTTCATCTCCGGCATCATCATGCCGACGATGATGTTCGTCGGGAACCTCAACTACGTCGCCATCGCGGTCGTCGGCGGCCTGCGGGTCGCCACCGGGGCGATGAGCCTGGGCGACGTGCAGGCCTTCATCCAGTACTCCCGGCAGTTCACCCAGCCACTCACCCAGGTCGCCTCCATGACCAACCTGCTGCAGTCCGGGGTCGCCTCGGCCGAGCGGGTCTTCGAGCTGCTCGACGCCGAGGAGCAGACCCCCGACCCGGCCGACCCGGTGCCGCCGACCGTACGGCGTGGCCGCGTCGAGTTCGAGCACGTGTCCTTCCGCTACGAGGCGGAGCGGCCCCTCATCGAGGACCTGTCGCTGGTGGCCGAACCCGGGCACACGGTCGCGATCGTCGGCCCGACCGGCGCGGGCAAGACCACCCTCGTCAACCTGGTCATGCGCTTCTACGAGCTGGAGGCGGGCCGCATCACCCTCGACGGGGTGGACATCACCGCGATGCGCCGGGACGACCTGCGCTCCCACGTCGGCATGGTGCTCCAGGACACCTGGCTGTTCGGCGGGACCATCAGGGAGAACATCGCCTACGGCAACCCCGGGGCGACCGAGGAGCAGATCCAGGCCGCCGCGCGGGCCACCTACGTCGACCGGTTCGTCCGCTCCCTGCCCGACGGCTACGACACCGTGATCGACGAGGAGGGGGGCAACATCAGCGCCGGTGAACGGCAGCTGCTGACCATCGCCCGCGCCTTCCTGGCCGATCCGTCCCTGCTGATCCTCGACGAGGCGACCAGCGCGGTGGACACCCGCACCGAGGTCCTGGTCCAGCACGCCATGGCCGCGCTGCGCTCCGACCGCACCAGCTTCGTCATCGCCCACCGCCTGTCCACCATCCGTGACGCGGACCTGATCCTGGTGATGGAGGCGGGCAGCATCGTCGAACAGGGCACCCACGAGGAACTCCTCACCACCGCAGGCGCCTACCACCGCCTCTACTCGGCCCAGTTCGCCGGCGCCCTGACCGCCGCGGAAAGCGAGGCCCCGGCTGGCCGTCGAGTTCCGCGGGCTTGCCCGGGTGGTCCTCAAGGGTCTCCCCGCGCGGCTGGGAGGCCGGGACGATGTGCACGTTCCTGGCGTCGTC
>NZ_JBEYAB010000027.1:0-45306 GCF_040631445.1 Streptosporangium sp. NPDC020072 | reverse complement strand
TACGTGTGAGCTGTTCGGGGGTCACATCCGGAGCGAACCATCACACGGTGGCATTGACCAGTCACAACAGGCTGACCTAACAAAGCACTACTAGGCCCTCCGCTCCCGAAGCCGGCTGTATGAGTGATCACGATTGCGGAGCTTCTGCTTGATCGTGTTCGTGTCGCAGAGGGTCAGGTGGAGGGCGGTTTCGGGTGTGTCGGGAAGCGTCCATGACGGCCGGCCCCGACGGACCGCTCCCCCGCTGCTCTTATCTGTTGGGTCCCACCCCGGCTTCCCGGCTGCCGTAGTGACGTTATCCGCCGAGATCGGAGTGGATCTCAGCGGATAACGGGAGCCGTGCACCGGGTTTCGGAAGGGCGATCCCGCGCAGAGATCGACAGCCTGACGCCGCAGGACGTCGTGGCCGACCCCGAGGGGCTGACACCGCCGTTCTGGCAGCACGTCCGGCTCTGCGGCGAAGTACGGCTGGACGTGGTCAAGTGTCTGCCGCCCGGCGGCGCCGTGCGGGCTCCGCGACAGGGTGGCCCGTGGTGGGCCATCGGGATGAAGAACACGAACGGGGTGTTCTCAAGCTCACCCGGGGCGGCGATGGTCATGACGAGCGGTGCCGACATGACGGTCGGCCCGTCCTCGGTGTTGCGTAGCGGTCCTCCGCCGGGGCGCGTGCGATCAGACGCAAGGTAGCCATGAGCGCCCCGGGGTTTCCGGACGACATGAAAGCCGTTGGCGAGCAGTATGACCTGCGGCGACGTCCCGGCCGTCGTTATCGCGACGGCGAGCACCGGACTCGTCCCCGAACGCCAGGACCGAAACTCACGGTCGAGCGCCGCTGTGGCCTGCGGCAACGCTCTGCTCTGGAATTTGTCCATTCATCTCATAGGACGCCCCGGACGGCCCGTCTGACCTGACGCCGTAAGACTCCGGCCAGCCGGGAAGCGCGCGGCGCCGACGTCTCCCGCCTGCCGCGCGGCGGTGCAGAAATAGTCAATAAAAGGTACAGAAGCCATCAATGACATCCTGAGTACGGGTTGAAAAAGTGGCTTATAGCTCACCCGGCAAAGGAGGGAAACGCGTAAGGAGAAATGGATTCACGGAGAGTCATCGGCTCGTCCGGCAGTCGGCGTGAGCGGGAAGTCAACAGTGAAACCGAGACCGACGAGGGAGTGAGGCGAGTGGGAAAGCGAAGGAGTCTGGTGGCCGCCATGCTGGCGGCGTGCGCGACGGCCACCTTGGTCACCGCGGCACCGGCTCAGGCGAAGGCGATGGACTGGGACGCGTGTCCCGCGGGCTATGTATGCCTCTACGGCGACACTTACGGCAGGGGACGTTACAGCAACGCGCCGGGAACCGAGCGTGCCAACGTCGGCTCCCATATCAACGACCTGACGAGTTCCATCTGGAACCGCACCGATACGTATGTGTGTTTCTACGAGCATTCGGACTATGGGGGTAGGCGCCTGATAGGCGTCAACCCGAATTCCTGGGTGGACAACGTCGGGTCGTCCGCCAACGACAAGATCTCCTCATACACCCAGGACTGCCACCTCTGACGATGGGCGGGTAGGCGTCACGGGTTGGTAGAACCGACCGGTCAGAGTGTCATCCCAGGTCAAGGAGGTACGCGGGGCGCGGTGGCCGCAGTCGCCGGTGGCGAGTTCGGCGAGTTGCGCCTCGACGTCGGCGGTCAGGTGGTGCTTGCTGCCTGACCGCCGCGGTCGACCGGGGACGGCCCGGTCTGCGCCCTTTTGGGGCGCTGAGGTGGGAGGAATCCGCCGAGGCCGGGAGAGGTCGACGGCGTTGGCCGCTCGGAGCCCGGCCAGGAACACCTCGTGCAGGACCTGCCGGACGCCTGCCCTGTGCCACTCGTTCAGCCGCCTCCAGCAGGTCATGCCCGGGCCGTACCCCTGGGCCGTTACGATCCTCGGAAAATCCGGATCCCGGTAACGGACGCCCGTTGTTGAACGGCGCCGATCCTCCAATTTATGACGCAGGAAATCATAGAGTGTTTGATTAATTTTTATGGCAAGCGGGAAGGCTTATCCGATCGGCGGGCCGCCATGTCAGGGACGCGTCACCGGATACGCATAATTCCGTGACCGGATCGCGGGCGGCCCTTCCGGAAATCCCGATTCCCAACCGGGCGCAGGGTGACTAAATTCCCTCAGCAGAAGCCCCAGTCCGCAGAAAGCCACTGATTCACTGCGGTCATCTTCTGTACGGGCGATCCCACGGATCCACAGACAGCGCCGGTTCCCGCTGACCGTCGCCCGGCTCGGCGGTCTCCCGGCCGGGGTCACAGCGCGAGCAGGTGGTCGGCGTCCTGGGGAACCGCCTGGCGCAGGGCCGTCAGGAAGTCGCCGAGCACCGGGTTCGCGTTGCCCTCCCGGTGAATCGCCAGCACGGTTCGGTGGGCGGCGGTGTAGGTCCGCAGCGGCACGGCGGATATGCGCTCGTCGGGCACGTGGCCGAGGGCGGGCACGACCGCGACACCGCCCATGTGGGCGACCAGTTCGCGGACGACGTCGTAGTCGTTGCTGCGGAAGGCGATCGCCGGAGTGAAACCGGCGAACGCGCACAGCCGGGCCAGCGATAGGTCCCCGGCCGTGCCCTCCCGGCTGGTGATCCACAGGCGGTCGGCCAGCCGCGCCAGGCTGGAGGGCCCCGCCTCACCGGACGGGCGCAGCAACAGCAGGTCCTCCCTGACCAGGGCGAGCGTCCTGACCCCGGGGGGCCACTGCCGGGGGCTCAGCCCGTACTCGTAGACCAGCGCGACGTCGAGGTCGCCGTCGACGAGTGCGTCGAGCAGCGTGTCCGGCTCGCCGTCGTCCAGGGTGATCTCGACGCCGGGGCGACGGCGCCGGAGGTCGGACAGCGCGGCGGGCACCAGGCGGACGCTCGCCGTGGTGAAACTGCCCACCCTGAGCCGCCCGCTCAGCCCTGTGGCGAGCCGCCGTACCTGGTAGTCGAACTCGTCGACGTCGGCGAGCATCCCCCGGCTCAACTCGGCGAGGCGGTGCGCGACCGTGGTCGCCCTGACGCCGTGTGCCTCACGCTCGAAGAGCGTCAGGCCGGTCTCCTTCTCCAGGGCGGCGATCTGCTGCGACACCGCCGACGTGGTGTATCCGAGCTCCCGCGCGGCCGTCGCGAACGAGCCCGTCCGGTGGACGGTCTGGAAGGTCAGCAGGTGGTGCAGCTTGTACACGTCCCTCCCCTGGGCCCGAGAACAAGAAAAACTATACCTAAGGTTAAAAAACTAGCATTCTACTTACTCTTGGCACGACAACACCGGACCCCGCATGGTTGGCTCTGCACCCCCAGCCAGGCGAAGGAGACCGGACGTGACCATCTCGCAGGAGCCGGCCGAACTCGCCCGTTCGCTGCGCCGGGCGGACTGCGGCGAGGTCGCCGTCGACGCCGGTCGGCTGGCGCAGTATTCGGCGGACGCGTCCAACTACCGGCAGGTACCGCGCGCCGTCGTCTTCCCCCGCACCCGGCAGCAGGTGATCAACGCGGTGGCCGCCTGCCGCGAACTCGGGCTCCCGGTCACCTGCCGTGGCGCGGGCACCAGCACCTCCGGGCAGGCGGTGGGCTCCGGCGTCGTGCTGGACCTCTCCCGCTTCTACAACCGGCTTCTGGAACTGGACCCGTCGGCCGGTGTGGCCACCGTCGAGCCGGGCATCGTCTTGGACGACCTGCAGGCCGCGGCCGCCCCGCACGGACTCCTCTTCGGCCCCGATCCCTCGACGCACAGCCGTTGCACGATCGGCGGGATGATCGGCAACAACGCCTGCGGCTCCCACTCGCTCGCCTGGGGCCGCACGGCGGAGAACGTCGTGGAGCTTGAGGTCCTCACCTACCGCGGCACCGTGCTGACCGTCGGCGAGATGACCCAGGAGGAGATCGACCGGGCCGTCGCCGAGGGGGGCGAACGCGGCGCGCTCATCGGGCGGCTGCATGAGCTCGCCCGAGCCAACCTGGAGACGCTGCGCACCCGGCTCGGCCGCTTCCCGCGACAGGTCTCGGGGTACGCGCTTGAACAGTTGTTGCCGGAGAACCGCTTCAACCTGGCCCGCGCCCTGGTCGGCTCCGAGGGCACCTGCGTGGTCGTGCTGTCGGCGAAACTCCGGCTGGTCCACGCGCCGCAGGACCGTTCGCTGGTGGTCCTCGGCTTCACCGACGCCTGCGACGCGGCCGACGCTGTCCCCGAGCTGCTCCGGCAGCGGGGCCTGGTCGCGCTGGAGTGCGTGGACCAGGCGCTCACCGACATCGTGACCCGGCAGGAGACCCGGGCGACGATCGAGACCCTGCCGGACGGGCGGGCCTGGCTGTTCGCCGAACTCGCCGGGGCCACGGACGATCTGCCCGGCGCCGGGGCCGCGCTGGTCGCCGCCGCCCGCTCGGCCACGGGTTTCACCGGCGCCGAGGTCGTCGCGGAGCCGGGACGGGCCAGGAGCCTGTGGCGGATCCGGGAGGACGGCGTCGGGCTCGCCACCCGGCTGCCCGACGGATCGGAGGCGTGGCCGGGGTGGGAGGACGCCGCCGTCCCGCCCGACCGGCTCGGCTCCTACCTGCGCGGGCTGCGGGCGCTGTTCGAGCGGTACGGCCTCTCCGGCGCCGTCTACGGACACTTCGGCGAGGGCTGCCTGCACACCCGGATCAACTTCGACTTCACCACCCGCACCGGGGTGAGGGCCTTCCGCGCGTTCCTCACCGACGCGGCCAAGCTCGTCACCGCCCACGGCGGCTCACTCTCGGGTGAGCACGGCGACGGCCAGGCCCGCTCCGAACTGCTGCCGGTGATGTACGGGCCCGAGGTCATGCGACTGTTCGAGCACTTCAAGCACGCGTGGGACCCGGACAACGGGCTCAACCCGGGCATGATCGTGCATCCGCTGTCCCTGGACGGGAACCTGCGGGTCAGCCCGGACCGTCCGGCGCTTCCCCTGGTCACCAGGCTTCCCTTCCACGCCGACGGCGGGGACTTCGCCAAGGCGACCCGCCGCTGCGTCGGCGTCGGCAGATGCCGGTCGACCACCCCGCAGGGTGGGGTGATGTGCCCCAGCTACCGGGTCACCCGGGACGAGAAGGACTCCACCCGGGGCCGGGCCCGGGTGCTCTACGAGATGACCCAGGGAGAGGTCATCACCGACGGATGGCGCTCAACCGAGGTGCGCGACGTCCTCGACCTCTGCCTGTCGTGCAAGGGGTGCGGCGTCGACTGCCCGGTCGGCGTCGACGTCGCGAGTTACAAGTCGGAGTTCCTGTACCACCACTACCGGCGCAGGGTACGGCCCGCCTCGCACTACTCGATGGGCTGGCTTCCGCTGCTCTCCCGGATCGCCGCCCTGATGCCCGGGGCGGTCAACGCCGTCACCTCCTCCCGGCTGGCCCCGCTGATCAAACGGGCCGGTGGCATCGCGGCGGAGCGGGAGCTTCCCCGGTTCGCCGGCCGGACGTTCCTGTCCTGGTTCCGCTCCCGCTCCCCCGCCGGGACCGGCGAACGCGGTCCGGTGACGCTCTGGGTCGACTCGTTCAACAACCACTTCAGCCCGCGGGTGTTGCGGGCCGGGGTCCGGGTTCTCGAAGAGGCCGGATACCGCGTGCGGGTGCCCTCGGGAACCCAGTGCTGCGGCCTGACCTGGATCAGCACCGGCCAGTTGGGCGTCGCCCGCCGGGTGGCCCGCCGTACGGCCCGCGCGCTGCGGGCGGGCGTGGCCGAGGGCGTGCCGATCGTCGGGCTTGAGCCCAGCTGTACGGCGGCCCTGAGACAGGACCTGCCCGAGCTGCTGGACGGAGCCCCCCTCGCCCGCGACCTGTCGGCGCTGACCGTGACGTTCGCCGAGCTGCTCATGGAGAGGACGCCGGGCTGGGCCCCTCCGAGGGTCGAGGTTCCCGCCATCTCCCAGACCCACTGCCACCAGCACGCCACCTCCGGGTTCGGCGCGGACGCCGCGCTGCTGTCCGCGCTGGGGGTGGACAACCGGGTCCTCGACTCCGGATGTTGCGGGCTGGCCGGGAACTTCGGCTTCGAGAGGGGCCACTACCGGGTGTCGCGGGAGGTCGGCGAGCAGGTGCTGCTGCCCGCCGTCCGCCGGGCGTCACCGGAGACCGTCATCCTCGCCGACGGCTTCAGCTGTCGCACCCAGATCGGCCAGGCAACCGACAGGACCGGCGTCCACCTGGCCGAACTCGTCGCCCGGGCGCTGCCCGGCCATCCACAAGCGGAGGAGAACACGCCATGACCGACGCCCTTGAGATCGTCGACGACTGGGGCCCCGAGAAGATCGTTGTCGTCTCCCACCGCCGCACGGGCATGAAGGGCGTGCTGGTCGTCGACAACACCGCCCGTGGGATGGGCAAGGGCGGCACCCGGATGGCGCCCACCGTCACCGTGGCGGAGGTCGCCAGGCTCGCCAGGAACATGACGTGGAAGTGGGCCGGCGCCGACCTCTTCTACGGCGGTGCCAAGGCCGGGATCGCGGCCGATCCCGCCTCGCCGGACAAGGAGGCGATCCTGCGGGCGTTCGTCCGCGCGCTGTACAACGAGGTTCCCCGCGAGTACGTGCTCGGCCTCGACATGGGTCTCACCGAGGACGACGCGGCCGTCGTCCAGGACGAGCTCGGTGACCGGGGGGCGGCGGTCGGAACCCCCGCCCACCTCGGCGGAATCGCCTACGACCAGCTCGGCGTCACCGGTTTCGGCGTCGCCGAGGCCGCCGACGCCGCCGCCGCGCACCTCGGGCGGCCCCTCGGCGGTGCCCGCGTCGCCATCCAGGGGTACGGCGCCGTCGGCCGGGCCGCCGCCCGGAGGTTCAGCGCCCTCGGTGCCGCCGTCGTCGCCGTCTCCACCGCGTACGGCGCCGTATACGACCCCGTCGGCCTCGACGTCGCCGCGCTGGAGAGCGCCCGTGACGAGTACGGCGACGCCTTCGTGACGCGGTTCGACGGCGGCGGGTTCCTCCCCGCCGGGCGGGAACTCCTCGTCGACTGCGACGTCCTCGTCCCGGCGGCGGTGCAGGACGTGATCGACGAGGACACCGCCCAGCGGGTCAAGGCGAGCCTCATCGTGGAGGGGGCCAACCTGCCCACCTCGGCGGCGGCCCAGGAGGTCCTCTCCGGACGCGGAGTCACCGTCGTCCCCGACTTCATCGCCAACGCCGGCGGGGTGATCGCGGCCGCGTTCGCGATGGACGCACGTTACTCGGGGTTCCTGCCGGACTCCGGCGCCGTCTTCACCGCGATCTCCGGCAGGCTCCGCGCCAACACCGTCGGTGTGCTGGAGGAGGCCCACCGGCTGGCCCTCACCCCGCACGCCGCCGGGCGCAAGATCTCTCAGGATCGTGTCGCCGCGGCGATGCGGAGCAAGGGCCGGATCCCGGCGAGGGGACGATGAAGGGCTCTGCCGCGGTGGCCCGGCTGTCCCGGGTGGAGGGCCGTCTCCGGCGAACGGGGCGCCGAACGCGCCGCACTAGAATCCGGGTGAGGCACACGAATCGAGGTCCTGGTGGAAGTCCACGAACTGGATGGCTCATCATCACCCGGCGACGCGGCACGGTCCGTCGCAGAGGTGATCCATCGGACCATGAGCGAGGTGTCCGCCGCCGAGCGGCGGGTGGCGCGGACCATCCTGAGCGACTACCCGATGGCGGGGATGGAGCCCGCGGTGAAGCTCGCCGAACGCGCCGGGGTCAGCGCCCCGACCGTGACCCGCTACGTGTCGCGCCTCGGTTTCGGCGGATACAAGGAGTTCCAGCAGATCCTCCGCGACGAGATCAACGCCCGCGGGGCCAACCCGATGACGTTGCCCTCCGTCTACACGGCCGACACCCCGGCGTCGCGGGTGCTCAGCAAGGTCTCGCAGGCCGGTCAGCGGCTTCTCGACGAGGGGTTCGCGGCGCTTCCTTCGAGTGAGTTCGGCCTGGCGATCGACCTGACCGCCGACCCGAGGCTGCGGATCAACGCGATCGGAGGGCGCTGGTCCCGGCTGGTCGCCGAATATCTCATCCTGCACCTGCGGACGATGCGGCCGGACACCCAGCTGCTGAGCGCCCAGCGGGACGAGGCCGGGGTGGCCCTCGTCGAGCTCGGACGTCGTGACGTGGTCTTCGTGCTCGATTTCCGGCGCTACCAGGACGACGTCATCGACCTGGCACGGAAGGCCCACCGGCGGGGCGCGAAGATCGTCCTGATCACCGACGTGTGGCTGTCACCCGTCGCCGAGTTCGCCGACGTCGTCCTTCCGCTGAGCACGGACATCGGGTCTCCGTACGACAGCCTGGTGCCCGCGATCGCGCTGGTCGAGGCGCTGGCGGCGGCGGTCCTCGCCCGTATCGGCGAGGACGCCCAGGCCCGTATGCGGCTGATCGAGCAGGAGTCGACGGAGCCCGCGACGTAGGCCGGCGCGCTGGATCCGTATGCCCTGGTCACGGCGGTCGAAGGGCCGCGTAAGAATTATTTCGTTCTTTCTTGACCCTAGAGCCCTCTAGTGAAATTATTCGTTCACACCTAGACGGTCGCGCACAGTCTGCGAACACGACCGGTCAGAACCATGCGGGGCGTGAATCAACCGCCGAACAATCACCGCGTAGACACCCCGTCGGCCACCAAAGCCCATCGGATCGCGCCGGATCGGACACAAGCGCGACCAGTCTTCAAAGGATGTGCACGTGACGCTGTTGGATGAAGCACGAGTGGTCGATGTCCACTGTCATGGCTTCCGTATGGAAGACATACGTCAACGTGATCAGAACGGTTTCCTAGATCGTATCACGATGCTGGGCATGTGCCTGACGAGCTCGGGCCTGAACCACAGCTCCTTTCCCGACCTCCTGCGGCGGACGACCGACACCTCGCCGATCGCCGTCGCCATGGCACTGCGGCTGAGCAGGGTCCTGAACTGCGACCCCTCACGCGCCGCGCTGGCCGAGGCCCGCTCCGCGGCCCTGAACGACCCCTCCTACCTGCGCGGACTGTGGGAGGAGGCGGGTGTGGAACGCCTGCTCGTCGAGGACGGTTACCCGCAGCCGATGGTCGACCAGGCCGTCATGTCCCAGGAGACGGGCCTGCGGATCAGCCGGGTCGCGCGCCTCGAACCCTGGATCGTCGAACTGCGCGACCAGGTGAACGGCTTCGCCGAACTTGAGGACGCGTTCGCCGCCCGGGCCGAACAGGCGATCGCGGAGGGGGCCGTGGCCTTCAAGTCGATCATCGCGTACCGGAGCGGACTGGACGTCTCGACGTGGAGCGGCTCCGACGTGGAGAGCGCGTTCCAGGCCTGGCGCGCCGCCGGCTGGAGCGAGTCACGGGAACACTCCAAACCGGTGCGGGACATGCTGCTGCGCCGCGCGCTGGCGATCGCCGCGGCGGCCGGGGGCGTCCCCGTCCACGTGCACTGCGGTGGGGGCGACCCGGCGATCGTCCTGTCACACGCGCGCCCTTCCGACATCTTCCCGCTGCTCAGCCAGCATCTGGGGCAGCCGATCGTCCTGATCCACTCGGGGTGGCCGTGGATCGAGGAGGCGGCCTACATCGCCTCGATCCTCCCGCACGTCTACCTGGACACGTCCCTGTCCACGCCGTGGTCCTCGATCGCCGTGGACAACCGCCTGGAGTTGATGCTGGGCATCGCGCCCCCGGCCAAGGTGATGTACGGCTCGGACGAGGCCAGCGAACCGGAGGTGATCTGGTTGTCGTCGATCCTGGCGCGGGAGTCCCTCGAACGCGTGCTACGACGGGCGATCGACCACGGATACCTGGACGAGGCGCACGCCACGCGCATCGGCCTGGACGTCCTCGGCGGGAACGCCAGGCGGCTGCACGGGATCGCGTCGTGAACCCGGCGGACGCGGCACGCGTGTTCGACCCGCGGGACGTGGCCGACGCGTACGCGCGGTTGAAGGACGCGGGAACCCGCCTCATCGTGATGACCATGGTGGACAACGCCGGTGTCACCCGGGTGAAGGTCATCCCCCTGCGACGACTTGAGAGCGCCGCGACGGGCGGTGTCGGCATGTCCACGCTGTGGGCCGTCGCCGGTGGTGACGACCGGTTCGCGGCCGTCCCGCCGTACGACTCGCCCAGCGGCGACCTGCGGCTGTTCCCCGACCTCGCCGCCGCGCGTCCGCTGCCGTCCTCCCCCGGGTACGCCTGGGTGCCCGCCGTCCAGTACGAGCAGAGCCTGGAGATCAGCGCCGGGTGCCAGCGCAGCGTCCTGCGGTCGGTCGTGGAGAACGCCAGGAGCGCGGGCCTGGAGTTCCGCACCGTGTTCGAGTCGGAGATGACGCTGCTGAACCCGGACGGGACCCCGGCACACTCGGGTCCCGCGCACAGTGCGCGGGCGTTGCTCCCGCTGGAGGACTTCACACTCGCGCTCGTCGAGGCGCTCGACGGCGCGGGGATCGACGTCGAGCAGGTGCACCCCGAGTACTCGCCGGGCCAGTTCGAGGTCGCCATCTCGCCGCGTGACCCGCTGACGGCCGCCGACGACGTGGTGCTGCTCCGGTACGTCGCCAGGCAGGTGGCCCGCCGTCACGGACTCGACGTCAGTTTCGCCCCGGTGGTGACCCCGGGCGCCGCCGGGAACGGCGCGCACACTCACGTGAGCGTCTGGCGGGACGGCGAGAACCTCATGCAGGACGAAAGCGCCACCGAACCCGGCATGCGCGCGGACGGTGCCGCGTTCACCGCGGGCATCCTCGACGAACTGCCCCGCCTGCTGGCCGTACTCGCGCCGACCGTCCCCAGCTACGAGCGCCTGAAGCCGAACCACTGGTCGGGGGCCTTCGCCTGCTGGGGCGTGGAGAACCGTGAGGCCGCCCTACGGTTCATCCCGGGGACCGTCAGCGTCCGGAAATCCTCGGCGAACCTGGAGGTCAAGACCGTCGACGGGGCGGCCAACCCCTACCTCGCCACCGCGCTGCTCCTCGCCGCGGGGATGCGGGGCGTCGAACGGCGGCTTGAGCTTCCCGCGCCCGTCCAGGCCGACCCCGCGGGCCTGAGCGAGGTCGAGCGCGACAAGCACCGGGTCGTCAGGCTCCCCGAGGACCTGGCGCGTGCGACCGAGCTGTTCGCAGGCAGCGAGCTGGCGAGGTCCGTGCTGGGCGAGACCCTGCACGACGCGCTGGTCGCCGTCCGGGAGCAGGCCGCCGCGGCGGCGGCCACCCGGGACGTTCACGAGCTGGCCGTCGAGGATCGCTTCCGGTACTGACCGGACCGGTACGGACGAAACGGGCCACGAGGGACTACGACGGAAGGGTACGGACGACATGGCGGTTGGCTGGGACACGGCCGTGGCCGGATGGGAAGGGTTCGCTCCCCTGGCGGGCGACGTCGTCGCCGACGCCTGCGTGGTGGGCCTGGGCGCCTCCGGGCTGGCCGCGATCGAGGCGTTCCTCGACCGTGGGCTCTCGGTCGTCGGGGTCGACGCGGGCCGGGTGGCGGCCGGAGCGGCCGGACGTAACGGGGGTTTCCTGCTGGGCGGACCGGCACTGGCCCTGCACCGGGCCGTCGAGCGCTGGGGCCCGGCCGCCACCGACCTCTACCGTGACACGCTGGAGGAACTCGACCGGCTGTCCGCGCTGCTCGGTCCGTCCGTGATCCGCCGGGTGGGCTCCATCCGGCTGGCCGGACTGCCGGGCGGCCCCGAGGACGAGGCCGAGGAGGCCGACCGGGACGCAGAGGTGGCCGACTGCGCGGCCCAGGCCACGGTGATGCGTGAGCACGGGATCGCGGTCGAGGAGTACGACGGGCCCCTCGGCGTCGGCCTCTACCTCCCCGACGACGCGGCCATGAACCCGGCGGTGCGGGCCACCCGGCTGGCCGAGGGCCTCGGCCGTCGAGCGCCGCTGCACGAGCACACCCCGGTGACGTCCGTCGGCGGCGGCGCGGTGGTGACCGAGCGGGGTGTGATCAGGGCGCGGTTCGTCGTGGTGGCCGTCGACGGGCGGCTGGAGAGGATCGTGCCCGCGCTCCGTCCCCACGTGCGGACGGCCCGGCTCCAGATGCTGAGCTCCGCCCCGGTCCCCTCGCACCGGCTGCCCTGCCCGGTCTACGCCCGCTGGGGTTACGACTACGCGCAGCAACTGCTCGACGGACGGCTCTACGTCGGGGGCGGCCGGGACCGGTTCCGCGACGAGGAGTGGACCCACGACGCCGAACCCACCGAGGCCGTGCAGCGCCACATCGAGGACGTCGCGCGGCGGATGGCGGGCGGTGCCGTACGGGTCGAGCACCGGTGGGCGGCGTCGGTCGGGTGGACCCCGGACGACCGGCCGCTGTGCGCCCGGGTGGAGGAGGGCGTGGTCGCGATCGGCGGCTACAACGGCACGGGAAACCTGGTCGGGCCGGTGACGGCGCGCGCGGCCGTCGAATACCTGCTCGACGGGAAGACCCCTCCGGCGTGGGCCAACGCGCTGGACACGGCGCCGGATACGGCGACGGACTGACCCGGCACCGGTGACCGAGGGCCGGTCGTTCCCACACTCATGCCCTGTGGCTGAATTGAAATTTTCAAAGCAAGGCAAATCTAGCCGGATTGTAAATATCTCTACGGATCATTCCGTTCGACGACCGAAGGTGAGAGACAGACATGAGAGCGCTCGGCCGGCAGCTGGAAGCCGCTCTGCGTGATGAGTTCACCGCCGCGCGCGAGATCCGCCGATACATCCACGCGCGCCCGGACCTGTCCGGACACGAACACGCGACGACGAGAACCGTCATCGAACAGATGCCGCCCGGCTCTCCGGTCGAGGAGGTCGCAGGCTCAGGAGCGATCGTCCGCGTCGGCGACGAGGGCCCCTGCGTCGCGGTCCGCACCGAGCTGGACGCCCTGCCCGTCACCGAGCGGACCCTCGTCGACTGGGCGTCCACGAACGGGGCGATGCACGCCTGCGGCCACGACGTGCACCTGAGCGCCGGTGTCGCGCTGGCCAGGGCGGTCCACCGGGTGGGGGCGCCGGTCCCGCTGCTGCTGGTCCTGCAGCCCAGGGAGGAGACCGCCCCCTCCGGCGCACTGGACGTCCTGGCCTCGGGCGCCCTGGAGCGTCACGGGGTCCGCGCGGTGGTCGGGGCGCACGTGCAGCCGCTCCTCGCCTCGGGTGAGGTGGCCAGCACGCCCGGCACCGTGAACGCCTCGGCCGACGAGTTCACCGTGCGGATGCTGGGCGTCGGAGGGCACGCCGCCTATCCGCACCTCGGGCCCGACCCGATCCTGGCGCTGTCGCTGTTCGTCACCGCGGCCCAGCAGCTGGTGTCCCGCGACATCGACCCGATGACACCGGCCGTGGTGAGCATCGGGGCGATCCAGGCGGGTTCCTCCCCCAACGTCCGGCCGGATCACGCGGTCGCGCGCGGCACCCTGCGGGCGTTCGACCCGGTACAGCGGGAGCTGCTGCACCGCCGCCTGGAGACCGTGGCGTCCGGGGTGGCCGAATCGGTCGGCTGCAAGAGCGAGGTCCACCTCGACCTCGGCGAACCGGCCCTCCGGAACGATCCGAGGCTGGCGAAGGAGACGGCCGTGAACCTCGAAGGGTTCGGGCTGTCCCGCTCGCAGGACCTCCGCTCGTGCGGGGCGGACGACTTCGCCCACTACGCGCAGCGATTCCCCTCCCTGATGATGTTCGTCGGCACCGGCGCGAGCTCGGGAAGGCTGCACGGCGCCGACTTCCTCGCCCCGGACGAAGCCGTCGATCACACGGCCCTGGCGCTGGCCGCCGGCTATCTGGCCGCCTGTACGGCGCTCATCACCTGATCTCCGACCCCGAGAGCACCCACCCCCCACCTCGGACCCGATAGGACAGCAATGGTTGACGTCGATCGTTCACAGAGACCCACCCCCCAGGGCGGAACCCTGCGGCCGGGCATCATGGGCGTCTCCGCCCTGGTCTTCCTGGTCATGGCGTTCCAGGCGCCGCTGACCGCCGTCGCGGGCAACATGCCCTTCATCGTCGGGCTGGGGAACGGGGCCGGGGCGCCGCTCGCCTTCGTCGTCTCCGGGGTCGTCCTGACGCTGTTCGCGGTGCCGTTCGTCGCGATGAGCCACCGGATCACGAACACGGGCGCCTTCTACTCCTACATCTCGGCGGGCCTCGGCAGACCGGCGGGCGTCGCCGCAGGCTGGCTCGCGGTGTGCGCCTACAACGTCATCATGCTCGTCCCGATCGCCTACGCCGGATATTTCGGCAATCAGGTCTTCCGTGATGAGCTCTCGATCGACGTGCCGTGGACGGTGATCAGCGCCGCCATCCTGATCTTCGCGTGGCTGGTGGGCATCCGCGGCATCGAGCTGAACACCGTGATCATGGGCTGTCTCCTCTGCCTTGAGGTCGGCATCCTGGTCCTCGTGGTGGCCGGGGCGCTCCTGGACCCGTCGGCCGACAAGACCCTCGCCGTCTCGGACGCCTTCTCCGGGAACATCGGGGTGGCGTTCACCTTCGCCCTGCTGAGCTTCGTGGGCTTCGAGGCCACCGCCGTGTTCGGCGAGGAGGCCCGCGACCCCGGACGCACCGTCGGGAAGGCGACGTACGCCGCGGTCTGGACCATCGCGATCCTCTACGCGCTGGTCGCCTGGGCGGTCATCGCGGTCTACCCGCGCGGGGACGTCGCGGGTACGGCCATGGACTCACCGGGCACCTTCCTGAGCGGCGCGGCGGTGCGGCTGCTGGGGCCGTGGTCCGAGCACGTGATCAACTGGCTCCTGCTGGCCAGCCTGGTGGCCGTGTCGATGGCGGTGCACAACATGGCCTCGCGCTACCTGTTCGCGTTCGGCCGCGACGGGCTGCTCCCCCGGGCCCTGGGCCGTACGCACCGCAGGTACCAGACCCCGCACCTGGCCTCGACCGTGCAGATGCTGCTCATGGCGGGCGTGATCGTGGTCTGTCTCGTCACCGGCACCGACCCCTACCTCAAGCTGGGCGCGGTCGCGGGAGCGTTCGCGACCATGGCGATCGTGGCGCTGATGGCGACGACCTGCGCCGCCGCCGTGCTGTTCCTCCGCAGGACCGGCGTGTCGGTCTGGGTACGGCTGGCCGCACCCGTGATCGCCCTGGTCGCGCTGCTGACCGCCCTGTGGCTCATCTGGTCCAACTTCGGCCTGCTGGCCGGTGAGACCGTCCTGGCCGACGTCCTGAAGTGGAGCGTCATCCCGCTGGCGGCGGGGGGATTCCTCCACGGCCTGCTGACCACCCGTACGGCCGGGGCCACCGCGCCGGCCGGGCACCCCTGAGTCCCTGGAGACGTGATGTCGATCAAGTTCCCCCCGGCCCGGATCGGAGCCGCCGCGCTCGCGATCGCCGCGGGCCTCGCGCTCGCCGCGTGCTCGGCCCCCCTGCCCGGCGGCACGGAGTCCGCGACGGAGTCCACGAAGGCGGACGGACCGGTCAAGCTCGGCCTGCTCGCCCCCCTCACCGGCGCGTCCGCCGCCGACGGCAAGCTCATGCGGCAGGGCGCAGAACTGGCCCTCAGGGAGCTCAACGCCGCCGGAGGGGTCGCAGGACGTGAGATCACCCTTGAGGCGGCCGACGTCAAGGACCTCAAGTCCGACGCCGTCGCCTCCGCCGTCTCCCGGCTCACCGCCGACGGCGAGGTCGGCGCCGTCATCACCGGCTACGCCAGCACCACGAACTTCGAGATCGACCTGCTCGCCGAGGCCGGCGTGCCGTACCTCATCGGCGGCGGGAGCACGCAGACCGCGGAGATCATCACCAAGGACCCCGGCAGGTATCCGGGGGTCTGGTCCACCGCCCCCCACTTCGAGGCGTACAAGACCGACCTGCCGGAACGGCTTGAGGCGTGGAGCCGGGATGGCACGTTCCAGCCCCGCACCAGGACCGTCTACATCATCTCCAGCGACAACCCCTACTCCAACGACATCTCCGACGGCCTGGTGAGGAACTTCACGGCCAAGGGGTGGAAGGTCGTCGGGCCCGACGTCGTCCCGTACGGAGAGGTCAACGACTGGACCCCGCAGATCGGCAAGATCCACGCCGCCGACCCGTCGGTCATCGTCAACCTCGACTACCTGACCGCCAACGCCGTCAAGTTCCTGACCCAGTTCCGCGACAACCCGACCGACTCGCTGCTGTTCTCCCAGTACGCGCCGAGCGTGCCCGAGTTCAAGAAGCTCGCGGGCAGGGGCGCCGACGGCGTGCTGTACAACCTCCCCGTCGGCGCCGTCGTCTCCGACAGGTACGCGCCGGGCCGTGACTTCGTGAAGAAGTTCAACGACGCCTACGGCACCGACCCCGGCCTGTACGGCGTCATGGGATACGAGCAGGTCAGGCTCTGGGCGAAGGCCGCCGAATCCGTCGGCGACCCGCTCGACAGGGCGGCGGTCGGCAAGGCCGTCGGCGGCGTCGAGATGCGCGAAACGGCGATGGGCACCATCCGGTTCGACCAGGCCACCCACCTCGCGGTCGCCGACGACACCGACGGCCTTCCGCTGCAGTTCTTCCAGATCCAGGACGGCCGCGACGTCCTGCTCGGCCCGGCCAAGTACGCCGACGGCACGTTCGAACTGCCCGACTGGTTCAGGTGAGCGTCCCCCATGACCGTGACGACCGACCAACGAGTGCTGCTGCGCGTCCGGCGGGCCTGCCGGACGTTCGGAAACTACCGGGCCGTGCACGACGTCACCTTCGACCTCACCGAAGGCGAGACACTCGGCATCGCCGGGCCGAACGGCGCGGGTAAGAGCACGCTGTTCAACCTGATCACCGGGGTGCCGTTCAACGCCTCAAGCGGCCGGATCGAGTACGACGGACGGCGCATCGAACGACTCCCCGCGCACCGGATCGCCCGCCTCGGCCTGCGCCGTACCTTCCAGGCCGACCAGGTCTTCCCGGAACTGACGGCCTTCGAGAACGTCCGCCTCGCGGCGCACTACCTCAACGGCCGCCGCGACGCCCGCTCGGCGGCGTTCCACGCGCTCGAACGGGTCGGGCTCCTGCCCAGCGCCCACCTGCGAGGCGGTGACCTGTCCGTCCTGGCCAAGAAGAAACTGATGATCGCCGGCGCCCTGGCCGGGGAGCCGAAGGTCCTCATGCTGGACGAGCCCGCCGGAGGCCTCGACACCGACGACCAGGACGACCTCGCCACCCTGGTCGAGACCCTGAACGCCGACGGGACGACGTTCGTCATCATCGAACACGTCCTGAGCCTGCTGCGGCGGGTGGCGGACCGGATGATCGTCATGGTCGCCGGCGAGATCCTCGTCGTGGGCGGCCCCGACGAGGTGCTGTCCGACCCCCGCGTCATCGACGCCTACCTCGGGGAGTCGAACCGATGAGCACGGACGTCACCCGGCTCTCGGTGCGCGAGGTGACCGCCGGGTACGGCAGGGCCCAGGTCGTCAACGGCATCTCCCTGTCGGTCGGCCGTGGCGAGGCCCTGGCTCTCCTGGGGCCGAACGGGCACGGCAAGACGACGCTCCTGCGCGCGATCACCGGGCTGGCCCCGCTGACGGCGGGCACCGTGGAACTCGACGGCGAACGGATCGACCGGCTCGCCACCCCGGCGATCGTCGAACGGGGCCTCATGCACGTGCCCCAGGGGAGCACGCTGTTCCCGCGGCTCACCGTCGACGAGAGCCTGAACCTCGCCGGCCGGCTCCGACGGGCCAGGCCGGTCAGGGACGCCAACCTCGACCTGGTCCTCGGCCTGTTCCCCAAACTCGCAGAACGCCGCGGCCAGCCCGTCGGCGCGATGTCCGGCGGAGAGCGGCAGATGCTCGCGATCGCGATGGGCATCATGGCCAACCCGAGCGTCCTCATCCTCGACGAGCCGACGCTCGGCCTCGCCCCCAAGGTGCGGCACGAGATCCTGCGGACCCTCCTCGACGTCCGCGCGAGCGGGCTCTCCCTTCTCGTCGCGGACGGTGACGTCGACTTCCTCTTCGGCCTCGCGGACACCTGGCAGGTCGTCGAACTCGGCCGGACCGTCGGGCACGGCACAACGGACCAGAAGCCGACCCAGGAGCAGATGATGGCCATGTTCGTCGGCGGCGAGCCCGGCCGAGGGGGCGGCCATGCTTGACGGACTGATCCCGGTCCTCGTCTCGACGCTCCTGCTCGGGTCGATGTACTCGCTGCTCACCGCGGGGATGTCGCTGATCTGGTCGACGCTGCAGGTGTTCAACTACGCCCACGGCGCCATGCTGATCATCGGCGGATACCTCATCTGGACACTGTCGTCGGAGGCCGGGCTCCCCCTGCCGCTCGCCGTCGTCGTCGCGACCGTCGTCATGGCGGGCCTCGGCGCGCTCGTCGAACTGGTCGTGGTCCGGCCGCTCGCGTCACGCCCCGACGGAACGCTGATGGTGATGGTCGCCACGCTGGCCCTCGCCGGTCTCGCCGAGGGCGCCGCCCAGCTCATCTGGGGGCCGGAGAACAAGCAGGTGCGGCCGGTGACCACCGCGACGTTCGACATCGCCGGTGTCGCGGTCCGCTGGACCACCGTCCTGGCGTTCCTCCTCGCCGTCGGCCTCGTCGGCGGCCTCATGCTCGCGGTGAACCGTACCGGGTGGGGCGCGAGCATCCGCGCCGTCGCGCAGAACCGCGACATGGCGATGCTGCTCGGTATCAAACCCGGCCGGGTCTACCTGTCGGTCTTCGCGGCCTCGGCGGCGCTCGCCACGGCGGGGGCCCTGGTGTTCGCGACCACCACCACGCTGACCCCGGCCAAGGGCAGCGGTCCCCTGCTCATCGCCTTCGTCGTCCTGGTCTTCGGAGGTACGGCCACGCTCATGGGCACCCTGATCGGCGCCTACGCGATCGGGTTCGTCGAGGCCTCGACGAGCTACTGGATCGGCCTGCAGTGGAGCCCGGTGGCCGTCTTCGCGCTGCTGGTCGTCGTGATGCTCGTCCGCCCCGAGGGACTTGTCAGGAGAGGCGCATGACGAAGTACGTTCCCTCCCGCCTCGTCCGCTGGGCCGGGTATCTCGCCGTCGCCTTCGTGATCCCGTACGTCTTCGTCGCCCCGTCGAGCCGGTTGCTCGTCTCCACCGCGCTCATCTACGCACTGCTTGCGGCCGGCTGGAACCTGACCCTGGGGTTCGGCGGGATCTTCAACTTCGCCCACGCCGGGATGTTCGGGATCGGCGGCTACGCCATGGCGATCGCGACGCTCAGATGGCAGTGGGACTCGCTCCCCGCCCTGGCCTTCGCCGTACTGGTCGGGGCGATCGTCGGCGGGCTGACCTACCTGCCCGTCATCCGGATGCGGGGCATCTACATCGCCCTCATCACCTTCGTGTTCGTCCAGATCAGCTACCACCTGGTCCTGGCGCTTCCCGACCTCACCGGCGGCTCCAACGGGCTGCCCGGCGTCCCGGCCATCACGATCGCCGGGCAGAACCTCGCGCGGTTCGGCGGGCTCGGCTACCTCTGGCTGCTCGGGGCCGCCGTCGCCGCCATGCTGATCGTCCTCGAACTCATCATGGCGAGCCCGTTCGGCCACAGCCTCGTGGCGCTGCGCGACAACGAGCAGCTCGCGCGGAGCAGGGGGATCAACCGGATCCGCCAGCAGTTCATCGCCTTCGTGATCTCCGGTGCGATGGCCGGTCTCACCGGCGCGCTGTACGTCGCGTACTTCAGGGTCGCCGACGTCGGCCTCTTCGGCTTCGGGCTCGTGACGCTGGGGCTGAGCATGATCTTCCTCGGCGGCACCAGGCAGATCTGGGGGCCGGTCCTCGGGGCCGTCGTCGTCACCCTGGCCGACCACCGGCTCACCGGTCTCGACGCCTGGAGACCCGTCGTCTTCGCCGCCGGGACCATCGCCGTCCTCATCTTCGCGCCGGGCGGCATCAGCGCCGCGCTCACCCGGGGCGCCTCCGTCTTGCACGAACGTCTCACGAACTCCGGCCGCCGGGAGACCGGCGGCCCGAGCCAGAATCCCGACAGGAGTGTGGAACATGTCTGAGATCCGCCGTGACGTGAAGAAGGCCGTACTGGACGCCGTGGACGAACTCGCGCCGCGCCTGGTGCGATCGGTCTCCGACGCCGTCGCGATCCCGTCGGTCAACCCGAAGTACCCCGGACAGGACTACGACAAGATCGTCGGTGCCGAGTCGGACGTCAGCGCCCTCATCGCCGACCTCTACCGCGAGGCGGGCGCCGAGACCGAACTGGTCGCAGAGGAGGCCAGGCGCGACAACGCCTGCGGCCGGGTTCGCGGGGCGGGCGGCGGGAGGTCGCTCATCCTCAACGGGCACGTCGACGTCGTCCCCGCGCTCCAGCCGGACCTGTGGGACGCGCCGGCGTTCTCCGGGCAGGTCACCGACACCGCCGTCCTCGGACGCGGCGCGACCGACATGAAGGGCGGAACCGTCGCGGCCGCGTACGCGGCACTCGCGCTCGCCAGGGCCGGTGTCACGCTCAAGGGCGACCTCGTCCTCCACGCCGTGGTCGGCGAGGAGGTGGGCGACCACCAGGCGGGGACCACCGCCGCCCTCAACGCCGGGTACACCGGGGACGCCGTCCTGCTCTGCGAGCCGACCAACCCGACCGACGGGCTGCCCAGCCTCGTCTCCAGCACCCCCGGGCTGCTGTGGTTCTCCATCACCATCGTCGGCAGAACCGCCCATCCGGGATGGCGCGGCTCGACCGTCCACCCGACCCTCGACGGTGAGCGCCTGGGCGTCAACACCGTCGACAAGTACTGGGTGATCTACCACGCGCTGCGCGAGTTGGAGAACACCTGGGCGCTGCGCGACCGGCACCCGCTCTTCACCCCGGGGCACTTCAGCCTCCTGCCCGGCGTCCTGAAGGCCAACCCCGTGGGAATCGACGTCCCCTTCCTGCTCGCCGACACCCTCACCGTGGACTACTGCGTGCTCCACCACCCCGACCGCGGCAACGACGAGGTCAGGGCGGAGATCGAGGAGACCGTACGGCTCGCCTGCGCCAACGATCCCTGGCTGCGCGAGCACCGGCCCGAGTTCGCGTGGAAGCTCGACTGGCCGCCGTACACCACCCCGGGCGGCCACGGACTTGAGGCGGCGGTGAGCGACGCCCACGTCGAGGCGCTCGGCGGCGTCGAGTACGCGGCTCCGCCGAAACGCGAAGGGTTCTTCGGCGTGTGCGACATCACCTGGACCGCGGCCCAGGGCATCGACGGCGTCATCTACGGCCCCGGCGCCGCGAAGACGGCACACGCGGAGAACGAGTACGTGCCCATCCACCAGTTGGTCGCCGCGGCGAAGACCTACGCGCTGACCGCGCTGGACTTCTGCGGGATCGCCGACGACCGAAGCGCCTGACAGACCAGGCTCGAAATCACGCCCTCCCCGATGGAAAGGACATTTTCGGTGACAGACATCAGCACGCGGGCTCGCGAGATCCTCGAACGCCTCGGCGTGGCGGACCCCTTCGACGAGGACGGAGAACTGGTCGCCCGTTCGCCCATCGACGGCGGCGTGATCGGCCGGTTGCGTGCCCACACACCGCAGGAGGCCGAGGCCGCGATCGGGCGGGCGCGGGAGGCGTTCGAGCTGTGGCGTACGGTTCCGGCCCCGGTGCGCGGGCGCCTGGTGCGTGAGCTGGGCGAACTGCTGCGCGAGCGTAAACACGACCTCGGGGAACTCGTCACGATCGAGGCGGGGAAGATCGTGTCCGAGGGGCTGGGCGAGGTCCAGGAGATGATCGACATCTGCGACCTCGCGGTCGGCCTGTCCCGTCAGTTGCACGGGCTGACGATCGCGACCGAGCGCCCCGGGCACCGGATGATGGAGCAGTGGCACCCGCTCGGGGTGGTCGGCGTCATCTCGGCGTTCAACTTCCCGGTCGCCGTGTGGTCGTGGAACAGCGCGCTGGCCTTCGTGTGCGGGGACGCGGTGGTGTGGAAGCCGTCGGAGAAGACGCTGCTCACCGCACTGGCGTGTCAGGCGCTGATCGAGGAGGCCGCCCGGCGGGCCGGCGCGCCTGACGGCCTCTCGCAGGTACTGCTCGGCGACCGCGAGATCGGTGAGACCCTCGTCAGGGACCCCCGGGTCCCGCTCGTCTCGGCCACCGGTTCGACCCGGATGGGCAAGGAGGTCGCCCCGCTCGTGGCCGCCAGGCTGGGCCGTACCCTGCTGGAGCTCGGCGGCAACAACGCGGCGATCGTCGCCCCCTCGGCCGACCTCGACCTCACCGTGCGCGGCATCGTGTTCTCGGCCGTCGGCACCGCCGGGCAACGCTGTACGTCGCTGCGGCGGATCATCGTGCACGAGTCGATCCGGGCCGAGCTCCTGGTACGGCTCAAGGCGGCCTACGAGACGTTGCCGATCGGCTCCCCGCTGGAGCCGTCCACGCTCGTCGGACCGCTGATCGACGAGGCAACCACGGACGCCTTCCTGCTGGCGGTCAAGCGGGCGCAGGCCGACGGCGGGACGCTGGTCACCGGAGGCACCCGTGCCGGGGGCGTCGGAGGAGGCGGGCAGTACGTGCGTCCGGCGATCGTCGACATGCCCGAACAGACCGAGATCGTGCGGGAGGAGACGTTCGCCCCGATCCTGTACGTGCTCGGCTACCGCGACCTCGACGAGGCCGTCGCCCTGCACAACGCGGTGCCCCAGGGGCTGTCGTCGTCGATCTTCACCCTCGACGTGCGGGAGGCCGAGACGTTCATGTCGGCGGCCGGGTCGGACTGCGGCATCGCGAACGTCAACATCGGCCCGTCCGGCGCCGAGATCGGCGGGGCGTTCGGCGGCGAGAAGGACACCGGCGGCGGACGCGAGTCGGGTTCCGACGCGTGGCGCTCCTACATGCGACGCGCCACCAACACGATCAACTACTCCACCGAACTGCCGCTCGCCCAGGGCGTCGAATTCGGCTGAGACCAGGAGGAACGATGAACACGGTGACCCCAACCGAGCTGCGGACCCGCTTCGCGTCGAGCCTGTCGGCGCTCTACGGCCGGGAGGTCCCGGCGTACACCACGCTGGTCGAGGTGTCGCAGGAGGTGAACGCCGACGTGATCGCCTCCTCGGGCGCGGAGGCCGAACGCCTCGGCTCGATCGAACGGGTGACCGCCGAACGGCACGGCGCGATCCGGGTCGGAAGTCCGTCGGAGATCGGGCAGGTGGCCCGGATCTTCGGTGCCTGCGGCATGTACCCGGTCGGCTTCTACGACCTCCGCGAGGCGAACCCGCCGATCCCCGTGGTGTCGACGGCGTTCCGGCCGGTCGATCGCGCGGAGCTGGCGCGAAACCCGTTCCGGATCTTCACATCCGTGCTCGTGGCCGACGATCGCCGGTTCTTCGACCGCCGGACGGAGGCTGAGCTGCGGGAGTTCCTGGACGCGAGGACCCTGTTCCCCGACGAGCTGCTCTCGCTGGCGGATCGCATGGAGAGCCGGGGAAGTCTGTCCGCCGCCGACGCCGACCGGTTCCTGTCGCTGGCGACGGCGGCGTTCGAGCTGTCGCCGGAGCCGGTCGACCGGGTCTGGTACCGGCGGCTTGAGGAGATCTCCGGCGTCGCCGCCGACATCGGGGGCGTCCCCTCGACCCACATCAACCACCTGACCCCCCGCGTGCTGGACATCGACGCGCTCTACGAGCGGATGAGCGAACGCGGCATCGAGATGATCGACCGGATCCAGGGCCCGCCGCGTACGGCCCCGGGGCAGCCGGACGTCCTGCTGCGGCAGACGTCCTTCCGCGCCCTGTCAGAGCCGCGCCGGTTCCGCGAGGCGGACGGCGGCGTCACCGAGGGCGCCCTGCGTGTACGGTTCGGCGAGGTCGAACAGCGCGGCGTCGCGCTCACCCCGGCGGGCCGCGAACTCTACGACGCGCACGGGATCGGAGCCCTCCCCGACACGGAAACGGCCCTGCACGAGGCCGGCCTCGCCTATTACGTCCGCGATGAGGAGGGCGGGCTCTCCCCGATCGTCTACGAGGACTTCCTGCCCCGATCGGCCGCGGGGATCTTCGCCTCCAACCTCACCGGCGAGGGCCGGTCCGACGCGTCCCAGCGCGCGTCCGTACGGGACGCCTCCTGGCTACGGGACGCCCTCGGCCGGGAACTGCACGACCCCTACGCCCTGTACGAGGCGGAGCGGGCGGCGGGAGGAGTGAACCGGTGAGTCGGTAGGCGGCGGCCATGGCAGCCGATGCCGTACCGCCGGACGATCGAGGTGAGGGTTGGATCAGCCCGGGGTCGCGGCGTCGGCGTCCAACCGCCGCCCGATCTCCGCGGCCGGGAACGGCGTCCGCTTGCTCTCGGTGAACAGACGACGGAAGAAGGAGTCCAGGACGACGGTAGGACGTGCGTGCCGGTCGATGATGGCCGTGATCTCGGGCGGGATGTCGTCAGGCCGCCGGCCTGCGATCCAGTCGCGCAGGAAGACCTCACGTTCCGCGTCACCGCGCACGCCGTCGAGCAGGTGGTACCGGAGCAGGTGACTCGCGGTGTAGCAGTGGTCGTACGCGAGATGGTCCGAGAGGAAGCCGGACTCGTCCGCCGAAAGGTCGAAGCGGGAGCTCAGAGCAAGTCCGAAGTCGGCGAAGTAGAGCCGGCGGCCATCGGTCAGGATGTTGGCGAAGTGGGCGTCGAAGTGGACGAGCCCGCGAGAGCTCATGAAGGCGGCTCCGCTCGTCAGAGCTTCCTCGACCCAGCGGAAGGGCGAGCCGCCCCCGCCGTCCAGCACGGTGGTTTCGCGGTGGTCGGCCAGCCATCCGGCGAGTGTGTACGGCACGTGCTCCAGGAAGAGCACCAGGCTGTACGAGGACCGGCCGATGGCCTCCAGCCGGTCGCGAACGGCGGGTGATCCCTCCCAGTGCGCGACGGCCCCCTCCAGACCCCCGAACTCGTCGGTGAATCCTTCGGGAGGAGAGTCAGGCAGAACCCGCCAGTGGTACATCAGGGGGAAGCCCGCGTACTCGTCGCCGAGAACCCAGTTCGTGGTCATGGTGTGCACGGCAAGCTCCCGCCAGGCACCGAACCCGGCCGAGCCCACCCCGTACTGGTAGAACATCGGCAGTTCGAAGACGTTCGCCGTGGACCGCACGTTCTCCGGGCGCAATTCGGTGTCCGTCAAAGGGATCCGCTTGACGAAGACGCGCGTTCCGCCGACGTCCAGCTCTGCCGACCTGCCGCCGATGCCCGACCCGATCGGGGCGGCGGCCGCCACGACCTCCCCGAGCCGGCGGTCGCTCAGCAGGGACAGTTGAGTGCTCACGGTCCCGTAGCCGGTCAGACGCGCGGCGCGCGGCGAATCCTGGTCCAGCATCGACGGCTCCTCGGTGCCCGAACCAGGGCATCGGCGATCCCACATACGGCGTCGACCTTACGCCGAAAGAGCCGGCCGCTCTCATGGACGGCCCTTTCTCGGAGCAGGGCCAGGAGCAGCGGGCGGAAGCGGTCAGGAGCACCATCGTCGCGGTCGACTACTTCGTGCTGACGGGCGGCGACGAGGGCACCGATCCCGACGAGGACGAACCGCGTCAGCGCTTCGAGCGGTCTTGTGGTCATATGTGTGAGCCAGTCCAGATTCGGCGCTGTCTCGGGTTCGGCAGACGGCCTGACCCGGTCCAGGAGTTCCGGGGTCAGTTCCGGCTCTATCGTCAGGGCGGCACAGCTCAGACGCCCGTTCGCGTACCCGGCCTGCCCGGGCCTGCCGACTCCCAGGTATACGCGACCTTCCGGCAGCCGGATCAGCAGGTGGACCGGCCCCATCTCCGGGCGTGGGGCCCGGTTCCATCCGGAGGAGTTCGGGGATGTCCGAACAGGCGGACGCCGACGTCGTCGACGAACGGTCCGTGAAGGTGGAACCGGCGGCTGTTCCATACGCCGCTCACGTCGAGCCCGTCCCGCGGATCCGCGATGACCACGGTTGCGGCGTCGCCGAGCAGGACGGAGACGCCGCCGGTCTGACAGTCGACGACGTTGTCGCCGGCCAGGCGTACAGCTGCCCCTCGGTGAGGAACCCATTCGGATTCAGGGGCACGCGACGGACCCTGCCCCTGTCGCGGATCGGCTCTCTGACGAGATCAGCGTGGGGACACCCCGCGCGCGCTCGGCGGACCAGCCGCGAATCAGGTCGGCGAGGCTGCGACGGTGGAGCGGCGGCCGTCCGGACCGAGGAACGGCGTCGTCACAGCAGGAAGCCCAGGCGCTCATCCGCCATGCCTGGTGCGATCTCGATGATCTCCGCGCCGACGACGTTCCCGGCCACGAACGGGTCGTCGTTCACCCGCTTCTCCAGTTCCTCAAGCGAGGTGCCGTGCGCCAGGACCGCGCCGCCGAGACCGGGCTTGATACTGCCGACCAGCAGGAACACGCCGTCGTCCAAGCCACGCCTGATCCACTCCTGGTGGCCGCTCATGTGCGTGCCTGCGGCATCCTTGTTCTCGGCGAAGCGAAGCAGGACCACGAACATCAGATAGCTCTCATTTCCTGTAGGTGCTCAGCCAGTCGCGCATCCGGTCGACTTCGCGCCGGACGAATTCCTCGTCGCGGAAGGTGTGGGACAACACGGCGACGCCTTGGCTGAAGGCGAGCACGTGCATGGCCAGGTCGTCGGCCTGCTCGCCGTACCCCAGGAGCGTGAACTGCTCGCGCAGCCAGTCACGGAACAGTGTGAACAGTCCGCGGGCCTGACCGTGCAGGGTGTGTCCGAGCTTGGCGAGTTCGGTGTTCAAGGTGCCCACCGGGCAGCCGTACTGCTGAATGTCGGTGCCGTTGGTCAGCACGATCTCGACGAACTGCAGGATGCGGCCGTCGGGGGTGGGCTGCTGGCTCTCCCACTGTTCCAGCATGTGCCGGGTGCCGGCGAGCCGGGCCTCGATCACGGCGTCCAAGATCGCGTCCTTGGACTTGAAGTGGTAGTAGAAGTTGCCGCGCGACAGGCCGACCGCTGCGGCGATGTCGGCGAACGAGGTGTGCTCGTAGCCGCGGTGGTAGAACAGCCGGTCCGCGGCATCGACGATCTGTTCACGGGTCGCCGCACCACTCATCGGTTCTCCTTCGGCCACGTCTCTGCTAGGACGTTTGACCTGGCGAACCCTAGGTCACTTGTCCTAGGGCCGTCAAGCCGACCTCCGGCATCGCCGTCACCCCCCCCCGAGCCGCCAGTGCGCCGGGGGTTGACATCTCTAGGACAACCGACCTAGCGTGACCGCCTCGTAGGACAATTGTCCTAGATCGTGAGCGTAACGGAGACCCCATGCCCGCCGACCTGTTCGAATCCTTTTCGCTGGGCGACCTCACCCTGGCCAACCGGATGGTGATGGCGCCGATGACCCGCAACCGAGCCGACAGGGCAGGACGGGTTCCGCCGATGATGGTCACCTACTACCGGCAACGCGCCACCGCCGGGCTGGTCATCACCGAGTCCCCCACAGTCTCGCCGCAGGCCGTGGGCTACCCCTGCACCCCCGGAATCCACACCGATGACCAGGCGGCAAGCTGGCGACGGCTGACCGACGAGATCCACGAACAGGGCGCGCGCGTCTTTGTCCAGCTGCAGCACTGCGGCCGGATCTCACACCCGAGCCTGCTGGACGGCGCCACACCGACAGCCCCCTCCGCGCTGCGTCCCACCGGCCAGGCCGTCACCTACGCGGGCCCGCAGGACTTCGTCGTGCCGCGCGAACTCGCGGCCGATGAGATTCCCGGAGTCGTCGCGCAGTTCAGGAACGCGGCCGAACAGGCGAAGCAGGCGGGCTTCGACGGCGTCGAGGTGCACGGCGGCAACGGATATCTCATCGACCAGTTCCTGCGCGACGGCGCCAACCACCGCACCGACCGCTACGGTGGCGGCACCGAGGGCCGCATGCGCCTGCTGAACGAGGTCCTGGACGCGGTGTGCGCCGTGTGGCCGGCGCGGCGCGTGGGCGTGCGCCTCACCCCGGAGAACAGCTTCAACTCGATGTCGGACACCGATCCGCAGACCCACTTCGAGGACTACCTCCGCCGCTTGAGCCCACGCGGCCTGGCCTACGCGCACATCCTTGAGGGCGACATGATGGCCAAGACCCGCACTCTTGACTACGGCGCCCTGCGCGCCGCCTTCACCGGCGCGTACATCGCCAACAATGGCTACGACCTCGCTCGCGCCCAGGAGGCGGTGCGCACCGGCGGCGCGGACCTCATCGCCTTCGGCACGCCCTTCATCGCCAACCCGGACCTGGTCCGCCGCTACCAGGACAACCTGCCCCTGACCCCGGCCGACCCCGCCACGTTCTACGCCGGCGGCCGGCGCGGCTACACCGACTACGGGACGTGGTCGAGCCGGAGCTGAACAGCGCGGATTCCCCGGCCGGCGCCATCAAGGCAGCGGCGTCTGTCCTCCTGCGGTACCGAGACAGTGCGTCCGACATGGCCGACCATCAGGAGCCGCCCAAGAGCCACTTCCCCGCACGGCCGTCAGATGAGCGCCTGGACCGTGTAGAGGCAGGCCAGGGCGACGGCCAAGGCTCCCAGCAGCAGCCGCAGCCCGGTTTCCGGCAGACGGGGCTGCAGGTGGGCGCCGAGGTAGCCGCCGACCAGCCCGCCCAAGCCGCACAGAAGACCCAGCGCCCAGTCCGGTGCGATGTCGCCAGGGGCGGTCAGCGCCAGGACGGTGTAGGTGAGCGCGCCGGCGATCGAGGTGAGGAACGTCGAGGCCAGCGCGGCGGGGGCGACCGTGGCGACCGGTAGGCCACGCCCGACCAGGATCGGCCCAAGGAGCGATCCTCCGCCGATGCCGTACATCCCGCCGACGGCCCCAACGGCCAGTGCGAGCGCGGTGACGGCGCCCGGCGAGGGGTCGTCCGGCGTGTTGCGGCGGCGGAGGGGGCGTACGGCGCGCACGCACAGCCACAGGCCCAGCGGGAAGAGCAGGCATGCGACCAGAAGACGGAACACCTGAGCGCCGGGCAGCAGGAAAACCCGCACGAGCGCGCCGATGACGACGCCGGGCAGGGTGCCGAGCACCAGCAGGCGGGTCAGCGGGCCGCCCAGACGACCACGCCTGCGGTAACGCAGCAACGCGCCGGGGACGGCCACGATGTTGAACAGCAGGTTGGTGGGCGTCACCGCCGGGTTCGGCACCTGCAGCACGCTGAGCTGGACCGGGAGCAGGAACACCGCCCCCGAAACCCCGACGGGGGTGGTCACCACCGCGATCAGCAAGCCCGCGGTGAACCCGAGCAGACCCTGCCACCAGCTCATGGGCTCACCGCTTCTGCTCTGTCTCAAAGGTCCGTTCACAGGATGACATGGCGGACAGATGATGGCTCGCCGGCCTTCACCGCCCGCCAGGGGTCCACTGCTGGGCGGCCGGCGCGGTGGGAGGTGGCGACCCCTGTTCACCACGGTGCGCGCCCACCACCCCGAGGCGACCGCCGCCCTGCCATCGGAAACCCACCGGCAGGTGCTGCGAAGACGCATCCACGCCTTCGTCCAGCACAACCTCCACGATCCGGGCTACGCCCCGAGGTCATCGCCGCCGCCCACCAGGTCTCCATCCGTCACCTGTACCAGCTCTTCCGGGACCAGGACCTGACCGTGGCCGCCTGGAAAACTGCCACCGTGACCTGGCCGATCCCGCCCTGCGCTCCCAGCCGATGCATCTCATCGCCGTCCGCTGGGGCCTTACCGACAACGCTCGTTTCAGCCGCGCCTTCCGCGCCGCCTACGGCCTTTCCCCCGCTGAATACCGCTCGTCGGCGGACCCTGGCGAGACCCTGGCCTGCCGCTGGACGGTGCGAGGTTCGCCTGCTGTGTGAGATATCCCTCCCCCGTCGTCGTGGCGCCGGTGATCCGGGGAGGTGACCATGTGGTGATGACCTCCTCGCCCGGCTCGCCGCACGTCGGTGGCCGACCGGATCCGGCGGACGGGACCACCGCGCTCGGTGGAGAGCCCGCTCCCGCCCGCGGGTACCTGCTGGACAACGCGCGCGCCGAGGCGGGCGAGCGATTCGTCTGGCTGGCCGAGCTGTTCGACGGTGTGACGCGGGGGCACCTCGATCGGCTGGGGGTCGGGGCCGGTTCGCGCTGCTGGGAGGTGGGAGCCGGTGGCCGCAGTATCCCGGAGGCACTCGCGGCGGCCGTCGGTCCGGCCGGGTACGTGCTGGCCACGGACATCGACCCGTCGTGGCTGGAGGCGGGCGGCGGGTACGAGGTGCGCCGGCACGACGTCGCCGCTGATCCGCCCCCGGAGCCGGGGACGTTCGATCTGGTGCACGCCCGGCTCGTGCTGGTCCACGTACCCGACCGGGCTCGGGCGTTGGCCACGATGGTGGCGGCGCTGCGGCCCGGTGGCTGGCTGCTGGTCGAGGACGCCGACACCGCTCTGCAGCCACTGGCATGCCTGGACGACGACGGCCCGGCGCAGCGGCGGGCCAACCGGCTGCGCGACGCGGTCCGGGAGCTGCTGAAGCGCCGCGGCGCGGACCTGCGCTACGGACGGACACTGCCACGGGCACTGCGTGAGGCCGGCTTGGTGGATGTCGCCGCGGCGGGCTCCTTCCCGGTCGGCGGCCCGGCCTGCGACCGGCTGGAGGCGGCGACCATCAGGCACGTGCGCGGCGAACTACTCGCGGCCGGCCTGGCCGATGACGCCGAGATCGACGCGCACCTGGCCGCCGTCCACGCGGGCGAACTCGATCTGACACTCGCGCCGCTGATCTCGGCCTGGGGACGCCGCCCAGCCGAGCACCCGCCGGCACTCGGTTAGGTCCTGTTCCGAAGTCCGGCGGCAGGCCCGCGATCAGCGGTTCTCCCGGATGATCGTCCGTCCGAGCGTTCCCACCGCGTCTGACCAACGGGCCAAGACCTCAGAGGCCATGGCTCATCATGCACGAGGCCGTACGACCTGGATCCGTTGGATCTCCGCCGCTTGCTCCGGCCCTGGTAGAGGTTGGAGGGCGGCGAAACGGTGTGTCGGGATGGCGCCGACGTTTGCCGTGGGCGGAGCCGAGGGGCCTGGATTGGGGGGTGGTCGCTACAGCACTCCTGAACCATAATCGGGACGGCACAGCCAGCGGCTGTTCACGGTCGGCGGGGCCGAACGCTCATCTCCCGTGCTTGCACCTCAAGGCGCCAATCGGTGACGAGGAGGCCGATGTGGCACGACGAAGGCGAAACCGGCACACCCGAGCAGCGGCCCTGGCGGCCGGTGTCCTTCTCCTGGCGGCGCCCGCGGTCGCAGCCGGCGCCGCGACAGGCGACGGTGCGGCACCTGGCGGCGCGGGCAGCCGGACGGCACCGGGCGACATCGCCGAGTGGGTGGTGGACATGGACGCCACCAGGTTGCGTGAACTACTGGCGAGCGGTCAGGTCACCTCGGTCCGGTTGGTCAAGGCATACCAGGCACGCGTCGACGCCTACGAGCAGGCGTACGCCGACCAGCCCGGTGTCAACGCGGTCATCCGCATGGACCCGACGGCGATCGCCGACGCCGCCCGGCTCGACGCCGAACGCCGGCTGGGGCGCGTCCGCGGCCCGCTGCACGGCATCCCGATCCTGGTCAAGGACAACTACGACACAGGAGACCTGCCCACGTCCAACGGTTCGCTGGCGCTGAGGAACTGGCGTCCCGCCGACGACGCCGAACAGGTCGCGCGGCTGCGCGCGGCCGGCGCGATCGTCGTCGCCAAGACCAACCTGCACGAGTTCGCCTCCGGCATCGAGACCATCAGCTCGCTCGGCGGGCAGACCCGCAACCCCTACGACCAGACTCGTAACCCGGGTGGTTCCAGCGGCGGCACGGGCGCCGGCGTCGCCGCCGGCTTCGGCACGGCCGGCCTGGGCTCGGACACCTGCGGCTCCATCCGCAGCCCGGCGGCGCACAACAGCCTGGTCGGCCTGCGGCCGAGCCAGGGCCTGTCCAGCCGTGACGGCATCGCGCCTCTCTCCGACACGCAGGACGTCGGCGGCCCCATCGCCAAGTCGGTCAGCGACATCGCACTGATCCTGGACGCCACCGCCGGATACGACCCGGACGACCCGTCCACCAAGGCGTCCATCGGACGGATCCCCCGCACCTACACCGCCACGCTGGACGACACCGCCCTGGTCGGCGCCCGCATCGGCGTGTTCACCGACTACCTGAGCACGTCGGGGCCCGCGCAGGTCACGACGGCGCTGGTCCGGGCGGCCGCCGGGGACATGGCCTCGCAGGGTGCGACCGTCGTCGATCTGCCGGCCCAACCCGCGCTGATTTCGGCGGTGGACGGCTCCAGCGTGTTCACCGACGAGACCGAACGCGATCTCAATCGCTACCTGGCGGCGCCGGGCACACGGTTCCCCCGTTCACTGGCCCGGCTGGAGCCACCGGCCGACATCGTGACCCTGGCCGACATCGTCGCCTCCGGCCAGGTCACGCCCACGGTCCTGAAGCGGCTCAAGGAACGGCTGGGCACCTCGACCGGCCCGCAGGACGCCTACCGCCAACGGCTGGCCCGGCGCGCGCAGGCGCAGCAGCTGCTCCACAAGCTGTTCGAGGACAACGACCTGGACGCACTGGTCTACCCGGCGGTCTCACAGCAGGCCGCGCCGATCGGGCGGTCTCAGGAGGGGCTCAGGGTCTGCGCCCTCGCCGCCAACACCGGGTTCCCCGCCCTGACGATCCCGGCCGGCTTCACACCCGACGGCATGCCGGTGGGAGTCGAACTACTGGGACGGCCGTTCAGCGAACCGGCACTGCTGGGGCTCGGGTTCGACTACGAGCAGGCCACGCGTCACCGCCGCCCACCGGCGAGCACCCCGCCCCTGAACCGGCTCCGCCTCATGTCGCCCCGGACTCCGGCCGGAACGGACGGCGAATCGGTGCCGGATCCGGCCCGCGGGTGACGGGCGGCGTCAAGGGGCGGCCGGGGCCGACGGGAGAGGGCTCAGATCGCGGATGATCCCGGCCAGTGCCCGGATGGGCTCGCTCTCCGCCTCACTTCGCCACACCAGCGCGTACGGCAGCGGCCCCATGTCGGTGACCGGCAGGCCGCGGCAAGAGGCCGAACAATGGTACGGGGACATAGAAGAAGGGGAATGAGTCGGCGGAGGAGAAAGCGCCGCGCCCTTCACCTGCGCTTCGGTCTCTCGCGGTAGCCGAGCGGGAAGCACGGGCGGTCAAGAGGCCCGGCGCTCAAGTCGGCGTCACCGGCTCAAGCGCCGACCGAGGGACGGCCGGGTGCGTGTGGCACCACACCGACACCCGTGCCTCCGTGCCTGCCCGACGGCGTCAGCCGCCGCACGGTCCGGCAATGTCACCGGTTGCGCTGGTCGCACCGGCGCATCCGGCCGCCCCCTTCTCCGCTCCGAGCCGTCGGTCAGTCTCAGTCGTCGTCTTCGTCGCGGTAGGAGATGCCGCCCTCCGGCGGTTGGGGTCGAGGCTGCCGAAGGTCGTGACGGCGAACGCGCCGACCTCCGCCACCAGTGGCGACTCGTACACCTTCACCGGCTCCGTACGCGTGTCCTGCATCTGATTCGCCTCCTTTCCTGAACAGTCGACGACACCATTACGGCTAACAGACCGCGCGAATAGGGCTTGGGTCGGAGGGCACAAGTGGCTACGCGCCTCGGCTGTCGATCATCATCATGACCAGGCTTGACCTACGCTGAGCCGATGACCGACAACGGCGCACCCACGAGAAGCTCGGGCGCTGAAGAGCCTGGCGTTGACGCGAGACTGCCCGAGACCGTGCGTATCGCCGGGGTCGTGTTGAGAAGGATGGAGAGCCCTCCATCGCTGGCCTGCTGGACCGGTTACTTCCCGGAGCCGAAAGGCGCGGTCGAGACCGGGATGAGTCTGGTGATCGAGCCGGCCGCCCCGCCGGAAGAGGCCACCCTTCATTTCGCTCACGACGTCGTGAGCCACTTCGATGTCTTCGTCGACCAAGCTTTGGAGTACTGCCGCACCCGACTCCGGGAATCGCACTTCGAACTCACAACTGAGGAACTGAGCTGGCTCGACCTTCCGGAGTTGCCACTGGCAGTCCCCGAAGCAACCGTGTGGGCCGACCGAACCTGGGCAATCCGTTTCACGGAGAGCAGGCTTCGGCTGGCGGACCCCTACGGAATCCTCGTGACGTTCAACGGAAGGCAGCCTGTCGACGTTGAGGGCCTCGACGACGAGCGATGAACCACTCGACGCGCCATCGGGCGTGTGTTCACGGGTGGCAGTTGAGTCGGTTGTCCAGGCCCGGCGGATCAGGCTGCGTACGGTGATGACGGTGTCGGCGAGATCGAAGAACGCGTTAATGACCGTTGCGTGGTGTTCGTGGCAGCGGGCGAGGCGCTGGAAGGCGTTCTGCCAGGCATGGGTACGCTCCACATGCCACCTGTCGCTTGCCTGGACCGGTGCCTTCTCGCCCTTGTGCGCGATCCGGCCGTCCGGGCCGCGTTCGGCAAGCAGGGCGCGGGTCTTGCCGGAGTCGTAGCCGGCGTCCAGGCGCCTTGGCGATGCCGCCGTCCACAGCAATCCGGTCCAGGACCAGGCCGACGATCCGGTCCTAGGACTCCAGCGCGATCCGCTTGAACTGCGCGAAGGCGCCCAGAGGTATCCACTCGTCACGACGGCTGCGGATCGTCGTGGCCGAGCACGTCGCATCCGCGATCGCCTCGCAGGAACAGCCGAAACGCAGCAGCTTGTCGAAGACGACCCGGTCACCGACACGCCTGCGATGACAGCCCGACGGATGACCCGAGTGGAACTCCGGCCGCATTGGCAACAGGTCCGCCAACTGCCCGACTCTCCCTATCCGCTGAGACCCCCTTCGATCTCAGCGAGCCGCCCGCCCCCCGGGGAGCGAGAAGCCAGAAGAAGACTCAGCGGATAAGGCGGGCTCGGCTCTCGCGCGGAAGGTGTCCTTTGCTCGCTGAGTGACTGATGTTGCAGGAGTGACACCATCCTGTCGATGCGGATAGTAGTTGACCGATCACTGTAAGGAAATCCTTGGGGTCGGACACACCCCCAAGAGCCACTTCGCCGAGGCTCTTCATCCCGGGCGCACCCAGCCCCGACCCTCAAGGACGTGAGCATGTCCCGAACCCTCACCAGGTTCCTGCCCGTCGGCGCCGCCGCCGCGCTGCTCGTTCTCGGAGCCCTGGCCCTGCCCGCCGCGGCTACCGCCGACCCCGACGACGACGGGCCCGACACCGCCCAGATCGAGGCCGACGCCCGGGCCCGTGGCATCGGCTGTCAGGGCCGCGACGGCAGAACCAAGCCCATCGGCACCGTGCGCGAGACCAACACCGCCAGCGGAATGCGCGTGCGCCAGCGCTGCGGCGCCGGCCTCTACGGCGGCATCGACTGGATCGACACCCAGGTCCTGGACTGGGGCCGACACTGACCGGCCGGTGAAACCAGCCCTGCCCGGGCTTGCGCTACGGCGCACCGCAAGCCTGGGCAGGGCTTTTCGCATCCAAGGAACGAGCAAGGCGAGGAGGCATCTCCTCGACACCGGCGCGCGGCGCAGCCCGGCCTTCATGTGGGCCTTGTGGTCGCGGTTGCGGGCGTCGATGAGCGGGTCGCCGTCGAGGTCGCCGGTCTCCAGCCAGGCGGGGAAGGCCCGGACCCGGGAGTCGTGGGCGCGGCAGGTGTCACCGTTCGCAGTTGGTTTCTTCGCGTACCCGCCCAGATCGGTCAACGGCGCACCCGATAGCGCAGGTGAAGCACCCGGTTGCCCTGAATCACCACGTCAGGGTCCTCCAGCAGGTGCTGCGCGTGGACCGACCCGAAGTAACGCTTGCCGGACCCGAACACGACGGGTACGACGTCCATGCGCACCTCGTCGATCAGGCCCGCGGCAAGCACCTGGCCCCCGACGTCACCGGCGGCGACCTCGACCATGCGGTCACCCGCAAGCTCCTGCGCCTTGGCCATGGCTGCCTCGACGCCGTCGACGAAGTGAAACGGCGCCTCGGGGTCCCAGCCCTCGGGCATCGGCCGGTGCGACACGACGACCACGTGGTCGATGCCGCCCGGAGGCTTCCCGTCCCAGCCGTCCGTCAGGTCGAAGACGTGGCGGCCGACGATCGTGACTCCGATCTGGTCCCAGTACGGCCGGGTGTGGTCGTAGGACGTCTGCGACACCTGCAGCACGCCGCTCTCGTCCAACGGGACGTCACCGCTGGACAACCAGTCGAACAGCGGTCCGGGCTGGTCGTTCTCATCCGCGACGAAGCCGTCCACCGACACCGAGCTGTACATGACCACCTTGCCCATCGGGCTCTCCTCTGCTTTGGGGTGCCCCAAATTAGCGTGTCGTGGGCCGTCGCTCTTGTAAGAAATCAATCGGCCGGCAGCGGCCAACCGTCCAGCGTGTGGCCGGGATGTTCGCGCAGGAACCGCCGCCGGACTTCGACGTAACGGGTCGGCGTGAGCCCGGTGAACGCCCGGAACTCGTGACCGAAGTGGGCCTGGTCGAAGTAGCCTGCGCCACCGGCGAGGTCGCCCCAGTCGATCGGCCCGGCGGGGTCGATCGCGAACACGGTGGCGGCGAAGCGGTAGGTGCGGGCCAGCCGCTTCGGCGTGACGCCGATGAGCCTCTTGAACCTCTGTGCCAGATGAGTGCTGCTGACACCGGCTGCCACGCTCAGGTCGCCGATCGACACCGCCCCGCCGGTAGCCGCGATGACGCTGCTCGCATGGCGGACCAGCCCCAGACCGGCGGTCTCGCGCAGCCGTCGCGTCAGCTCCTTCTCAAGCAGCGTCAGCATCTCGTGCGGTCCGTTCGCCGTGGCCAGCCGGTCGCGCAGCTCAGCGATGGCGGGCCGACCCCAAACCTGTTCCACCGTCACCGGCCGGTCACACAGCTCGGCTGCGGGCATCGGCAGGAACGGTGCCAGCCCCCACGGCTTGAAGTGCACGCCGACGGATCGGGTCCGAAGTGGGTAGCCGAACTCCAACGCGCGGGTGGGTGTGGTGACCACGCAGCCGTCGGCGTACTCGGTCGTTTCGATGTCGGTGCCGGCGCGGATGCGGAACGGCGCCCCGAGGTTGACGATGAGCAACGCCGCCGGCATCGGCGGCAACGTCAGCCGGGCGTACGGCGGCGCGCCCTCCAGGTAGTAAAGGTCGTCGATCAGCCCGTCCAGCGGCGGTCGCGGCACTCTGGACACGTACTCCACGCCCACAGTATCGCCGATGCCCGCGGCATCGAGCGCTGGGCGCGGCCGGCCGAGGCCGGGATCAGCCGGACTGCCGGTGCCAGCGGTGCAGCAGGGCGGGGAGTTCGCCGAGCAGGAACTCGTAGAAGGCGCGCATCTGCGTCAGGCGCCGCCGGGCGGGATCGTCCTCGTCGGTGGCGGCGATGCCGGCTGACGCGGCCTGGAGCATGGCCTGGATGACGGTGTTCTGGCTGGTGAACAGGGTGGCCCAGGCATCGTCGCGGAGCCGGTAGTGCTCGCGGCGGCTGCCGGGCGAGGGCAGGCGTTCGATCAGGCCGACCGTCGTCAGGGATTTGATCGCGCCGGACACCGAACCGGCGCTGGCTTCCAACTGGTCGGCGATCTCGCCGGCGGTGATGCTCTCCTGGTCGGTGAACAGGAAGGCTGCCAAGGTGCGCGCGGCCATGCGCTGTAATCCACCTTCGGTCAGGGTGAGGGCCAGTCGTTCCGCCGCCTGCCGCTGCTCATACCGGTCGTTCACGTGTTCGCCTCCTTGGGAGAAACAGAGTACCGAACGCTACGGATATTCAGAAATTTCTGAAACTTCGGTATTGTCCTCTCATCGGCCTCTCGTGAGGGGTTCGATGGTGTGCCGGGAAGCCTGGTCGGCGGCGTGATCTCTCATCAGCGACGAGACAAGAAGGTGACCGGCCATGACCCTGTTCAGCCGTTCGTACGGTGTGCGCTCCGCCCTACGCCGCCCAGCCCGCGTCCGGCGTAACGTGGGGATCCCGGCCGCCGGGCCGGCCGTGCGGCTGCTGGTCGGCCCGTGGCCCCATGGCGGCAGGCTCCACGCCCGCGAAGGACAATCGCGTCATCGAGGCCAGAGCCGACGTGCCGACCTTCACCACCTCACCCCTCACCGAGGACGTCCAGGCCATCGGCCCGGTCCCCGTCCGGCCGCCCGAGCGCTCGGACAACCCGCACGTCGACTACTTCACCCGCGTCTGCGACGTTGACCCGCGGGCCGGTCGGTCAACGTGTGCGACGGCCGCATCCGCCCGCGGAGCCGGGCGACATCCGGACCGCCGACATCACCCTGTGGCCGACGGCCCACACCGCTTCCCGCGCGGCCACCGCATCCGGCTGCAGGCCTCCAGCGGCGCCCACCCGCGCTTCGGCCGCGGCCCCGGAACCGGCGAACCCCGCGCGCCCGGGAGCGAGCCGCCTCTCCGGAACACGGGATCCTCCATGACCGCCGCAACCCGTCAGCCCTCTGGCTGCCACTCACTTCAGGAGCATCGTGAAGCTACTCGTACTCGGCGGCACCCATCACGTCGGCCGCGCCGTCGTCGAAACCGCGCTGGAGCGCGGCGACGAGGTGACCACCCTCAACCGCGGTCTCAGCCGCGACCCCGCTCCCGGAGTCCGCGCCCTGATCGCCGACCGCACGGATTCCGAGTCCGTACGGCAGGCACTCGGCGACGCCGAATGGGACGCGGTCATCGACACCTGGGCCTGGGCTCCCAGGGAGGTGCGAGAGGCCGCCCGCCTGCTGGCGCACAGGACAGGACACTACGGATACGTCTCCAGCCGCGGCGTGCACCGCTGGCCCTGGCCCTCCGGCGCCGACGAGTCGGCGCCCCTGGTCGACGGCGACCCCGGCAGTACCGACGACGCCGACTACGCCGCCGCCAAGCGCGGCGGCGAACTCGCCGTCCTGGAATCCTTCGCGGGGCGCGCGTTACTGGCCAGAGCCGGGATGATCCTCGGCCCGTACGAGGACGTCGGCCGCGTCCCGTGGTGGCTGCGCCGCCTGGAGAAGGGCGGCCGGGTCCTGGCCCCCTCCCCCGCCGACGCGCCCCTGCAGTACCTCGACGCCCGCGACCTGGCCATCTGGATGCTCTCCTGCGCCGAACGCGGTCTCAGCGGCGCCTTCACCGTGACCGGTCCACCCGGCGCGACCACCCTCGGCGAACTCCTCGCCACGGCCCTGGAGGTCACCGGCTTCGACACCGAACTGGTGTGGGCCGAACCGGATCTCCTCCGGAGGTACGGCCTGCCGCTCGGCATGGAGTTCGGGCTACGCCTGCCCGACGGCGGTGTCCCGAGCGGCATGCACGACGCCGACGTCAGCGCCGCCCTCACCGAAGGCCTCACCACGCGCCCGCTGCGCGCGACCCTCGCCGACACCTGGGCCTGGCTCCAGGCCGAAGGCGACCCCACACCCCGCACGGACGCGCCCTCTCCCGACACCTGGCTGGACGCCACCGCCGAACAACGCCTGCTCGACCAGCTCTCCCACTAAGGACAACCGACTTTCATGCGTGCCGTCATCATCGGAGCCGGTATCGCCGGCCTGGCCACCGCCCTGCGCCTGCACCAGATCGGCTGGGACACCCTCATCGTCGAACGCGCCCCGGCCCGCCGCGGCGGCGGCTACGCCGTCACCTTCGGCGGCATCGGCTACGACGCCGCCGAACGCCTCGGCATCCTGGACGACCTGCGAGCCAAGGCGTTCGACACCACCGAACTCATCTACCACAAGAGGGACGGATCCCGCCGCTTCGCCCTCGACCGCGCCACCATCGCCGCCACCACGGGCCCGCGCTCGATCACCATCCTGCGCGGCGACCTCGAATCCGTCCTGTACGAGAAGGTCCACGACCGGACCGAGATCCGCTTCGGCACGACCATCACCGCCGTCGACCAGAACGACCACGCCGTCCGCGTCGCCCTGGACGACGGCAGCACCGAGGAGGCCGACCTGCTGATCGGCGCCGACGGCCTGCACTCGGCCACCCGTGCCCTGTTGTTCGGGCCGGAGGAGGACTTCCTGCTCGACCTGGGGCACAAGGTCGCCGTCTTCATGCTGGACCGGCGGCCCGCCGGTATCGCACCCGGCGCGACCGGCACCCTGTCGTCCAACGGCCGTACCGCGGCGGTCATCAGTGTCGGCGACGGCCGCAACGTCGCCTTCTTCGGCTACCGCGCCGACCACGCCCGTCCCGGCGAGGACGTCGCCACCCAGCTGGGACGCGTCTACGGTGACCTCGGCTGGGTCATCCCCGAAACGCTCGCCGGGCTGGCTCGGGCCGACTCGGTCTATTTCGACACCATCAGCCAGGTCGTGGCACCGACCTGGAGCAGAGGCAGGGTGGTGCTGCTCGGCGACGCCGCCTGGTGTGTCACCCTGTTCGCCGGGTACGGCTCCTCACTGGCCGTCGGAGGCGCCGACCGCCTGGGCACCGAACTGGCCGCCCACCCAGGAGATGTCTCCGCCGCGCTGACCGCGTGGGAGGCCGCCATCCGGCCCGAAGCCGAACGCAAACAGAGGCTCGGCCGCCGGGTCAAAGGCGTCTACGCCCCCGCCAGCCCGCTGCTGCTGTGGCTGAGCCTGCTCCCGCTGAGGCTGGCCTCCCTGCCTCCGGTACGCCGGTACATGACGCGCCGCTTCATCAAGGGCTGAGAGCCGTGAACACCTGGCCGGGTCGGCGGCCAGGTGTTACATTCCAGGCGTCTACAGGAACGCGCCCCACGGTGGGGCGCGAACGTCGGTGAGCCGGGAAGCCTGGTCGGCCCGCGATCTTTCGATCGTGGAGCTAGGAGGCTGTTCCCGATGCGCCCGACCGCACCCCTTCTCACATGCGGCACCGCCGCCGGTGTCCTCGTCCCAGTGTTGCTCCTGCTCGACGGCGCCACCCGGCCCGGCTACAGCCTCTGGCATCACGGCGCCAGCCAGCTCGGCACCGGCGAGCGGGGCTGGCTGCAAACGGCCAACTTCGTGATCGGCGGGCTCCTGCTGTTCGCCTTCGCCGCCGGGATGCGCCGTGCTCTTCCTGCCGGCCGGGCCGCGGTCTGGGCGCCGTTCCTTGTGGCGGCCGCCGCTCTGGCGATGGTCGTGGCGGGGGTCGTGCCCACTGATCCCGCCCTCGGCTACCCGCCCGGCCTGCCTGAGGTGGTCACCACCGCGGGCCGCATTCACGGGTTGGCCGGTCTGGTGCTGTTCGCCGCTCTGGCGGTCACGCCGTTGGTGCCGGCCCGAGGCCCGCACGCCGGTGGTCGAGGCTGGGCGCTCTACTCGCGCTGGTCAGGTGCGCTGGTCATCGCCTTCGCCGTCGCCGCAGGCGTCGCCTTCCGACTGGACCTTCAGGGCGTGGTCCGGCCCGCACCCGCCGGGCTGCTCGAACACGCCGCCCTGCTGGTCGGCTTCACCTGGATCGTCACCGCCGCAGCCCACCTGCGCCGCCGTTACACCCATGCGGAGGCGTGAGGTGGAGACCGCGTTGGAAACCTGCCCGGCCGTTACAGCCCACAGGCCCTGGTCGGTTCGTCGCCCTGTTCACCCTGGTGAACAGACCTCCGCCAAGGCCACCGCCGACGCTGACCCCGCAGCTCGCCGAGCCACCCGCTGACTCGTCGGCCTCGTCTTCCTGTCGCCGCCGGCCGTTCCGATCCTCCTCGCGGGCCGACTAGGGACCCGCTGAAACGATCAGCGGGAGCAGCGCACCGTAGAGGACGAGCAGGAGGACCGACTCCCGACGGCTGAGCCTGCTGCCCCGGGCGAGCAGGCCCCAGCTGATTCCGCTGATGCCGACCATGGCCACGACCAGCGCCGGAGCCACAGCGGACGGCACACCGCCGGAGGAGAAGGCGACCACCGCTCCTCCCACCAGACTGTTGACCAGATTGCTGCCCAGCAGGTTGCCGATGACCAGGTCACCGTCGCCACGGCGTTGCGCCTGGACCGAGGTGACCAGCTCGGGCAGCGAGGTGCCGAGCGCCACCAGGGTGAACCCTACGACCTGGGAGGACACTCCAGCCCGGATGGCGAGCTCGGAGACGTTGGCGACGAGCAATTGCGCCCCCAGCAGTGTTCCGCCCAGCCCGACGATCGTCCGGGCTGCCTCGACCACCAGGCGGGGCCGTATCGCGGCCCCGAGGTGATCCGTGGTCTCGGCGACCAGGGCGTCTCGCGGGTCCGCACGGGCGAACCTCAGGAGCATGACCACCGAGGCGACCATCGCCAGGGTGAGAAGGACACCCGTCACCGGGCCGAGGCCGTACGTCAGGGCCACCGCGAACGCCGTCACCGCGGCCAGGGACAGCGGAGCCTCACGCCGCAGGATCGACGACCGTACGGCGAGTGCGGCCGTCAGCCCGCCGACGCCGAGGATCAGCGTCATGTTGACGATGTTGGAGCCGACCAGGCTCGCGGCGGCCAGATCCGTGTGTCCCCGGGCGGCCGCCGTGGCGGCCACGACCAGCTCCGGGGCACTGGTGCCGAATCCGATGACCACGACGCCGACGACGACCGGCTGGACACCGAGCCGCCCGGCCAGCCGCCCGGCGCCGATGACCAGATGGTCGGCGGCCAGCGCGAGCACAACGAGACCGATCACACTGAGGATGGCGAGTACGAGCATTCGTTCCGCCTTTCCAGGGATGAAAGCGACATCGAAGGTGGAGCCGTCAGAAGGGGCTGTGGCGAACCGGGGCCGCTGTGACCGCTCCCGGCCACAGGGCGTCCCCGGGTTGCCGGCGGCGCGGCGAACCCGCAGGGACCCGGCCTGCCCGCGACCGGTGCGGACCGGTCAGCCGCCCGTCAGATCTCGCCGCCGGAAACCGGCCAGACCCGCCAGGACCAGCGCCGCGGCGACCACGACCAGCCAGGCGAGAGGACCGAACGTCGCCTCGCCTCCGGGAACCCGCGGCAGATGGGCGAAGGGCGACAGGTCCTGGATCCGTTCGTCGATCCCGAGCAACCTGCCCAGCTGGCCGAGCAGGACGAACGCCCCCAGCACCGCCCACGCGAGGCTGGTCAGCCGGGGCACGAACCCGAACAACAGCACCGCGACCCCGGCCATCACCCACACCGCGGGCGCCTGCGCCAGCGCCGCACCGGTGATACGAAGGGCCTGACCCGCGGGATCACCGACACGAATACCGTGTGCGAGACCGGCGGCCAGCCCCGCCACGGCGAGGACCGTCGTGGCGCCCCCAAGTGCCCACACCAGATGACCGGCCGGCCACCGCCAGCGGGACACGGCCGCCGCCAGGACCGGCTCGGCGCGCGCCGCGACCTCCTCGGCCCGTGGCCGCAATGCGGCCTGCACCGCGTAACCCGCGGCCACCATGCCCAGCAGGCTCATCACGGTGGCGAGGAAGGCGTCGACAACGGCCCCCGCGCCGCCGAACCCCGCCATCAGGGCGGCGAGCTGCGGATTGTCGTCCACGATGTCGCCCACGCTCAGGGCCAGCGCGCCGAACACCGCTCCCACGACGGCGAACGCGAGCACCCAGCCCAGCAGCACGCCTCGGTGCAGTCTCCAGGCCAGGGCCGTCGGGCCGCTCAGACGTGGTGCCGCCGTCGCGGGCCCCCGCCTGGACGACAGCAGACCCGTTCCGACATCACGACGCCCGGCCAGCAGGTGGGCGACGGCCGACAGCGCCGCCGCGGCCACGGCGAACAGGGCGAACACCGTCCATCGCTCGTCGGCGAAGGCCCGCACCCGCTGCGCCCAGCCGAGGGGGGACAGCCAGGACAGCGTGTCACCGTCGGCCGCGTCTCCCGCCGCCCGCAGGAGGAAGGCCAGACCGAGGACGGCGAGGGCGATGGCGTTGGCGGCGCGGGCAGTCTCGGTCAGTTGCGCGGTCAGCGCCGCGACGCCGGTGAACACCCAGCCCGTCCCCGCCACCGACAGGCCGAAGGCCAGCGCCCCGGAGACGGGCAGTCCCCGCGTGGCCAGACCGAGCGCGCTGAGCAGGGCGACGGCGAGGTTCGCCGCACCGGCCACGAGTACGGCGGCCGCCGGAAGCGCGTGACGGCCGACCGTCCCGGCGCCGATCAGCTCGGCTCGGCCGGTCTCCTCCTCGGCGCGGGTGTGCCGGGTGACGAACAGGACGCTCAACAGGCTGGTGAGGACGGCGGCGACGCCGGTCACCCGCCAGGCGGTCAGACCTCCGGCGGAGGACGGATCGAAGATCGGCCCGGTGAGCGCCCGCAGAGCCGGGTTGGCGCCGATGGCGAGCCCCAGCGCGAGCCTCTCCCCCATGGTCGGGTACAGCTCGACGATCGCCGAAGCGGTGGCCGTCACCAGCCCGGGGATGACGACGACCCAGATGGGCAGTCGCAGCCGATCGCGGCGGAGGGCGAGCCGAACCAGTGCGCCGGTGCCGGTGAGGGCGCTCATGCCGCGTTCACCCGGTAGTGCCGCAGGAACAGCTCCTCCAGGGACGGCGGCCGGCAGGCGAGGCTTCGCACGCCCGCTTCGCTGAGCAGACGCAGGACGCCGTCGAGCCCGTCAGGGTCGGCCTCGAACCGCACATGCGGGCCGTCGACGACCAGGTCGTGCACGCCGGGGAGCGCGGCCAGCCCGTCCGGTGTACGGGCGAGTTCGGCGGTGACGGACGTGCGGCTCAGGTGGCGCAGCTGGGTCAGCGTCCCGCTCTCGACGACCCTGCCCTCACGGACGATGGTCACCCGGTCGCACAGTGCCTCGACCTCCGACAGGATGTGGCTGGACAGCAGTACGGTACGGCCGTTGTCCCGCTCTTCGGCTATGCAGTCGCGGAACACCGCCTCCATGAGCGGGTCGAGACCGGAGGTGGGTTCGTCCAGCAACAGCAGTTCGACGTTGGAGGCCAGCGCGGCGACGAGGGCGACCTTCTGCCGGTTCCCCTTGGAGTAGGCGCCGCCCTTCTTCGTCGGGTCGAGGTCGAAGCGCTCCAGCAGCTCCGCCCTGCGCCGCAGGTCGAGTCCGCCGCGTAGCCGCCCGAGCAGGTCGATGGCCTCCCCGCCGGACAGCGTCGGCCAGAGCACGACATCGCCCGGCACATAGGCCAGCCGCCGGTGCAGTTCGACGGCGTCACGCCACGGGTGTCCGCCGAGGAGTTCGGCGTGACCGGAGTCGGCGCGCATCAACCCCAGCAGGACGCGTAGGGCCGTGGTCTTACCGGCCCCGTTCGGGCCGAGGAAGCCGTGCACCTCGCCCGTTCGCACACTGAGGTTCAGGCCGTTCAACGCGTGGACGCCACCGAAACGCTTGGTCAGGTCACTGATGAGCACGGCAGGGCTGCCCGGCATGGGCGCCTCCTCGAAGCCGGTCCGATATGACGTTGCCGACCAGACTTCCCGGCGCTCCGACGTTGACGGTAACAGCGGCGAGGAACGTTGACCAGAGCCTTTTCGCGGGAGTTCGTGCCCTTTCAGGGAAGGTCGGTGAACCGCTCGATCTGCTTGGTCTTGCCGGAGACGATGATGACGTCGCCGTAGGCCAGCACGGTCTCGGCGGTGGCGTAG
>NZ_JBEYAB010000026.1:0-57990 GCF_040631445.1 Streptosporangium sp. NPDC020072 | reverse complement strand
CAGTCGCTGTGCCTGAACGTCGAGGTGCTCTCCAGCGACGGCATGTCCATCGAGATGCGCGACACCGACGAGGACGTCTTCCGCGCCGCCGAAGAACTCGGCATCGACCTGTCCCGGCGCGAGCCGAGCAGCGTCGAGGAGATCTGACGGCTCGCGCACGCGGCCCGCGCCTCCTCTCCTGCGCGGGCCCGGCGTACCGGTCCGTACCGTGAGTTCCGGAGGACACGATGAACGACGAGACGGCCGCGCTGCTCTTCGAGGTGGTCGAACGTCTCCAGCGGAGCATCGCCGCCCGCCACTGCCCGGCGGTCGCGGCCCTCGAAGGCGAGCGGCGGCTCGTGCTCAGCGACTACGACTATCTCCGCGACCCGCGGTCGGCCGTCTCGTTCGAGACGCGGGCGGCCGCCAGGGCTCGGGAGATCAGGGCGACGCGATGGGTCCTCGCCGTCCCCCTGGTCTGGGTCACCGCCTCCGGCACCGTCTACAGCCGGGCCGTGTCCAACCACCCGCTCCGCGAGGGCGAACAGGAGACGATCACCTGGATGAGCTTCCACGAGGGCGACGGCGTGGACTACGGCCGGGTCCCCTACGCGCGCCGCCCCGGCGGGGAGCCCGTGTTCGACACCCCGGAGATGTTCGCCGTGGGCGTGCTCCCGGCCCGGGCCATGCCGGGCCACACGCTCCTTCACACGCTCTTCCCGAACGGCTGACCACCCCTGTGGTCCGCCGGCGGCCGGCCTCCACTGCCGGGTCCACGGTTTCACAGCCATGCCGCGGGGCGCGCGGGGCGGAGACGCAGGCAGGTCATCCGGGCCGGAAAGCGACGAGATCCCGTCCGATCGGACGGGATCTCGTCAACACGCTGTCGCTGTGGAGCTATGGGGATTCGAACCCCAGACCTCCTCCATGCCATGGAGGCGCGCTACCAGCTGCGCCATAGCCCCTTGCGTTTCGCACCGCCCAGCGGCACCACGCCAGTGTATAGGACATCGCACCCTGCTCCGTAACCGGCGAGGTGACCGTCGAGGCCGCCGGGACAGGCCCGCCCCGGCGGCCGTACGGTCAGCCGAGCGACAGGGCGCGGGTGATCAGGGTCGCCAGCTCGGACACCGCGGGGTCCTCCGTCGAGGCCGCCAGACGACCGGCGTGTCCGGCCAGCTCCTCGGTCTCGACCCCGGCGACCGGCCTTCCGGTGCGGAGATACTCGGCGAAGGCCGCGGCGACCACGTCCACCTGGAACCGCGGCGACGACTTCTCCCACGGAGAGGAGACCAGGTCGGCCCGCCCGATGGAGCCGCTGACCTCACCCGGGGCGCGGGTGTCGGGGTCCTGCCAGCGCACGGTCGCGGTGGCGAGCTGGCCGGAGGCGCCCTGGCGCAGCCGTACCTCGTACAGGGCCGTCACCGTGTGACCGGGGCCGACCTCGCCGCCGTCCTTGCTGTCGTCACGGAAGTCCTCGGCCGCGATCCGCCTGTTCTCGTAGCCGATCAGGTTGTAGGACTCGACCGTGGCGGGGTTGAACACGACCTGCGCCTTGGCGTCGCGGGCCCGCAGGTCGAGGGTGGCGGCGAGTTGCTCGACGAACACCTTGCGCGCGTCGTCGACCGAGCTGACGTAGACGGCGGCGCCGTCCCCGTTGTCGGCGAGTTGCTCCATCAGCTGGTCCCCGTAGTCACGGCCGACGCCGACGCACAGCAGGGTGATCTGCTTGCCCGCGTACTCCTCGACCCGGTCCAGGATGCCCTGCCAGCTGGTGTCGCCGTTGTTGGCCAGGCCGTCGGAGAGCAGGATGACCCGGTTGGTCGCCACCGGCCTGAAGGCCTTCGCCGCCTCCTGATACCCGGTGGTCAGCCCCGCCTCCAGGTTCGTCGAGGCCTGTACGGCCAGCCGCTCGACGGCCGCGTCCAGCTCCTGCCGTTCGGTCGCGGGGGTCATGGACAGCACGACCTGGGCCTGGTCGCTGAAGGCGACGATGGAGATCTTGTCCCCGGGCCCGAGCTGTCCGATGAGCCGGTGCAGCGCCTCACGGACCAGGTCGAGTCTGCCGGGTTCGCCCATCGAGCCGGAGACGTCGACCACGAAGGTCAGGTTCGCCGGGCGTCGTTCCCGTGACTGCGCCTGACGGGTGCGCAGACCGACCCTGAGCAGCGCCGTACCGTTGCCGGGCATCCGTGCGCCGTCCAGCTGTACGGAGAAACCGTCGTCCTCGGGTTCCCGGTAGTCCTGGCGGAAGGAGTTGACGAACTCCTCCGGTCTCACCCTGTCCCGCTCCGGGAGCCTGCCCTCCCCGATGGCGCGTCTGGCGTAGTCGTAGGAGGCGGTGTCCACGTCGAGGGCGAAGGTGGAGATCTGGTCGACGGTGGTGTCGTTCATGTCCTTGGACGTGCCGGTGTCGTTCTCGCGTTCCTCGGGTGCCTGGGCGTTCGCGTCGCCCCTGGGCTGGGTGCTGGGCGACCTATTCGCCGAGCTCCCGCAGGCGGCCGTGACCCACAGGGCGAGGACGGCCAGGACGACGGCGAGCGTGCGTGGTTTCATGTTCGCCTCCACAGGGATTCACAGGGATTCGCCGTGATTTATCTGGATTTGCATGGATTCACGGGGACTCGCGGGATTCGCGCGCCATCCCGTACGACGACCCCCTCATGACCTGGGCCTGGCGCTTGACCCAAGCGAGCGCAAACCGTGCCCGGCGCGTGATCGGCCTCTCCCCCCTCGGCACCTCAAGTGACCACACGTTTTCCTCATTAATCAGGCTTCATGCGGAAAAAAGGGGACATAGGATTCGGGATCATGCGCGTGTATCTCGGACTGGCGGCCAAGCGTCCCGAAGCCGGAATTCCCGAGGCGATGCTGCACACCGTGCGCGCCTCGATCGAGACCGCCTTCCCCGTCCCGGCCGAGGTCATCAGACCCCGCGAGTGGCACAGGCCCGGCGTCAGCCTGTTCGCCTGGACCAACGAGCCCGACGACTCCCGGACTCCCCCGCTGCTGGCCACCGGCCACGACAGGGTGACCGGGGTCAACGGCAACCTGGCCGTGCCCGGCGACGTCGACCGGCTCGCGGGCGCCCCCGAACTGAGCGCCGAGGCGGTCGGCGGCTGCTTCTCGGTCTTCCGCGCGACCGGTACCGAACTGGCCGCCGCGACCGCGATCCACCGGGTCTGCCCGGTCTACTACGCCGAGACCCCGGACGTGCACGTGATCGGCAGCAGGGCTCTGCTGGTCAGCCTGGCCGCCTTCGGCGAGCGGATCGAGTGGGACGTGCTCGCCCTGCAGTCGATGATCCGGCAGGGCTACTTCCTGTCCGACGAGACGCCCTACCGGGGGGTCAGCGCGCTGCCGCCCTCCTCGACCGTCACCGTCAGGGGCGGCAGCCGTACGGTCACCGAGGCTCCGCTGCCGGTCGCCGTCGCCGCGCCGTCCTCGGCCAGGCGGCGCAGGGCCCTCATCGGGGGGCTGGCCGACGCCCTGCTGACCTCGGTCGAGCCGCTGCGCGCGGCGGGCGAGCCGGTCAACCTCGCCCTCACCGGCGGCCGGGACAGCAGGCTGGCCGCCGCGGTGCTGCACGCGGCGGGGATTCCGCTGCGCGCGACCACGAACGGCCTCGACAGCCACCCCGACGTGATCCTCGCCGGGCGGATCGCCGGGGCGCTCGGCGTCGAGCACACGGTCATCCCCCCGGCGCGCACCGAGCGCAGGGACGCCGTCCTGGTCGAGCACCCGCTCGCCAGGACCTACGAGACACTGCGGACCTGCGAGGGGATGACCTCGGCCTACGAGTCGATCGTCGGCTACCTGCCGTACAACGCCAGGCCGACCATGTCGGGGCAGAGCGGGGAGGTGTTGCGCGCGGGCAGCTTCCTGCTGCTCCAGAGCGACCTGAGCCCCAAGGCGCTGCGGCGCCGGATCGACACCACCTTCATGCGGGACAAGGCCCTGTTCAGCGCCGAGGCCAACGACCACGCCCGTGAACTGGCCCGCCCCTGGCAGGAGCGCGAGGGGGTCGAGGCCCTCGACCAGATGTACGTCTTCTACCGGATCGGCCGCTGGCAGGCCGGTTCAAGGGCGGGATCACAGCGCCGGGGCGACCCGGTCTGGCCCTTCCTCGACAACCGGGTGGTGCGCGCGGCCCTCGGGCTCGACCAGGCGTGGCGGCTGTCGGAGGAGGTCGTCCACGAGCTCATCACGACCTTCGCCCCGAAACTTCGCCACATCCCCATCGAGGGCAAGCCGTGGCGCTTCACCGCCGACAGGCGCTACTACCCCTGGCAGCGCAAGCCGGGATTCCTGACGGCTCCGAAGACCGGGGGCGGCTGGAGCTGGCGCACCAGCCCGGGTGAGGCGCTGAGCGGCGTGCTGCGCGACCACGTCCTGGAGCACCTCGACCTGCTGGCCCCGATCGTCTCCCCCGACGAGGTCCGCAAGCTGTTCGCCGCGCCCGTGGTCACCAAGCCCGCCCAGGTCTGGCATCTCTACACGGTGGCCACGATGCTGTCGGGCGCGTACCCGGGCAAGGCCCCCGAAGGGCTCGACGAGATCCACGTCCAGGTCCCCTCCTGACCCGGCTACGTAAAATCACCCCTAGACAGCGGAGAGTTTTCCTACAACATTAGTGGGATATTGATCTCGGCCTAGGAGTTCCCGTGGCACTCATTCAGCCCGATCCCACCTTCTATCCGTCGGCCCGTGACGCCATGCAGGCGCCTCGGGAGGAGCTCGCCTACGTCGCCCTGCTGGACGCCGAAGGGCAGGGCCGTCCCGACGGGCTCGCCACGATCGACCTGTCGGACGGGTCGATCGTCAGCGTCGGCGACATGCCCCACGCGGGCGACGAGCTCCACCACTTCGGGTGGAACGTCTGCAGCGCCGCCCTGTGCCCGTACGCCCCGCACCCGCACGTCGAGCGGCGCTACCTGGTCCTGCCGGGACTGCGCTCCAGCAGGATCTACGTGTTCGACGTCAAGGACGACCCCCGGCGGCCCAGGCTCGTCAAGACGATCGAGCCGGAGACCGTCTTCGAAAAGACCGGCTACAGCCGCCCGCACACCGTCCACTGCGGCACCGACGCGATCTACGTCAGCGCGCTCGGCAACGTGGACGGCGACGCGCCCGGCGGCGTCTTCACCCTCGACCACGACACCTTCGAGCCCAAGGGCCGCTGGGAGGTCGACCGGGGCCCGCAGGAGCTGCACTACGACTTCTGGTGGCACCTCGGCCACGACACGATGATCACCAGTGAGTGGGGCACCCCCAACCAGATCGAGGCGGGCCCCTCGCTCGACCTGCTGGTCGGCAGGAAGTACGGCCACAAGCTGCACGTCTGGGACCTGACCAAGCGCAGGCACCTGCAGGAGATCGACCTCGGGGACCAGCACCAGATGGCCCTCGAACTGCGCCCCGCGCACGACCCGTCCAAGACCCACGGCTTCGTCAACACGGTCATCAGCGTCGAGGACCTGTCGGCCGGCATCTTCACGTGGTACCAGGACAACGGGGTCTGGAAGGCGGAGAAGGTCATCACCATCCCCGCCGAGCCCGCCGACCCCGAGCTGCTGCCCGAGCCGCTCAAGCAGTTCGGAGCGGTTCCGCCGCTGGTGACCGACATCTCGCTGACCCTCGACGACCGCATCCTGCTGGTCTCCTGCTGGGGCACGGGCGAGTTGAAGGCCTACGACGTCTCCGACCCGTTCTCCCCCCGCGAGACCGGTTCGGTGCGCCTCGGCGGCATCGTCGGCAGGACCCCGCACCCGGCGCGCCAGGGACGGGCGCTGAACGGCGGCCCGCAGATGGTCGAGGCCAGCAGGGACGGCCGACGGGTCTACTTCTCCAACTCGCTCTACCGCTCCTGGGACGACGTCTTCTACCCCGACGGCATCTCCAGCTGGATCGCCAAGGTGGACATCGGCGACGACGGCTCGCTCTCCCTCGACGAGGGCTTCTTCGTCGACTTCGCCGCCGACGGCCGCCGGGCACACCAGATCAGGCTGCAGGGAGGCGACTCCTCCTCCGACTCCTACTGCTTCCCCTCCTGATCCCCGCGACGACCGCAGAAAGGAGTCGGCCTCCTCCATGAACGCTCTTGCGGGCCCCGCCCCGAAGAACAGGACGGAGCGCGCGAGATGGACCTGACGTCCGTGCTGGTCCTGGCCGGTCTCGGCGCCTTCCACGGCCTGAACCCGGCCATGGGCTGGCTGTTCGCCGTCGCCCTCGGCCTGCAGGAACGCTCGCGCTCCGCGGTGCTGCGCGCCCTGCCGCCCATCGTGCTCGGCCACGCGGGCTCGGTGCTGGTCACGCTCGCGCTGGTGTCCCTCGCACGACTGGCCGTGCCTCCCAGGGCCGTCTCCTACGGCGTGGCGGCCGTGGTGTGCGGGTTCGGGATCTGGCGGATCGTACGGCGGCGCCACCCCCGCTGGGTCGGCATGCGGGTGAACCGGTGGCAGCTCGCCGGGTGGTCGTTCCTGATGGCCACCGCGCACGGGGCGGGCCTGATGGTGCTCCCGGTCACCCTGCGCGGTGGCCACGGCGCCGCCGTACTGGCCTCGCAGAGTCTGCTGGCCACGGCGGTCCACACCCTTGCGATGCTGACGACGGTCACGGCCGTCGCCCTGCTGGTCTACGAGAAACTGGGGGTGGCGGTGCTGCGCAAGGCGTGGTTCAACCTCGACCTCGCCTGGGCCGTGGCCCTCGTCGGCGCCGGGGCCTTCGCCGCCCTCACCTGACACGTTTGACCCTGACACCGTGTGAGCCCGTACACCTGGAACCATCATGTTCAGCATCGGAGACTTCGCCCAGCTCGGCCGCGTTTCGGTACGCATGCTGCGCCACTACGACGCGCTCGGGCTGCTGCGGCCCGCCCACGTCGATCCGGCCAGCGGCTACCGCTTCTACCACGCGGCGCAGCTCTCGCGCCTCAACCGCGTCATCGCGTTGAAGGACCTGGGCCTCACCCTGCAGCAGGTGAGCTCGATCCTCGACGAGAAGGTGACCGTGGCCGAACTCCACGGCATGGTACGGCTGCGCCGTGCGGAGCTTGAGGAGCGGATCGCCGCGGACACCGCGCGGCTGCTGCGGATCGAGGCGAGGCTCCGGACGATGGAGAGGGAGGGCCACATGGCCGTCGAAGAGGTCGTCGTCAAGCGTGTCCCGCCGGTGCGGCTGGCGGAGGTCAGCGCCGTCGCGGCGAGCTACGACAGTGAGGAGATCGGCCCCGTCATCAAGCCCCTGTACGAGGAGTTGTTCCAGCGCCTCGAAAGGGCGGGGGTCGCACCGTCCGGGTACGGCATCGCCCACTACGAACCCACCCAGGACGGCTCGGTGGTCGTGCACGCCGGAGTCGAGGTGACGGCCCAGCCGTCCCCGGGACACGACTTCGAGATCGTGGACCTGCCCGAGATCGGGACGGCCGCGACCATCGTCCACCGGGGGTCGATGGACCACGTCGACTCGACCTACCAGATCCTGGCCCACTGGGTCGAGGAGCACGGCTACCGCAGTCTGGGCCTGGCCAGGGAGATCAGCCTTGAGTGCCCGGCCGACCACGAGAAATGGGTGACGGAGATCCAGCTCGCCGTGACGGCCGGGTAGCCCTGACCCGGTTCGTCCAAGGAGGGGATTCGTCGCTCACCTGGACGGATCCCCTTCTCCACGGTGACGCCGATCCCGGTCCTAGATCCACGCGCCCGCGGCGACCAGCGGCGCCAGCGCCAGGACGGTCCAGGCGAACCAGCGCCGGATCCGGTCGGCGGGCAGCCGCGTGGCCAGGCGCCCGGCGACCAGCGAGGTGAGCAGCGCCCCACCGGCGAAGAGCAGCACCAGGCCGTAGTCCAGCCGCGTGCCCGCGTGCCCGGCGAACCCCGCCACCGAGTTGACCGCGACGACGACCAGCGAGGTCCCCACCGCATCGGTCGCGGTCAGGCCGAGGAGCAGGGTCAGGGCGGGGACGACGGCGAACCCCCCTCCGACGCCGAACACCCCGGTCAGCACCCCGACACCGCCTCCCGCGGCCAGCGCCCTCGGCAGGCACCGGCGGCGGTTCACCCGCCCCGCCGTGGTACGGCAGGCGCCGCCGGTCGACTCCGCGTCGCGCAGCATCCGCACGGCGACCACGACCATGATGACCGCGAACGCGGGCAGCAGCAGTTCGCCGGGCAGCCCACGGCCGAGTACCGCCCCGGCGAGGGCGGCAGGCACGCCTCCCGCGGCGAACACCGCCGCGACGCTCCAGCGGACCTGTCCCCGGCGCAGGCGTGGGACGAGCGCCCCCATGCTGGAGATCGCCACAACCGCCAGCGAGGTCGGGACGGCCACCGCCACCGGCTGGCCCGCGCCGTAGACCAGCACCGGCACGGCCAGCACCGAGCCACCCGCGCCGAGCAGTCCCAGGCTGACGCCCACGACCACCGCGCCGGCCAGCACCAGGGCCACGGTGAGAGTCATCGCCGACAGGCCCGCGCGAGCGCGGCGGCGGGATCACCGGCACCGGCCCTGTTGTACGGCAGGCGGGCCAGCAGCATGCCCATCATGCAGTTGTCACTGGCTCCCGCGTAGCCGAGCCCTGCGCCGACGAACGCCGTGACGAACAGGGCCGGTGCCCACCAGAGGCTCAGCGTGACGGAGCCGAGGACCAGCAGCCCCGCGACCAGGCGGACCTGCCTCTCCAGGCTCCAGCGGCGCCGTCCCCGGTTGACGGGCGCCCCCGAGGTGATCCAGGCGTTCAGCCCGCCGGTCATGACGGCCGTCCCGCGCAGCCCGGCGGCGGTGAGCTTGTCCTGGGCCGTCCTGGCTCGTCCGCCGGACTGGCAGACGAGCACGCTCCGGCCGGTCATCGCGCCGGCCAGTTGCGGCAGATACGCCTCCAGCCGGTCGAGGGGCACGTTGACGGACCCGTCGATGTGCGCGCTCTCGAACTCGGCGGGGGTTCGCACGTCCAGCAGCAGCACGGCGCCTTCGGTCTCCCGGGCCGCGGTCAGCGCCCGGACGGTGGCCACGTCGACGGCGTTCACCGCACCTCCCCCTTTCCGGCCAGGGCCGCCGCCACCTGCGAGGCGCCCGCGTCGCCGAGCACGACCGGGTGCAGGCCGTGGCGGGTGAGGACGGTGGCGGCGATCGAGGCCCGGCGGCCCGAACCGCAGACGACCAGCACCTGCCGCTCGCCCCGCAGCTGTTCGGGGACGCCCTGGGTGAGCAGGTCCGGCAGGAATCGCTCGACGGCGCCGGGCAGCGGGTCGGCCCGCCGTTCGCCGGGCATGCGCACGTCCAGCACCCGGGCTCCGGGCATCCTTTCGAGGAAGTCGGTCAGGCCGAGCAGCTCGAAGCCGGCGCTCGCGTGCCCGCCGAGGTCGCGGACGACGCCGCGCACGTCGTCGACGCCGATCCTGGCCAGCTGGGTGAGGGCCTCGGTGACGTCCTGATCGGGTTCCGCCACCAGCACGATCGGTTCTCCGTACGGCACCAGCCAGCCCGCCCAGCTGCCGAAGTCGTCGCCGGGCGCGATGCCGGTCGATCCCGGCAGGAACCCCGCCGCCTGCACCGCACGCGGGCGGACGTCCACGACGTGCGCGTCTTCGGGGATCTCCTCGACCGTTGTCTCCGGCGGACGCAGGCCCGGCATGGCGGGCGCTCCGAGAAGGTTGGCCGGTCCCATGTGGGCGTAGAAGGCCGGGATGGGCATCGGCGCGGCCAGCAGTTCGTCGGCGAAGGCCTCGGCGTCGGGCAGCGCGAGCAGCGGGTTGTCCCGTCGCTCGTCGGCGATCGTGGAGGTGTGGCGGCCGACGCCGGACACGCTGCAGAAGGATCCCTCGCCGTGCGTCGGGAACAGGTCCACCTCACCGGGCAGCGCGGCCAGCCGGTGCAGCGAGCCGTACTGCAGCCTGGCCAGGGTGCGGGCGCGCTCGGGTCCGAGCAGGTCAGGCCGCCCCGCGGAGGAGACCAGCAGGCTGCCGCCGGAGAAGACCGCGACGGGCTCGCCGTCGATCAGCACCAGGTAGCCGGTGTGCTCCGGCGTGTGGCCGGGCGTGTGCATCGGGCGGATGGTCAGGCCGTTCCCACCGTCGATGTCCTCCAGATGGAAGGCCGGGGTGTGCGGGTACGCCGCCGCGGCGGCCGCCGGGAGCACCAGCTCGGCGCCGGTGCGCAGCGCCGCCTGTCCGCCTCCCGAGACGTAGTCGTTGTGCAGGTGGGTCTCCAGCACGAAGCGCAGCTCGACGTCGCGTTCGGCGGCCACGTCCAGGAAGCGGCCGATGTCGCGTTGCGGATCGACCAGGACACCGCGCCCCTCGTGGACGAGCAGGTGACTCTGGTCGCCGAGACCGGGCGTGCGGAACGAGATGACCTCCATCGTGGTCCTTCCTTTGGCAAATACCCCGGGGGGTATCAGTGAGACATGAGCAGGGACTGAGTACCCCGGGGGGGTATACATGGGACACACGGCGAGCGGGTGTCCCCACCGTTCGCCGCCCTTCGGTTCAGGCCAGGGCCAGGAAGAGCTTCTCCAGTTCCTCGACCCTCATCGGAGCCTCCTCACCACGGGCCTGGGCGTCCTGGCAGCATTTCAGGCCGCTGGCCACGATCTTGAACCCCGCCCGGTCGAGCGCCTTGGACACGGCCGCGAGCTGGGTCAGGACCTTCACGCAGTCCTCCCCCGCCTCGATCATCGAGATCACACCCGCGAGTTGCCCATGGGCACGGCGCAGCCGTGTCACGGCGTCGCCCACCATCGATTCCGTCAGCTCCATACCCCCTAGGGTATGTATGGGTGTCCGTTTCGGCAAATCAGCGCATGTCAACGGCCGAAACTCCCGCTAGGAACGGCGTGGGTCGTAGTTCCGGAACTCGATCAGGCGGACATTGCTCTCCGGCAGCAGGGGCACCCCGCTGCCGGAGTCCAGCACCACCCGGCGCCCCAGGGGCTCGCGCAACGTGACGTCGATCCGGCCGGCCCTGCCGACGTCGGGGCAGATCCTCACGTCGTCGTCGTCCCGGACGTCGACGTCCACGACCACCGCCTCGGGCGTCTCGTGGACACGCGAGCCGTACGTCGTGTCGCAGTCGCCGTGCAGGTAGCTCAGCCGGAGCTCGGTCGGCGCGCTCGCCTCGTAGGTGTCCACCTCCTGGATCCCGTCGTCCAGCGGCCGGGGCGGCCCACCCATCGCGGCCGGGTCGACCGCCACCCGCCGGAACGGCTCCGGCACGCCCCGCACGGTGAAGTCCCACGTCGGAACCCGTACCTCTCCCCTGCTGCTGGGCACCGTGGCCTCGCCCCGCGCCACCGCGACCACGCTCAACGGCCGGCAGCCCTCGGCCGGGCACTTCTCGTCGGCGAAGGACTTGGGCTTGCTCAGCCCCGCGTAGGCGGCATCCGCCGTCAGGACCGGCACCTCCAGCGAGCCTCCGTCGGCCCAGCGCAACCTCGCCGGGGCGGGCGTCCCTGACGGCAGTTCGGTCTCCAGCCTCCAGACGCTGTTGATCGCGCTCCGTCCGACCCAGCGGGGTGTGTGCCTCCAGTCCGGCTCCAGGGTCAGGTTCCGCAGCGGGACGAACCCCGAGACCCAGGCCTCCCGCTCCGCCGAGCCCCGCCAGTGTTCGACGACCTCGCGGGCACGGGCGGCGAACTCGTCGTCGGTGACCGGCGCGCGTCCGGGACCGCAGGCCGTCACGAGCACGACGAGCAGCGCGATCGGGAGCAATCTCATGATCAGTAGACGCGCGACTGGGATGACCGGTTCGCCCCGCGAACGACTGTTACGGTGCTCCCCATGACGCACCCCGACCCCCTGCTCGGCCTCATCCACCGCACTCCGGCCGCGGCCGAACTGCTGACCTGGCCGTTCGACTTCGACGTCTCCCGCACCGACCACGTCGAGAAGGTGACGCTGCAGTCCGGAGAGGCCCTTGAGGCGGTCGCCGGTGACGGCGCGGGCGGGACGTACTTCCTCTGCGGGGACGCGGCCGGGCGGCGGCCCGTGCTCTACGCCGACTCCGAGGGGCAGGCCGGGCTGATCGGCGGTGACCTGACCTCCGCGATCCAGCTGATCGTGCAGGTTCCGTACTGGAGGGACTGTGTCTGGCGCGTCTCCGGCGGGCTCGAAGCGATGTCGTCGGTGGCTCCGGAGTTGGAGGAGGAGTACGCCGACCACGACATCGACCTCGACGCGTGCCGCACCTCGCTGACCGGACTGCTCGGGCTGCGCCTCCCGTCGACGACGGACGCGCTGACCCTCCTCATGGAGACGGTGACATCGCCCGGCTTCGTCCTGCTCAACGAGTGGGGAGGCGCCTACGAACCGATCAGCGGGTGACCCCGGGCCCCGTCAGTCCCTTCGAACCGCCCTGGGCCGAGGCTGAACACGGCCCGACCGGGTCCTACCGGCTCACGCTTGGCGGAGCGATCCGTGAGATCGTCCCCGGGATGCGCGGTGGTCCAGCGAGACGGCGGCCCCGGCGCACCGGCCTCCTTGTTCGGCTCGCCTCCGAAACCGCGCCGGTTGAGCGCCCGGCGGTCCCGAACCCCCCGGTGTCCGGCCTGCGGCCACTGTGACGGTCTTTCGCACACGCCCTGCCGGACGTCGTCGCCACCGCACGATTGCTCGAAATCGAGCATATGACCGCTCCCCCGCCCGGCTACGGCCGGAGAAATCCTTCGGGTTCGGATTTGGCAGCCGACCGCCCATGTATGGCAGAAAAGCTCCTGGATCGGCCGGTCACACATAATTATGATTTCGATAAATCACCGACCCGAGGGAAGCGAAATGGTTCGTATGTTCAGAGCCGCGGGCGATCTTATGCTCATGATGGCGGCGCCGCGGGCCGAGGCGTCCGCCGACCCGACATATCTGCAGTGTTACTGCAATGACACGTGCGGGCTGATGCAGCGGATCTGCGGCCCCAGCGGCTGCAGCGACTGGTACCTCGCCGGAGGGTGCACCAAGCCGACCGGCGTCTACTCCTGCTGAGGTTTCCCCATCTCAAACCCCTGGAGGTTCACATGACTCGTCTGCTGAACAGGGTCGGGGACACGCTCCTCTCCCTGACCGCCCCCCGGGCCGAGGCGTCCGCCGACCCGACATATCTGCGGTGCACCTGCAAGAACTGCGAACTCTGGCAGCAGATCTGCGGCCCCGGCGGCTGCAGCGACTGGTACCGCATCGGGACGTGTACCGCCGGAGGCTGCGATCACGGACCGTGGTTCTGCTGAACGGCGAATCCCGTGACGGCACGCATTTCCTCTGAAATGTTCCCGCAATCACACCGCCCCCGTTCAGCGGGAGGCTCGTGATATCGGTGGCATATTTGAGTTTCATATGCCGCCTGTCTCTCGCCCTGGTTTTCCTCGCCGCCGTCGCCGGTAAGTTACGCGGGCGAGGTGATCTGGCGCGGTTCCGCGCCGCGGTCGGTGAGTTCGGTGTGGCCCCGCGCTGGAGTTCCGCCGTCTCGGGTGCGGTGATCGCGGGCGAACTGGTCTCCACGTCGCTGATGCTGATCGACGCCACCGCTCCCGTGGGCCTGGGACTCGCCGCGATGTTGCTGGCGGCCTTCACGGGAGCGATCGGCTCGGCCGTACGGCGGGGCGCGACGACGAGTTGCCGGTGCTTCGGCGCGTCCGATCAGCCCTTGGGTGTGCGGCACGTGGTGCGCAACGTGATCCTCCTGTCCGTCGCGGCGGCGGGCATGGCAGGGACCCTCCTGGCTTCCGGCGGACTCGACGTGACCGCCATGCTCCTCTCCGGTTTCGTGGCCGTCGTCCTGGCCACGCTGGTCATCGCCTACGACGACCTCGTGGCGCTGATCCTTGTCCGCTGAACGTCCGCTGAATTCTTTGCAGGTCCTCTCAGGCTGGGAGTGTCGATGGATGCCGTACTGATCGCCGCTGTGGTCGTCGTCGGTTTTCTGGGCTTGCTCAACTTGCTACTGTCGCTCGCGGTCCTGCGCCGGTTACGGGACCACGAGGCGAAATGGGCACGGGCCGGCCTCGACCGGCTCGTGGAGCGCAGGTCGTCGCCGGAGTCCGGATACCGCGTCGCCGACTTCGAGGCGACGGCGCTCGACGGCGCCACCGTGTCCCTGCGCGATCTGAGAACTCCCCTGTTCACGGGCTTCTTCTCCACGGGGTGCCCGTCCTGCCGGGAGGAGGTTCCCCGTTTCGTCGAGTACGCCGCCGCCATGCCCGGCGGCCCGGAGCGGAAACTGGTGGTCGTCTCCGGCACCCTGGAACAGGGCGCCGACATCATCGACGCCGTAGGCCGGGTGGCGCGGGTGGTCGTGGAGCCGCAGGACGGTCCGGTGACCGGCGCGTTCGGCGTACAGGGCTCACCCACGTTCGTCCTGCTCGACCGGGACGGCACCGTGCGCACGAGCGCGGTGAGCGTCCGCGAGCTGGCCTCACCCCAGGTCCCCGCGCGGTGACGAGCGGACTCGGCCTCACCGCCGGCCACGTCGGCGGTGAGGCGACCTGGCGGGAGAGAGCGGTCGCCGCCCTGGGCGTCGCGTGGCACGCCGGACCGGCCCTGCTGCTGACCTATCTGGCCGCCGCGCTCGTCACGGGCGCCGCGCCGGTCGGCGTCGCCTGGCTGACCAAGTACGTTCTGGACGGGCTGTCGGCCGAGCGGGTGCCCGTCGGCCGGTTGGTGACGCAGGCCGTCCTGCTGGCGTGCCTGGGACTGCTCACGGCGACGCTGCCGTTCCTCTCCCGGTACGTGCAGGCGGAGCTTGGCCGGAGCATCCGGTTCCGCACCCGGGACCGGCTGTATGAGGCGCTGTCTCGTTTCGAGGGTATGGCCCGGTTCGAGGATCCCGAGTTCCACGACCGCATCGGCCTGGCACGGCAGGCGAGCGGGACGGCGCCGCAGATCGTCCTCGACGCGGCGCTGGGAGGCGTACGCGCCGCCGTCACCATGATCGGGTTCGCCGGAACGCTACTGGCGGTGCGTCCTGTCATGGCGGGGTTCGTGGTGCTCTCGGCCGTGCCCGCCGTGGTCTCCGAGCTGGCCCTGAGCCGCAGGCGCGGTGAGATGCTCTGGACGACCAGCCCCAACGCGCGCCGGGAGTTGTTCTACTCCCAGCTCATGACCGACCGCGCGGCGGCCAAGGAGATCCGGCTGTTCGGCCTGGGCGACTTCATGCGGAAACGGATGCTGGCCGAACTACGACAGGTCAACGGCGCGGAGCACGAACTCGACCGGCGGGCCTTCCGCGCTCAGGTGGGCCTGGCCGCGCTCGCCGCCGCGGTGTCCGGCGGCGGGCTGGTCTGGGCCGTCCAGCTGGCCCGGGTGGGCGAGCTGACCCCGGGCGACGTGGTCGTCTTCGTCGCGGCGGTCGCGGGTGTGCAGTCCGGGCTGTCCGGGCTGATCACGTTACTGGCGAGCGGGCACCAGGGGCTCCTGCAGTTCGGCCACTATCTCGCCGTCCTGAACGCGGGGCCCGACCTGACGAGGCCGGACTCCCCGCTGCCCGCCCTGCCGCTGAGGGACGCGATCGAGCTGAAGGACGTCTGGTTCCGCTACGACGCCGACAAGCCGTGGGTGCTGCGCGGCGTCGATCTGCGCATCCCCCGCGGTGCCCTGCTCGCCGTGGTCGGCGTGAACGGCGCCGGCAAGAGCACCCTGGTGAAGCTGCTGTGCCGGCTGTACGAGCCCACGCGCGGGACGATCACCTGGGACGGGGTGGACATCCGTCTCATTCCGGTGGCGGAACTGCGTGACCGGATCGGCACGGTCTTCCAGGACCACATGAACTACGACTTCACCGCCGCCGAGAACATCGGCATCGGCGACCTGACGGCGCTGGAGGACCGCGACAGGATCCGCGCCGCCGCGACCGCCGCGGAGGCCCACGAGACCGTCTCGGGCCTGCCGTACGGATATGACACGCTCCTGAGCAGGATTTTCTTCATGAACTCCCGGTCGGACGGCAGGACGGCGGGTGTGACACTGTCCGGCGGCCAGTGGCAACGGCTCGCCCTCGCGCGCGGCCTCATGCGGGGCAGGCGGGATCTGCTCGTCCTCGACGAGCCCAGCTCGGGCCTGGACGCCGAGGCGGAGCACACGATCCACCGGCGGCTGGTCGAGCACCGGCACGGCGCCACCAGCGTGATCATCTCTCACCGGCTGAACGCCGTCCGGATGGCCGACCGCATCGTCGTCCTCGCCGACGGCCGGATCACCGAACAGGGCACGCACGAGGAACTGATGACCGTGGACGGCGACTACGCCCGGCTCTTCCTCCTGCAGGCGCTGGGTTACGACACCGGGCAGGAACCGCAGGCGGTCTCCTCGTGATCGGACTTCTCACCTCGGTCTCCGTCCTCGCCGCGTCCGCCGTCCTTCTCGCCCGTCTGCGGCGGCGCTGGGTGCTGGTGACCGTGAGCGGCACCAGCATGACGCCGACCCTCCAGCCGGGAGACCGTCTCCTGGTACGGCGGTGCCGCATCACCGGATTGAAGGTCGGCGACATCGTGGTCCTGGAGCCGCCCCGCCCGGTTCACCCAAGGGGCGTCGTCGTCGTCGCGCCCGCACGACCGCGTACACGGTGGAAGGTCAAACGGGTGGTGGCGCTGCCCGGCGACCGGATCCCGGTGTCGGCGCGCGCCGCGTCGGACGGCCGGGAGACCGTCCCGGAGAACTCGCTGATCGTGTTCGGCGACGCCGGCGAGAGTCACGACTCACGTCAGGTCGGCCTGTACTCCGGCGACCGGATCCTCGGCGTGGCCGTCCGCAGGAGAGCCGGGCGGCTCCCGCGGCCGTGATCGGAGGCGGACCGTCACCACCGGACCGCGAAACGCCCCTCGACGGCCTCGCCGTCCCGGAAAGCGAAGATCCCGCCCGATCGGACCGATCAGGCGGGATCTTCGTCGACCACTTCGCTGTGGAGCTATGGGGATTCGAACCCCAGACCTCCTCCATGCCATGGAGGCGCGCTACCAGCTGCGCCATAGCCCCTTGTGTGGTGCAGAAGAAATCTTAGCCGACTTCCGGGACCCCTCGTGCCATCGCGGCGGCGACGAGGGCGACCAGGACGGAGGCGACGGCGCTCACCGCGACGATCGTGAAGGACAGCACGTAGGCGCCGCGGGCGGGGACGGCCGTGCCCGCGACGGTGATCGAGGTCAGCAGCGCGGCCGTCACCGCCCCCGAGGCGCTGCCTCCGATGGAGCGGACCAGGGAGTTGACCCCGCTGGCGATGCCGCTCTGGTCCATCGGCACATGCTGTACGGCCAGCGCCCCGAGGGCCGCGTAGGCGACCCCGAACCCGAGCCCCTGCAGCGTGTTGGCGACGATCAGGTCCGAGACCGAGGCGTTGAAGATCGCGAACCAGCCGAAGGCCGCCGCCGTGATGGCCGCGCCGACGGCCAGGGAACGCGCCGGGCCGAGGCGTCCGGAGATCCGTCCCGCCATGAAGGACGACACCAGCATGGTGACGGTGCTCGGCAGGGCGTAGAGGCCGACGTCGAGGACCGATCCGCCGAAGCCGTACCCGGCCGAGGAGGGGGTCTGGACGAAGCTGGAGACCAGCGTGAAGGAGCCGAACATCGCGAAGCCGAGCAGCAGCGCGGCCAGGTTGGCCGGCAGCGACCGGCGGCCGACGAGCAGGTCGAGACGGACCATCGGCGCCCTGAGCCTGAGCTGGCTGAACACCCACACCGCGCAGACGACCGCGGTGGCCGCGAACAGGGCGACCACCTGGGGGGATCCCCATCCCCAGTCGTTTCCCTTGGACACCGCGAGCAGCAGGCAGACCAGCCAGATCGACAACAGCAACGCGCCGACGAGGTCGAGGCGGCCCCCGGCGCGGGCTCCGCTGTCGTGGGCGCTCAGGGCGATGAGAACCATCGCGACCACGCCGAGTCCGGCGGTGATCCAGAAGACCGGGTGGTGGCTGGGCGTCCGGTCGGCGATGACGCCGGTGACGATCATGCCGAGGTTGCCGCCGATGCCCATGGTCGCGCTGACCACGCCGATCGCGGTCATCACCTTCTGGGCCGGGAAGCTGTCCCTGATCATGCCGATGGCCAGGGGGATCAGCGCCGCGGAGGCTCCCTGCAGGGCACGGCCCACGATCAGCACCGGCAGCGTGAGCGAGACGGCGCAGATCACGGAGCCCAGGACGAGCAAGCCGACGGTGAACAGGATCATCCGCTTCTTGCCGTACATGTCCCCCAGGCGGGACAGCAGTGGCGTGGCCACCGCGCCGACGAGCAGCGATGCGGTGAAGACCCAGGCGACCTCGTCGACCGAGACACCGAAGCCGGCCATCATCCTCGGCAGCAGCGGAATGACCACGGTCTGCTGGACGGAGACGACCATCCCCGCCATGGAGAGGGCGAGCAGGGTGAGCCAGAGCTGTCTGCTCCGGATCACGGCACCGGGTCCGGCGACGGCCACTCCTGCCATGCTCCCCCTCTTTTCCCATCGGCTTGCGGCAATGAGATGGTAAATGCTCGTCAGAAAACGTCATCTACTGGGTCATGTCGCGTCACGGGTGGCGTGATACGCCTTGGGCGCCATGTCCGTGGACTCCCGGGGAGCGCCGCCTTCAGCCCGCGGTGGTGCGCATGGTGAGCTCGGTGCCGTCCTGGGACAGTTCGAAGGACACGGTGACGGCGCCGAGCCGGGAGGTGCTCGGCAGGTGGGTGCCGCCGCACGGAATGGTCACCTCTCCCTCGGGCAGGCCACAGCGCCAGGTACGGCGCGCGGTCAGTTCGCGCCCGGGGCTCTCGATCCGGACCTCGGCGTCGGCCGCGACCCACTCCTTCAGCGTGTCGCAGACCTTCCCGGTGATCTCCGGAAGGCTCTCCTGCAGCCCTTCCGTGACGAAGCCCTTGCGGCGCAGCGACTTGCCGAGGCGATAGACGTCGAGGCTGCCCCCGGGCAGGATTCGCGAGGAGGCAATGGCCGTCTGGTCGAAGTCGGGGTTGCCCAGGCCGTCCGCGGAGATCTCCTTGCGCCACCGGTCTGCCAGCGCCGCGTTGAGCGCGAGCGCGGCGAGGTGGCAGGCGGTGTGCCCCGTGGAGAGCGCGTGACGGTACTCGGCGTCGACGGCGAGTTCGACCTCCCCGTCGGGGACCGGCTCCCGGGTGACGTGGACGACCAGCCAGCTCCACCCGGAGCTGCCGCGCCGTACCGGGATGTCCTCGCCGAGGTGGATCCGCTGCTCGCCGTCGGCCACCGCCCCGGTCACGCAGTCGGTCACCGCGATCCCGGCGATGGTCCCCCGGTCCGCGGGCTGGTCGGGCCAGGTGTGGTCGAGCGGATGGAAGGGGGTCTCGGCCACGACCGTCCCGTGCTCCTCCCCCACGGGGACCCTCGCCACGACTGTGGAGCGGCCCCCGGTCTCCCCCGCCGGATAGCTGACAAGCGTCGATCCCTCGATCACCGTTTCCCCCTTCTGCCCCTGTTGGTTCCCTCATCATCTCAGCCAAACGAGTATGGCCCGCGCCACCCCTGAGGAGGCACGGGCCATACGGCGGAGGAAGGGGGTATCAGAGGGCGGGGACGCCCTTCTCGTCCTCCAGATAGCGCGCCCTGCCCGCGTACCAGCCGGTGGCCAGCTGCACGCCGACGACCGCGAACAGCAGCAGGAACGACAGCGTCCAGCCTCCGCTGGCCTCGTGCATCACACCGACGACCAGAGGACCCGCGCCCGCGATGAGGTATCCGGCGCTCTGTCCGAAGGCGGACAGAGCGGCGGTGGCCTCGGGGGTCCGGGTGCGCAGGGCCAGCATGGTCAGCGCCAGCGGGAACGATCCCATCCCGATCCCGACCAGTACGGCGAACAGCCAGGCCAGGTTGACGGGAGCGAGCCACAGGCCGAGGAAGCCGATCGTGTAGAAGACCACGAAGGCCGCCACGACGGGCCGCTGGTCGGCGAACTTCGAGGCGATCCACGGCACCACCATGGAGACCGGGATGCCGATCGCGGTGAAGACGCCCAGCGTCAGCCCGGCCTGTCCGGGGGTGTAGCCACCGTCGATGAGCATCTTCGGCAGGAAGCCGAACATGATGTAGGCGACCATGCTCTGCGTGCCGAAGTAGGCGGCGACGGCCCAGGCGAGCCTGCTCCTGACCAGGCTCCGGGGACCGAGATCGCTGCTGCCCGTGTCCCGCTCCGGCTCACTGCGCGACAGCGCAAGCCACGGAATGGCGGCGACAGCGGCCAGCGCCGCCCACACCCCGAGGGCAACGTGCCAGTTGCCGTCGGCGGCCCGTTCGATCGGGACGGTCGCGGCGGCCGCGAGCATCGTGCCGGCCGCGAGGGCGGTGGTGTAGACGGTGGTCATGGTCCCGGCCCGGCCGGGGAAGTGGCGCTTGATCAGGGTGGGGATGAGCACGTTGCCCACGGCGCCGCCGGACAGCGCCAGCGCGCTGCTGAAGAGGAAGACCTCGGCCGAGCCGACCATCGCGCGGATGAGCAGTCCGGAGCCCAGGGCGACCAGGGCGGTCAGCAGCAGCCGGTGTTCGCCGATCCTCCTGGCCAGGGCCGGTGTCACGGCGCCGACCGAGGCGAAGATGAGAACGGGTAGTGTGGTGAGGAGCCCGACTCCGACGCCCGACATGCCGAGGCCGGAGGAGATGCGGTCGAGCACCGGTCCCACACTGGTGACCGCGGTGCGCAGGTTCAGTGCGGCGAGGACGATTCCCAGCACGAGCAACCAGGCGAGAGATCCCGTCGTTCCACCGGTGCGGCCCCGAGTCTGATGGGTTAGCACGCTCATGCGGGGTTCAGTCCTCCTTCAATCGATTCACCCAATCGTAGGATGATTGGCTGACTCCAACTGTAACAGGACCTAAAACTTGGTTTGTTCCTGGCAATGTGCGCCCCGCCCAAAGCCCTGACACTGTGAAAGCCGGATCACGCCCTCCTTTACAGGGCGTGATCCGGCTTCCTTCCCGTCAGTTCAGGGCGATGACCGGCTCAGACGCGCGGGCCCGGCATGGCGGGCGGCTCCTCGCCCGGCCGCCTGCCCGCCCCGGGCAGCGGGCCGCCACCGGGAGGGGCGAGCGGGGAGGACGGCGGATACTCCCTGCCGACCGTGCGCGGCGGAACCGGATCGTCGTATCCGTAACCGCCGTTCCCAGCGCCGCCCTCCGGCCTGTCGGTGACGGTCGCGCCACCGTCGGCGCCGTAACCGGCCGGACGGTCGTGCGGCGCGGGGACCTCACCGCGCCAGGAGCCGCTCTCCCCGCCGCGCGACTCGATGAACGTCTTGAAGCGTTCCAGGTCGCCCCGGACCCGGAGCCGGACGAGCTGCAGCCAGTCACCCGCGGTCTCGACGAAGCCCTCCGGCTCGTACTCCATCTGGAGCGTGACACGGGCGGTCTCCGGGGACAGGTGGTGGAAGGTCACCACCCCCGCCTGGTGCGGGCCGTCCAGGGACTTCCACGCCACCCGCTCGTCCGGGTGCTGCTCGGTGATCTCGGCCTCGAACTCACGGTGGACGCCCGCGATCTCCACGGCCCAGGCCGTACGGGTGTCACTCAGCTGCCTGACCGATTCGACGCCTTCCATGAACTCGGGAAAGGTCTCGAACTGGGTCCACTGGTTGTAGGCCGTCCTGATCGGGACGTTCACATCGACGGACTGTTCGATCGTGCTCACAGGTCTGCCTCCCTCTCGTGGGTTCGGTAGGCCGACCTGCCCGACGATCCGCGGACATAACTACTTACGCCGCAAAAGCCAGTAAAGGCCCACAAGCGGCAGCACGAGGGGGATGAACACGTAACCGCTGCCGTAGCCCGACCAGACCGTCGCGTGCGGGAAGGCCTCGGGGTCGGCCAGGCTCAGCGTGCCGACGACCATCACGCCCGCCAGCTCGACGCCGCAGGCCGTCAGGGCGAGGCCCCGCCTCCCCCTGACCAGCGCCACGGCCAGCACGAGGTAGACCAGCGCGGCGAACGCCGACAGCGAGTAGGCCAGCGGCGCCTCACCGAAACGGGTCGCGATCTGCACCGCGGCACGCGCGCCCGCGGCCAGGGCGAAGACACCGTAGACCGCGACCAGCGCGCGTCCCGGCCCCGAGCCGATCACCGGTTCGCTCATGCCGTCCCCTGCCAGATCTGCAGCAGCCGTCCCACCATGACGCAGACCGCGAAGGCGCCGACCGCGACCACCGCCGACCCCCAGCGCGAACGCTCGGCGAGGCCGAGGAAGACCGCCCCGGGCGGGATCACCAGCGTCCCCGCGAGGTAGCCGATCAGGGTCGCCGTCTCCGCCGGCCCCCTGCCCCCGATCACCCCGGCGACCGCGAGGCCCGCCTGGACGAGCAGGCCGAGTTCGAGCAGCGCGAGCATGACGAGCAGCACGGTGCCCATCGGCCTGTTCCGGCCCGCGGCCACGATGGCGGACAGCACGATGACCAGGGCAAGGATGATCAGGGCGGTCGCGAGCGGGCCGATCATCGGGACATCACCGTGGCAGGAGGCATGGGCAGTAGGTTACTGCCCGGTGCCGCCGCCTTCCTCTCCGCTTCCGCATACCCTGGACACGTGGAGACGATCCTGGTCAGCGCCTGTCTCATGGGACGGCGGGTCCGCTACGACGGGGCCGCCAAGACCAGCGGTGACGCGCTGCTGGCCGCCTGGCGGGCCGAGGGACGGCTGGTGCCGTTCTGCCCCGAGGTCGAGGGCGGCCTGCCCGTGCCGCGTCCTCCCGCCGAGATCGAGGGCGGGGCGGGCGGCGCGGCCGTGCTCGCCGGGGCGGCCCGGGTGCTCACGGCCGACGGCACCGACGTCACCCAGGCCTTCCTCACCGGGGCGCGGGCGGCGCTCGCCGCCGCGCTCTCCTGCGGCGCCCGGGTGGCGATCCTGAAGGAGGCAAGCCCCTCCTGCGGAAGCCTGACCATCCACGACGGCACCTTCGGCGGCGGGCGGCTGGCCGGTGCCGGGGTCACCACCGCCCTGCTCGAACAGCACGGCGTCTCGGTGTTCGGCGAGGACAGGATTCCCGCCGCCGCCGTACGGCTGCGCGAGTTGTCGCGATCCTGAGGCGTTCTCAGTACTCCCACACGTCGGTGCGGCTCTCCCCTCCGACGCAGTAGATCGCCGAACCGTGCTCCCCCTGGACCAGGTCCACCCTGATCCATCCCTCGGCCTGGGTCACCTTGGCCTCGTAGCCCGGGTTGGGGTTGGCGGAGACCACCCGGCACACGCCCCCCTCGATGCTGAAGGCGACGGAGCCGTTCTTCGAGCTCACCGTCTTGGTCCCGCCCTCGGCCGCGAGGTGGGGCGTGGGGCTGGGAGTGGCGGAGGCCTTCTCCGGCTCGGGCGTTGCGGTCGGCGCCTTGGCCGGGGGCTTGGTCGTGGTCCGGGTCGGGGTTCCGGTCGCGGTCGGCTTGGCCGGGGAGTCGTCCGTCTGGCGCTCGTGGCCGGAGATCCGCCTGGATCCGACCGACCCCTTCGTGTCGCCCTTCGGCAGACCGGTGGCCCGCGGGTGGGAGGTGCCGCGGCGGCCCAGGGGGGAGACGTAGGCCCCCGGGGTGCGCCTGCCCTGGGGAGAGGCGCTCGGCGGGCCCGTCACGACGGCCGTGCCGGTCGGCGGCTTCGAGGGAATCGCGACGGCCCCTATCCGGGACAGCTCCGCGTCCAGGGACTCGACCCTCGCGTCGTCGAAAACCTGGCTGGTCAGCACGTCACGGACACCAAGCCAGGTGATCCCGGCAGCCAGGACCGTGGCAGCACACCAGACCACAACGAATCCCCAGGTTTGCCTCATGCGGTGAATTATTACCTCATGTGCTTCTTTGTTCACTACGGTTACGTCGTATGGCGACGGTTCTCGTGGTAGAAGACGACGAGTACGTGCGCTCCGCGATGATCCAGGAACTGGGCAGGCGCCAACACGCCGTGCGCAGCGCGGGACGTGCGCTCGACGCGTTGCGGGAGATCACCCAGAATCCCCCCGACGCGGTGATCCTCGATCTCGGCCTGCCCGACCTGGACGGGTCGGAGGCGCTGAAGATGGTCCGCAGCGTCTCCAGCGTTCCGGTCATCGTGGCCACGGCCAGGGACGACGAGGCGGAGATCGTCCGCCTGCTGGAGGCGGGCGCGGACGACTACCTGGTCAAGCCGTTCTCCGGCGACCACCTCAACGCGCGGCTCGACGCGGTGCTGCGCAGGGCCCGGGCCGCGGGGCCGCCCCCGGTGCTGCGCGTCGGCGCGCTCTCGGTCGACCTCAACCGGCGTGAGGCCTCCCTGGGCGGGGAGCCTCTCTCGCTGACCCGGCGGGAGTTCGACCTGCTCGCCTACCTCGCGGCCCGCGCCGACCGGGTCGTCCCGCGCAAGGAGCTGCTCACCGAGGTGTGGCAGCAGTCCTACGGTGACGACCAGACCATCGACGTCCACCTGTCGTGGCTGCGGCGCAAGCTCGGTGAGAGCGCCTCCGCCCCCCGCTATCTGCACACCGTGCGCGGCGTCGGCGTCATGCTGATCACACCGTCGTGAGACGCACCCTGGCCCTGCTCGCCCTCGCCGGCGCCTCGATGATCGCCCTGGCCTTCCTGGTCCCGTTCGGGATCATCGTCAGGGACATCGCGCACGACCGGGCGATCGCCGAGGCGGAACGGCAGGCCTCGGCGCTGGTCCCGGTACTGGCCATCACCACCACGCCGGCCCGGCTGGCCCGCGCGGTCGCCAGCACGGGCCAGCCGGAGCGCATCGCGCTCCACCTGCCCGACGGAAGGAAGATCGGCACCCCCAGGGCCTCGGCGCTGACCGTCGCCACGGCGGTCCGGCTGACCCGCGCCGCGACCTCGGACGAGCTGGGCGACGACTCCCTGCTGCTTCGCCCCGTCACCCTGGAGAACGGCAGGACCGCGGTCATCGAGATCTTCGTACCCGTCCAGGAACTCACCAGAGGGGTCGCCGTCTCCTGGGCGGTGCTGACCGGGGTGGCGCTGGTGCTGATGGCGGGCTCCGTGCTCGTCGCCGACCGGCTGGGGGCCCGACTGGTGCGCGCCTCCCAGCGTCTCGGCAACGCGGCGACCTCCCTGGGAGCCGGTGACCTCACCGTCAGGATCGCCCCCGAGGGGCCCACGGAGCTGGTCGCGGTCGGCGAGGCGTTCAACGCCATGGCCGACCGGGTGATCCAGTTGCTCGCCGCGGAACGGGAGATGGCGGCCGACCTCTCGCACCGGCTCCGCACGCCGCTGACCGCGTTACGTCTCAGCCTGGACCACCTGGGCCCGGAGGCCGAACAGAGCCGCCGGGCCCTGGGCCGTCTCGAAGCCGAGGTCGACGAGATCATCGCGGCCGCCAGGCAGCCCTCACGGGCCCCCGCCCTCGTCCACTGCGACGCGGCCCACGTACTGCGTGAGCGGCTGACCTTCTGGTCGGCGCTGGCCGACGACCAGCAACGGCCCTGGCAGCTGATCGGCGCCACGGAGCCGGTCAGGATCCCGGTCGCGGCGACCGAGCTCAGCGCGGTCGTCGACGCGCTGCTCGGCAACGTCTTCCGGCACACCCCCCAGGGCACCGCGTTCACGGTGACGCTGCACCAGGGACCGGACGCGGTCGGCATCCTGATCGCCGACGCGGGCCCCGGGATCGCCGACCCCGAGGCGGCGCTGCGGCGCGGGGCCAGCGGCGCGGGCTCGACCGGCCTCGGTCTGGACATCGCCCGCAGGCTCGCCGAGGGCTCGGGTGGCGCGCTGCGGATCGACTCCTCGGTCCTCGGCGGCGCCCATGTGCAGCTGTGGCTGCGCACCGACCAGTACGAGCCCCTCTTCCGTACGGCCCGGCGCCCCCAGGCCAGACGCTGGCCGCGCAGGAAGGACGCCACGCAGGACGCCCAGGACTGACCCGCGCCGTCAGGCGGGTTCTCCGGAAACACCGGCCCCGGTCATCGCCAGCGCCTCCTCACGTGTCATACGGGCGCCCTGGCCGTACGCCTCCTCGTAGGCCCGGTCGCCGAGCGCGCGTCTGGCGGCCCCGGCGAGCCGGACCACGTCCACGTCACCGGCCGACGCGGTTCCACGCACCGCCGTACCCGCGCCCAGCAGCAGGGCGGCCCTGGCCGGGTCGCCCTCAAGCAGCGCGACCCCGGACATCAGCTCGACGACCAGGGCCGTCATCGTCACGTTGTGCAGGTCCGCCGTGGAGGCCAGCGCCCGGCGGTACCACGCCAGCGCCTCCCCCGCGACGCCCTCCGCCTCGGCGGTCAGCCCGAGACCGATCATGATCGTGGCCCGGGCCTCCTCGCCGCCGAACCACCCGGAGGGGCACCCGGCGAGCGCCTCCTCGGCCAGGCTCCTGGCCCGTGCCGTCTCCCCCCGCGCCCTGGCGACGGTGCTCAGCACGTGACGGGTGAGGGCGAACACCTCGGAGGCCCCCGTACGGCGCGCCAGCACGGCGGCCCGTTCCGCGTCCTCCGCGGCCCCCCGGAGATCCCCCGTCTGCAGGCGCACACCGGCCCGCTGGCACAGGGTCCCGGCGACGTCCTCCTCGGCTCCGAGCTCACGGGCCGTCCGCAGGGCCTCGTCGCACAACGCCCACGCCCGTTCGGCCTCTCCGCGCCAGGAGGCCAGTTTGGCGAGCTCGGACAGCGCGACCGACGTCCCCCACCGCTCTCCGACCGCCCGGAAACCGGCCAGCGCGGCGGACAGGCTGTCCTCCGCCTCACCGAGCCGTCCGGTGTAGGCCGCCACGAGCCCCTCGCCGAGGTGGTTCAGGGCCCGGCTCCACGGGTCGGTGCCGACCAGCCCGTACCACCGGTCGTCCAGGTTCGCGGTGTGTGCCTCCGGGATGCCCATGGCCATGCCGAGCAACATGGTCATGAAGGGCTGCCTGGGCGGACGGCCCCCGGCCAGCATCGTCGCGACGGCGTTGCCCAGATGGGCGTCGAACTCGCCGCGCGGCCCGCCGGAGGCGATGCTCAGGACGCCCACGGTGTACTCCTCCTCCAGCCCCTCCGGAGGATGCGGGCCGATCCCGCGCAGGAGCTCCTCGGCCCGCGCCGCCCCCTGGCTGCGCAGTCCCCGCAGCCACCAGTAGGTCGTCAGGCGCGCCAGCAGCCGCAGCGCCGTCCCCCGCTCCGCCTCCCCCGCCTCGGTGGCGTGGCGGAGCGCGGCGTGCAGGTTGTCGCGCTCGGCGTCCAGCGCGGCCAGGCACTCCAGTTGCTCGGCGGTGATCAGGCGTGGCTCGACCCGTACCGCCAGGCCGAGGAAGTACTCCGCGTGCGCGCGCCGCGTCCGCCGGGTCTCCCCCGCCTCAGCGAGCCGTTCCGCGCAGAACGCCCTGATCGTGTTGAGCATGCGGTAGCGGGTTCCCGAGACCTCCACAAGAGACTTGTCCACCAGGCCGGTGAGCGCCTCGACCGTGCCGCCGTCCGGCAGCCCGCACACCGCGCGGATCGCCTCAAGCGTCGCGCCCCCGGCGAAGACGGTCAGCCGCCCGGCCAGCGCCCGCTCCTCCGCCCCCAGCAGGTCCCAGCTCCACTCGACCACCGCCCTGAGCGTGCGGTGCCTCGGCTGCGCGGTACGGCTGCCGCGCGACAGCAGCCCGAACAGGTCGTCCAGCCTGGCGGCGACCTCGCCGACCGGCAGGGAACGCAGCCTGGCCGCGGCCAGCTCGATCGCCAGGGGCTGACCGTCGAGTGCCCGGCAGATCCGTCCCACGGCCTCGGCGTTGTCCTCCCCGACGGTGAACCCGGGCAGCACGGCGGCGGCCCGGTCGGCGAACAGTTCGACAGCCGGGTAACCGGGCATCTCCCGCGCCGGGGTTCCCCTCGGCGGCACCGCGAGCGCGGGGATCGGGCACAGGCTCTCGCCGGTGATGCCCAGCGCCTCCCTGCTCGTGGCGAGGACCCGCAGCCGGGGACAGGCGCCGAGCAGCCGCCCGGCGAGCGCCGCGACGGCCTCGACGAGGTGCTCGCAGTTGTCGAAGATCAGCAGGACGCTCCGTGCGGCGAGCGCCGCGACCATCCGCTCGACCGCGTCGCCTCCCGGTCTGCCGAGTCCGGGGGTGAGCCACGCCTCGCGCAGCCCGAGGGCGTCGAAGACCGCCTGGGGCACCTCCGCGTCCCGGCTCAACGGCGCGAGGTCGACGAACCGGACCTCCCCCGGGTGCCGGGTGGCCACCTCGACCGCCAGCCGGGTCTTGCCCGCCCCTCCCGGCCCGGTGACGGTGACCAGGCGTGCCCGTTCGAGCAGCGCGCCGACCCGTTCAAGCTCCCGCCCTCTGCCCACGAAGCTGGTGAGCTGGGCCGTGAGCGCGTGCCTCTCCGGAGCGGCGGGCACCACCGGCCCGGAGAGAAGGGAGAGGTCCGCCCTCAGCACGGCCAGGTGCGTGGCGGCCAGCTCCGCCGACGGATCGGCGCCGAGTTCCTCGGCGAGGAGTCCTCTGGCCTCCTCGTAGACGGCCAGGGCCTCGGCCTGCCTGCCACCGCCGTACAGTGCCCGCATCAGCTGACCCCGCAGCCGCTCCCGCAACGGGTGCGCGGCCACCAGGCCGGTCAGCTCGGCCACCAGCGCCCGGTGCCCGCCCATGGCGAGCTCCGCCTCGACCCGCTCCTCCACGGCCGAGAGCCGCAGTTCCTCAAGCCGTACGGCCTGCCCGCGCGCGAACGGGGCACCGTCCACGTCGGACAGCGCGGGCCCCCGCCACAGGGCCAGCGCCTCGCGCAGGAGGCCGGCCGCGCGCGGGGCGTCCCCCTCCTCCAGGGCTCGCCGTCCCCGGGCGGCCAGTGCCTCGAACCGGTGAACGTCCACCTTCTGCGGGCTCACCGCGAGCCGGTAACCGGCGGGGGTGAACTCGACCGTCCCGGCGTGCCCGAGCAGTCTCCTGAGCCGGGAGACCTGAGCCTGCAGCGCGTTGGCGGCGTTGCCACGCGTCTCCTGACCGTAGAGGCCGTCGATCAGCCGCTCGACGGTCACCACCCGGCCCGCGTCGAGGGCCAGCAGCGCCAGCAGCGCGCGCGTCCTGGGCCCGCCGACGGGGACCGGGCCGCCCTCGGCGTCCCTGATCTCCGTCGCGCCGAGCAAGCCGAACCACATGTCATCGATTATCGTGCGCCGGCCCCGCCCCACGGATCAGGGCGTCTCAGGCCTGTCTGCCCACCGCCGAAGAACTGCAGAAAACACGAGATCCCGTCCGATCAGCTGATCGGACGGGATCTCGCCTGTCCTGTGGAGCTATGGGGATTCGAACCCCAGACCTCCTCCATGCCATGGAGGCGCGCTACCAGCTGCGCCATAGCCCCTGGTCACCGCTCCGAGTGCTCTCGTTGCGGCGCTTGGGAAGCATACAAGGACACCCGGGGGTTCACCTAATCGACGACCGTACGGCTCTCGCCCTTCACCGGGCGTGAGCCGTACGAGGGGTCAGCTCTGCGTCACCTCGGGGCTGTCGTCGCTCTGGACGGGCTCGGGGAGGGTTCCGGCGTTGTGCTCCATCAGGCGCCAGCCCCTGCGTCCCTCCTCCAGCACCGACCAGGAGCAGTTGCCCAGGCCGCCGAGGGCGGACCAGAGATCCTCAGGCAGGCCGAGCAGATGGGCGATGCCGAGCCGGATCGCCGCTCCGTGGGAGGCGACGACCAGCAGGCCGTCCTCGTCGAGCCGTTCGGCCCATCTGCGGATGGAGGTCGAGACACGCGCGGCGACGTCGGCGACCTCCTCACCGCCGGGGGCCTCCCAGGCGGCGTACTGCTCGGGCCACCCGGCGGAGATCTCCTCGCGGGTGAGCCCCTCCCACTCACCGCCGCCCCGCTCCCTCAGGTCCTTGTCGACCGACACGCTCAGACCGGTGAGACGGCCGAGCGCGGAGGCGGTGTCGTAGGCCCGCTGGAGATCGGAGGCAACGATCATGGTGGGGCGGAGCGCGGCGAGCAGCGAGGCGGCCCTGGCCGCCTGGGCGACGCCGGTCTCGTCGAGCGGGATGTCGCTGTGGCCCTGGAAGCGGTGTTCGACGTTCCACAGCGTCTGGCCGTGTCTCAGGCAGACGACACGGCGGCTCACTCAGTTACCGCCGGGCGGGCACGCTGGGCGGCGGCCTGCGCGACGCTGTCGGGCAGGGCGATGGCGGGGCAGTCCTTCCACAGCCGCTCCAGGGCGTAGAAGGTGCGGTCCTCCTCGTGCTGGACGTGCACGACGATGTCGACGTAGTCGAGGAGAACCCAGCGGCCCTCACGCTCTCCCTCACGGCGGACGGGCTTGACGTGGGCCTCGACGCGCAGCCGCTCCTCGATCTCGTCGACGATGGAGCGGACCTGACGGTCGTTGGTGGCGGAGCAGAGCAGGAAGGCGTCGGTGATGACGAGCTGGTCGCTCACGTCATAGGCGAGGATGTCGTCGGCCAGCTTGTCGGCCGCGGCCTCGGCGGCGATCCTGATGAGCTGGACGGATCTGTCGGTTGCGGTCACGGTTTCGGTTAGTCCTCCAGTAGTCGGCGCTGTCACCTATCAGGGTGCCCGATCGAACGCCTGTCGAAGAGCCGCCTTCGGGTACAACGCCTATCGTGTGCCACCCGATTCCACGTCGCAAACGGATTGATGGTCCGGCGAAGAGCGCACATGACGGTAAAGGCCGCGTTTGTTGATGTACTGCACAATACCGTCAGGGACCAGATACCAGATGGGTTGTCCGGAAGAGACACGTTCTCTGCACTCCGACGACGAGATGGCCAGCGCCGGAATCTCCAGCAGGCTCACCTTGCCCTCGGGCAGCCCGGGGTCGCGCAGGATGTGACCGGGCCGGGTGGCCCCGACGAAGTGCGCGATGGTGAAGAGCTCGTCGGCGTCGTGCCAGCCCAGGATCTGCGACAGCGCGTCGGCCCCGGTGATGAAGTACAGCTCGACGTCGGCTCCCCCCGCCGCGGCGATCTCCCTGAGGGTGTCGATGGTGTAGGTGGGCCCGGGGCGGTCGATGTCCACCCGGCTCACCGAGAAACTCGGGTTCGAGGCGGTCGCGATGACCGTCATCAGATAGCGGTCCTCCGCGGCCGAGACGGTCCTGTCGGCCTTCTGCCACGGCCGCCCCGTCGGCACGAAGATCACCTCGTCGAGGTGGAAGTGATGCGCGACCTCACTGGCGGCGACGAGGTGCCCGTGATGGATGGGGTCGAAGGTGCCGCCCATGACTCCCAGGCGTCTCTTCCCCGTGCCGTTGGCCGCTTTCATCATGAAACGGACCATACGCGTAAGCCGTACCCGGCTTTTAATCACCCCCCGCGCATGCCCGGCGGGCCCGACGTAGCATGCCGGACATGACCACCACCCCGGATCGCAATCGCGTGCAGCTTCCCGGCGTAAGCTCACGTGCCTACGAACATCCCGCCGACCGGTCCGCGCTGGTAGCCCTGCGCTCGCTCAGTGGGTTCGACACGGTTCTCAAGCAGATGTCCGGCCTGATCAGTGAGCGCCGCCTGCGCCTGATCTACCTCGCCTCCGCGGTGCGCACCGGCGAGACCCAGTTCCGCACACTGCACGACATGGGCCGTGACGCGGCCTACACCCTGGACCTGCACCGCATTCCCGAGGTGTACGTCCAGCAGAGCCCGCAGGTGCAGGCCATGGCGATCGGGTTCGACGACCCGTTCATCGTCGTCACCACCGGCCTGCTCGACCTCATGGACGACGAGGAGCTGCGTTTCGTCGTCGGCCACGAGACCGCGCACATCCTGTCCGGCCACGCGGTCTACCGCACCATGCTGGACATCCTGACCCGTCTGGCCACCCGCGTCGCCTGGATCCCGCTCGGCTACATCGGGCTGCGCGCGATCGTCGCCGGCCTTGAGGAGTGGCACCGCAAGTCGGAGCTGTCGGCCGACCGCGGCGGTCTGCTCTGCGGCCAGGACCCGGAGGCCGCGCTGCGCGCGCTGATGAAGCTCGCCGGCGGCTCCCGCCTGCACGAGATGAACATCGAGGCCTTCCTCGACCAGGCCCGCGAGTACGACACGGCCGGTGACGTCCGCGACGGCCTGCTCAAGGTCCTCAACCTGCTCGGCACGACCCACCCGTTCGCCGTCTCCCGGGTGGCCGAGCTGGACAAGTGGCGCCGCAGCGGCGAGTACGAGACCATCCTCTCCGGCGACTACCCCCGCCGGGCCGACGACGCGAACGCCAAGATCTCCGAGGAGGTCAGGGCCGCCGCCCGCTCCTACCGCGAGTCCTGGTCCCAGTCGCAGGACCCCTTCATCGGCGTCCTTCGCGACGTCGCCGAGGGCGCGGTCAACGCGGGTGAGCGCATCTTCAACCGCTTCGCCCGCCGCGACGGCAACTGAGGGCGTGGCTCCCTGAAAAGGTCTGGAAGGCCGCCTTCCGGGCCTTTTCCGAAGGCCACCCCTTCCGGAGGCCCCGTGAGGCGCTCCGGAGGCTAGATCAGGAACGCGAGCGCGCGCACCGCGGCCGCGCACAGGGCGACGAACCCGCCCAGCAACGCGAGCATGCGCAGCCCCTCCTTGTGAAGCTCGGGGAACCTCGCGCCGACCCGCTCCACCTCCCGGTTGACGATCATGCCGCAGAGGACGCCGAACACGACGCCCGCGAGGATCACCGGGGCAGGCTGCAACCACCACTCAGGCGGCGGTGAACCCCCGCAGGCCAGCCACAGGGTCACCCAGGCCGCCGCGGCGGCGGGAACCCCCGGCCAGGCGAGCACGGTCAGCAGCGAGATCGCGAAGACCGGCGGGAAGGACGCGGCCCGCAGGACACCCCGCGACCTGGCCGTCCTGCGTCCGCGCGCCAGCCGGTGCCCGGCCCAGACCGAACGGACCAGCGCGGCGCAGGCCCCCGTCACGGCGAAGGTGGCCACCGGCCAGATCACGGTCGCCACGACACACGGCACGGCCAGTACGGCCAGCAGCAACCCCAGCGCCGCACTGCCCTTCTGGGACGGCCTGCCGGGCGCGGAGTCCTCTGCTGTGCTTCCCGCCCGCGGCCTCCTGACCATCCGCCGGACGGGCCTGTCCCCGGACGGCTCACCGGTCACGGGCTGACGCGTGGCCCCCTCGTGCCCCTGGACGGGCCGTCCGGCCCGCGGCGGCTCCTCCGTCCTGGTGCCCGTCCCACGCGGGCGTGCCTCCGCTCTGCGCGCCGCACCCGCCGCGGCGGCCACCGGAACCTGGCGCGTCGCGCCGCGCGGCCGCTGCTCCGCTCCCGCGGCCCGGGCCAGGCGGCTGAGACGGGCGGTGAGCAGGGCCGCGGTCGGGCGCTTGGCCGCCTCCCGGTGCAGGGCCGCCCGCACCAGTGGGAGCAGCGCCGCCGGGACACCGGCCAGGTCGGCCTGGCCGTTGAGGATGGCGTACATCTGCGCCTCGGCGGGTCCCCTGCCGAAGGTGGGGCGCCCCGTCGCCGCGAAGGCGACGGTCGCCGCCCAGGCGTGCACGTCCGCGGGCTCGCCGACGGGCTCGTCGGCGAACACCTCGGGAGCGGCGTAGCTGGGGGTGCCCAGGAAGGTTCCGGTCAGGGTGAGCCGGGTGGCGTCCAGCACCTGGGCGATGCCGAAGTCGATCAGGACCGGGTCGTTCTCCACGTTGATCAGGACGTTGGCGGGCTTGAGGTCACGGTGGACGATCCCGGCCGCGTGGGTGATCGACAGGGCGGTGGCCAGGCCGTGGGCCAGGTTGATCAGCGCCGTCCCTCCGAGCGGGCCGCCGCGCCGTACGCGGTCGAGGAGAGTGTCGCCCTCGATGTACTCCATGACGAGGTAGGGGCGTTCACAGGCGAGGTCGGCGTCGAGGACCCGCGCGACGTAGGGGCTCTCGACCCGGCGCAGCGCGCGCACCTCGCGTTCGAGGCGTATTCGCGACTCGGCGTCGGCGTCGACGGCGTCGTGGAGCATCTTGAGGGCGACGCTCTCACCACGCTTGTTGGTCGCGTGGTAGACCTCACCCATGCCGCCCCGGCCTAAGCGCTCAACCAACGTGTAGGAGCCGACGCGCCCGAGACGACCCACGTGACCTCCTGCGTCGGCCACATGGCCCTGGGGGGACCGCTGTGCCTACCGGGTCGCACGTTCGCCCGTGCTTCCCTGCTCTCCAGCCATAGGAGTCCTCACCCTAGCGGGCGAATATGACGATTTTCCGGAGGCGCGCCGTAGGAGGGGAAAGATCCGTGCCGATTCAGGGGCGGGAGTCCTCCAGGAGGCTGTCCAGCTCCGCCGTCGGCTCGGCCGACAGGTCCCGCCTTCCGGTACGGCGCCAGCGCACATGCCCCCTGCCCTCAAGCCACAGCATCAGGCGGTCGAGGCACGCCAGCACGACGACGACGAACAGGAACGCGATCACGGTCTCCATGGGGCCCAGTCAAACCATCCTGGGCCCCGATCACCCGGAGCGACACGCTCTAACCGTTCGTAGCACCCGAGGAGGCGATGACCGTGCCCGCACCGGTGCGCAGATGCCCCTCACCGGTGTAGACCCACTTGGTGGAGGTCAGCTCCGGCAGGCCCATGGGCCCGCGCGCGTGCAGCTTCTGGGTGGAGATGCCGATCTCGGCGCCGAACCCGAACTCGCCGCCGTCGGTGAACCTGGTCGAGGCGTTGACCGCGACCGCGGCCGAGTCGACCAGGGCGACGAACCGCCGGGAGGCCGTGACGGAGCGGGTGACGATGGCGTCGGTGTGGCCCGAGCCGTACCTCCTGATGTGCGCGACCGCCTCCTCCAGGGAGTCCACGACGGCCGCGGCGATGTCCAGCGAGAGATACTCGGCCAGGAAGTCCTCCTCCCCCGCGGGCACCACGCCGTCACCGTGGGCGGCGATCCTGGCGTCGCCGTGCACCGTCACGCCCTCGGCCGCCAGCGCGGCCAGCGCGCGCGGCACGAAGGCGTCCGCGACGTCGGCGTGCACCAGGAACGTCTCGGCGGCGTTGCACACCGAGGGGCGCTGCGCCTTGGCGTTGACCAGGATCTCCAGGGCGAGGTCGAGGTCGGCCTCGGCGTCCACGTAGACGTGGCAGTTGCCGACACCGGTCTCGATGACCGGGACCGTCGACTCCTCGACCACCGAGTTGATCAGTGAGGCCCCGCCGCGCGGGATCAGCACGTCGACCAGGCCACGGGCCCGCATGAGCTCCTTGGCCGACTCCCTGGACTGCCCGGGCACCAGCTGTACGGCCCCGGCCGGGACGTCGGTGCCCGCCAGCGCCTCCTGCATGATCCTCACCAGGACCGTGTTCGACTCGTAGGCGCTCGACGAGCCGCGCAGCAGGGTCGCGTTGCCACTCTTCAGGCAGAGCGCGGCGGCGTCCACGGTCACGTTGGGACGGCCCTCGTAGATGATGCCGATCACGCCGAGCGGCACCCTGAGCTGGCGCAGTTCGAGGCCGTTGGGCAGCGTGCCGCCCCGGATCACCTCACCGACCGGGTCGGGCAGGTCGGCGACCTGGCGTACGGCGTCCGCGATGGCGGCGACCCGTCCCTCGTCGAGCCTGAGCCGGTCGATCATGTAGGCCTGGACGCCGTTCTGTTCCGCCCGCTCGACGTCGAGCGCGTTCGCGGCGACGATCTCGGCCGACCTGGCGACCAGGGCGTCGGCGATCGCGCGGAGCGCGACGTCCTTCGGGGCCCGCGGCAGCGGGGCCAGCTCGGCGGCGGCCTCCTTAGCCGCCAGGGCTACCTTCAGGAAGTCCTCGGACATGTCGCGCTCCAAAAGAACTAGTGGTGGGACTCCAGTATGACGATGTCGTCACGGTGGATGAGCTCGCGTTCATATTCCGGACCCAGGCTGGCGCCCAGCTCACGCGTCGAACGGCCGAGCAGGTCCGGGATCTCCACGGCGTCGAAGTTGACCAGTCCCCTGGCGACCACCCCGCCGAGCGGCCCGCACAGATCGACCGGGTCACCCGCGGCGAAGTCTCCCTCGACGGCGGTGACCCCGGCGGGCAACAGCGACTTGCGGCGCCCGACCACGGCGTCCACCGCACCCGAGTCCAGGTGGAGCCTGCCCCGCCCGGTGGTCGCGTGCGCCAGCCAGAGCAGGCGGGTGCCCGGATGACGGCCGTCGGGGTGGAAGCAGGTGCCGATATCGGCGCCCGCGAGGGCCTGCGCGGCGTGCGCGGCCGCGGTCAGCACCACCGGCACGCCCGCACCGGTGGCGATCCTGGCTGCCTGCACCTTGGTGACCATCCCACCGGTGCCGACGGCGCCGCCCCTGCCCAGCTCGACCCCGACCAGGTCCTGCGGGCCGCGCACCTCCCGCAGCCTGCTGGCACCGGGACGGCGCGGGTCGCCGTCGTAGAGCGCGTCCACGTCGGACAGCAGCACCAGGGCGTCGGCCCGCGTCAGATGGGCGACCAGGGCGGCGAGCCGGTCGTTGTCGCCGAAGCGGATCTCGTCGGTGGCCACGGTGTCGTTCTCGTTGACCACCGGGACGATGCCGAGTTCGAGCAGCCTGCTCAGCGTGCGCTGGGCGTTGACGTGGTGCGAGCGGCGCATCATGTCGTCGGCGGTCAGCAGCACCTGGCCGACCCGCAGGCCGTAGCGGGCGAAGGAGGAGGTGTAGCGGGCGACCAGCACCCCCTGGCCGACCGAGGCCGCGGCCTGCTGGGTGGCCAGGTCACGCGGCCTGGCCGAGAGACCGAGCGGGCCGAGGCCCGCCGCGATCGCCCCGGAGGAGACCAGCACGACCTGCGTCCCCGCCGTACGGCGCGCGGCGAGCACGTCGACCAGGGCGTCGACCCGGTCGACGTCGATCGTCCCCTGCGGGGTCGTGAGCGACGACGAACCCACCTTCACGACGAGGCGCGAGGCCGTACGGATTCGATCGCGCACAGAGTCCACGAAACGCTCACCTTTCCCGAAGTCGGAGGGGCCGCGGAGATCACCGCTGGACAGCAGGCTATCCGAGCCTGTTGTCCGTACCGCGCGGCCCCTGGTGCACGGCCTCGGCGTTGAGGGTCGGCTGCCAGTCGAAGATGTAGCCGCTCTCCATGGAGCCGATGATCACCTCGGCGCCCGCCTTCGCACCCGCCTTGGTGAGCTCCTCCTCGACCCCGAGCCGTTCGAGACGGTCGGCCAGGTAACCGACGGCCTCGTCGTTGGTGAAGTCGGTCTGGCGGATCCACCGCTCCGGCTTCGCCCCGGTGACCTGGAAGGTGTTGTCGTCGACCCGGCGCACCGTGAAACCCGTGTCGCCGAGCTGCTTGGGCTTGATGACCAGGCGGGTCGGCTCGACCACCGGCGCGGCCTTCCGCGCGGCGTCGACCATCTCGCCCATCGCGTAGGTCAGCTCCTTGAGGCCCTCGTGGGTGGCCGCGGAGATCGTGAAGACCCGCATGCCCCGCTCCTCAAGCATCGGCCTGACGATGTCGGCCAACTCGCGGGCGTCGGGGACGTCGGCCTTGTTGAGCACGGCCAGACGTGGCCGGTCCTCCAGCTTGCCGTACGCCCTCAGCTCCGCCTCGATCGCCTCGTAGTCGCTGATCGGGTCGCGGTCCGGCTCCATGGTCGCGCAGTCGATCACGTGCACGAGGGTGTTGCAGCGTTCGACGTGCCGCAGGAACTCGTGCCCCAGCCCCTTGCCCTCGGACGCCCCCGGGATCAGGCCGGGCACGTCGGCCACGGTGAAGATCGTGTCGCCCGCGGTGACCACGCCGAGGTTGGGGATCAGCGTGGTGAACGGGTAGTCGGCGATCTTGGGTCGGGCCGCGGAGAGGGCGGCGATGAGCGAGGACTTGCCCGCGCTGGGGAAGCCGACGAGGGCGACGTCGGCGACGCTCTTCATCTCCAGCATCACGTCGAGCTCGTCGCCGGCCTCGCCGAGCAGCGCGAAACCGGGGGCCTTGCGCTTGGTCGAGGCCAGGGCGGCGTTGCCGAGCCCGCCGTGGCCGCCCTCGGCGATCACGTAGCGGGTGCCGGCGCCGATCATGTCGACCAGGACCTCGCCGGTCGTCGCGTTCCTGACGACGGTGCCGTCGGGGACGGGCAGCACGACGTCGTCGCCGTTCGCCCCGTCACGGTTGGACCCCTGGCCCTGCTTGCCGTTGGCCGCCTTGCGGTGCGGGCGGCGGTGGTAGTCCAGCAGCGTCGCGGTGTTGGCGTCGACCTCAAGGATCACGTCGCCGCCGCGGCCTCCGTTGCCTCCGTCGGGGCCGCCGAGCGGCTTGAACTTCTCCCGATGGACAGAGGCGCAGCCATGTCCCCCGTCACCGGCCTTGATGTGCAGGACCACTTGGTCCACAAAGTCCGGCATGCCTGCTCCCTACCCCCATATGCGGAAATACCCGTTTTAAAACGCGAACAGGGGTGGACCGCCTATGCGATCCACCCCTGCCGTTGACGTCTGTCGGTGCGGATCTACTCCGCGACCGGGACGATGCTCACTGCGCGGCGACCGCGCTTGACGCCGAACTTCACGTGACCCGCGGCCAGCGCGAACAGCGTGTCGTCGCCACCACGGCCGACGTTGTCGCCGGGGTGGAAGTGGGTGCCACGCTGGCGAACGATGATCTCACCGGCGTTGACCAGCTGGCCGCCGAAGCGCTTCACACCGAGCCGCTGGGCGTTGGAGTCACGGCCGTTCCGAGTGGACGACGCGCCCTTCTTGTGTGCCATCTCGCAAAACTCCCGAAACTCAGGCCTGGTTGATGCCGGTGATCTTCACCTGCGTGTAACGCTGGCGGTGACCCTGGCGCTTCTTGTAGCCGGACTTGTTCTTGTACTTGAGAATCCGGATCTTCGGACCCTTGGTCTCGCCGAGGATCTCGGCGGCGACGGTGAACTTGCCCGCCTCGGTGGTCACATCGCCATCGTTGACGACGAGCACCGTCGGCAGCGAAACCGTGGAACCGACCTCGCCGGCGACCTTGTCCACCTCAAGGACGTCACCGACGGAGACCTTCTGCTGCCTGCCGCCGCAACGAACGATCGCGTACACCGCGGAACCCTTCTTCTGACTGTTTGCTCGCTGGATGCTGCGCCCCGCATCCGGCCGTGGGCATTGATTGTGACCGACGAACCAGGTAGGCGCGCGAACAGGGCACGCCATGAGCGCACCGGTTCACCAGGGTACCGGATTACCGGTCTCCTGGTCGAACCGGGCGGAACGTCGGTAGGCCGGGCCAGGCCCGTCCCTCGTGGAAATCCTGTGGAACGGGTCTAGTCGGCCGTCTTGGCCTTACGGGAGCGTCGCCGCCCCCGGCCCGAAGCCTGTACGGCTTGCGCGTCCTCACCTCGGACGTCATCAAGCGCATCGGTCACCGTATCACGGCCGGACACCTCGCTGGCCGCGACGGCGTGGCCGTCCTTGACGAGCTTCTCCGCGACGGCCTTCTCCACGGCCATCTTGCCCTGGGTGCCACGCGGCTCGGGCTTGCTCTCCACCGGCTCGGTCGAGACGTGCAGGCCACGGCCGTTGCAGCACTCACAGACGGTCGAGAAGGCCTCGAGCAGCCCCTGCCCGACCCGCTTACGGGTCATCTGGACCAGGCCGAGCGAGGTGACCTCCGCCACCTGGTGCTTGGTCCGGTCGCGGGCCAGGCACTCAAGCAGGCGCCGCAGCACCAGGTCCCGGTTGTTCTCCAGCACCATGTCGATGAAGTCGATGACGATGATGCCGCCGATGTCCCGCAGCCTGAGCTGACGGACGATCTCCTCGGCCGCCTCCAGGTTGTTGCGGGTGACGGTCTCCTCAAGGTTGCCGCCCTGGCCGGTGAACTTGCCGGTGTTGACGTCGACGACCGTCATGGCCTCGGTCCTGTCGATCACCAGCGAGCCACCGCTGGGCAGCCAGACCTTGCGCTCCATCGCCTTGGCGATCTGCTCGTCGATCCGGTAGGCCGCGAAGACGTCGCCCTGCTCCTGCCACCTGACGAGCCGGTCGGCCAGGTGCGGCGCCACGTAGTGGACGTACTCGTCGACCGTCTCCCACACGTCGTCACCCGCGACGACCAGTGAGGTGAAGTCCTCGTTGAACACGTCGCGGACCACCCGGACCGTCAGGTCGGGCTCGGACGACAGCAACTCGGGCGCGCTGGCCGACTTGGCCTTGCGCTGGATGTTCTCCCACTGGGCCGACAGCCTGGCCACGTCGCGGCCGAGCTCCTCCTCGGAGGCCCCCTCGGCGGCGGTGCGGACGATGACGCCCGCGTTCTCCGGCATCACCTTCTTCAGGATGCCCTTGAGCCGGGTGCGCTCCTTGTCGGGGAGCTTGCGGCTGATACCGGTCATCGAGCCGTCGGGCACGTAGACCAGGTAACGGCCGGGAAGGCTGATCTGTGAGGTGAGTCGCGCGCCCTTGTGCCCGATGGGGTCCTTGGTGACCTGCACCAGCACCGACTGGCCCGACTTCAGCGCCACCTCGATCCGCTTCGGCTGGCCCTCAAGGCCCACGGTGTCGAAGTTGACCTCACCGGCGTAGAGCACCGCGTTACGGCCCTTGCCGATGTCGACGAAGGCCGCCTCCATGCTGGGCAGGACGTTCTGCACCTTGCCGAGGTAGACGTTGCCCACGTAGGACTGGCTCGCCTCACGGTTGACATAGTGCTCGACCAGCACGCCGTCCTCAAGGACCGCGATCTGGGTACGGCCACCGGTGCGGCGCACGACCATGACGCGCTCGACCGACTCCCTGCGGGCCAGGAACTCCGACTCGGTGATGATCGGCGGACGCCGCCTGCCGAGTTCCCTGCCCTCCCTGCGGCGCTGCTTCTTGGCCTCCAGGCGGGTCGAGCCGCGCACGCTCTGCACCTCGTCGGCGGAGGTGCTGCGACCGGCCCTGGGCGCGCGGATGCGCACGACCGTGTTCGGCGGGTCGTCGTTGAGCTCACCCGCGTCGTCGGCGCCCCTGCGGCGGCGACGGCGGCGACGGCGGGAGGTGCCGCCGCTGTCCTGCTCCTCCTCCTGGACGGCCTCTGCGGAGGTCTCCTCCTCCTGCGGCTGCCGCTGCTCGGAGTCGTCCTCGTCGGCCTCGTCGAGCTCACGCGTCTTGCCCCGGCCGCGGCCGCCCCTGCGGCGGCGACGGCGACGGCTGCCCTCGAACTCGTCCCCCTCCGAGTCGTCGTCCTCGGGCTCCTCGGCGCCCTCCGCCTCATCCTCCACGGCCTCGGGCTCAGGCTGCGGCGGCTCGGGCGGCTGCGGCGCGGCGGGGCGGGCGGGCGGTTCCGCACGGTAGGGGTCGGGCGCCTGGAACAGCGGCTGGAACACCGCGGCGGGCGCCTGGAAGGTGACGGTGGGAACCTCGAAACGTTCCTGTGCGGCCAGGCCGAACGGGTCGGCGAACAGACCGGGGCGCTCCTCGGCGACGTCCTCGCCGGCGGGCTCGTCGTCCAGCGGCTCGTCGGCGGGCATCGCGAGCAGGAGCCCCTCGGCGACCTCCTCGGCCTCCTCAGCCGGAACCGACTCGGCGACCGGCTCGGGGAGCGTCTCCTCCTGGACGGCCTTCTTCCGCGTACGGCTGCGCCTGGCGGGCGCGGGGGCCTCCTGCGCCGGTTCCTGGGCGCTCTCCTCAGCCGCGGCGACCGGCTCCGCCGTCTCCTCGGCCGTCTTCTTCGTACGGCTCCGCCGCGTGGTCGTACCCGTCGCCGCGGTCGTCCTTCGTCTGGTGGCGCGCTTGGGCGCCTCCTCCTGAGCCGGCTCGGGCGCCGTCACCTCAGGCGCCGCCGTGGCGACCGGCTCCCCTACGGGCTCGGGCTCCGGTTCGGGTCTGGTGACCACGACCACCGGCGGGGCGGTCTCCGGCTCCTCCGGCGGAGGGCCCGCCGGCCTGCTCGCGGCCCGCCTGCGCGGTGCCTGCTTCGGCTGTTCCTCTGTGTCCCCGCCAGGGCCTGTGGCCCCGGTTCCGGGCTCGTTGTCGAGCATGCGGGCGTTCTCCCGTCAGCTCCCGGGCGCGTCTCCGCGCCGCGCGGGAGCTCTCGTCTCTCGCTGTACGCCGGGCCCGCGGGTCCGGCGCCAAGTCCTATAGGTCGCCGCCGACGTGCCCGCCCACCGGTTCCGTTTCGCCGCCGCGCGTGGTGTCGCGGTCCAGGCCGAAGGGATCGGCGGGCTCACCGGTCATCACGTCGAGCGGTCCCTGCGCCAGCCTGGTCACCTCGGGGGGCACCGGCGGCGCGAAGCCAGCCACAAGACGCAGTCCGGTAAGAACGTCGTCGGGTCGAACGGCAGGAGTAGCGTGCCGTACAACCATGCGAAGTATGACACATGGCTGACTGGACCCCTGACCTGCTGTTGTCCCAATTCCCTCAGTTGCCTCACGGGTCTCAAGACCCAGCACCGCCTCCCGGGCGTCGAAGCGGCGCAGCCCCTTCTTCGTCAGGCGCTCGACCTCGACGCGCTCGGCGGCCTTGAACTCCTCGACCGCGACGGCCGCGAGGGCGGCATCCGCCTGCGGCAGCCGTACCTCCCACGCGGAGCATTCGAGCCGGTCGGACAGGTTCTCCCCGGCCGCCTCGACGACCGCCAGCACGTCGAGGCCCGGCGGGAGCGAGTCGTCCAGGGCGGCGCGCAGCCGGTCGGGGTCGCATCGCCGGGTCACGGCGATCTCAAGGTATTCGGCCTCGCTCGCGACTCCGGTCGGCGCGGCGGCGCCCACGTAGGAGATCCTGGGGTGGGGTGAGAAGCCCGCGCTGAACGCCACCGGCACGTCGGCGCGGCGGACGGCACGTTCCACCGCCCGGGAGATGTCACGGTGACTGGTGAAGCGCAGACGGCCGCGCTTGGCGTATCGGACGCGTAGACGCTGCGCGACCGGCGCGGGCGCCGGCCCATCGGGAACGGGTTTCAGAGTGGTTTCGTCCTTCCCAAGTCGTGATGGTCGCCTTTGTCAGCGGGCCGTGCTCACGCACGGCCTATCTCAGACAACCGTCAGTGGCAGCAGCTTCTTCCCCGTGGGCCCGATCTGGATCTCGGTGCCCATGGTCGGGCACACGCCGCAGTCGTAACACGGGCTCCAGCGGCAGTCCTCGACCTCGACGTCGTTGACGGCGTCCTGCCAGTCCTGCCAGAGCCATTCGCGGTCGAGGCCCGCGTCGAGGTGGTCCCAGGGGAGCACCTCGTTCTCCTCGCGCTCCCGCGTGGTGTACCAGTCGACGTCGATGCCGACCTTGGTGGCGGCGTCCATCCAGCGCTGGTAGGAGAAGTGCTCGCTCCAGCCGTCGAACCGGCCGCCGTCCTGCCACACCGCGCGGATGACCTCACCGACCCTGCGGTCGCCCCGGGACAGCAGCCCCTCGACGATCGAGGGTTTGCCGTCGTGGTAGCGCATGCCGATGGCGCGGCCGTACTCCTTGTCGCCGCGCAGGGCGTCCTTCAACGCCTTGAGCCTGTGGTCGACCACCTCGTGGGAGGCCTGGGCCGCCCACTGGAAGGGGGTGTGCGGCTTGGGCACGAACCCGCCGATGGAGACCGTGCAGCGCACGTCACGCGACCCGGTGGCCTCGCGACCGGCCTTGATGACCTTTCTGGCCAGGTCGGCGATGCCCAGGACGTCGATGTCCTCCTCGGTCGGCAGGCCGCACATGAAGTAGAGCTTCACCTGCCGCCAGCCCTGGCTGTAGGCCGTGGTGACGGTCCTGATCAGGTCTTCCTCGGTGACCATCTTGTTGATCACCTTGCGCATCCGCTCCGATCCCCCCTCGGGGGCGAACGTCAGGCCGGAACGGCGGCCGTTGCGGGAGAACTCGTTGGCCAGGTCGATGTTGAAGGCGTCGACCCGGGTCGAGGGCAGCGACAGCGAGGTGTTGGTGCCCTCGTAGCGGTCGGCCAGTCCCTTGGCGACCTCGCCGATCTCGGAGTGGTCGGCCGACGACAGTGAGAGCAGGCCGACCTCGTTGAAGCCCGAGGCCTTGATCCCGGCCTCGACCATGTCGCCGATCGTGGTGATCGAACGCTCCCTGACCGGGCGGGTGATCATCCCTGCCTGGCAGAAGCGGCAGCCGCGTGTGCAGCCGCGGAAGATCTCGACGCTGAACCGCTCGTGCACGGTCTCGGCCAGCGGGACCAGCGGCTTCTTCGGATAGGGCCACTCGTCGAGGTCCATGACCGTGTGCTTGTGAATGCGCCAGGGCACGCCCGAGCGGTTCGGCGCCACCCGCTGGATCCTGCCGTCGGGGTGGTATTCGACGTCGTAGAAGCGGGGCACGTAGACCCCGCCGGACTCGGCCAGGCGCATGAGCAGCTCGTCGCGCCCGCCGGGCGAGCCCTCGGCCTTCCACTCGCGGATCACCTCGGTGATCGCGATGGCGACCTGCTCGCCGTCCCCGAGCACCGCGGCGTCGATGAAGTCGGCGATCGGCTCGGGGTTGAAGGCCGCGTGACCTCCGGCGAGGACGATCGGGTCGTCCTCGCCCCGGTCGGCGGCGTCGAGCGGGATGCCGGCGAGGTCGAGCGCGGTGAGCATGTTGGTGTAGCCGAGCTCGGTGGAGAAGGAGATCCCGAACACGTCGAACGCCCGCACGGGGCGGTGCGCGTCGACGGTGAACTGGGGAACCCCCTCGGCCCGCATGAGCGCCTCCAGGTCGGGCCAGACCGCGTAGGTCCGCTCGGCCAGGGTCTCCGGCATCTCGTTGAGGATCTCGTAGAGGATCTGCACGCCTTGGTTGGGCAGGCCCACCTCGTAGGCGTCCGGATACATCAGAGCCCAGCGGACCGTCGCCTCGTCCCAGCTTTTGACGGTCGAGTTGAGCTCACCTCCGACGTACTGGATCGGCTTCTGCACCCTGGGCAGGAGCGCTTCCAGGCGGGGAAACAACGACTCGACAGGCATAGGCCAAGACTATCCGCCTAGAAAGGGTGCCACTGGCGATCGTCGCCCGCCCTCAGCGAGTCGAGGCGGTGCCGAAGCTCGGCGAAGGCGGTCTCGTCGCGGTGCGCGTTGCGCAGCACGGCGGTGAGGGTCTGCAGTTCGCGCATGTCGCGCAGCACCGGATACCCCTCCCACCTGGTCGCGTCGTAGCCGTAGGCCTGGCTGAAATTGCTCCGCTGGCGCTCGGTCAGCCCGAAGCGCACGCCCGCGAGCGTGGGAATCAGGTCGATCTCCCTCGGCCCGGCGCACACCCCGTCCCAGTCGCACAGCAGGAACCCGTCACGGGTGCGGATCATGTTCCCCCGGTGGGCGTCCCCGTGCACCAGCCCGTACGGCAGCGCGAACTCAAGCCGCTCGTAGTAGGTCTCGGCCAGCGCCTCGCAACGTTCCAGGAGCCAGGCACGGTCGGCCTCCCCGAGGGCGAGACCGGCCAGGATCGACCTGCGCACGGTGCCGAACGGGTCGTGGGTCGGCAGTTCGAACGGCACCGGCGGAAGGTCGTGCAGCCGCCGCAGCAGCGGCCCGAGCTGAGCCGGGTCCGGCGGGGGGCCGATGTGCTCCTCGTGGTGCCAGAAGGTGGCCAGGAACCCCTCGGCGACGATCGGCTGCTTGATCTCAAGCGGCCTGATCGTGGGGAAGCCCTGTTCGACCAGCCAGCGCGTGACCTTCACCGAGGTCACCAGGCGGTCGAACTTCCCGGGGGTGTTCGCCTGCGCCAGCCGTACGACGACGCGCTCGGCTGGCAGGTGGTAGACGGTGTTGGCGAAGTCACGCAGCAGCGTGACCCCGTCCGCGTCCAGATCGGCCTTCCGGCATGCCTCGTTGAGTGCCATGGCTGCCCTGGTGAGGAGCGAGCCCTCCGCGGCAATCGTCATCGTCCACTCCTGTCTGAAATGGCGTGGCGGGCCCGCTGGGGCAGACCCACCGCGCAGAAACTCTCGATCTGCCTGGCCAGCTGCTGCCCGCCGGGCCGGGATGCCAGCAGCTCACGACCTGTGCTGAGGGTCGCGCCCAGGCTGCTGATGCGTCTGTCCGGCGCGAGCGCGAGAATCGGCTCCATCGCCTGTTCGGCTCCCGCGGCGTCGCCCTCCATGATGTGGGCGACCGTCAGGTGCGCGCTGGCCATGGACTCACATCCGTATGAGCGGTTCTCCGGCTCCCCCGCGGCGTACAGCGCCAGCGACTCGCGGGCCGCCTCGATGGCCGAGGCGGGCTCGTCGAGGTGCAGGTGGGTGACCGCCGCGTAGTAGCGCTCCTTGGCCGGGCGGAAGGCGAACTCCCCGCCGATCTCGTCGTGCAGCTCGTCGGAGCCCGCCGCCCTGGCGTCCTCAGCCCTGCGCAGCTGGTCGGCGGCCTCTCTCCTGCGGCCGAGCATGGCGTAGGAGCGGGCGCACAGCATGTGCAGGCGGGCCGCGCCCGACCCCGCACGCAGGTAGCTCAGGCCCTCCTCGGCGTATCTGGCGGCGTCGCCGTAGCGTCTGTCCCACAGCGCGACGGAGGACTGCATGCCACGCGCCCAGCCCATGAGCGCGATGTGCCCGGCCACCTTGCCGTAGGTCCACGCGGCCCGGGCGAGGGTGTCGGCGGGGATACGGCGGTCCATGTCCATGCTGACGTTGGCCATCAGCCCGCACAGCGCGCCGGTGAGGAAGTACAGCTCCCTGGCCTGCCCGGGGTGGATGCGCTTGTCCAGCGCCTTCCTGGTGCGCTCCTGCAACTCGCGCATCTCGACGAACAGCGGCAGCGGCGCCTCGGCGACGTAGCGCTTGCCGACCCAGATGACCTGTGTCCGCAGCCGTTCCAGCGCACCCGTGCCCAACTCGCTCGCCTCCGCCTCCTCCGCGTGCGCACCGGCCTCGTCGGCCGCGACCGTGATCATGTCGAAGGCGGGCGGCGCCGACGGCACGGCCCGAAGCCCCTCAGGTGTGTAGTCGTTGGCGAAGCCGAGCTGGACGGGGCCGGTCTCGAAGAGCCTGCACAGCAGATCGGTGTAGTCACGGTCGGGTCGCGCGCCCGCCTCCCACTCCCGCCACGAACGCTCGGTCAGGCCTCGTCGCTTGATGCCCTCCCTGTCGCACAGGGCGTGGAAGTGCTCTATGGCCTCCTCGACGGTCCACCCGTGGGCGAGCCTGCGGCATTTGAACAGGCTCTGCTGCGGGCAGCAGCTGTGGATCTCCTCGACCATCTGCTGTATGACGGCCGCGGACGGCGGTCCCGGCAGAGCGGCGAGCGTACGGTTGCGGATGATGGTGGCGCAGGCGAGGGCGGCACGGTCTCCGCCCCTCGAACTCTGGGTCATAGGCTTTTTCGGCCCTTTCCCGATGGGGTCGCCCCCACGCTAGTGGTCTGACCGACATCGGGTGGACCTGAGAGCATTTCGCCGGTTAAGGGGAGTTTCTCCCTCATGAACCGTTACCGCCGAAGGGAACCACCGTCCCACCGTTGCGCAGCTGAGCCTGGAACAGCTGCCCGCACAGGCTGCTCGGAGTTTCGGCGAACCATACCGCAGGTGGGTTCCCGGCCGAAACAGCGGCCCAGCGACCCTTGCTGAACACGATCCGATAATCGGGGAACGCGGTACGTAGCAGTTCCAGTGCCCGTTGCCGCTCGGCGAGCTCCGATGTCACGGCCCCTCCGTCATCGCGAGTTCCGTCATCGTTCCCAGAATGTTCGCTTGACGCACGGAAATCCAGTGAGAATCCAGGGGTGCGAACATGCGGACGGCTCTCATGTTCGCCGATTCAGAATGGTTGCTCGCGAATGTGGATGGCCTGGAGCAAGCCTATGGCGATCATATTGGCGAAGGTCGCAGTACCACCATACGAGACAAACGGCAGAGGAAGACCTGTAATCGGCATGATTCCAATCGTCATCCCGATGTTGACGAAGGCCTGGAAGGCGAGCCAGCAGACGATCACCCCCGCCACCAGCGTCCCGAACCGGTCGTCGCACAACCGCGCGATCCTCATGCCGCGCAGCAGGATCACCCCGATCAACGCCACCACGGCGACCGACCCGAGGAAGCCGGACTCCTCCCCGGCGACGGTGAAGATGAAGTCGGTGTGCTGCTCCGGCACGAACCGCCCCGTCGTCTGACCCCCCTCGAACAGCCCCTTGCCGAAGAGCCCCCCCGACCCGATCGCGATGAGCGACTGGGTGCTGTTGTAGCCGACTCCCCGCGGATCGCTCGCGGGGTTCAGAAAAGCGGTGAACCGCGCGATCTGGTACGGCTCAAGCACGTCGAGCAACCAGACGGCCACCACCCCGCAGACCACGAGCAACGCCAGCCCGAGAATCCACCGCTTCCTGACGCCCCCGATCACCAGCGCCCCGGCCGTGATCACCCCGAGGACCATCGTGGTGCCCAGATCCGGCTGGAGCATCACCAGCCCCATGGTGAACCCCGCGACCCCGAGCGAGAGCCCGATGTCCAGCGTGCGGGGCCTGTCGGTGCCCCTGACCGGTCTGGCCAGCAGCATGGCGAGCATCAGCACCAGCCCGAGCTTGGCGAACTCCGAGGGCTGGAAGGCGAACCCACCCCCCAGCATGATCCACGAGTGGGCGCCGTTCACCGTCGAGCCGAGCGGCGTGATCACCAGCACCAGGCCGACCAGGCTCATGACGTAGACCAGCGGCGCGTAGACCCGCAGCGACCTGTGGTTGACCATCACCGCCACGCTGGTCAGCGCGATCCCGATGGCCACGTTGAGAATGTGCTTCTTGACGAGGCCGGTCGAGCCGGGCGCCCAGGTCCTGGTCGACGACCAGACCAGCAACGTCCCGATCACCGTCAGCGCGGCGACCGCGACCAGCAGCACCCCGTCCATCCTGCGCACCGCGGAGGAGGCCGCGACCGCCCTGCGTGTGAGGGAACCACCGGCCGGCACGGCCATCGTGCGGTTCATCGGGCCACGGTCCCGTCCCGCTCGATCATCGGCAACCTGGTCGCGGGCCGGTGGTCGGGCAGCGCCGCGCGCACCGGCTTCCCCTTGCCCTGACCGTCCTGCGGCGCGATGCCGTAGATGCCCTCGTAGATCTTCCGCGCGGCCGGAGCCGCGGTCTGACCTCCCATCCCGCCCTGGGAGACCATCACGACGATCACGAAACGCGGTTTCTGCGCCGGGGCGAACGAGGCGAACCAGGAGGTGTCGTTCTTGCCGTACACCTCGGCGGTCCCTGTCTTGCCGCCGACCCTGACCTTGTCCATGGGGAACCCGCCGAAGGCGCCGGCGGCCGTGCCGTCCGAGGCGACCTCGCTGAGCGCCCCCCTGATGTAGGACCGTTCGGCCTGGGAGAGCGGCAGCTTGCCGACGACCGGGACCTTGATCTCCTTGACCATGGTGCCGTCCGGCCGTACCAGCGCCCAGCCGATACGGGGACTGCGTAGCTTGCCGTCACCGACGAGCGCCGAGTAGGCCGCGGCGAGCTGCAACGGAGTCACCAGCACGTCACCCTGCCCGATGGAGAAGTTGGCCGCGTCTCCGGGCCGCCACTGGTAGCCCTCCAGGCAGTTCTCGTACGCCAGCTGTTTGAGGAAGGCCGCCCGCGACGGACTTGACCTGGCGACCTCCGGATATCCGCTCTTGGCCCGCCTGCAGTTCTCCGTCTTGGTCGCGTCCCACAGCTGCTTCTTCCACTCGCGGTCGGGGATGCGCCCCGCCGACTCCCCCGGCAGGTCGATCCCCGTCGGCCTGCCGAATCCGAAGGCCCGCGCCATCACCGCCATCGGTTCCTTCGTCTTGCCCCTGGGCCGCAGCCCCCCGTCACGCAACCACTGCTCGTACGCCGCCCGGTAGAAGATCGTGTCGCAGGACTTCACCAGCGCCGTGTGCAGGGTCAGGGTGCCCATCCCGATGCCGTGGAAGTTGTTGAACGGTCTGCTGCCGACCATGAAGGACCCCGGGCAGTCATAGTGCCCGTGCAGCGGATACCCGTCCCTGAGCATCGCGGAGACCGAGGAGATCTTGAACGTCGAGCCCGGCGCGAACTCCCCCTTGATCGCCCTGGACACCAGTGGCCTGCCCGCCTTGCCGGACAGCAGCCGCTGGTACTCGGGCTCCGAGATGCCTCCCGTCCACACCGCCGGGTTGTAGGTCGGCGCGCTGGCCAGCGCGACCACCCTGCCGGTCCGCACGTCGAGCACGACCCCCGCCGCTCCGTCCGCGGACGGCGCCGACTTCATCGCCTCCGCCAGCGCCTTCTCCGTCACCGCCTGCACCCTGGCGTCGATGCTGGTGATGAGCGTGTCACCCGGAGTCGGCTGCACCTGCCGCTCCACCCCGATCACCTTGCCGAGCCGGTCGACCTGCACCCGTCTCAGCCCGGGAACCCCTCGGAGCTCCTTGTCGTAGACCGCCTCAAGACCGTCACGGCCCACCAGGTCGACCCCGGAGAAGACCGCCTTGAACCCGTCGCGCCTCTCCATCTCCTCCTGTGTGATCGGCTGCAGGTAGCCGAGCACCTGCGCCCCCGCCGAGTTGCCGGGATACTCCCTGACCGCCTGCACCTCGGCGGTCACCCCGGGGAACTCCTCCTGCCGCTCCAGGATCTGCAGCGCCTCACGCGTCGTGACGTCGTCGTCGATCGGAATCGGCTGGTACGGCGAGCCCGGCCAGCACGGCCTGGTGACCCCCGGCCCGCACGCCCTGATCCGCATGCGCAGCTCCGACGGCTTACGGTCGAGCACCGCCGCCAGACGCTGCAGCACCTCCCTGCCGTTGCCCTCCATGCGGTTGAGGCTCGTACGGTCGACGGAGACCACGAGCCTGGTCCGGTTGCGTACCAGCGGGCGCCCCGCCGAGTCGAGGATCTGCCCACGCACCGCGGGTACGACCACGTCACGGGTCCGCGTCTCGGTCGCCGCCTCGACGAACTCGGCCCCGCGCACCACCTGCACCTGCCACAGCCGTACGGCGAGCAACGCCAGCAGCGAGGCCACCAGGACCTGGATCACGACCAGCCTGGTCCGTGTCCTGATCATGCCCGCCTCCCGCGGGCCGGGACCGGCGTCCCGCCCCAGCCTCGCCGTCCGCTCATCTACGTCCCCGAACCAGATGCGTGACCGGCCGCAACTCCCGCTCGCGCGGCCCCTTGACGATCCTCATCACCAACCACACCGTCGGAGGCGCCGCCAGCAGGTTGTAGCCGATCGCCCAGGGCAGCGGAGAGGCCAGCACGTCCCCGCCCGCACCGGGCTCCCCGAGCAGCACGCTGACCACCGCGACGGCGGGCGGCCCCGCCGCGGCGCAGGCCAGCGCGACCGGCAGCCTCGCGTCGGGACGGCTCTCCCCCGCCCTGCCCGCGGCGAACCCGATCAGGCACAGCACCAGCGCGTACTGCCCGAGCACATGGGCGGCAGGCGGCAGCACGTCACCGGCGAACCCTGCGCCGAACCCCATCACCGCCCCCGCGGCCGCGCCACGGACCAGGGCGTACCCCACGACGGTGAGCAGCACCAGGTCGGGCGCGGCCCCGCCGGGCAGCGGAATCCGGTTCACGAACGTCACCTGAACGACAAGGGCCAGCAGAAGCACCGCGACGGCCCCCAGGTCACGGCTCACCCTCCGCCTCCTCACGCGGCCCGTCCCCACGCGGGGCCTTTCCCCGTGGCACAGCCGGCAGCACGGTGTCCCGTGGGGCACGCTGGGGCGCCTGCACCACCACCCCGACCACGTCCAGCGCCGTCAGATCGGCGTACGGCCGCGCGTAGGCCACCCTGGTCAGCTCCCCCGGAGTCGCCACCACACGCTCGACCACCCCGATCGGCACCCCCGCCACGTACGGCGCGCCCCGCTGGGAGCCGAAGCTCACGATGCGGCGTCCCGGCACGATCTGCGCCGAGGAGTCGAGCAGACGGAACCGGAGCAGACGACCGTTCTGCCCGATCCCGTGCACCAGCCCGATCTCGTTGCTCCCCTCAAGGCGCGCCCCCGCCGCGGAGGCCGGGTCACTGAGCAGCACCACCGTCGAGGTCGAGGTGCCCACCTGCACCACCCTGCCGACCAGGCCGTCGCCGTTCAGCACGGTCATCTCGGAGCGCACCCCATCGGTGCTGCCCACGTCGAGCTGTACGGCCTCCTCGAAGCCGGGCGTGCCACGCCGGGCGATCACCTGGGCGGGCACCAGCCGGTATCCGGCGGCCCCCGCGACACCGAGCAGGCGGCTCAGCTCCTGTGCGTGCCCACGATCCAGCGCCTGCGCCGTCAGGTCCCGTCTGAGCCGCTGGTTCTCCGCGCGCAGCACGTCGATGCGGCGCTGCGCGTCCGGAGCGGCCGCCATCGTCTCGAAGAAGTGCCCGACCGGCCGGACCAGCCCCGCCCCGAAGTTCTCCGCGGCGCCGAACAGCTCGGCGCCAACTCCTCTGAGCGGGCTGAGCGGGGAGTTCGCCCCCGCCCGGTGGTCGACGGTCATGAGCACCAGCGCCGCGGCCAGCAGCACTCCCAGACTCATCCGTGCCCGGCGCGTGTCCCTCATCAGTGTCGCGGTTCCGACACCAGGACCTGCTGCAGCGCCTCGAAGTCCTCGACGCACTTACCCGAACCGAGCGCGACGGAGTCCAGCGCGTTGTCCACCAGGTGAATCGGCATGCCCGTCTCGTCCTTGAGCCGCTCGTCCATGCCCTTGAGCAGCGCGCCGCCCCCGGTGAGCGCGATCCCACGGTCCATCAGGTCTCCGGAGAGCTCCGGCGGGCACTTGTCCAGCGTCGTCTTGACCGCGTCGACGATCACGTTCACCGGTTCCTCGGTGGCCTTGCGGATCTCGGCCGCGGAGACGACGACCGTCTTGGGCAGGCCGGTGACCAGATCACGGCCCCGGATCTCGGCGTGCCCCTCTTCGGGAAGCGCGCAGGCGGAGCCGATGGCCATCTTGATCTCCTCGGCGGTCCGCTCACCGAGCATCAGCGAGTACTCCTTCTTGGCGAAGGTGATGATCGCCTGATCCAGCTCGTCACCGCCGATCCTGATCGACTGGCTGGTCACGACCCCGCCCATCGAGATGATCGCCACCTCGGTCGTCCCGCCGCCGATGTCGACCACCATGTTGCCCGTGGGCTCGTGCACCGGAAGCCCGGCCCCGATCGCGGCGGCCATCGGCTCCTCGATGATGTAGACCCCCCGGGCCCCCGCCTGGTAGCCGGCCTCCTTGACCGCCCGCTGCTCGACCCCGGTGATCCCGCTCGGCACCGCGATGATGATGCGCGGCTTGGCGAACTGACGGCGCCGGTGCACCCGCTGGATGAAGTAACGGAGCATGCGCTCGGTGACGTCGAAGTCGGCGATCACACCGTCCTTGAGGGGGCGGATCGCCATGATGTTCCCCGGTGTCCTGCCGATCATGCGCTTGGCCTCGATGCCGATGGCCACGATCTTTCCCGTGGTCGTGTTTATCGCGACGACGGAGGGTTCGTTGAGAACCACACCGCGGCCCCGCACGTAGACGAGCGTGTTGGCGGTGCCGAGATCGACCGCCATGTCGCGGCCGAGAAATGCAAGCTTGCTGCTCATGAGGAAGGCGGCCTCCTTCCGTCAGGTCGTCGGCGAAAACTACAGAACGCACTCGAATCGTAACGTGACGTACCCACCACTGAGCGCAATGAGCCCACCAGATCCGGGAAAATCTTAGAGCGTCTCAAACACGCGGAGCCCCGTCACCCTCCCAGGCGACGGGGCTCCGCGAAGCCGGAGACCTAGAAACGGTCCGGGAAGAAGAGCTTGATCTCGCGGGCGGCGGACTCGGGAGAGTCGGAGCCGTGCACGACGTTCTCACCGATCTCCAGGGCGTGGTCACCACGGATCGTGCCGGGAGCCGACTTCACCGGGTCGGTCAGACCCGCCAGGGCACGGAAGGCCTCGACCGCGCGAGGACCCTCGGCGACCAGCGCGACCAGCGGGCCGGAGGTGATGAACTCGACCAGCTCGCCGAAGAACGGCCGCTCCGAGTGCTCGGCGTAGTGGGCCTTGGCGGTGTCGACGTCCAGGGTGCGCAGCTCAAGCGCCGCGACCTTCAGGCCCTTGCGCTCGATCCGGGCGATCACGTCACCGATGAGACCACGCGCGACACCGTCGGGCTTGATCAGGACAAGAGTGCGCTCGGACACTGAGGTTCTCCTTTGAACGGGGATGACTCGCGGACTGCGAGGAACGCGCGAAGTTTATCGCCCTCGGCCCGGTTCCCCGTGGTCGGCGACGTCATGGGCGGTCCACCCCGTCTCCCAGCGCCCCCTCGGGGGACGGAGTCGGCGGCGGCACGACCGGCAACGTCCCCGGCTCGGGTGCGCCCGCCGCTCCCGGATCTCGCCCGGGACCGGTCTCGGGAACGGCCCCGTCGGGCCCCTCCTCCTCGGCCTCGTCGGCGGATCGGTCATCGCCCGTGGACCCCACCGGAGATGGGGCCGAGTCGACCGGCGGCGCGGGCGCCGGGACCGAAACGCTCCTCTCGTTCCCCACCACCCCCTCCTGCGACGCCTCGTCTTCGACGGCCCCGGCACGGACCACGACCGTACGGCGGGCCAGCGCGGCGCCGAGCACGATCGTGGCGACCACCAGACCGCCACCGACGAGCGCCCACAGATGCAGCGCCCCGACGAACGCGTCCACCATCGCCTGCGGGGTCTCCGCCTGCCGCAGCATGGTGAGCTGGACGCCGGTCCCCAGCAGGAAGCCGGACAGGATCCCCGGCAGGAACAGCGAGAGAGCGAACAGCGCCACTCCCACTCCCGAAGGACGCAGCACCGCTGTCAGGGCCACGGCGGCACCCGCCGTGAGCAGTGCGAAGGGAAACAGGAGCGCGAGCCCCTCCGCGGTGGGCAGCAACGCCCTGACCGCGCACAGCCCGGCGACCAGGACGGCCAGGCCACCCGCGGCGCACAGCGGTGCGGTGGACTCTCCGAGTCTGCTCACCGCGACGGCCGCGGCCAGTCCGAGGATCCCGGCGACCAGGAACGCCGGCCACAGCCCGCTGAGCCCGGGACCACTCAACCCACCCAGCTCGACATTGGTGACCTGCGCCGCGGTCGGCAGGACGACGACGCCGACCACCAGCATCGTGTAGGCGGGAGCCCTGCCCGCCCCTTCCCCGAACCCGCTCGCCGAAGCCAGGAGGAAAAGCCCGATGATCGACAGCACCGCGACGAGAACGAGCAGGCCCGGCGGCCAGTCGAACGTCGTGCCCAGGGCCAGTGTCGCCACCGCCGCGGCCGACCCCGCCGCGACCGGCAGGCGACCGCCCCGCATGACCTCGGGACTCGCGGAACCTTCACCGCTCCTTATCCAGAACACGAGGTAGACGGCGGCCAGCACCAACGCCACTCCGGTCAGCATGGGGTACGGCTGGAGCGCGACCCTCCAGGACCTGACCTCGTTGAGCGGCCACAGGGCCAATGCCTGCGCGGCCGTGAGGCTCACCGCCAGCATGCCCGCCCAGAGGGCACGCAGGACGGCGGAGCGTTCCCAGACCGTCACAAGACTGGCGGGCAGCAACAGCCCGGCTCCGACACCGTGCAGAGCCCGCAGCACCCCGACCAGGGACGCCGACCCGGCGTAGCCCCCGGCCGCGTCCGCGAGCGCCAGCAACGCCAGTCCGGCGACCAGGACCGGCACCGCCCTGACCCGGCGTAAGAACAGTGCGGCGAGCGGCACGGTCAGCACCATCGCGGGTAGGGCGAGCCCGTGTGCCCTGACCATCTCGATCTGGGAGACGTCAGGCGGCAGCAGTGCCGCGACCACCGAGATCGTGTTGGGAACGGCGACGATCGCCAGGGGAAGGGTCACCGCGACGAGCAGCCCTAGGATGACGTCGAGCATCAGCGAGGCACGGAGAGGACGCGCCAGGTCAGCGGACCCGGCGGCCACCCCCCGGGCCGGCTGCATGGGAGGGACGGCCATGTTGGCCGACTTTAGCGGGAAGTCACGCCCTCGACACGGCGAGCGACGAATATCGCCGTGATCCACAGTGCGGCGAAGATCGCCCCAAGGAAGAACATGGTCGGAACGAGAAAACCCGCGGCTATGGCCAGAACCTGGATCACGCTTCCCACGATGTAGGCGAAGGGGTGTTTCAACAGACCCACCACCAGGACGCAGAGGACGGCCAGACCCAGCCCGACCGTCACCGCGAAAGCGGGCTCGACCCCCTGGGTGTTGATCGCCACCGGCGTGAAAAGGCCGACGACGATCGCCTCCATGCCCAGCACACTGGCACAGAGCCGCCGCATACCCGGCGTGACGGTGAACATGCCCCGCCTCTCGCTCACGTGGCCTCCTCCGCCTTCAGCAGCAACCGCGCGTCTCCGGCCGTGACCACGGAGCCGGTGATCAACACACCGGCACCGGCGAACTCTCCCTCCTCGTCGGCCAGGCCGATCCCCATGTCGATCGCCTCGTCGAGTCGTTCGGCCAGACGAACCCGGTCGGCTCCGAAGATCTCTCCGGCCAGCGCCGCGAGCCTGTCCGGCTCCATGGACCTCGGCGAGGAGTTCCTTGTCACCACGATCTCGTCCATCATGGGCTCCATCAGCTCGAGAATGCCCTGGACGTCCTTGTCCGCGAACATGGCCACCACACCGATGAGCTTGCCGAAGCCGAAGGACTCGTGGACGGCCTCCAGGGTCGCCTGCACCCCGCCCGGGTTGTGCGCGGCGTCCACGAGCACCGTCGGGCCCCGCCGTACGACCTCCAGCCTTCCGGGTGAGGTGACGTTCAGGAAGGCCTGTCGTACCAGCTCGATGCCGAGGGGTTCCTCCCCTCCTGTCAGCGCCTCGACGGCGGCCAGCGCGCAGGCGGCGTTGCCCGCCTGGTGCGCGCCGTACAGGGGGAGGAGAACCTCCTCGTAGACCCCTTTGAGCCCCTTGAGGCGGAGCAGCTGCCCGCCGACCGCCAGCTCCCTGCCGAGCACGCCGAACTCCAGCCCCTCCCTGGCCACCGTCGCCCCGGCCTCCACGGCCCTGCGCACCAGCACCTCCGCAGCGGGAAGCTGCTGCTGAGCGAGTACGGCGGTCGCCCCCGGCTTGATGATCCCGGCCTTCTCCCCGGCGATCGTCGCGACGTCCGGGCCGAGATAGTCGACGTGGTCCAGGGAGATCGGAGTGATGACGGCGACCGTACCGTCGGCGACATTGGTCGCGTCAAAGCTGCCGCCCATACCCGTCTCGATGACCGCCACGTCCACGGGAGCATCGGCGAAGGCCGCGAAGGCCATCGCGGTGAGCGTCTCGAAGAAGGAAAGCCTGCGTCCCTGAGCGTCGATCATCTTGAGGTAGGGCTCGATGTCCAGATAGATCTCGGTGAAACGCTCCTCGCTCAGCGGGAGGCCGTCGATCGAGATGCGCTCACGCATGGACACCAGGTGCGGACTGGTGAAGCGACCGACACGCAGATTGCGCTCACGCAGAAGCGTCTCGATCATGCGCGTCGTGCTCGACTTACCGTTGGTGCCGGCGACATGCACGATCGGATAGGCGTCTTGAGGGGAACCGAGCACATCCATGAGCGCGGCGATCCTGTCGAGAGTGGGCTCGAAGTTCCACTCGACGCCACGTTCCATGATTGCTTGTTCGACCGCTCGATATTCCACGCCTCAAGCCTACTGACCCACAAGCCGCTCTTCCCCCTGCCCCACGCCCTGTGCGCCCCTTCACAACGCCTTCAGAGAAGGTAGGGCTCGCTCCCGACACGATGCCGGGACCGTGGGGACCGTCGGACACCGGCCGCCGGAGGAGCGGCCCTTCGGCCTTCTCCGGCCCCCGACCCGGGACCTCACCGTCCACAACCAGGGCCGTCCACGACCAGGGCGAACAGGATCAACCTGATCGCCCCGTGGACCCCCGCCGGCAGACAACACCTTCCCCGAGACCGCTGCCGGAGGCTGCTGCTGAACCAGAAAAGAAACAGCCCCGACGGCGAAGCCACCCCGCACCAGAGAAAGGGGCAGCCTCGCCACCCCTCACATCACCTTTCCAGGCCGGGCACAAACAAAAAAGGGGCAGCCGCCAGCCACCCCCAACCCCCAAACGCGCCCCAGGCACCCCGCCTGGAACGCAACCCACCCACCACAACACCCTGGAAGACCGGATGAAGCCGACCGAACGAGCGGAGCGGTAACCATCCTGTCCAGCGAACCCCACGCCCTCCCGCCCCGCTCCTGAAACAAAAAAGGGGCAGCTACCGCCGCCCCTCAAACACCCACACGCACCCAAAGCCAGGCATACACAAAAAAGGAGGGCAGCTCCCGCCACCCCCCACGCCCCGCCTGGAACACAACCCCACCACACCAAAAACCCCAGGGAACCCAGAACCAACCCCGCGGGGAACCCCACACAAAAAAGGGGCGGCCTTCGCCACC
>NZ_JBEYAB010000025.1:0-101185 GCF_040631445.1 Streptosporangium sp. NPDC020072 | reverse complement strand
GATGGTGGGGGGGTTGTGGCGGGTGAGGTCGTGTAGGAGGTGGGCGCCGTCGATTTTGGGGGTGAGGACGGGGTGGAGTCGTTGGGGGGTGAGGGTGGTCAGGGGGGTGTCGTCGGTTACGCCTGCGGTGTGGATGATGGCGGTGAGGGGGTGGTTGGGGGGGATGGTGTTGAGGAGTTGGGTGAGGGCGTGTCGGTCGGTGGTGTCGGTGGTGGTGATGGTGATGTGGGCGCCGAGGGTGGTGAGTTCGGTGTGGAGTTGGGTGGCGCCGGGGGTGTGGGGTCCGCGTCTGCCGGTGAGGATGAGGTGTCGGATGTTGTGGGTGGTGACGAGGTGGCGGGCGATGGTGGTGCCGAGGGTGCCGAGGCCACCGGTGATCAACACCGTCCCCTCAGGATCCCAGCTCCTGGTCCCGTCGCTGGCGGAGACCCGGCTGAGCCGGGGCACGAGGAAGGACCCCGCGCGCACCGCCACCTGAGGCTCGTCCACGGCGACCGCCGTCGCCACCGCGTACGGCAGCGCCGCCCACGAGGCGTCGTCCCCGTCCAGGTCCGCCAGCAGCACACGTCCCGGATGCTCGGTCTGCGCCGAACGCGCCAGCCCCCACACCGGAGCCGCCGTCAGGTCCACGACCTCACCTTCGCCTGCGGCGACGGCGCCGCTGGTCAGGACCAGCAGCCGCCCGTCGTCCCACCGTTCGACCCACTCCCGCAGTACGGCCAGCACCCGTTCCGCGTTGTCGTGCGCCCCGGCCACCGGATCGTCCTGGGCGGAGACCACGAGCACGACGAGGGAGAAAGGCGGCGTCCCGGTCCCAAGGTCCTTGGCGAGCGAGGCGAGGTCGGCGTACGAGGAGACCGTGACCCCCGCCGGAGCGGAGAACGGCCCGCCCAACACCGCCCACCGCTGTTCCCCGTCCGCCAGGGCCTCCGGCGGGAGCGCCTCCCAGCGGACCCGGAAGAGCGCGTCACCGTGGGCCGCCCCCCGAAGGCGGTCGCGCCCGACCGGGCGAACCCGCAGCTCGTCGATCGAGACGACGGGCGCTCCCGTGGCGTCGGCCGCGTGCAGGGTCAACGACCCCGAACCGGAGACCACCGCGCGCACCCGTAGCGTGGTCGCGCCGGAGGCGTGCAGCCGTACGCCGTTCCAGGCGAACGGCAGCCGAGGGTCGTCGTCGAGCCACTCCAACGCGGCGACGTGCAGGGCCGCGTCGAGCAACGCCGGATGCACACCGTACGGCGCCGCGTCATCCCGGGCTCCGTCAGGCAACGTGACCTCGGCGAACAGCTCCTCACCCCGCCGCCACGCCCGCCGCAGCCCCTGGAACACCGGCCCGTACCCCAGACCGGCGCCGGCCAGTCTGTCGTAGGCGTCCTCCACGTCGAGAGGTCGCGCGCCCGGGGGCGGCCACGCCGTGAGATCCACCGTGGGGGCCGCGTTTCCCGACGGGGAGAGAACTCCGTCGGCGTGCCTGGTCCAGTCGCCGGTTCCTCCAGCGGTTCCCCCTGAGGGACGGGAGTAGATCTCGACGGATCGCCGCCCGGACGTCTCCGCCGAGACGGTCGTGATCACCTGGAGGTCGACGGCCGTGCCCTCCGCGAGGACGAGCGGGGCGTGCAGGACGAGTTCCTCGACGCCGTCGTGCCCGGCGTGGTCGGCGGCGTGCAGGGCGAGTTCGACAAGGGCCGTGCCGGGGACGACGACCGTGCCGAAGACCGCGTGGTCGGCCAGCCAGGGGTGGGTGGTCGTGGACAGGGTGCCGGTGTGCACCGTGCCTCCACCGCCGGCCAACCGGACCTCCGCCCCCAGCAGGGGGTGACCGGCCGAGGCGAGACCGAGATCGGCGGGGTCCGCCGCCCTGCGGGGCGCGTCGATCCACAGCCGTTCCCGCTGGAAGGGGTAGGTGGGCAGGTCGACGGTCCTGGGCTGTCCGGTGAGGGTGGCGGCCCAGTCGACGTCCACGCCGCCGACGTACAGGCGCGCCACGGCGGTGAGCGCGGCGGTGTCCTCCGGCCGGTTACGGCGCGACACCGGGATCGCGGTCACGCCCTCGGCACCGAGGGTCTCCTGGACCATCCCGCTGAGCGTCCCGTCCGGGCCGATCTCCAGGAACGTGTCCAACCTCTCGCCCGGTTCGACCCCCTCGTGCAGGCGCCGTACGACGTCGTGGAAGCGGACGGGGTGGCGTAGGTGGTTGGTCCAGTAGGTGGGGTCGGTGTGGGTGAGGGGTTCGCCGGTGTGGTCGGAGATGACGGGCAGGGTCGGGGGGTTGAAGGTCAGGCCGCTGATGGCGTCGCGGAACTCGTCGAGGATCGGGTCGAGGTGGTGGGAGTGGAAGGCGTGGCTGACGGTGAGGTGCTTGGTTTTGCGGCCCAGCCTTGTGAAGTGGTCGGTGAGTTTCCGCACGGCGTCGGGGTCGCCGGTGATGACGGTTGAGGTGGGGGTGTTGAGGGCGGCGATACCGACCCCGGGGTCGAGTAGGGGGGTGATGTCTGTTTCTGGGGCGTTGATGGCGGCCATGGCGCCTGGGGGGAGGTCGTTCATGAGGCGGGCGCGAACCGCGACCAGGTGGACGGCGTCCGCCAGGCTGAGCACGCCGGCGAGGTGGGCGGCGGTGATGCCGCCGATGGAGTGGCCTGCCAGAGCGGTGGGGTGGATGTTCCAGGAGGCCAGGAGGTGGTGGAGGGCGGTGTGGAGGGTGAACAGGGCGGGTTGGGTGTAGAGGGTGTGGTTGAGCAGCTCCTCGTGGGCCGGGTCGAAGATGACATCTCTTAACGGGATGTCGAGGTGGGGGTCGAACAGGGCGGTGACCTGGTCGAAGGCACGAGCGAAGGCGGGGTAGGTCTCATACAGGGTGTGGCCCATGCCGGTGCGTTGGCTGCCCTGCCCGCTGAACAGGAACACCACACCCCGGGCGCCTGTCGCCACGCCCGTCGTCACACCGTTGTCCCGGCCGTTCACGGCGACCGTCCGGACCCCGTCCGTGAGCTCCTGCCGTGACCGCCCCAGGACGACCGCGCGGTGCTCGAAGGTGGTGCGGGTGGTGGCCAGGGAGTGGGAGACGTCCTCGGGGCGCAGCTCGGGGTGAGTTTCCAGGTGGTCGGCCAGGCGGGTGGCCTGGGCCGCCAACGCCTCCGCCGAACGCCCCGAGACGACCAGCGGCACCACCCCGGTGGTCTCCGGTTCCGGCGTGGCCGGTGCGGGGTCCGGGGCTTGTTCGATGATGACGTGGGCGTTGGTGCCGCTGACGCCGAAGGCGGAAACGGCCGCCCGGCGGGGGCGTCCGGTCTGGGGCCAGGGGGTGTTCGCGGTGAGGAGTCGTACGGTTCCTGCGCTCCAGTCCACGTGGGGGGTGGGCTGGTCCACATGCAGGGTCTTGGGCAGGACCTTTTCGCGCAGGGCCTGGACGGTTTTGATGATGCCGGCGACTCCGGCGGCGGCCTGGGCGTGTCCGATGTTGGACTTCAATGACCCGAGCCATAGGGGCTGATCAGCAGGCCGGTCCTTGCCGTAGACCGTGATGAGCGCTTGGGCTTCGATGGGGTCGCCGAGGGTGGTTCCGGTGCCGTGGGCTTCGACGGCGTCGACGTCGGTTGAGGTCAATGCGGCGTCGTGGAGGGCTTGGCGGATGACGCGTTGTTGGGCGGGTCCGTTGGGGGCGGTGAGGCCGTTGGAGGCGCCGTCCTGGTTGATGGCGGTGCCTCGGATGACGGCCAGGATGCGGTGTCCGTTGCGCTGGGCGTCGGAGAGCCGCTCCAGGAGGAGGAGTCCGGCGCCTTCGGCCCAGCCGGTGCCGTCGGCGGTCGAGGAGAAGGCCTTGCACCGGCCGTCGGGCGCCAGCCCCCGCTGCCGGGAGAACTCCACGAACGTACTCGGCGACGACATGACGGTCACCCCGCCCGTCAGCGCCAGATCGGACTCACCCGCGCGTAGGGAACGGACGGCCAGGTGCAGTGCGACCAGGGAGGAGGAGCAGGCGGTGTCCACGGTCACCGCGGGTCCCTCGAAACCGAAGGTGTAGGAGACCCGCCCGGACAGCACGCTCGCCGCGGTGCCGGTGATCAGGTATCCCTCGACCTCCTCGGGGACCCGGCTGAGTGTGCTCGCGTAGTCCTGCCCGTTGGTCCCGGCGAAGATCCCGGTGCGGCTTCCCTTCAACCGGCGGGGGTCGATGCCCGCGCGTTCCAGCGTCTCCCAGGCGAGTTCGAGCAGGAGGCGTTGCTGGGGGTCGCTGGCGAGGGCTTCACGGCGGGAGATGCCGAAGAAGTCGGCGTCGAAGTGGCCGGGGCTGTCCAGGAAGCCGCCGTGGCGGGTGTAGGAGGTGCCGGGCCGGTCGGGGTCGGGGTCGTAGAGTTCGTCGAGGTTCCATCCCCGGTCCGTGGGGAACTCGGTGACGGCGTCCCGGCCGCCTGAGACGAGGTCCCAGAGCTGTTCGGGGGTGTCGGTGCCGCCGGGCAGGCGGCAGGCCATGCCCACGATCGCGATCGGCTCCCGCTGTCCGTCCCGTACGTCGCGCAGCTCTTCACGTGTCTTGTGCAGTTCCTCGGTCACACGCCGGAGGAGATGCCGGATCTGGTCGTCACTCACAGGTCTTGCCTTCCGCACGGGCTGAACAGGGGAGCTTCAGGAGATGCCGAGCTCGTTGCTGATGAAGCTGATGAGCTCGTCGTCGGAGACGGCGGAGAGATCGCCGGAACCGGCCGTCGTTTCCTCGGGACGCGGACCCTCAAGGAGCCGCAGCAGCCTGGAGACGGCGGCCTGCCGGTCCGGCTCAGGGACCGCGCCCTCGGCCAGCAGGTCCTCCAACTCGTCGAGCTTGGCCAACGCCACGGCCGACGGCGGCTCAGGCTCGGGGACCAGGAGGTCGTGCAGATGCTCGATGAGCGCCTCGGGGGTCGGGTGGTCGAACACCAGACTGCTCGGCAGCGCCGTACCGGTCAGCCGGCTGAGGCGGTTGCGCAGCTCGACCGCCGACAGCGAGCTGAACCCCTGGTCGCGGAAGCCGCGATGGTCCTCGACCTCGGACGCCGACTCGTACCCCAGCACGGCGGCGACCTCGCCACGGACGAGCCTGCGAACCGTCTGCCGCCGCTCAGACTCGGGCATCGCGGCCAGTCGGACGGCCAGATCCTCCTCCGGCTCCTGGGCCACGGCGTCGGCCGCGTTCAGCGCGGCCTCGGGAAGCTCACCCAGCAGCGGGTACGGCCTGGCCGAGAGCACCGAGGCCCAGTCGGCACGGCTGACGACAAGTCTGGTCTCCCCGTGCCCGACCGCCTCCTCAAGCGCGGTGACGGCGAGGCCGGGCGCCATCGGCGGGAAGCCGTCACGCACCAGCTGCCTCTTCGCGGCGGGATCGGCGATGCCCTCGCCGTCCCAGTGCCCCCACGCGATCGACGTGGCGGGCAGGCCCGCCGCGCGGCGGTACTCGGCGAAGGCGTCCAGGAAGGCGTTGCCCGGCGCGTAGTTGCCCTGCCCTGCCGACCCGAGCGTGCCGGTGACCGAGGAGAACAGCACGAACGCCGACAGATCCAGCTCCCGGGTCAGCTCGTGCAGGTTCAGCGCGCCCGTGACCTTCACCCGCAGCACCCGGTCCATCCGCTCGGCCGTCAGGGAGCCGACGAGCGAGTCGTCCAGCACGGCCGCGGTGTGGACGACCGCGGTCAGCGGGTGTTCCGCGGGGATCGCGGCGAGTACGGCGGCCAGCGCCTCCCGGTCGGCCACGTCGCAGGCGGCCGCGGTGACCTGGGCGCCGAGGGAGGTCAGCTCGGCCTCCAGCTCGGCGGCCCCGGGCGCGTCGAGCCCCCGGCGCCCGACCAGCAGCAGCCGCCGGGTGCCGTTGGCGGCCAGACGGCGCGCGACATGGCCGCCCAGCGCCCCCGTGCCGCCGGTGATCAGTACGGTTCCCTCCGCCGTCCACGGCACCGGGGCACCACCCCCGGGAAGCGGCGCGGGTACCAGCCGCCGTACGAGGAGGCCGTTCGCGCGGGCCGCGAACTCCGACTCACCGTGCTGCCCGGTCAGGGCGGTGACGGCGTGCGCGGCGGCACGCGGGTCCGGCGTCACGGGCAGGTCGATCAGACCGCCCCACCGCTCGGGCTTCTCCGTGGCCACGACCGGGCCGAGGCCCCACCCGAGCGCCCCGGCCGGACGGCTGACCGGGTCCGAGGGGCCCGTCGAGACCGCCCCGGCGGTCGCCGTCCACAACCGTCCGCCGATCCCCGCCAGGTCGAGGGCCTGGATCAGCGCGACCTCGGCGGCGGCCCCGCTGGGCACCGCCGGATGTCCGGGACACGGGGAGTCGTCCAGGGAGAGCAGGGACAACACCCCGGACGGCGCGGAGGGAAGGTGCTCCAGGGCGTTGGCCAGCGCCGTACCGATGCTCTCGGCGTCGGCCGTACCCGCCTGGACGACCACCGGCGCCACCCGCGTCCCACGCCCGGTGAGAGTGCGGGCGAGCACGTCGGCCCATGCCGCCCCGGCCACCCCGGCCGGTCGGACGAGCAACCAGCTCCCCTCGGTACGGCTCCGCGCCGGGGTCACCGTGTCGAGGGGACGCCACACGACGCGGTGACGCCACGAGTCGACGGTCGAACGGACACCGTCGGCGGCGTGCCAGGACGCCAGGGCGGGCAGAACCGTGCCCAGGGCGTCCCGCACCCGTTCCCCCTCGGTGCCCAGGGCGGAGACCAGGGAGTCGAGATCCCCCCTGCCGACCGTGTCCCAGAAACGGGCGTGCCGTGAGCCGTCACCTCCGGAGGAGACGCCCCGCTCCAGCCAGTGCCTACGTCGCTGGAAGGCGTAGGTGGGCAGGTCGACGGTCCTGGGTTGTCCGGTGAGGGTGGCGGTCCAGTCGACGTCCACGCCATCGACGTGCAGGCGGGCGGCCGCGGTGAGAAGGGTGGTGGATTCCGGCCGGTCACGGCGCAACGTCGTGAAGGCCGGGATGTCGGGTGTCGTCTCGGTGGCGAAGGTGGTGAGGACGGGGTCGGGGCCGAGTTCGAGGAAGAGGTCGGTGGTGGGTGCGGCGGTGGTGAGGGCGTCGTGGAAGCGGACGGGGTGGCGTAGGTGGTTGGTCCAGTAGGTGGGGTCGGTGTGGGTGAGGGGTTCGCCGGTGTGGTCGGAGATGACGGGCAGGGTCGGGGGGTTGAAGGTCAGGCCGCTGATGGCGTCGCGGAACTCGTCGAGGATCGGGTCGAGGTGGTGGGAGTGGAAGGCGTGGCTGACGGTGAGGTGCTTGGTTTTGCGGCCCAGCCTTGTGAAGTGGTCGGTGAGTTTCCGCACGGTGTCTTCGTCGCCGGTGATGACGGTTGAGGTGGGGGTGTTGAGGGCGGCGATGGTGACTGCGGGGTCGAGTAGGGGGGTGATGTCGGTTTCGGGGGCGTTGATGGCGGCCATGGCGCCTGGGGGGAGGTCGTTCATGAGGCGGGCGCGAACCGCGACCAGGTGGGCGGCGTCCGCCAGGCTGAGCACGCCGGCGAGGTGGGCGGCGGTGATGCCGCCGATGGAGTGGCCTGCCAGAGCGGTGGGGTGGATGTTCCAGGAGGCCAGGAGGTGGTGGAGGGCGGTGTGGAGGGTGAACAGGGCGGGTTGGGTGTAGAGGGTGTGGTTGAGCAGCTCCTCATGCGCGGGGTCGAAGATGACATCTCTTAACGGGATGTCGAGGTGGGGGTCGAACAGGGCGGTGACCTGGTCGAAGGCACGAGCGAAGGCGGGGTAGGTGTCATACAGGGTTCGGCCCATGCCGGTGCGTTGGCTGCCCTGGCCGGTGAACAGGAAGGTCACCCGGGGTGTGCCGGTGGCGGGGTGGGAGTCGGTGAGCGCCCGTAGCTTTCCGGCCAGGTCCGCACTCGTGTCGCCGAGGACGACCGCGCGGTGTTCGAACACGCTTCGGGTGGTGACCAGCGAATGTGCCACATCCTCGGGGCGCAGTTCGGGGTGGGTTTCCAGGTGGTCGGCCAGGCGGGTGGCCTGGGCGGTCAGCGCCGCCGTCGAGCGGGCTGACAGGGGGAGTGCGACGGGGGAGTTCCGCTTTTCGTCGCGGGGTTCCGGGGGTGTTTCCGGGGCCTGTTCGATGATGACGTGGGCGTTGGTGCCGCTGATCCCGAACGACGAGACACCCACGCGGCGGGGCCGTCCGTTCCGGGGCAACGGAACGTTCTCGGTCAGCAGCCGGACCCCGCCCCCGGCCCAGTCGACGTGCTCGGACGGCTGGTCGGCGTGCAGCGTCCTGGGCAGGATCCCCTCCCGCAGGGCCTGCACGACCTTGATGACACCGGAGACTCCTGCGGCGGCCTGGGTGTGGCCGATGTTGGACTTCAGCGACCCCAGCCACAGAGGCCGGTCTTCGGGGCGGTCCTTGCCGTAGACCGCGATGAGCGCCTGCGCCTCGATCGGGTCGCCCAGGGTGGTTCCGGTGCCGTGGGCTTCGACGGCGTCGACGTCGGTGGGGGCCAGCGCGGCGTCCCTGAGCGCCTGCCGGATCACCCGCTGCTGCGCGAGGCCGTTGGGGGCGGTGAGGCCGTTGGAGGCGCCGTCCTGGTTGATCGCGGTGCCCCGGATCACGGCCAGCACCCGGTGCCCGTTGCGCCGGGCGTCCGACAGCCGCTCGACCAGCAGGAGGCCGACGCCCTCCGCCCAGCCGGTGCCGTCCGCGGCGCCGGAGAAGGCCTTGCAGCGGCCGTCAGGGGCGAGCCCGCCCTGCCGGGAGAACTCGGTGAACATCCCGGGCGCCGACATGACGGTCACCCCGCCCGCCAGCGCCAGGTCCGACTCCCCGGAACGCAGCGAACGGACCGCCAGGTGCAGCGCGACCAGCGACGACGAGCAGGCGGTGTCCACGGTCACCGCGGGCCCCTCAAGGCCCAGGACGTAGGAGATCCGGCCGGAGGCGACGCTCGCGGTGGTGCCGGTCAGCGCGTACCCCTCGGCCCCCTCTCCGGTCTCGTGCAGGCGCGGGCCGTAGTCCTGTGGCGTCAGCCCGACGAACACTCCGGTGCGGCTGCCCCGCAACGTCTCGGGCACGATGCCGGCGCGTTCGAGGGCCTCCCACGCCGTCTCAAGCAGCAGCCGCTGCTGCGGGTCCATCGCGGCGGCCTCCCTGGGGCCGATGCCGAAGAACTCGGCGTCGAACCGGTCGGCGTCGTGCAGGAAACCGCCCTCCCGGGTGGTCGAGGTGCCGGGCCGTACGCCTTCGGGGTCGTGGAGCGCGTCCACGTCCCAGCCCCGGTTGGCGGGGAAGACACCGATCGCGTCGGTGCCGTCGAGCACCAGTTCCCAGAGGGCCTCGGGGGTGTCGGCGCCGCCCGGCCACCGTCCCGCCATCGAGACCAGCGCGATCGGCTCGTTCTCCTGGCCCCGCCGGTCGTCCTCGGCGGAGGGAACGTCCGCCGTACGGCCCTCGGCCGTCGCCTCCAGATGCCTGGCCAGGGCGAGCGGGGTCGGGTGGTCGTAGGTGACGGTCGTGGGGATCGTCAGGCCGGTCGCCGAGGACAGGCTGTCGCGCAGCTCGACGGCGCCGAGCGAGTCGAGCCCCAGATCCCTGAAGGTACGGCCCGCCTCGACGGCCCCCGGGTCCTCGTGGCCGAGGACTTCCGCGGTGGCCGAGACGACCAGGCCGAGCAGTTCCCGGGCCTGCCCGGACGGCCTGGCGACAGGATCCGGGACAGGTGGCCCGCCGAGCGGCGGCGGCGGTACGGGCTCGGTGGCGTCGATCCAGTGGCGGTCGCGCTGGAAGGCGTAGAGGGGCAGGGGAACGCGGCGCGCGCCGGGACGCAGCGCGGCCGTCCAGTCGACGGGGGCGCCGTGCGTGTACAGGTGGGCGAGCGCCAGCAGGAACCGGTCCAGGCCGCCGTCGTCACGCCGCAGCGTCCCCGTCACCACCCCGTCGGAGGAGCCGGGCGCGGCGCTCTCCAGGATTCGCTCAAGCCCGGTGGACAGGATCGGGTGCGGGCTGACCTCGACGAACACCGTGTGGCCGTCGGCCAGAGCGCCACGTACGGCCCGGTCGAACTCGACCGTCTGCCTGAGGTTGCGGTACCAGTAGTCGGCGTCGAGTGTGGTGGTGTCGAGCGGACCTCCGGTGACGCTGGAGTAGAACGCGACGCCGGTGCCGCGCGCGCCGTACCGGGGGAGGAACTCCAGCAGCCGGTCCCGCACCTCCTCGGCGTGCGCGGAGTGCGAGGCGTAGTCGATCCGCACCCGCCGTACGGGGACGTCCTCGGCCTCGTAGTGGGCGACGAGTTCGTCGAGCGCGTCGGCGTCACCGGAGACCACGGTCGTGTCGGGGCCGTTGACGGCGCCGATGTTCAGCCGTCCCTCCCAGCGGGCGAGCGTGGCGCGGACCCGCTCGACGGGCAGCGGGAGCGAGGCCATCCCGCCCCGCCCGGAGATGGCGGCGAGCGCCTGGCTGCGCAGCACCACGATCGCGGCGGCGTCGTCCAGGGACAGCGCCCCGGTCACGGCGGCGGCGGCGAGTTCCCCCTGCGAGTGGCCGATCACGGCGTCGGGGCGGACGCCGAACGACTCCCACAGCCGGGCCAGCGCGACCATGACCGCGAACAACGCGGGCTGGACGACGTCCACCCGCTCCAGGGAGGGCGCTCCCGGCTTCTGCCACAGCACGTCGGTCAGGGACCAGTCCACGTGTCGTTCGAGGGCCTCGGCGACGGTCCGCAGGTGCCCGGCGAACACCGGGGAGGACTCGGCCAGCCGCCTGCCCATGCCCGCCCACTGCCCGCCCTGGCCGGGGAAGACGAACACGGTTCCGCCGAGTTCACGGGCCGTGCCCCGCACGGAGCCCCTGACCGGCTCGCCCGCGCCGAACGCCCTGAGCCGCTCGCGCAGCTCCCCGCCCTCGGTCCCCACGAACACCGCCCGGTGGCCGAACGCCGTCCGGGTGGTGGCCAGTGAGAACGCGACGTCCGGCACGTCCCCGTCGAGCGCGGGGGAGGCGGCCAGCCTCGCGGCCTGCGCGCGCAGCGCGGCGGGCGTCCCGGCGGACAGGATCAGCGGTACGGCGACGGCCTCCGCGGCCGGTCCCGTGGTGACCTCCTCCCGGGTGCCGGAGGGCGCCTCGCCCAGGACGACGTGGCAGTTCACGCCGCCGACCCCGAAGGAGCTGACCCCCGCCACAAGCGGGGCGTCGGGGCGGGGCCAGGGCCGTGCCGTACCGGAGGCGACCCGCAGGTTCAGCGCCTCGAAGTCGATCAGCGGGCTGGGGGTCTCGAAGTTGAGGCTGGGCGGCACCTCCCGGTTGCGGATGCTCAGCACGGCCTTCAGCAGCCCGGCGATGCCCGCGGCCCCCTCCAGGTGGCCGATGTTCGTCTTGACCGAGCCGACGAGCAGCGGCTGCCCGGCGGGGCGGCCGGCGCCGAGGGCCGCCCCGAGCGCGGCGGCCTCTACGGGGTCGCCGACCCTGGTTCCGGTGCCGTGCAGCTCGACCACCTGTACGGCGGAGCCCTCGATCCCGGCCCTGCCCAGCGCCAGGCGTACGACCTCCTCCTGGGCCGTGGCGTCGGGCACGGTCAGGGCGCTGGTCGCGCCGTCGTTGTTGACCGCGCTGCCCAGGATGACGGCGTGCACCTCGTCCCCGTCCGCCAGCGCCTGGTCGAGCGGCTTGAGCACGACCAGGCCGCCGCCCTCCCCGCGCGCGTAGCCGTTGGCGCGCGCGTCGAAGGTGAAGCAGCGTCCGTCGGGGGACAGGCCGCCGAACCGGTCGGCGGTCACCGTGCTCTCCGGCACGAGGTTGAGGTTGACGCCGCCCGCCAGCGCGACGGCCGACTCCCCCGAACGCAGGCTCTCGCAGGCCAGGTGCACCGCGACCAGCGCCGACGACTGGGCGGTGTCGACCGTCAGGCTCGGGCCGCGCAACCCGAGGAAGTAGGACACGCGGTTGGCGAGGATTCCCCTGGTCAGCCCGGCGAGGGTGTGCCGGGTCACCGCGCTCGCACCGTTCCGGTAAACCAGCGTCGCGTAGTCGGAGGCCATCGCGCCGAGGAACACCCCCGAGGCCGTCCCCGCCAGCGTGGCGGGCGGCAGCCCGGCGTCCTCCAGCGCCTCCCAGGCCAGTTCGAGGACGAGCCGCTGCTGGGGGTCCATTGTCGCGGCCTCACGGGGGGAGACGCCGAAGAACCCGGCGTCGAACAGGTCGACGCGGTCGAGGAAACCACCCCGCAGCCCCGCGATCCCGGGGTCGGCCCGCAGCCGGCCCTCGGACGGCTCACCGGTCGCGTCGTGTCCCGACCGCAGCAGCTCCCACAGGTCCGCCGGGTTCGGCGCGCCGGGCAGTCTGCAGGCGAGCCCGATGACCGCGATCGCCTCCCCGCCGTTCCGCTCCCGCCGCGTGCTCTTCTCCGGCTTATTTCCTGCCATTGTGAAAACCCGCCTCTTGTCGTGCCTTCTTCGATCCGTTCGCGCTCCGGATATCGACTTCCGGGAATTGTGGCGCGGGTGGTGGCCGCCCAGCGGACGTCGCAATTAAAAGGCGCGTCGGCAAGAATTCGGTGAGATCGCACAGCCGTGGGGGAAAGGATTCTCCCCGTTCGGTCTCTTCCGGCGGGCGGCGGTGTTACGTGGGCGGAACCCGGTGGGACTCAGCGACAGGCCCGGTCGGCCCGCCGTACGTCCCGGCACGGATGGTCGGTCGCGGTTATTTCCCTGTTCACGCTACGAAGGTCGCACGCATTTCCCTACAAAGTCAAGCGGGATTGAGGGTTTTTTGGGCCTCTGACCTGCCATAAGGCTTCCTTTGTCGTTACTCATTAAGAATCGTGATTGGACGTTCCCGTGATGCCGCGCCTAGCGTGCCAATAAGCATCGGCGGTTAAAAGAGAAGACACGGGAGCGCTTCATGACGGTTGTCGCGGCGGCACCGGGGGAGATCGGCCGCGATTCCAGGCACCCGGGGGACAGGCTCGCCCGGCTGCTCGACCCGGGATCGGTCACCCCGCTGCACCCGGAGGACCGCAGCGGCGTGCTCGCGGTCAGGGGGCTGGCCGGCGGGCATCCGGTGGTCGCGTTCTGCACGGACGCCACGGTCATGGGAGGGGCCCTGGGCATCGCCGGGGCACGGCACATCGTGGCGGCGGTCGACGAGGCCGTACGGCTGCGCGTCCCGATCATCGGCCTGTGGCACTGCGGGGGAGCGAGACTGGGCGACGGGGTCGAGTCGCTGCACGGCGCGGGGCTGGTCTTCGCCGCCAATACCCGCGCCTCGGGGCTGGTGCCGCAGATCTCCGTGGTCCTCGGCCCGGCGGCGGGGGCGGCGGCCTACGGGCCCGCGCTCACCGACGTGATCGTCATGTCCGAGCAGGGCCGAGTCTTCGTGACCGGCCCCGACGTGGTCCGCAGCGTGACCGGTGAGGACATCGACATGGAGCGGCTCGGCGGCGCCGACGCCCACGGCCGCCGCTCGGGGGTGGTGCACGTGGTCGCCGCCGGGGAGGAGGACGCCCTCCTGCGCGCCCGGCGGATCGCGCTCGTCCTCGGTGTCCAGGGAGACTACGACCTCGACGACCTGGACGAGGGCCGCGACCCCGCGGCGCTGCTGCCCCCCTCTCCCCGGCAGGCCTACGACGTCCGGCCGCTGGTGCGCGTCCTGCTGGACGAGGGCGAGCGGTTCGAGGAGTTCCAGCCCCGCTGGGCGCCGAACGTCGTCGTCGGGCTCGGCCGTCTCGCCGGGCGCTCCGTCGGTGTGGTGGCCAACAACCCGCTGCGCAAGGGCGGCTGCCTGGACGCCCTTTCCGCGGAGAAGGCCGCCAGGTTCGTGAGGATGTGCGACGCACTGGGGGTTCCGCTGGTCGTGCTGGCCGACGTCCCCGGTTACCTGCCGGGCGTCGCCCAGGAGTGGGACGGGGTGGTCAGGCGCGGGGCCAAGCTTCTGCACGCCTTCGCCGAGGCCCGGGTCCCCCGGGTGACGGTCGTCCTGCGCAAGTCGTACGGCGGCGCCTACATCGCGATGAACTCCCGCGCGCTCGGCGCGACCCGGGTCTTCGCCTGGCCGGACGCCGAGGTCGCGGTCATGGGCGCGGAGGCCGCCGTCGGGGTCCTGCACCGCAGGCGGCTGGCGGCGGCGCCGCAGGAGGAACGCGCGGAGCTGCGGGCCAGGCTCGTGGAGGAGCACGAGCGGGACGCGGGCGGTGTGCGCAGGGCGATCGACCTCGGCGTGGTGGACGAGGTGATCGACCCGCGCACGACCCGCCGCCGCGTCGCCGAGGCGCTGGCCGGGGCTCCGGGGGAGCGCGGCCACCACGGCAACATCCCGCTGTGAGGGCCTCCCGTCACAGGCGCAGGGCCGCCAGCCGCTCCTCGAACGGCACCGCCTCCCCGGCGCCGGTCGTCGCCTGCCCGTGCCGCATCAGGCCCGCCAGTTCCCCGGCCGCCCTCGTGACACGGGTGGCCAGATCCTCCCCCTGCGAGCCCGCGCTCGTGCCCCAGTCCTCCGAGGCCGCGTAGACGGCCGTCGGCGCGACGACCGCGCGCAGGTAGGCGAACATCGGGCGCAGGGCGTGCTCAAGGGCCAGGGAGTGCCGTGCCGTACCTCCGGTCGCCCCGACGAGCACCGGCTTGCCCGCGAGCGCGGTGTGGTCGATCACGTCGAAGAACGACTTGAAGAGCCCGCTGTAGGAGGCCGTGAAGATCGGCGTCACGGCGATGACGCCGCCCGCCCCGGTCACGGCCTCGATCGCCTCGTCCAGCGCGGGGGACGGGAAGCCGGTGACCATGTTGTTGGCGATGTCCCTCGCCAGGTCGCGCAGCTCGATCACGCGCACCTCGACCTGGCGCTCCGGTTCGAGGTGCTTCCTGGTCGCCTCGGTCAGCCGGTCGGCCAGCAGGCGCGTCGAGGACGGCTTGCCGAGACCCGCCGAGACGGCGACGAGCTTCAGGGCTGTCAACGTTCTCTCCTTCTCGTGTTCCGTACGGCTTCTATCGGGCCTCGGCGGTGTCGCGCTCCCGCTCCGCGGCGACGAGGGCGGCGTGGGTCGGGCCGTCGGGCACCCCTTCGGGCCGTCCGGCGGCGAACTCCCTGCGCAGCACGGGCACGACCTCCTCGCCCAGGATGTCGAGCTGCTCCAGCACGGTCTTCAGCGGCAGGCCCGCGTGGTCCATCAGGAACAGCTGGCGCTGGTAGTCGCCGAAGCTCTCCCTGAAGGTCAGGGTCCTGTCGATGACCTCCTGCGGGCTGCCGACCGTGAGCGGGGTCTGCTCGGTGAACTCCTCAAGTGAGGGGCCGTGGCCGTACACGGGCGCGTTGTCGAAGTAGGGCCGGAACTCGCGCACCGCGTCCTGGGAGTTGCGGCGCATGAACACCTGGCCGCCGAGCCCGACGATCGCCTGCTCCGGGGTGCCGTGCCCGTAGTGGGCGAAGCGCTCCCGGTACAGCTCGACCAGGCGCTGGAAGTGTTCACGAGGCCAGAAGATGTTGTTGGCGAAGAAGCCGTCGCCGTAGTAGGCGGCCTGCTCGGCGATCTCGGGGCTGCGGATCGAGCCGTGCCAGACGAACGGCGGCACGCCGTCCAGCGGCCTGGGCGTCGCGGTGAAGGACTGCAGCGGGGTGCGGAAGCGGCCCTGCCAGTCCACGACGTCCTCGTGCCACAGCCGGTGCAGCAGCGCGTAGTTCTCGATGGCCAGCGGGATGCCCTGGCGGATGTCCTTGCCGAACCACGGGTAGACCGGGCCGGTGTTGCCCCGGCCGAGCATCAGGTCGACCCGCCCGTCCGCCAGGTGCTGCAGCGTCGCGAAGTCCTCGGCGATCTTGACCGGGTCGTTCGTGGTGATCAGCGTCGTGGCCGTGGAGAGGATGAGCCTGTCGGTCCTGGCGGCGATGTAACCGAGCAGGGTCGTCGGCGACGACGGCACGAAGGGCGGGTTGTGGTGTTCTCCGGTCGCGAAGACGTCCAGCCCGACCTCCTCGGCCTTGAGCGCGATGGCGACCGTGGCCTTGATCCGCTCGTGCTCGGTGGGCGTCCTGCCCGTGGTCGGGTCGGTCGTGACGTCTCCGACGGTGAAGATTCCGAACTGCATGATCCTCGCCGCCCTCCCTCTTGGTTGAAGTTTCAACTACGGGAACAGGGTGCGGTTCCCGGCTATTCCCGTCCTCGTCAGCGCCTTCCCCTTCGGCGGCCAGGGCGGGTGAGCCGGTCGTAGACCACGGCCGTCGTCAGCCCGTAGGCGAGATGCGGCAGGAGGTCGGAAACCCACGAGGCCGCGTCCCAGCGCCGCGGGTCGGTCACCCCGGCCGCCGCGAGAGGGATGTCGCTCGCGGCCATCGCGGCCAGTGACAACCCGAGCGCGGCCAGCGGCAGCGCCGGGCGCCGTCCGCCGGGGAGCAGGCCGTACAGCACGCCGACCCCGAGACCGGCGGTGTAGCCCAGCAGCGCTCCCAGGCCCGTACGCCTGCTGTCGCCCTCCTCGCCGTGCCCCAGGTCGATCCCGGCCCGTCCCGCCAGCTCGTCCGCGGCCTCGGCCGGGACGTCGCTCGCGGGACGGCCGCGCACGACCATGTCCAGGTAGCCGACGGTGTCCAGGGCGGTGATGCCCGCCGCGGCGGCGGTGACTCCGGCTGTGAGATTCATGCGCGTCCCCCGAATCCGTGTGCGCGGGCCCCCGGTCTCCACGGTTCGTCTCCCCGCGGAAACCCCGGCGGGCGATCCCCTGAATATGCCCAGCCGGGGCGGGCCGTACCCGCCGTATCGGTCGTGCCCGCAGTGTCCTCCACGGGCGCCCGGATGGTTCGTCCCGCCCAGGAAGGGGACACAGGTCCCGGCCGAAGGGGACCTTCGGCCGGTGAGTCCCGGGGCGGGACGGTGATCGGATGAGGACAGACGTGACAGGAGGCCGGGATGACGGCACATGTGGTGGTGGGGACCGACGGTTCACCCTCGGCGGAGGCCGCGGTCGGGTGGGCGGCAGAGGACGCGGTACGGCGCGGCGGCGCGCTGCGGATCGTCCACGTGCGCGAGGACTGGCGGCGCGGGACCCCGAGGGAGCTTGAGGAGTCCCTGACGGAGGAGGCGAGGGGAGTGCTGGAGACCGCCGCGAGCCTCGCGCGCGGGCGCGCCCCCGGCGTCGACGTCACCACCTCCCTTGAGACGGGCAGGCCCGTCGAGGTCCTGCGGCGGGAGGCGGAGGACGCCGAGCAGATCGTGATCGGCAGCCGGGGCCGGGGCGGGTTCGCCGGGCTGCTGCTCGGCTCCGTCTCACTCTCGCTGGCCGGGCACGTGGCGGTCCCCGTCGTGGTCGTCAGGGGCGAGGAACACGGAGGGCACGGCGGAGTCGTCGTCGGGTTCGACGGCTCGCCCGAGTCCGAGGCCGCACTGGAGTACGCCTTCGGGGAGGCCGCCCGCCGCGGCGCCGGGCTGCGTGCCCTGCACGCCTGGCAGCTGCCCGTCATGGCGGTCGGCTCCGTCGCCTACACACCGCTGATCGAGGACATCTCCGGCACCGAGGAACGGCTCGCCACCGAGATCCTGGCGCCGTGGCGGGAGCGGCACCCGGAGGTCGAGGTCGAGCAGACGGTGCTGTTCGAGCACCCCGTGTTCGCCCTCGGCGAGGCCTCCAAGGCCGCCGACCTGGTGGTCGTCGGGTCACGGGGGCTGGGCGGGTTCGGCTCGGCCGTACTGGGATCGGTCAGCCACGGGGTCCTGCACCACGCCTCCTGCCCGGTGGCCGTGGTACGGGCCAAGGCCTGAGGGGTAATGGTCAGAACATAAGTCCTTTTAAGGGAGGCCCGCAGTTCCGCGGCGGGTCTCCCGGGTCCCGGGACGGCATCTGTGAGACGGAGCACCACCCATGGACGTCTTGGACCTGTCGCGCTGGCAGTTCGGGATAACGACGGTCTACCACTTCTTCTTCGTCCCGCTGACGATCGGCCTGTCCGCCGTCGTGGCCGGTCTGCAGACGGCGTGGTACCGCACGAGGAAGCCCGCCTACCTGCGGCTGACGAAGTTCTTCGGGAAGCTCTTCCTGATCAACTTCGCGATGGGGGTGGTGACCGGCATCGTGCAGGAGTTCCAGTTCGGAATGAACTGGAGTGACTACTCCCGTTTCGTCGGTGACGTGTTCGGCGCCCCGCTGGCGATGGAGGGCCTGATCGCCTTCTTTCTCGAATCCACCTTCCTGGGCCTGTGGATCTTCGGATGGGACAGGCTGTCCCCCGGACTGCACCTGGCGACGATCTGGGCGGCGGCGATTGGCACCACCATTTCCGGATATTTCATCCTTGCTGCGAATTCGTGGATGCAGCACCCGGTCGGCTTCAGGCTCAACCCGAAGTCCGGCCGCGCCGAACTCGTCGACATCTGGGCGGTGCTCACCAACTCCACGAACCTGATCACCTTTCCACACGTCATCTTCGGCGCGTTCGTCTCGGCCGGGATGTTCGTCGTCGGGGTGAGCGCCTGGCAGCTCCTCAAGAAGAGGCACGTGGACCTGTTCCGCCCCGCCGCCCGCCTCGGGATGGTCGTCACCCTGGCCGCGGCGCTGGGCGTCGTGATCAGCGGCCACCTGCAGGCGCAGATCATGACCAGGCAGCAGCCGATGAAGATGGCCGCGGCCGAGGCGCTGTGGGACGACGAGACCTCCGCGGGCTTCTCGATCTTCGCCGTCGGCGACGTCCGCAACGGCCGGAACCACATCAACATCCAGATCCCGTACGGCCTGAGCCTGCTGGCGACCGACACCCTGCACGGACGGGTCGAGGGCATCAACGACATCCAGGCCCGCTACCAGCTGAAGTACGGCCCCGGTGACTACCGGCCCATCATCGGCCTCACCTACTGGTCCTTCCGTCTGATGATCGGGTTCGGCGTGCTGGCCGCCCTGGTCGCGCTGGCCGGTCTGTGGCTCATCAGAGGGAACCGGCTGCCCAGGAGCCGCTGGCCGTACTGGGCCGCGGTCTGGGGGATCGGCCTGCCGCTGCTCGCCAACTCGCTGGGGTGGATCTTCACGGAGATGGGCCGCCAGCCGTGGACCGTCTTCGGGCGGATGCGCACCGCCGACTCGGTCTCACCCGGTGTCGGCGTCACCGAGGCCGCGATCACCCTCAGCGGGTTCACCCTGCTCTACGGGGTGCTCGCGGTGATCGAGGTCGCGCTGCTGATGAAGTTCGTCCGGCGCGGCCCGGAGGACGAACCGGAACCGGAGAGCACGGGCGAGGCGCCCGTCCTGTCCTACTGACCAAGGAACGTTCATGGAGCTCACGACCGTCTGGTTCCTGCTCATCGCCCTGTTGTGGACCGGTTACTTCGTCCTGGAGGGCTTTGACTTCGGGGTCGGTGTCCTGCTGCCGGTCCTCGGTGTGGATGACGACGACCGCAGGTCGATCCTGGCCACGATCGGGCCGGTCTGGGACGGCAACGAGGTCTGGCTGATCGTCGCGGGAGGCGCGACCTTCGCCGCCTTCCCCGAGTGGTACGCCACCCTGTTCTCCGGCTTCTACCTGCCGCTCTTCCTCATCCTGGTCGCGCTGATCCTGCGTGGCGTGGCCATCGAGTACCGCGGCAAGAGCGACAGCCCGCGGAGCTGGGACCGGGCCATGTTCCTCGGCTCCCTGCTGCCGGCCTTCCTGTGGGGCGTGGCGTTCGCCAACGTCGTCAGGGGCGTCCCGCTGGACGCCGACCACGAGTACACCGGTTCGCTGCTCACCCTGCTCAACCCGTACGCCCTGCTGGGCGGCCTGGCGACGCTCACCCTGTTCACCCTGCACGGCGCCGTGTTCCTGACCCTGCGCACCGGCGGCGACCTACGGGCCCGCTCGGCCGCCCTGGCCGGGAGACTGGCCGTCGGCGCGCTCCTGGTGGGCGGCGCCTTCCTGCTGGCCACCCAGCTCACCGTGGGCAAGGCCGCCACCTGGGTCACCGTCGCGGTGGCCGCCGCGGCGATCGCGGGCGCGCTCCTGGCGACGCTGCGCGGCCGGGACGGCTGGGCGTTCACGGCCAGCGCGGTGGCGATCATCGCGGTCACCGTCACGCTGTTCGGCAGCCTGTGGCCCAACGTGATGCCCGCGCTCGACCCGGCCAACAGCCTGAACGTGCGCGACGCGGCCTCGACGCCCTACACGCTGACGGTGATGACCTGGGTCGCGGTGATCTTCACCCCACTCGTCCTGTTCTACCAGGGGTGGACCTACTGGGTCTTCCGCCGCCGGGTCACCGGCGCCCGCGTGGGGGCGTGAGGCCAGGAGAGCGCGGGAGCGCTCTCACCGGTCGCGGTCCGTCTTCATCCGCGCCGCCAGCGCGGCCACCTGGGTACGGCGCTGCATGTTGAGCTTGGACAGCAGGTTGGACACGTAGTTCTTCACCGTCTTCTCGGCCAGGAACATCCGCTCGCCGATCTGCCGGTTCGTCAGGCCCTCGCCGATCAGCTCCAGGATGTGGCGCTCCTGCTCCGACAGCGCCTCGACCGGGTCCTTGCGGGTCGCCTGGTCGCGCAGCCGGGCGAGCATGCTGGCGGTGGTCTGCGGGTCGAGCAGCGACTGGCCGGAGGCCACCGTCCGTACCGCGCCGATCAGGTCGGAGCCGTGGATCTGCTTGAGCACGTATCCGGACGCCCCCGCCATCACCGCCGTGAACAGGGCGTCGTCGTCGGCGAAGGAGGTCAGCATCAGGCAGGCCACCCCCGGCGTCGCCGAGCGGACCTCCCGGCACACGTCGATGCCGCTGCCGTCGGGGAGCCGCACGTCCAGCACCGCGACGTCCGGCCGCAACGCCGGGATGCGGGCGATCGCCGACTCCGCGGTTCCCGCCTCCCCGACGACCTCGATGTCGTCCTCGGACTCCAGCAGGGCCGCGACGCCCCGCCGTACCACCTCGTGATCGTCCACGAGAAACACGCGAATCATGCTCCGAAGCTAGTCGCTTGTGGCCGTGCGGGGTAGGGGCCTTGGTCCCCGATGACCTCCTCAAGGCCCTCGCGGCTCAGGCCGGGCGGGAGGTTCCCCTGGTCGGTGGTCCTCGACGACGGCCGTGACACGGGGCCGCCGGTGCGAAGGGCATGCCGGGGTCTTCCGAGGCCTCCGGGGTCACGGGCTCAGGGGGACGGCTCCCGTCCGATCTCCTCAAGGGAGGTCCGCATGAGGGCCGTAGCGCGGGTGAACCAGTCGGCCAGTACGCCGATCTCGTCGGGCGTGTAGTCGGCGAACAGGTCGGAGAGCCGCCGGTAGAAGGGCTCGTAGACGGCGGCGACACGGGCGGCGGCCGAGGTGTCGGCGACGACCAGCACCCGGCGCCGGTCGGCGGGATCGGCCTGCCTGCGGGCGTATCCGGCCTGTTCGAGGCGGTTCAGCACGCCGGTGACGGCACCGGTGGTGAGGCCGGCCCGCTCGGCCAGCTCGCCCGCGCTGATCGGCTGTCGCCCGGTCCCCATGATGTGGCCCAGGCAGGTCAGGTCCGTCGTGTTCAGCCCGAGACGCTGGGCGATGTGCTGCTGGCCGACGAGGCTGAGCGCGATGAGGCCGTCCATCCCGGCCAGGGCCCGCTCCGCCGTCGCCTCGGGCCGCGGCTTGCCCTCCACAGGCATTCTCCTTAGCATCTAAGATAATTATTACGTGAGATAAGTATTCTACGTTCGCCGAGGAGAGGCAATGAGCGGTGTGCACGGTGACGTCGATCTGGGACACACCGTCGCGGGATGGACCGGATGTGTCATCGGCCTGGCCGGCTTCTCCGCGGTGGGCCTGGCCATGTGCGCCGGATGGGCGCCCGGCCTCTGGCTCGGCGCCGGAGTGATCCTCTGCGCCGGCCTGGTCACCTGGGCGTTGCACCTGGCGGGCTGGGGCAAGCCGAGCGGCCCCCGGCCCGCCGGGCGGCGGGACTGGCGGGTGAAGGACCCCATGACCGGCCATCGCGACTGTCTCGCGTGCCGGTTGGCGGGGAGGGCCTGATCGGGACCGGCGCTCAGACGGACTCGGCGCGGCCCGCCCGCCAGTAGCCCATGAAGGCGACAGAGCGCCGGTCGAGGCCGCGCTCGGCGACCAGGTGGCGGCGGAGCGTCCTGATCACAGCCGCCTCACCGGCCAGCCACGCGTACACCGAACCGGCCTCCCGCCCCTCCGGCGGCACCTCCCACAGGATCTCGCTGTCCACGTCGACCTCGGGAAGACCCTGCGGGGCGGCCGGTCGGCCAGGGGTGGGCAGCAGCCGGTCGGCGGCGGCCCGTACGGCGGGCACCAGCAGGTCGCCGTGCCCGGCGCCGTCGCGCGGCAGCCATGTGACGGCCACCCCCTCCGGCGCGTCGAGGTCGAGGACGTCCGCCGCGCACGGCACCTCGAGCAGGACCTCGCCGCGCCGGTCGCGGGGCAGGCGTTCGAGGATCGAGGCGACGGCGGGAACGGCGGTCTCGTCACCGGCCAGCAGTATCGGCCCGTCCCCCTCGGGCAGGCGGAACTCTATCCCCGTCGGCTCGCCCCCGTGCCGGGCGTCCGGCCCGAGCAGCACGGCCTCGTCGCCGGGCCGTACGGCACGGGCCCAGCGGGCGACGGGGCCGGGGGCGCAGGTCGGGGTGAGCCTCCCGGTTCCATGCGTGGCCTCGCGCGCGGCTGCGTGCGCCGTCGCGTGCGCGGCCTCATGCATGACGATGTCGAGGTCGACCTCGCGGAGGCCGTGCCGTACGGCTCTGACGGTGTAGGTGCGGAAGGGGTTGCGCAGTCCGGCGGGCAGGGCGCGCCAGCGGGCGTACCAGTCGGAGCCGGTCGGCAGATGGGTGAAGCGTTGCTCTCCACGGGCCTTCTCGCGAGGCCCTTCGTGGGGGAGGACGAGTTTGATGCGCTGGTCGAACCCGTTGTCCGCGAACAGGTCGAGGTCGTCGCCGGTGAAGGTGACCCGCAGGAAGGAGGGGCTGAGCCGTCGCAGCCCGCTCACCTGTACGTGGAAGAAGCGGAACGGGTCGATCATCGGCTGTGCCTTCCTCTGCGTGTGCCGCCGGAGACGGTCCCGGGGCGAAACAAAGGTAAGGCTAACCTACTCTCTTTTCGGGTGCGGTTGGGCGGTTAGAACCCGACATTCGGGACACGGATCAGGTGTCGGCAGAGAGGAAGGTGAACACGATGAGTGAGCATGAGCGCTCCCGCAGGATCTCCGCCTCCGCGGAACAGGTCTTCGACCGGGCGAGCGACCTGGACAGTATCGACCGCTGGCTGCCCAGGGACCTGCACGTACGGCCGGACGACCTGCCCGCCGTCACGGTGCACGAGGACGAGACGGGGCGCGACGCCCGAGGCCTGTTCCAGGCGGAGCGTGACCAGCTCCGGATGGAGTGGGGCACCCGCGACGACGACAGCTACGCGGGCTGGCTGCAGGTGGCCGGCATCTCCCCTCAGGAGAGCGAGGTGACCGTACACCTGTCGTTCTTCGAGGAGGAGCACCCGCCACCCGGCGAGTACGTCGAGCGCGCGCTCGACGAGAGCCTGGCCAGGCTCGCCGAGCAGGTACGGCAGCCGGCCTGAGAGCGGGTCGCCGGAGGCTGTGACGCCAGGTGACGCCAGGTGACGCCAGGTGACGCCAGGGTGACGCCGGGACCCGTCCCGGCGTCGCGGCCCTTCCATCCTTTGGCGGGGTGCGAAACGGCCGAACGGAAACCGGCGAGTCGCGTAGGTCGCCTTGCGGAACAGGTGAATGAGGGTTCCGGGCCCACGCCAGGCCGGTCATCGCCCGGCGGCCCGGCGTCCAGCACGGCGGCAGGATGCGCGGCAGGCCCGCGCGGGGAGGCCATGGCTAGCAGGTCACGGTGCGGTCATAGGAGCCCAGGTTCCAGCGGAAGGTAAGAGCCTGGCCGTTTTTCAGGGAGTGGCAGGAGTCGTCGGGGCCATTGTCGATGGTGATCCTCACCTTCATCGTTCTGCCACAGCCGTTTGCGACCCGGGCCACTTTGATGTTCTCGTGCACCTCCCGGCCGACGCAGGCCGGTGCCGTACCTCCGGCGGCAGCTGCGGACGCCGGAGTGATCCGCTCCCGGGCGGCGGTCGCGTTCGCCTGAACAGCGGCGACGCCGGTCACCAGCGCCGCCGTGGACAAGGCGATTCCGATCTTGCGATTAGGCCGAAACATGAGAGCCCCCTTTTCTCGCCGGCGCGGAGAATCGCAAGGAGGTAATTCCACGGCCCGCGCTTTCCCCGTCTGGCACGTTGAACGTCCGGGGCAATTCACTCATGTTCCGCGCTGATGCGTCATTGGCTGCGGGCGCACCGGTCTATGCGCAGGGCGCACTGTCGCCTTCCGGTCTGGAGAGAGGCTTTCTTTACGGCGGCAGACCGGCCTCGCCGCCGCCGTCACCGCCTCAACCGCCGCCTCCGCTGCGCGGGCTCGGTATGGCGCCGCCCAGCACGGTGCTGGTGTCACGCAGGTCCTCGGCGAAGGCCAGCACGGCCCCGACACCGCGGGCGCGGTCCTTGCGTTGCTGCCAGCTCAGTCTGAGGCCGAGCTCCCCGGCGAGCCCCGCGCCGTCCACGAGGTCGCTCAGGAACAGCAGACGCTCGTCAAGCGGGGCCCGCTGGTCGTAGACGGCGCGTAATCGGGCGATGAGCGAGCCACGGGCCGACGGATCAGGATGGTGACGTTCTCCGGCCAGGAACCTGCCGGGCCGGTGGCGTAGCAGGCCCAGCTCGATCAGCGCGTCGCGGTGCAGGGTGAGAGCCGCGCGGCGGCGATGGCGCAGCCACTTGTGCATCCCCGAGCCGGACTGCAGCGCGTCCAGCAGGTCGTCGGCCCAGCCGAGACCGGTGCGGCCGACGTCCAGCAGCTCGATCGTGCCGCTGAGGCGGTAGACCTCGAAACCGAACAGTTCGGACTTGCGGACGCGTACCCGCAGCCTGCGGCGCAGCGCGAGTTCGCCGAGCTCAGCGGCGGCGCAGCCGTAGGCCACCTGCTCGGAGTCACGCACCCTGCCGGACTCCTGGTGCGCGAGGAGCAGGAACTCCTCGGGCAGGGACAAGTGCCACATGGGCTCATTATGTGCCGTGGAAGATCGCCGCGAGGCTCAGTGCGCGGGCGGGGCGCGCGACGGTGAGGGCGGAGGTGCGAACGCGCCGAGTACCAGGGCCCTCCTGGCCGGATGCCTGCCGTGTTCCGCACACGGCGTCCTGTGACATCGAACACCGCGCGTTGTCACCGGAGGTCGGTGATCAGTAGGTTCACGCCACCGGGGATTGGGCGGGAAGGGGTTGCTGAGGTGCTCACATTGGCGGCGGTCGCCGAAGACCCGCTTGTCCTGACGCGTCGCCTGAACCTGAACGACGGTTCGGAGGTCGTCTTCCGGCCCCTCGTGCACGCCGACGCGGAGCGTCTTGCAGGCCTCCTTGAGGAACTGTCCGCCGAATCGCGGCGACTGAGTCCCTTCGACGGGTACGACCTCGGGGCTGCCCGGAAGCTGTGTGACGCGATCGCGCGTTACGACAAGCTCAGGCTGGTGCTTGAGGACGTGTCGTCCGGCAGGATCGTCGGCCTCGTCGAATTCAGTCTCGATCTCCATCCGGCGGACATCGCCCGCTATAGGGAGGCCGACATCCACCTGGAGGCGACGGACTGTCGCTTCGGCCTCAGCCTGGCCGACGACTACCAGGGGAGGGGGGTGGGGACGCGGATCTTCCCTCTCGTCGTGGATGTCGCACAGCGTTTCGGCAGGAAGAGAATCATCCTGTTCGGCGGCGTTCTCGCCGACAACCCACGTGCCATTCGTTACTACGAGAAGCACGGCTTCCGGCTGGTCGGCTCCTTCACCGGGAGGAACGGCGCGCGGTCGTTCGACATGATCCTGGACCTTCGTCCGCCGCCAGGCCGGTGACGCCTTCGCCCAAGCTTCGCCGGCGCGAGCGGTGGCTTCGCCCGAACCGGCTCGCCGTCGGCCGTTCGGCTGTCGCTCAAGGGCGGAGTTTCACAGAGCGGTTTCGCCACCCCGCCATCGGTGACGGTCACGGGTTTTGACCGGCTCCTCACCGTCCGCCATATCGGAAAGTCAGGGCGGTGTTCATCGGGCGCCGACGATTTCCGGTCAAAGGTAATTGGGCACGATTTCGGCCGGTGGCGACCGTATGTGAATGTGTTTCGCCTGGCGGTAGTGGCCGTGGTCGCCCGGGGCCGGCCGGATACCGGCCGTGACGGCGCCCGAGAGGTAGGGATCCGTGTCACTTCGGGTAAGCGCGTGAAACAAACTATGTATGACAGAAATGTCTTTTATTTACTAAGTCTCGATAAATGGTTATTTTAGGTGTTGAGCCGGTTTGTGGTGGACGGAAACAGGGAGACGGGGCGCATGGGGGAGTCCGGTGACCAGGACGATCCGGTTGGTTTCGATGTTCGGCATCTCGGGGGACGACGGCGCGGGAAACCGGGCCGTCCGGCCGGACGCCGCCTCCCGCACGCCGGTGACGGGCGGCTTCGGCAGCGGTGACCCCCTGAACCGCGACCGCCCCCGGCCCTTCGTGCCCGGGGGCCGGAGGCCGGACGCCCGGCACTCCTGACAGGGGACGGACAAGGACCCCGCGCGGCGCACGCGCGGGCACGGGCCCCGGCGCGTTCCACACCGGAAACCGGGGCGTACGGCCGACGTGGCAGGCCGTCGAGTACGGGATTGTCGGTGCGGGGCATTAGCGTTCCGCGCATCACCGTCACAGGTACCGATCCCTGAGGGCGGATTCGTGTCGTGTCGAGAGGTGGGGAGCGTTGGGCTGGCTGTCGGCGGGCGACGGGTACGAGGTCGCCCTCGTGGAGGGCCGGGTGGTGGCGAGGTCCACCTCCGGAAAGGCTGCGGGAAGGCAGCTGAAGTCGCTGCCGAAGCAGGTGCGCGAGCACCCCGAGGCGGAGCGGCTGCGCCGTCTCACCGAGTGGCTCGACCGGCACGCCGCCGCCTGCCTGGCACAGGCCGACACCTGGATGGTCTCCTCCCTTCCCGTCCCCACCGGCCTGGTGGCCGCGGTCTGGCCCGACGAGGCCTGGCAGTCGGTGCTGCGCGACCTCGTGGTGGTCGGCGACGACCCGGAGGAGGCGGGCTTCCTGCGCGACGTCACCGCCACGGGCGAGCTGCGGGTGGTCAACCTCGACGGCGAGACCGTACGGCTGTCGCCGCTGACGGTCACCCTGCCGCACCCCGTCCTGCTGCCCGACCTCGACGAGCTGAGGGAGTTCGCCGCGGAGCTGGGCATCGTCCAGCGCGTCGAGCAGATCCACCGGGCGACCTGGTCCAGGCCCGCCGAGCCCGCCGACCGGGTCGCCGAGGTGACGGAGTTCTCCGGCGGCGGCTTCGACTCCCGGTTCGGCCTCGCGGCCAGGGCGGCCTCGCTGGGCTACCGGGTCTCCGGCGGCTACGTCACCTGCGCGGCGCGCGACGCCGGGGGCGTCACCGAGGCGTCGGTGTGGATCGGCGAACCCTACTGGGACGGCGAGACGGAGACGGGCGGCCTGACCTGGCAGGGCCACGACGGCAGGAGACTGTCGGAGCGCGAGGTCGGCCCGGTCGCCTGGTCGGAGGGGATGCGGATGGCGGCGGCCCTCTACGCGGGGCGGACGGTCGAGGAAGGAAGAGACGCGTGAACGGGGACATGCCGACTGAGGGCGCCGCGACGGCGACGGGAGACGGGGCACACGAGCTGCTCGACGCCGGAGCCGTCCTCCTCCCGGGGGCCGACGGCGGCGACGAACGGGCGGTCGCGCTCACCGCGCGCCCCTACCGGCACCCGGGGCTCGACGGCCGGGTGGTCGTCCGCCTGGTCACCGAGGACCTGGGGGTCGCGGAGGACGCCGCTGCGGGCTTCCTCGGGCTTGAGGCCGCGGGTGAGCCGGTCGTGGTCGGGGTCGGCCTGCGGCGCTCACTCGGCTTCCCCGAGTGGGTGCTGGTGCACCACCCCCGCGACGGCCACCACGCGCTCGCCGTCGTGCCCGAGCTCGAACGAACCGCCAGACAGGCAAGGACGAAGCCGAAGGCCGCCCTCGGCGCCTACCTGCGTCTGGCCGCACAGCTCGCCGGATCGGTCCCGCACTTCCTGCCCACCTTCTTCGAGGAGGCGGGCCGGGCCTTCCTCGCCGCGGAGAGCGTCACCTACGCGGCGCAGATGTTCGGCCAGGCGCGCAGAGCCGAGGCCGAGCACGGCCTGCCGGTCGACGAGGAACGCCTCGACGCGGTCTTCCTGGAGTTCGCGCTCGCCGGGGCGCTGCCGGTCAAGGCGCTGTCCGGATACGCCAAGGAGCTGGCCGCCAGGGTGCCCGCCCAGGAGGCGCTGCGCAGGTTCCGCGGCCTGTGCGTGCGCCGTACGGCGGGCGGTTTGGCACCGTCGACCCAGATGGCGGGCGACCTGCGGCGCCTGGCCAAGGCGGCGGGCAGGGACGCCGAGGCCGAGGAGCAGGACTACCTCGCCGAACTGCTCGGCCTGCCCGCGACCGCCGGGGCTCCGCTCGGCTGGTGGAAGGCACACCGCTCCGCCCTGGTCGCCCTCGGTGCTCGGGACGCCTCCGTGCGCGGGGCGCTGCTCAACCTCATGCCCCGCGGTGACGAGCGGCAGCTGCCCGCCCTCTGGCTTGAGATCCTCAAGGAGTCGGGGGCCGACGCCGGCCTCGGCGAGGGGGAGGTGACCCCGCAGGAACGGCCCAGCGACGGCGCCGCGGGCTGGCTCAGGCGCTTCCAGCGGCTCTGGAGCCCGGGCTGGCAGGCGGAGCCGCGCCTGATGGGCCTGTACGACCTGGTGGAACAGATCGCGGGACGGCTGCGCGCCGAACTGGCCGAGACGGGCGAGAGCCTGACGATCAAACTCGACGTCGACCTGCTCGACCTGCTGCTGGCCCAGCGGGTGCCGGTCGCCGCCCCCGGAGACGACGCCGCCCTGCTGCTCGAACCGTGGGCGCGGGGCGAAGGACAGCGCGACCTGCTCGCCCTGGCCGCGGATCCTCGCTTCACCGCGGCCTTCGACCAGGCCGCCGACCGGTTCCGCGACGACGAGGACGGCAGGCGGGCCGTGCGTGTGCTCGCGGCCTCCCCGGGCGGCAGGCCGATGCTGGCCCGCTGGATGCGGGCGGTCGCGGGCCGCTCGTTCACCATGGGCCTGCCGCAGCTGCCCGACGCCCTCAGAAGGCTCACCTGGCTGCCCGCCGAAGGCCTCGTCCTGGCCGCGGAGGAGGTCGCCGCGGTCGCGCGGGCGGACCTCGCCGCCGAACTGGCCAGGACCCTGCGCGGCGGTCTCGTCGACGAACTCGGCTGGCCCGCCTGGGAGGAGGCGATCGCCGCACTCGTCAGCCCGAAGGACCTCGACGAGATCGAGGTCGCCGACGCCTGGCCCCACCTGGTCGTCTCCGGCCCCTCCCAGGCCAGGGTCATCGGCACCGAGGGCACCGTGCTCGTCCACGACCTGCGCAGGCCGCCCGCCGACGTCTACGGCGACCCCGGCTTCCACTACGTGGACGGCGAACTGCTGGTCTACTGGAACGCCTACGGCGCGGGCGACCAGCTACGCGGATACTGGCACTCCTCAGCCGGGTCACTGCGCACCCTCCAGGGACGGGCCGGGATATGGGCGCTGCGCAACGATCTGGTGACCCTGCCGTTGCCCGGTGGCGGCCGGACGACGGGCGCGGGCGTCATCCACCAGGGAGACACCGTCGTGCCCGCCAGGAGCAACCTGATCAGCGACGGAGCCTCCTTCTGGGTGCCCGACCAGCAGGGCGACGGCTGGCGTGAGTACGACCCGGTCAGCGGGACGTACGGCAGGCCCGGGCTTCCCGGCTTCCTCGCCGACGCCGTGCGCTCGGCCCCGCCCGGCAGCGTGTTCGACGGCGGCTGGCTGCTGCCCCTCCCCTCGGCCGAGGCGACCCCGGTCGCCGTCCCGGTCGGCGGGCTGCTCGGCTGGCGGGTGGTCCGTCTGCCCGGCGGAGGACTGCGCGGAGAGGACCTCGCGGGACGCGTCGTCACCCTGCCCGGCGACCGGGAGACCCTCTCGGGCGCCGTGACCTTCCCCGGGGACGACCGGCCGCGCGCCCTCGTCGAGAGCTACCCCAGGATCAAGCTCGTCGATCCCGAAGGGGTCGTCGTCGCGGCCGTGACCGTGGGCCGGGAGCCCGGCATGTTCGCCGAGGGCACCGCGATGCTGCCGCCGCCGCGCTACTGGCGCTGCCTGCGTCCCCGCGACCCCGAGGGCTCCCTCGCGCTGCGCCGGATCGACACCGAGACCGCGGTCGCCCTGCTGAAGGCCGCCGTCTGCGCCGAGTGCGAACGGCAGGGACAACCGGCCCAGGCCGTGCGGGAGGAACTGCACGCGCAGGTCCGCGCACTGCTGCCCCAGGTCAGGGACGAGGCGCTGATCGCGGGAATCGCCGGGGTCGCCCGGTTCGCCGCCACCCAGCAGATCACCCTGGACGCCGTGGCGACCAGGCTCGACCGCGCCCTGGCGGGCGGCCACGAGGACCGGGCACCGTCCGGCCCCCCCGACCAGGTGCTCGCCCGCGCCCTCAACGGCCTGGGAGTCTCCGGCCCCTGGTGGTACGGCAACGCCTCCCACGACTCCTTCCATCAGCTGAGGACGATCGGCGGGGTCCTGCGTTCCGCCTCGGCCGACACGGTCCCCGAGGAGGGCCCGGCCGCGGTCCAGGGCGTCGCCCTCCACTTCGACGGGCCGCGGCTGCCGGAGACCTCCCTCAGATGGGAGCCCCTGCTCGACCGCTGCGCCGCCGTCGCCTACCGTGCCGTCTCCGCCGCCTTCGAACCCGGGCACACCGAGGCGACGCACGACCTGCTCCGTGAGATCGGCGCGCTCGGCCTCGGCTCCGCCGCCGAACCCGCCGTCTGGCGCCGCATGTCACTGCACCTCGACGACAAGTGGCTCGTCGACGAGGGCGGTAACCGGCGCGAGGGCACCTGGTGCGGAGTGCTGCCCCTGCCGGACGGGGCCTTCATCGCCTTCCAGAACAACTCCCTCGACAACGGCGGCTGCGACTTCACCGCGCTCTTCCACGACCCGTCCGGCCGCTTCGACGTCCCGCCGCCCTACACCGCGCGCCTCTCGGCACCGGTCGGTGAGGACCGCGAGGACGGCTGGATCGACGGGCTGCTCGCCCTGTGGGCCGAACACGGCCCCGCCCCCTGGCGGCCGGAGGCCGCGGAGGAGTTCGCCCGCCTCACCGGTGTCACCCTGACGACGGCCAGACTGGTCGTCGCCGGCCTGCCGTACGTCGACAGCCACGACCGGGGCTTCCTGCCGTCGGCGGTGAGGACCGGGCTCGGGCTGAAGGCCGCCGACGCCGTCGTCGCCAGGGACGAGCTGCGCGAGCTGGACGCCACCGTCCGCAGGCAGGTCGTCGCGGCGCTGCTGCCCGCCGACCTCGCGACGCTGTGGACGGACGGCCCGGACGTCGCGGCGGCGGCGCGGGTGTGGAACGAAAGGGTCGGCAGGCGGGTGGCCGTCCCCGAGTGGATCGTCTCCGAGGCCTCCCGCGCGGTGCGGACCCCCTGGGAGCCGAGCCGCGCGCTTCCCGCGCTGCTCGACCCCGCCTCCGCGCCCGAGCTGAGCGGAGACCTGCGCTGGCGGGTGTACCGCGACCGGGTCTCCCCGATCGAGGAGGGGACCGTGGGCTTCACCGAGTCCACGCTCGTCAGCGTGGTCGCCGTGATGGCCTGGCTCGCCCACCGGCTGCCCGCGGGAGACCCGGTGCGGGCCGTGCTGCCCGCCGCGCTTGCCACGGTCAGGGAACGGCTGGCCAACCCCGACCTGATGCTCAGCCTGGGCCGCTACGTCAACCTGCCCGGCTTCAGGAAGGTCGCGGGGACCCCCAGCGAGGTCGCGGACGGGTGGGAGCGCTACGGCGCCGTGATCATGGCCACCCACGACAACCAGCCCGCTCCGGGCATCAGGATGGCCCTGCTCGACGCCTCGGGGGAGGACCCCTACCTGCCCGCCCTGCGGGCCCTCGCCGGGGAGGCCGGGGCGCCGTTCCCGGTCGAGCTGGCGCTGCGCGCCGCCAGGGACACACGTTTCGAGGCGCTCCTGGCCGACCCGGGCGACCCGGCCGCGGGGGAGCGGGCGGCCGACGGCACCTGGTGGCCGCAGGACCCCTCCCGTTCGGCGCCCGAGCTGGTCTCCGAGGCCGTCGCCGAGTACGGCATCGGCGCGGACGCGGCCACGCTCTACCTGATCCTGCTGGCGATGCCGGACCCCACCGACAGGAACGTCGCCCGGTGGACCGGCTGGAAGCCCGCCCGGCTGAAGGCGGCCCGCACCGAGCTGGCCGCGACGGAGCTGGTGGTCGAGGCCAGCCGGGTCAGGGCGGGGCGTTCACTGTTCCTGCCGGGCGCCTGGACCGACCTCAGGACGCCGCGCCTGCCGTTCGAGCAGTGGAAGGCCCCGCTGTACGACCTGATCAGCGGAGAGAGCGCGCAGCTCGGGGTGGTCGTGCCCATCGAGCCTGCGGCCGCCCTCCACGCCAGGGCGTGGCGGCGCGTCCGCGACGGGGACGTCCCCCGTTTCGAGGAGCTCCGCATCCGGCGCGGCAGGCGCCGCTGAACCCCATGACGTCACGGCCCGGGCCTCTCGCCTGAGTCCCGGCCGGGATCGACGGCGGGGGCGCGGAACGACCCCGGGACGGATGCCGAAGCCGCCCCCGCCACCGCACCATCCACACGACACGTCCCTCCCGAGGGGCGCGAGACCCGAAGGACCTCCCTCCATGACCACGACGCGACAGGCGGCGCCCGCCGCGACCTCGGACGGGGCTCCCCCGGCCAGGCAGGCACAACCGGCCGAGGAACGCCACGCCACCGAGCTCGCCTTCCTCGCGGCGTACGACGACGGCCCCCGCCCGCCGGGCTGGGCGCTGACCCCGCGGGCGGTGGTCACGTTCATCTGCGGCAGCGGCGGCGAAGCCCTGGAACTGCCGAAGGGGCGCCGCTCCGGCGCCGGCGTCACCACCCCGGGCGACGGCCAGGCGCCGCCGTCCCGGCTCGTGGTCGAAGCCAAGTTCGTCGGTGAGCGCGCCCTGGTCGAGCGCTGCGTGGTCACCCTCGCGGGCGAGCGCGGGCTGCTGCTCGTCGGCGAACCGGGCACCGCCAAGTCGATGCTCTCCGAACTGCTCGCCGCCGCCGTCTGCGGCACGAGCGCCCTCACCGTGCAGGGCACGGCGGGCACGACGGAGGACGCCTTCCGCTACGGCTGGAACTACGCCCTGCTGCTCGCCCAGGGGCCGAGCCCCCAGGCGCTGGTCGCCTCCCCGGTGCTGACCGCCATGCGCTCCGGGCGCGTCGCCAGGGTCGAGGAGATCACCCGCTGCCTGCCCGAGGTGCAGGACGCCCTGGTGTCGATCCTGTCCGACCGCCGTGTCAGCGTGCCCGAACTGGCGGGCACCCCGGACGCCCAGGTCGCGGCGGCCCCCGGCTTCACCGTGATCGCCACGGCGAACCTGCGTGACCGGGGTGTCTCCGAGATGTCGGCGGCGCTCAAACGCCGGTTCAACTTCGAGACCGTCAACCCCATCGCCGACCCCGAGGCCGAGGCCGCCCTGGTGCGCGGCCAGGCCACGGCCGTGGTCGGGCGGGCGGGCGCCGCCTTCCGCGTGGACGACGCGGTGCTGGACGCCCTGGTCACGGTCTTCCGCGACCTGCGTTCCGGCCGTTCCGCCGAGGGCTGGGACGTCGAGCGGCCGGGAACGGTGATGTCGACCGCCGAGGCGGTGCAGGTCGCGGCCTCCCTGGGGGTCGCGGCCGCCTACCTGCCCTCGGGGGACGTCCTCGACCTGGTGCCCGGTCACCTGCTCGGCGTGGTCCGCAAGGACGACCCCGCCGACCATTCGAGGCTGCTCGGCTACTGGGACGGCCCGGTACGGCGCCGTGCCGAGGAGGGCTCCGCGATGTGGCGCCGCCTGTGGGACCTGCGGGAGAACCTGCGTTGACCACCGGAGAAGGCCGGGGGAACGGGGCCCCCGAGGACACGACGGACGCCTTCCGGGAGCCGGAGAGCGCTTCCCGGGCGGCGGGAGGCTTTGGAAGGGCGGCCGACGGCCCCCGGCGGGCCGTCGACACGCTGGCCGCCTGCGCCCGGCCGTACCTCCTGGGGGTCCGCCACCACAGTCCCGCGCTGGCGGCGGCCGTGCCGGCGCTGCTCGCGGAGGCCGGGGCCGAGGTGGTCTGCGTCGAGCTGCCCGCCGACTTCCAGCCGTGGCTGGTCCACCTGGCCGATCCGGCGACCGTCGCGCCGGTGGCCCTGGCCGGGACCGGGCAGGACGGCAGACTCGGGTTCTACCCCTTCGCCGACTTCTCCCCGGAGCTGGCCGCCGTCCGCTGGGCCAGGCAGCACGGGGCCGAGGTGCTCTGCTGCGACCTTCCGCTGTCCGCCCCGGCCGAGGCGCGGGAAGGGACGCGGGACGGGGCGCGCGTCCCGTCCTCCCGCGACCAGGCGGGCCGGGCCGGCGTCGCCGCCAGGCCGGGTTCCGAGGAGCCCGAGACCTCCGAGCCCCCCGGAACCCCCACGGACCACGGGGACGCCCGGGACACGGCCCTCCCGATGGGGAACGCGTTCGCTGACGGGCTCGCCGCCTCCTGCACCGGCAGGCAGGGCGACGACATGTGGGACCGCGCTGTCGAGGTGCTCGCCCCCGGCTGCTCCCCCGAGGAGGTGCGCCGGGCCGCGCTCGGCGTCGGCTGGGCACTGCGTCAGGACGCCGAGTCCGCCGGAGGCGTGCCCCAGGCCGACCTGGCCCGTGAGGCGCACATGCGCGAGGTGATCGCCGGGGCCCTGGCCCGTGGGGCGCGGGTCGCCGCGGTCGTCGGCGCCTTCCACGCCCCCGCGCTGCTCCTCGCGGATGAGGAACCCGGCGCCGTGGCCTCCGCACAGGGGCAGGCCACCGCACGGGCGGAAGAGCACGCCCGCGCCGCCGCACGGGTCCCCGCCCCGGAGGCCGTCCCGGCCGCGACGTCGCTGGTGCCGTACGCCTTCGACCTGCTCGACTCCCGCTCCGGCTACCCGGCGGGCATCCGGGACCCGCGCTGGCAGCAGGAGGTCTTCGCGGCCGGCGGAGACCCGGACAGGGTCAGGGACGCCGCGGCCCGCGCGATCACCGGCGTGTGCAGGAGACTGCGCGAGGCCGGGCACACCGCGGGCACCGGAGAGGCCGTGGAGACGCTGCGGGTCGCCTGCGACCTGGCGCGCCTGCGCGGGCTGCCCGCGCCGGGCCGGGGAGAGATCGTCGAGGCGGTGACCATGGTGCTCGGCCAGGGCGAACCCCTGGGCCGGGGCAGGGCGCTCGCCCGCGCCCTGGAGGCCGTCCTCGTCGGCGCCGAACGCGGCAGGACCGCCCCGGGCACGCCCCGTTCCGGGCTCGGCCCCGCCGTCGAGGCCGAACTGGCGGCGCTGAAACTGCCCTGCCCGGACAACCCCGACGCCAGGGAGGTCCGGCTCGACCCGCTCCGCTCCGACCTGGACGGCCGCCGCGAGGTCCTGCTGCAACGCCTCCTGGTGTGCGGGGTCGGGTACGGCAAGCAGATCGAGGTCACCGGGACGGGGGACGCCTCCGCGCTCACCACCCGCTGGCGGCTCTCATGGACCCCCTCCGTCGCGGCCCTGCTCGACCTGGCGGGCATCCGCGGTGTCACCGCGGAGCTTGCGGCGGCGGGCACCCTGCGTGAGAACTTCCGCCGGGAGTCGGCGGAGGGCGGTCCGACCTGCGAGCTGATCCTGACGGGACTGCGCGCCGCGGCCGTCTGCGACCTGCCCGGCCTCGTCACGGACCGGCTTGAGGACGCCGCGGCCGTGCTCCCCGCGACCGCCGGACTCCCCGACCTGCTACGGGCGCTCGACCTGCTGGAGGCGCTGCGGAGACGGCACCTGCCGGGCACCACCCCGCACAGCAGACAGCAGGCGGCCGAACTGGCCGCGACTCTGCTGGACGCCGCAGTCCGCGCGCTGCCCGGCCTGGTCGGCAGCGACCGGCACGAGGACGCCGCCGCCCTGGTCGCGCTCGTGACCCGGGCGGGCGAGCACCGCCTCAGCATGCGCATGGACGACGTGCTCGCCACCCTGGCGAAGGAGGGGTCCCCGCTCATGCAGGGGGCGGCGCTCGCCGCCAGGGTCCTGCTCGACCTGGACGAACCGCACACCCTCGGCACCCGCGCCGCGGGGTGGATCGACACCGCGACCGGTCCCGAGGGGCGTCACCGCCTGTCCCGCCTGGTCACCGGACTGCTCACCGCGGCCGGGCCGCTGCTGCAGTCGGCGACGCCGGTGTTCGAACCGCTGCTCGACCGCGTCGACGGCCTCGCCGACCGTGAGTTCCTCGACCGGCTGCCCGCCCTGCGCGGAGGGTTCGACACGCTCACCCCGGCCGCCCGTGACCGGCTGCTGCTGGCGGTGACCGACCGGCTCGGCGACCGCATCGACCTGGCGCTGGGCGCGCCACCGGCGCTGCTCGCGCTGTGGACGGCGGCGGACGCCGCCGGGCTGGCCGCCCTCGGCGCCCTCGGAGTCCCCCTGCCGTCTCCGGGCCCCGAGGAAACGGACACCGGAGACGAGGGGCCGCCGACCACCCGAGACCCCGGCACGCCGTCACGGGCGGCCCGGAGGCTCACCCCGGCCGACAGGTGGCGTCTGCTGCTCGGCAGGGAGACCGGACGGCTCCCCGAGGACGCCCGCCGCTACGCCCACGCGCTCGACGAGCTGTACGGCGGAGGCCGGGGAGAGGGGGCGGACGACCTGACGGCCGGGCAGGGCGGACAGGCCGGTGGCCAGGGGGCCTCCTTCCCCGGGGCCCGCGAGTGGGCCGCCGAGCTGGACGCCCTGTTCGGGCCCGAGGTCCGTGAGGAGGTGCTGGCCAGGGCCGCGGACGAGGGCAGGACCGACGTGTTGTCCGTGCTCGACCCGGACGCGGTGCGCCCCTCGGTGGAGCTGCTGACCTCGGTCCTGTCCCTGGCGGGCGGCCTGCCGGAGCAGCAGCTGGCCAAGCTGAGGCCGCTGGTGCGGCGCCTGGTCGCCGAACTGTCGCGCGAGCTCGCCACCCGCCTGTGCCCCGCGCTGACCGGCCTGTCGACGCCCCGGCAGAGCCGCCGCCGCAACGGCAGGCTCAACCTGCCCGCCACCCTGAGGGCCAACCTGGCGCACACCCGCAGGAACTCCGACGGCGGGTTCGTCGTCGTCCCCGAACGGCCGATTTTCGACACCTCGGTCCGCAAGGAGGCCGACTGGCGGTTGATCTTCGTGGTCGACGTGTCCGGTTCGATGGAGGCCTCGGTCGTCTGGTCCGCGCTGACCGCCGCCGTCCTCGGGGGCGTGCCGACGCTCTCGACCCACTTCCTCGCCTTCTCCACACAGGTGATCGACCTGACCGGCCAGGTGGCCGACCCGCTGTCCCTGCTGCTGGAGGTCCAGGTCGGCGGGGGCACCCACATCGCCGCCGGGCTCGCCCACGCGCGGTCCCTGGTCACCGTGCCCAGCCGGACGCTCGTCGTCGTGGTCAGCGACTTCGAGGAGGGCTACCCGATCGGGGGCCTGCTCGGAGAGGTCCGCTCCCTCGTCTCGTCGGGAGTGCACCTGCTGGGGTGCGCCGCGCTCGACGACACGGGGGCACCCCGTTACTCGGTGCCCGTCGCCCAGCAACTGGTCGCCGCGGGCATGCCCGTCGCCGCGCTCAGCCCGCTCGCCCTCGCCCGCTGGGTCGGCGACCGCCTCAGAGGAGAGAACCGTTGACCCCGCCCGCCGTACGGCTGCCGCAGGTCGAGCCGCACGTGGCCGCGACCGCGGTCGAGAACCTCACCCCCCGGCTGCGCAGGAGACTGGAGGAGGCGGTCGGACGTTGCGCGGGCCTGCCCATGACCCAGGAGCAGGGCCGCGTCTCGGTCAGCTGGGGGGAGGACGCGGTGGTCACCCTCAGCCCGGCCGGGACGGGCGTCGTCACCGACCCGGCGGCGGCGCTGTGCAGCTGCCTGCTGGCGCCGCGCTGTCTGCACCTGGCGGCCGTCCTCAGCGCCTGCCCGGTCGCGGAGGGAGGCTCCGACGGCGACCCGGTCGCGGCGGCGGCCGAGCCCGTCCTCGCGGAGACACCCCAGGCCGAGACAGCCCCGGCTGAGACACCGCAGGCCAGGAGACCCGTTCAGGGACAGGTCGCGGCGGCGGCCGAGCTGTGGGCCGCGGGCACGGCCGTGCTGGCGGCCGGGGTGCCGGGAGCTGGGGCGCTGCTCCAGGCCGAGCTGCTCAGGGCCGCGCACACCGCCAGGCTCGCCGGACTGCCCAGGGCGGAGGCCGCGGCGCTGCGCGTCGTCCGCGGCGTGCGCGCCGCCCGCGAACGCCAGGACGGCCACCGCCTGTCCGACCTGGTCTCCGCGCTCGGCGACCTGCTGCTGACCTCCGGCAGGCTCGCGGCCTCCGACCCCGACCCGGCTCTGGTCGGCACCGCCCGCCGCGCCTACCGTCAGGGTGAGGGACTGCGCGTCTACGGGGTCTGCCGGGAACCGGTGATCAGCGCGACCGGCTACGGCGGGGTGGTCACGCACCTCGTCACCGAGGACGGCCGCTGGTTCTCCGTCGCCGACGTCAGGCCGGGAGGACCGGCCCGCGCGAAGGGGGCGGGCACGGCGGCCGTCGCGCTCGGCTCCGCGGCCCTGAACCACGCGCAACTGGCCAGGGGAGGCCTGCTGATCTCCGGCGCGACGGTCTCCCCCGAAGGGCGTCTCGGTTCGGGCAAGGGCGTCAGGGCCACCTCCGTCACGAGGCCGTCCTGGTCGCAGGGGCCGCTGGCGGCGCTGTTCTCCCGGCCCCTGGCCCAGGCGGCGGACCTGAGGCTCGCCGAGGAGGCCTGGCGTGAACCACGGGAGACGGACGAGACGAACCGGCCGGTCGGCTGCGACCTGATGATCGTCGGAGCCGTCGGGGAACTGCTGCTCGCCCGCGAGCTGTCCCCCGGGGGAGCGGCGCAGGACGGGCCGCTGATCCGCCTGATGGCCGCGAGCTCCGACCCCGGCCTCGCCCACGTCGCCAACCTGCGGCAGCTGGCCTCCCGGCCGGGGCTGCGGGTCAGGGTGCTCGGACGGCTCGACCCCGACAGGGCGGCGACCATGCGCCCGCTGGCGGCCGGGCCGGTCCCGGGGGAGGGTCCGACACTTCGCCTGCCCGCCGAGTGGCACGGCCACGCCGATCTCGGCTACGACCGGCTGAGCGGTTCCCACCTGCCCCCTCGCGAAGCCTGCGCGCAGGACGGGCCGGCCGGGGACGAGGCGCCGGGCCCCGACCCGGTGACCGGCTCACCGCTGTGGCGGGTGCGCCGCCTGGTCGAGCTGGCCGTGACCGGCGGCAGACGGGCGCTCGCCGAGTCCGCCAGGGGCGGCGACTGCCTCGCCCAGCGGGCCTCGCTCCGCCGGGCCGGCTTCGGCACCGCGGCGGAGCTGGTCGGCGCGCTCGGCGCCGAGGCCGACCGCCGTGCCCGAGACGTGTTCGGCCGCCTGACGGACACCGGGGGCGACCGGTACGCCTGGGCGTGGCTGGCCGCCGCGCTCCACCTGGCCGCCACCGAACGGGCGCTGGTCAGGGCCTCCTGGCAGCCGGAGCGTCCCGGCTGAGAAGGAGGTCAGGCGAGCAGGTCGGCCAGGCGCAGGCCGTCCAGCTCCGGGGCGTCCCGTGACGGCAGCCGCAGTGCGAAGGCCTCCTCAAGCGAGCGTTCCCCGCCGGGAACCACCCCGAGCCGCCTGACCTCGTCGATCTCCCCGGCGACCAGCGTGGCCACCCGCTTCCTGTCCAGCGGCGTCAGGTCGGGCGAACACCAGGCTCGCACCACGGCGTCGGAGCGCAGGTCCCGGAACGTCTGGGTCTCCCCGCGCCGGAGATACTCCTCCCCGGCGCGGTCGATCAGCTGGGCCAGCTCGGGGAAACGCCAGTCGTCCCGCTCGGCCCTGCACTCGATCCGCAGCACCAGGAAGTCGGCCCCGACGGGGGGCCTGCCGTCCACGAGCAGCCTGCCGTCCTCGATCGACAGCGTCCCCGGCGGCTCGGGAGAGTCGATCACCACCAGGTGCCCGGCGCGCACGGTCCTGACGCCGGAGCCGGAGACGCCGGGCACGGGCGCGACCATGGTCCAGTGCACGCCGAGAACCGGCTGTTCGCCCAGGTCGCCCAGGATTCTGTCGATTCCCTCGGACACCTTGGTCGCGAGGGTCGCGGCGGCGGCCAGCGGCGGCGCCACCAGCCCGGCCAGCCCCCCGGCGATCTGTACGGCGGTGCCGAGCGGCCCCCTTCCCGAGACGCGGTACAGGCCCGCCTGCACCGTCACCGTGCCCCCGCCGTACGGCAGCAGCGGCGTGATCGGCTCGCCGAGCGTGACGCCGGGGGCCATCCAGGAGGACTGCCCGGCCATCGTGGTGAACGCCAGCGGCTCCCCGCCGAGGAAGGACAGCGAGACCCCGCCGTGCAGCGCCGGATACTGGTCGGCGGCCCAGCTGCGCCGGTCGGCGAGAAACCCCTCGGCGACGAACAGCCGGACGTATCCCTCGTACGGCGCCGGCGCCGTCGCGCCCTCCTCGGGGACGAATCCGACGGTGATGTGCTCCGAGGCGGCGTGGAACCAGGATTCGATCCGCTGCCACATGGTCATCCGGGGGTGTCCTCTCCTGTGAAGGTGGTCGGCAGGAAGAGCAGCACGTCGCAGACGGCCTCCCGTTCGCCGCCCGCCTTCCCGACGAGGGCCCGCAGGTCGCGCTGGAGCCGCAGCAGGTGCCGGGGAAGAAGCGAGGCTCCGTGCCCGGAGGCCCTCGACTGCACCAGGGACACGGCCTGGTCGGCGACGGTGTCGGGCAGCGGAGGGACGACGAGCACGGCGCGGGTGCCCATGGCGAGGAGTTCCCTCGCCATGGCGGCGAAACGGCCACGCTGCTCGGCGAGCGGCGCCGGGGGCCCGTCGACCGGGTCGGCCTGCAGGGCGACCAGGGTTCTCGTCCCGGCCTCCATCGACATCGGGCCGAGCAGTTCGGACCGTCTGCCCTGGAGGTCCCCGTTGAGGCGGATCCGCGGTCCCGCCGCCGTCGTCACGGCCGTGCCGACGACGTGCAGCAGGGAGAAGGACGTCCGGCGCACCACCTGCCCGTCCGCGTTCCGCTCAGGGACGGGCGGTTGCGCGGGCGGCGCGGCGGCGCCCCGGAAGACCCGGGCGTGGGGCGGAAGGCGTGACTCCCAAGGCTCGTCGTCGAGAGAGGAGGGAAGTTCGAGCCGGACGAGGGACCGGAGACGATCGGCGAAATAGGGGCGCTGGAACCTCCACATGGCGAACTCCCCGCCGTCGGGGGACCCGCTCCAGGCCACGTCGGCCCAGTCCGGCCTCCGGTTCCGCAGGGACCGGCGGCCGACGACGCGGATCACCGCGCGACGGTGCCCGACGCCCATGACCGTGACGACGAGCATTCGGGGGATCAGCCGGTCCAGGAGACCGATCGTGCCCACCGGCACACGTCGTTCCCAGCCGGAGGGCAGCACCAGGACGACCGCCGCGGTGAACGGGACCAGGGCGGACAGCAACCGCAGGACGGACGGCAGACGGTCCGTGACGGGAAGCAGCCCCGCCGCGAAGGCCAGCGCGAGCAGCGCCACGACGGCCACCCCTCGTACGGCACCGCCGAACCCGCCGACGGCGAAGGCGGAGGAGGCCCCGGGGGACAGGGGAGCCGAGGCGGCGAGGTCCAGGGCCAGCTCCGGCAGGTCGGAACCGGTGGCGGCGGGGTCCTCAAGCAGGCCGCGCAGGTAGGCGATCCGTTCCGGCCAGCCGGAGCCGGGCGGGAGGTCCACATCCCCCAGGGGAAGCGCGTCCAGGACCGCGACGGGAGGACGTTCGCGCGGGCCGCCGACACGCACCCGGGCCAGCAACGCCAGGATCCGGGCCTGAAGCGCGCCACGCCGGTCGTACGCCCTGTCGAGCAGCGCCGCCGCCTCGTCGAGCATCGGCCCGGCCAGGTCAGGGGAGCGCAGGGCGAGCGTCTCGGCCTTCTCCAGCAGCCGTCTGCCCTCGCCTCCCGGTCCCGGGGGCGGCACCGGGGGACGAACGGCCGGGGTCTCAGGGTTCCCGGCGTACTCCTCGCAGGCGGCCAGCGTCAGCTCCCAGGGGATGCCGGGCTCGGCCGTGGACGGCGGACCCCAGGGCCGGCCACCGGCCAGGGAACGCCTGTCCTGGCACTGCCACCAGCCGTACCAGCTGCCCGCCTCCTCGGGCGAGGCGGGCCGCGTCCCGGTCACCAGCGTGAGGGTGATCCAGGCCTCCGCGCGCACCAGGGGCGTCCCCGAGACGGCGAGTGAGGCCAGTTCCGGACAGAGGGCGAGCGACCTGACGCGGCGGCAGGCCCGGATCAGGGCGAGCTGGCACTGCTCGACGGTGTCCGGGTCGTCTCCGGCGGCGACCGCCGCCTCGACGCGCCCGCGCAGCAGTTCCGCGGCCCTGGCGGGCTCACCGAGGGTCAGCCACGCCTCGGCCACCTCGGCCACCAGCGGCCGTACCCGGTGGTGCTGCCACACCGACGCGCGTCTGGTCGGGGAGTAGGCGTCCAGGACGGTCAGCGACTCCAGGACGTGCGGGTCGAGCGGCCGTCTCCCGTTGTGGACGCGCACCCGCCAGGAGAGCAGCCGTTCCACGTCGATGTCGTCGATCGGGGCAGAGAAGGCGTGCCACGGGGTCTGGAGGTCGTCGTGCTCCTCAAGCCCCGCCGTGACCAGCCGCCACACGAGCAGGCAGCGCGCGTCCAGACGCCGGGGGACGCGCCAGTCGGCCCAGGCGGGGGCGGGCGCGTCGCCGGGGGAGGCGGCCGCGACCAGCGCCAGGGACAGGGCGGTGGTGTTCCCCTCAGGGGCGTCCGGCAGGGGTCTCCGCACGGCGGGCAGGGCGGCGGCGAACGCGTGGGCCGCCAGCCGTCCGGCGGTCTCGCGATCACCGTGGTGCAGGGCGAGCAGGGCACGCTGGGCGGTGACCGCGGCGGCGATCCCCGTCCGCGCGGCGGCGTCCGGACGCCTCTCCTCGGCGCGGTCGAGGCCCTCGCCGATCCGCCGCAGGTCCGCGTCCCGCAGGACGGACCAGTCGCCGTGCCGCATCCACCCGTCGAGCGCGGCGACGAAGGAACCCTCGGGGGCCGCGCGCCGGGCGACCACGCCGGGCAGGACGTCGCCGAGCGGGACATCGGCCCCGGACGCGGCCAGGCCGAGAAGGGCGCGATCGGCGAGCACGACGGCCTGGGCCGGATCGGGATGCCCGGGCGCGTGCTCGGCGACCCGCCGCCACAGCTCGCCGGTGCCCCCGGTCCCGGTGTGCGTCCTGGCCGCCGCCTGGGTGGCGAGGATCGCGGCCAGGATCGACGGCCCCGGCTCCCCGGCCCGCGGCGCCTCCTCGGCGGCGGCACGCACCGTGACCTGCTCGGCCCACGGCCAGGCCTCCTGCGTCGCGGCCCTGTTCTCGACCCTTCGCCAGAAATCCGCCGCCTCCCCGGCGGGCAGCAGGCGGACGGCGGCCAGCACGGTCGCCGCCGAGACCTCGGACAGGACGGGGGCGGTGTCGGCGACGGCGGCGGCGTCCCGGCCGAGCAGGTCCCTCCTGAGCGGGAACCTGCCCGGGTCCGCGGCCGTCACGCGGCGCAGGCGGATCCTGACCTGCTCATCAAGCTCGACCACCCGGGGGCGGCCGTCCCGTCCCGTCTCGGTGACGCGTGCCCACTCCTGGGCGGCCAGGCCGTCGAAGACCGCGTCGGGGTCCAGGCCAAGGCGCAGCAGGGCCGGGCGGACCTGTGCCCGGTCGAACCTGCCCAGCTCGGCGGCGACCGCCAACGCCCGGGTCACCCCCTGGTCGGCGAGACGGCCGATGATCCGGTGCTCGACGTACGGATCGCCCTCGGCGTCGCGCAGCCGCAGAGGGTCGAGCCCGGGTTCGCTCAGCGCCCACTCGGTGTAGGCGGCCAGGTCGAAGGGGTTGAAGACGTCCCCGTTCACCGACCGGGCGAGCACGGCGGACCTGAGCGGCGGCGGCACCTCACGGGCCGTGAGGTAGTCGTCCGCCTCGGCGCGGGTGAAGCCGTGCGTCCTGACCACCCGCAGGTACGGCCTGGGCCGCAGCAGGGGCCCCGCGGACGTCCCGGTCTCCCCGGTCTCCCCGGTGGCGTCGTACGGCGTGGCGAGCCACCGGCGCCCGGCCAGCAGGACCCGGATCGAGGGCGCCCGTTCGCGCAGCCGTTCCAGCAGGCCGAAGGTCATGTCGATCGCCGGTGCGGGCGCCCCCGGCGGGTACAGCTTGGCCAGCTCCTCGCAGGTGTCCAGCACCAGCACCACCGGAGCCGGAAGTTCCCCGACGAACCGGGCGAAGGCCCTCACCATGTGGTCGAGCATCGGGGCCGCCCTGCCGGACAGGCGCCTGCCGCGCGCCAGCTCCTCGTGCAGGCCGGTGACGGAGTCGACGAACCTGCGGTGGGCGTTCTCGGCGTCCCTTCCGGCGCCGAACCCCAGCAGTTCCTCGCCGAGGGCGAGCAGGATCTCCCCGGGACGGTCCTGCGGATAGCGGGGGTCGAGGTGGTCGAAGTCGACCCTGGCCACCGGAACGGGCGCCGGCCCCCGGTCCCGGGCGTAACGGCCGGAGGCCAGGTGGCGCACGACCATCGTCTTGCCCGTCCCGCCCGCGCCCAGCAGGTGCAGCGCCCAGTACGGCGGGTCGTCGCCGAGCAGGTCGGCGAGGGCGGCCTCGATACCCGCGCGAGGCAGGTAGTGGCGCAGGAAACGGGCGTCCTCGGCCTCGCGGGCCGCGCGGTCGACCCGGCGCCGCGCCCGCCGCGCGGCGCCGGCGAGCGGCTCGCCGAGGACCTCACCGAGCATCCGGGAGGTCGCGACGAGCTGGGCGGCCTCGCTCACCGCGCCCGACTCGACGAGGCCGGAGACGTCCGCCATGAGCGTGGCGCCCGAGCGGTCCCCGCGGTAGACGGTCGCGGCGCGCCGCCAGTCGCCCAGCTCGGCGAGGCGGTACGTCAGCTGGAGCAGCTCTCCGGTGACCTCGTCGAGCAGCCGCCCGTGCGCCTGGCGCAGGTGGGAGCCGAGTTCCGGCCGCCTGCTCGCACGCACCCAGAACGCCTCCCGCCCGGTCGGCAGGGTCCGTGACTCGACCAGTCCCAGGTCGTCGAGGTCGTCGAGGAACCCGGGCAGTTCCTCCTCGGGGGCCAGCGAGAGCCGTACGGCCAGCTCCGTGGTCCACTCGGGCAGCAGCACGAGCCTGGCCAGCCGGGCCGGGTCGAAACGGCCGAACTGCTCGGCCCGCCACGCGGCGGCGTGCCGTTCCAGCTCGGCGCCCAGGTCGGCCGGGTTCACGGCTCGTACCTCAGGCCGTGGGTTCGGGCGTAGACGCTCCAGCCCTCGGTGTCGTCGTGGGTGAGGAACACCTTGTGCAGGGCCAGGAGCTGCGCCATCCGGTACAGCTCGGTCTTGATCAGGCCGGGACGCCCTTCGAGGTGGAGCCTGAAGCTCTCCCTGAGCACCGCCGGATCACTGCCCGGCGCGGCGTAGTAGGCCAGGCGGAAGCGCTCCCTCGGGTGCCACGGCTGCAGCAGAACCCACTGGAAGCCGAGCGAGGCCTCCTCGTCGGACAGCGGTTCGAGGTCGTGGAAGGCGCACCACGGCATTCCGGCCTTCTCCTCGCGGAAGCTGCGCAACGGCGGGCACTCACCGAGGGCGGCGGTCGCGACCACGGGGACCGGCCTGGCGGCGGTGCCGAGACCGTCCGGGGTCAGCAGGTCGAGCAGCCCCTGCGAGGGCTCCGTCCAGCCCAGGGCCCCGACCCACAGGTGCAGCGCCTCCGCCAGGACGACCACGCGGGTGTGGGCGCCGAACGGCGGACCGAGCGTCTCCGCCGCACCGGCCAGGTCGGCCAGGTCGGCGGCGAGCAGCGTGTCGACCGCGCTGGGCGCGAGCGGCGCCGCCGCCGTGGCGAACCGGGCGACCGCCGACTTCACCCGCTGCCGTGCCACCGCCTCGTCCTCGTCAGGACCGTGCCGTCCTCCGCTCCGCGGCGGTCCGGACCGCAGGGACCGCAGCCGTGGCACCGGGAGCGAGAGACGCTCGCCCGTCCGCACGACCTGCGCGAGGACCTCCCCGACGACCTGGCGCAGACTGTGCGGCGCGGACTGGACGTCGTTGAACGGCGCCAGCAGCAGGGGGAGGTGACCCGCCTGCAGCAGCCGGAACCCGATCTCCCTGAGCAGCCGGGTGCCGCCCATGCCGCCGAAGGCGCCGCCGCTGGTGACGCCGAGGAAGGTCCGCTCGCTTCCCGGCGCGATCAGCCCGTCGAGGGTGTCGAAGATGGGTCCCCTGCCGACGTAGGCGGGTCCTTCGAGGAGTTCGAGCCTTCCCGCCATGCTCCTGGTGCGGTTGACCTCCCCGGGATCGACGGCCCTGAAGTCCGCGGGCAGCGTCTCGGCGAGGAACAGGGTCGGCATCGCCCAGTCGAGACGGTCGTCGGGGTTCGGCTCGCCGAGAAGGGCGGCCCTGCGCCCGTGCGCGGCGGCCTCGGCGACCGCGTCCCCGTGCAGAAGCGCCTGGACGAACCGCCGGGAGAACAACCGGCACGCGTACTCGGTCACCTCCCCGGCGACGGCGACCACGATGGGTACCCCGCCGCGCACCAGGGTCTCCACCAGCCCCGAGGTGCGGTCGAGGCCGCCGTGCGCGCCGCTGTGGCAGACGCTGAGGACGGCGGCCAGCGGCGGGGGAGCGTCTCCCGAGACCAGCGCCGAGGCAAGGCCGCCGCCCCTGGTCCACTCACCCGCCAGCTCGACCCAGGTCTGCCCGTCCACCGGGTCGGGCCTGCCGTGGGCGACCAGGTGCACCAGGTCGGGCCGGAGGGACGCGCAGCGCCGCCGAAGCCGGTCCGCGGTCGTCTCCTCGGAGATCCTGGTCATCGCGAGCCCCTGCGACTCGCACTCCCTGACCAGGCCGAGGAACATCGCTCCCGGGCGGATCACCGGGTCGGTCAGCTTCGCGCCGGAGGCGAACAGGATCCTGGGCGTTCCCCGCACGGTGCGGTGCCCGCCGGGCCCCGGGGCGGGGATGAGCCGGGTGACGGCCACGAGCAGGCGGGGGTGGGCGGCCAGCGGGCCGTCCTCGGTGTACATCGCCTCCCAGATCAGGGGTTGCAGTTCCATCGGCAGCCGCAACGCCAGCTCGATCCCCCGGCCGTTCCCGGTCAGGCCGGTGACCGCCCGCCAGACGGGACGCAGCAGGGCCTCGAACAGCGCGGTGCCGTACGAGCGGGCGTCGGGGCAGGCGGCGGCCCTGGCCGTCAGCGACGGCCCGGCCCCGCGTTCCAGCGGATAGGAGACGGCGCCGTCGTCGCAGGGCAACGGCCTGCCCTCGTGCAGGACCGTCACCGTGTTCTCCGGACCGGTCACGCTGACGAGCAGCCGGGCGCTCATCGCGTGCTCCCGAGCAGTCGTCCCGTCAGTTCCTCGGCCAGCCGGGCGACCGGCGGTCCGGTGGGGGAGGCGCCGAGCCTGCCCGGCGGGCCGCACCGGGGCAGGTGTCGCAGCAGGTTGGCGTGGAGCGCGGATGGAGCGGCCGGGCCCGCGTCAACGACCGTCGCCGCCGCCGCGAGGAGCAGCCGCGCCGAGTACGGCTCCGCCAGGCGGGGCAGGAACGGGTCGGATCCGGCCAGTGAGCGCGCCTGCGCCCGCACCGTGCCCCGTTCGGCGAACCACCCGGGGGACAGGCCGCTGAGCTCGACGAGCGTACGGCCACCGGCCCGCAGGCCGAGCAGCGCTCCGGCGGCCCCGGCCAGCCCGGGGGCTCCCGCGCCGCCGAGGCCCGCCTGCCTGGCGACCTCGGCCATCAGCGCCAGCCGTACCGGGAGGGGCGGGTAGCCGCCGTGGGCCCGTGTCAGGGACTCGGGAGGGCCGTGGCCCAGTTCCTCGACGATCCACGCGGCGGCGGGGCCGAGCATCAGGACCGAGTAGGCGTCGGCGAAGGACTCCAGCGCCCAGCGGCGCCACCTCTCGTCACCCGTCGCCTCGGCGAGGGCGTCCCTGCTGGCGTTCTCAAGCCCGGGGTCCAGGTCCTTGTGCACGTGGTGGCCGACCTCGTGGGCGGCCAGCGTCAGCCACCACGCCTGGACGGCCGTCCACTCGGGCAGGCAGACCACCGGGACGGGCAGCCGTCCGACGAACTCGGCGACCAGGGAGTCGGCGGGCAGGCGCAGGTCGGGCGGCACGGAGACGCGCGGAGTCGCGAAGGCGTCGAAACGCGGCTCGACGTAGGCGAGCGGCCCGGTCGGCGGCTCACGCCCGAGATCCTCGAACGGCTGCCGCCAGCAGCTGAGCACGACCTCGTCGGCGCAGGCCAGGATCCCGGCCAGGACGGGGTCGCGGCGCTGGTCGTACTTGGCGGCGTACCAGTCGAACAGGCGCCGGATCGTGAACACGGCCCCGTCGAGCTCGCCGCAGCGCCGGTAGGCCTCCCCCGAGGCCGCGCGGGGGTCGATCGCCTCGATCTCACGGACGACGGCGCCGAGCATCCGCGACAGGACCCCGTCGAGCACGTCGAGGTGGCCGGTGAAACGGTGGAGCCGCCGGTCGTCGTGGCCGCGCCGCATCCAGCCGCCGATCTCGTGGCCGAGGCGCAGGGCCGTGGTCGCAGACCGGTCCAGCCTGGCCCGGACCCGCTCGGGATGCACAGCAGCAAAATATGCCGGGGGAACGCGTTCCCGGGGCCGGATGGAAATTCGTGACCGGGTCGTTGCGGGTGCCCTCGCCCGCCCGTTCTCACCTGCCGGGAAAAACCCATTTTGTGCCGTTATTTCGGCTTTTGGGTGTGTAAATGGCCTTGCTTACGGGGCTCTGGAGAAAAAGGGAACGGACCCGCGTCCTGGTGAGACGCGGGTCCGTCCGAAGAAACGACCAGAGGGGTCAGATCTTCTGCCAGAGGCTCGGCACGTTCGCCGGCTCCCAGCCGGGCAGGGCGGTGTGGCCCTGCAGGCAGCGGTAGGTGGAGCCGCCGTAGGTGACCTGGTCACCCGCGCGGTAGGCGGTGCCCGCGGCCCAGGTGCCGCCGGGGTTGGAGGTCGGGGTCACCGTCGGCGTCACCGTGGGGGTAACGGTGGGCGTGGCGGTGGGGGTGGGGTCGGGGTTACCGCCGCCCACCTGTACGTCGACACACGCGTAGAAGGCGTTGCCCGTGTCGGCGATGTTCCAGATGGCGAGGACCTTCTGGCGTCCGGTCCTGCCACCCAGGCTGACGCTGTGGGAGACGGTCGAGCCCGGCTGCCTGCCGCCGTCGTTGAACGAGGCGATCTTGGAGCCGCCGATGAAGTACTCCCACGTGCTGGTGGCGTGACGCGCGGTCAGCGTCCAGGTGAAGTTCACCGTGTTGCCGACGCTGGTGACCGGCCACGCCCTGCTGTCGTCGTCGAGCTCGGTGAAGCGGGAGCCGCCGCTGCACTGCCTCGAACCCTTGGGGGCCTCGACGCTCTGCGGCTCGTACTTGACCTGCCCGCAGGAGATCTTGCCCTGGGCGCAGAACGCCTGACGGCTCGGCGGGGAGGAGATGTAACCGTGTGCCTCGGCAGGAGTCGCCATGAAGACGGTGGTCACCATGGCCAGTATCGAGGCCGATGCGAGGGTTGTCGTTCTCCGCATGTGGTGCTCCTTTGCTGGGGGGTGACTCCGAATATAAAGGAAAGTTTCCTAACAGTAAATCCTCGTGTGGAGTGAGGCCCGGGACGAGGCCGTGACGGGGAGCCGTCACGCGGGGGGTGCTCGCCCCGGGCCGGGGGAGTGTCACGAGGACAGGAGTCCCGCCTGGGAGAAGCCTCCGCCTTTCTCACGTATGTGCAAGGGGTGTTGAACGCTCGTTGAGTGCCGGTTAAGGGATCGTTAAGGGAATCGGGGAACGTTTCGGGGATAGCCGGGAAACCCCTGGGTGGCGCCGGTCGCTCCCGCCGTCCGGTGTGCCCCGGGCGCGAGCCGTACGGTCCGGCGAAGTCAGGCATCCATGGCCATCTCGGGATCTTCCCTGTCAAAGGGTTGTCAGAGATGGCTCTGCGGGCGTAAGAATCCCGTTTGGATCACTTTTTCCGATCGATGGCCGCCATAGCGTGCTTCTCGCGCGGCCACCGCGCCTCGCTACCTGAAGGAGAAGGAGTCCATGGAGATCTCGCGCCGGAACGACCCCCCGCTGCTGGTGCCCGTACGCGCTGGCCGGGGGAGCCTGGCCCTGCGCCTGTTCCGGACGGCGACCGGGGAGAGGACGGCGGTCGCGTTCACCTCGCGGGACCGGCTCGTCCGGGCACTCGGCGACGGCCACGCCTGGATGTGGCTCACCGAGCGCGCGTTGCGGAGGATGCTGGAGGACCTCGGCGTCAGCGGCATCGTGATCGACCCCGCGGGAACCGAGGGAGACCCCAGCCTGCAGGCGGCGTGAGACGGGCCCCGCCCGGAGGTTCCGGGCGTTTTCCCGTCGCTCTCCGCCGGGCCGACACGGGAACAACGGGGAGGGCGGCCGAACGGCCGCCCTCCCTCACGGATCGGACCGCCGGGTCCCGGAGACGTCAGGGCGTCGTCCGCCCGGCCTCCCGGATCCCGCGGGGGCGAACGGGGACGCGGAAAGAGCGGGTGGTCGGAATCGTCCCCGTCGCGGTCCCCACCGGCTGATGCGCTTGCTCGCCACGCCGCTCCTGCCTCGCTCGTATTCCGTCCGCGCGCCGAACGAGCGCACGGGCGGGCCGCTCCCACGGCGCAGGCCGGCCTCTTCCGCCGCGCGGGGGTGAGGCGAGCCCTACCCCAGGCGTTCCGGCGTGTGGCCGGGGAAGGACCACCCACATCGGCTGTACGGCGCGAGGGAGGGTCCAAGGAGGGGCGGATGCCGGAGAAGAGACTCACCAGAGCACGCTGGACGCACGTCGCCCTGCCCAGCGGCGATCTGGACGAGGCGATCGAGTTCTACACCACGATGACCCCGCTGGTCGTCGTCTCCCGGCACGAGGACGACCAGGGACGCAACGCCTGGCTGTCCAACGAGGGGCAGGTCGAGACGCCCTTCGTGCTCGTGCTGGTGGAGTTCGCCGCCGACCGGGGCAGGCGGCAGCCACAGTTGTTCCCGTTCGCGCACCTCGGCATGGAGGTGCCCGAACGTGAGGACGTCGACCGCGCGGCGACCGAGGGGAGAAGGCGGGGCTGCCTGCACTGGGAGCCCATGGACCTGCCCCCGCCGGTCGGTTACGTCTGCGCGTTGCGCGACCCGGACGGCAACGTCGTGGAGATCTCCCACGACCAGCGCGTCTTCGAGGAGGTCCGCACCGTCTGGGGGGACTGACCCTCTCCGCCGGTGTCACCGGTCTGGCATCGTGGCACCGGACAACCCGGGCGAATCAGCGGGAACGCCGGAGCCCGGCGGGGGAGAAGGGGAGCCATGACAGGCGGCGTGGAGGAGACGACGGCTCAGGAGGGGGTCCACGGAACGGCCCGGGGGAGGGGCCGGGCGGAGATCGTGACGACGGTGGTCGCGGTGACCGCCGTCGTCGCGCTGTCCCTGAACCTGCGCCCCGCCCTGGCCGGGTTCTCCCCGCTCGCCGGGGAGGCCGGGACCGAGCTGGGGCTGGGCGCGGGCGCGATCTCCCTGGTGACCACGCTGCCGCTGGTGTGCTTCGGGGTCTTCGCCCTGTTCGCCCCCGCGCTCAGCCGAAGGTTCGGCGCCGAGCGGGCGCTCATGGCGACGATGCCCCTGCTCGCGGCGGGCATCCTGCTGCGCGGCGCGGGCGCGACCACGGCCCTTCTCCTCGGGACCGTCCTGGTCGGGATCGCCATCGCCATCGGCAACGTGCTGCTTCCCGGCGTGGTCAAGAGGCGCTTCCCCACGGCGACCGGGGCGATGACCGGCCTGTACGCCTCCGCGATCGGCGGCGGCGCGATGCTCGCCGCCGCCCTGGCCAAACCGCTGGACGACCTGACACACGGCTGGCGCCCGGCCCTGGCGGTGTGGGCGCTGCCCGCCCTGGCCGCCGCGGTGCCCCTGGCGCTTCTGGCCCGCGCCACCCCGCGCGGCGCCGTGACCGTACCGGGCTCCCAGGTCACGCAGGAGGCGGACGCCGGTCGGCGGCCGGTGCGGCGGCTGACCACGGCGGCGCTGGCGGTCTTCTTCGGGCTGCAGTCGGTCGTCTTCTACGTCGTGCTCGCCTGGCTGCCCCGCGTCCTCACCGAGGCGGGGACCGCCCCGGCCGACGCGGGGTTGCCGCTGTCGTTCGTCCAGCTCGTCAGCCTGCCCACGGGCCTGACGGTGTCGATCCTGGCGCGTACCTCCCGGAGCCAGGCGTGGTACGCCGCGGCCTGCGGGGTCGCGGGCGCCGCCGGGTTCACGGGGCTGCTGGTCGCACCGGGGGCGGCGCCGTACGCGTGGGCGCTCCTGCTGGGGCTCAGCGTCGCCTCGTTCCCGCTGGCCCTGGCCATGATCACAGCCAAGGCGGGCGGGCCCTCGCACGCCGACCGGCTGTCGAGCGTGGTGCAGGGCTGCGGTTATCTCATGGCCGCCGCCGGTCCGCTGGCCGCGGGACTGCTGCGGGACGCGACCGGCACGTGGACGGCGTCGCTGGCCTTCCTGCTCGTCATGGCCGTTCTCCTGGCGCCCGTCGGCTGGTTCGCCGCCAGGCTCTGACCCGCCGCCGGGCCGGCGTTCCTGCGTCCAGCGGGCGGTGAACACACGACCGTCATCGTGGCCGCGTGTTCAGGCCTCCGCTGAAATTCCCGCGGAGGCCGTTTCACGGAAGACACGCTCTAATCGAATGACAAAAGGTTATGGTCACGGCCCCCTCCGGGCCCGGAGAACACTCCCTTCCTCTCACACGCGCGCATTATCATGCGGCAATGACAGACATGAGAAACGGCGTCTGCGCGGCCTGCGGAGGCGAGGAGATCTACACCGCGTCGACCCGTCTGGAGACTCCGACCGCTCTGTTCGGGATGCTCCACACCGAGAAGGTGGATCTCTATGCCTGTGTCTCCTGCGGATTCCTCCAGACCTTCCTCGACCGTACGGACGACCAGGCCCGGTGGATGCGCAACTCCTGGAAACGGGTCTGAGGTCAGGAGCAGTTCAGGCCGGGGTCGTTCCTGGGGCCGCACGGGCCGTGGTTGCCTCCGCCGTCGGTCACCTCGCCCGCCCGTCCCCAGATGAGGAACCCGCCGTTGTCCGTGCCGTCGTTGCGGGCCAGTTCGACCGGCGCCTGTTCGGTGCCGGAGACGTGGACACCGTCCTTGATGGGGTCGCCGTCCCTGTCGACGGCGCCGAGCGGTGCCAGGCCGTTGTGCACGAAGGTGTTCCCGCTGACCGGGTAGGGGGTGACCCCGGTGAAGCGGATGGGGTCGATGAGGATTCCGGCCACCCGGTTGCCCTCGAACTTGTTGCCGCTCACCGACACGTTGGAGAAGCTGACCCAGAAGGTCATGCCGTAGCGGTTGGCCTTGAAGACGTTGTTCTCGACCCTGTTCGGGGCGCCGGTCGAGTGCTCGGCACGGAAGCCGACCTGGGCGTTGGTGAAGACGTTGTCGGTGTAGAGGTTGTCGTTGCTCCGCTCGGTCAGGTTCACCGGGAAGCCGTCGAAGAGGTTGCCGCTGAAGACGTTGGAGCCGCTCTCGGCGAGTTCAAGGTAGCCGTTGCTCAGCACGCTGCCCTTGACCGTCCACCCGTGCCCGTTCGTCCCCTGGAGCCGTCCGTGCACGGTGCACCGGTCGATCGTCAGGACGGAGGAGCCGGTCACGTCGATCCCCTCGGCCAGGCAGGCGGAACGCGGGCCGACCAGGGTCAGGGAGGCGGCCTGGTCCGCGCTCAGCGCGTTGCCTGCGAACCTCACCCTGGAGAAGACGGCCGCGCCGCCGACGACCTCGGCCCCCAGGCGGAACCCGCTGATCACGCCGTCGTGTACGGCGACGCCCTTCCTGTCGCCGACGGCGACACCCCTGCCGGTACCGTCTCCGGCGATGCTGTGGCCCGCGAGGTCGACGGTCACGCCGTCCGCGCCGATCGTCAGCCCGTCACCGGCGCAGTTCAGGTCTCGGGTGAGGGTCACGTCCGAGGTCAGTACGGCGCCGCAGCCGACCTCCTCGTCGGCCGCGGCCGAAGGCGAGGGCACGGCCAGCGCGGCCATCAGGGCCAGGGTGAAGGCGGCCGTTTTTAAAACGTGCCTTTTCCCCGGTTCTTTTCCATAATTCACGGTGGTCTCTTCTCTTTTTTGGGCGGATCGTCCGGGCGTTTTGGCCGGGCCGATGCGAATTCCTTGACCGAAGAACGCGCAAGGCCAAAGACTGCATGATCCGCGCTGATTCGAGAAGTCAGAAAACCTGTGCCGCCAATGCCGTCGTTAAAGCTTTTCCGCTACTGGATCGGAAACGCCGGACGCCTTCTCCCGGCGGGCGACGCGGTAGTGGTAGGCGCACACCTCCTCGAAGCCCGCCCTTCCGTACAGTCGCAGGGCCGGGGCGTTGCCCGGCTCGACCTGTAGGTACATGCGGGCCGTTCCGCGTTCTGCGGCCCAGCGGGCCAGCGCGGCGAGTACCCCGCGGGCCGCGCCCCTTCCCCTGGCCCCGGGGAGGGTGGCCATCCCGAACACCCCGGTCCAGCCGGTGTCGGCGACAGCCCTGCCGACCGCGACGACCCCGCCGCCGGTCACCGCGCAGGCGTAGGCGCACGGCAGGTCCAGGCGGGTGAGCATGTCCCACTCGGCACGGGAACCGCCCCGGCCGTTCACGGCCTGCCAGGTTCGGAACCACTCCGCTGTCGGCCGCTCGTCCAGCCGTATCCGAAGCGGGGCGTCCCCGAGGCGCTCCAGTACCCGTGTGGTGGGCGCGGCCTGTAACGACACCGCGTTCACCCTGAGGTAGCCGCGCTCAGCCAGGAGGGGGTCGAGGTCTCCGGGACACGCCGGGCTGATCTGGAAGCGCGATCTCGTACGGTGACCGGCGTAGAACGCCTCCGCCTCGACGATTCCCCGTGTGAGGTCACCGGGACCGGGGTCGCCGTGGGGCAGCACCGTTCCCGCCCACCAGGAGGGGCCACGGGTGTGGCGCAGCGACCACTCTCCGAGGGGTCTGACGTGCTCGACGGGCAGGGCGCGGGCCGCTCTCTCCTGCAGCTCCCTCACCGGCCTCTCACCGTCCACGGCGACGCACCTCCTCGCCGCGACACCTTAACCGGGACCGTCCTGGCGATCAGTCGTTCGCGTTTCTCAGCAGGGTCAGGTTGTGTTCGACCTCCTGCCGCATGATCTCGCTCGCCCGTCCGGCCTCGCCTCGCCGTACGGCGTCGACCAGGGCGGTGTGGCTGTCGGCGCCGGGGTCGGGGCGGTCGTGGCGCAGGGGGAGCAGCCTGACCAGGTCGACCAGGCCGTCGCGCAGCGCGGGCTCGAAGGCGGAGAACAGCTCGGTCAGCACCGGGTTGTGCGCGGCGGCCACGACCGCGGCGTGCAGTGCGACGTCGGCGGCGACGAACTCCTCGTCGCCGCCGAGGGCCGCGGCGTGCCGGGCGGCCAGCGCGTGGTCCAGGGCGGTGAGGTCGTCGTCGTCCCTGCGCAGCGCGGCCAGCCCCGCCGCCTCGACCTCCAGCAGCGCGCGGACCTCGAAGAGGTGGACGGCCGAGGCGCGGCGCAGTGTGGTCCGCAGATCCTCGACCGGCCGGACGGCGACGACGAACACCCCGGACCCCTGCCGGGTCTGCAGCATCCCGGCCCCGGCCAGCGCGCGGATGGCCTCACGCACGGTCGAGCGGCCGACGCCGAGCTGTTTGGCCAGCTCGTTCTCTCCGGGGAGCCTGGTGCCGACCGGCCAGCGCCCCGAGGCGACCTGTTCGCGCAGCGTCCGCGCCGCCTGGTCGGCCAGCGGGCTGCGGGTCAGGGGATTCAGTGTCACCTGTCCAAACCTCTCAGGTTGTCTGAGGAGTTGTTTCGGGGTTAGTCTACCCGGCATGACACCGCGTGCTCTCCTTCTCGGCCGCCGCGGCGGGGCCTGACCTGACCGGCACCCCGTCGCGGAGTGCCGCTGTGCCGCCGGTCACCACGACGGCCCAAAGGAAACCCCCGTGATCTGGAACACCCAGCGCCCCAGCGCGATGCCCTCCTTCCGTTACCGTCCGGCGCACAAGCGCGTCCCGCTGCCGCCGGTCGAACGCGCCTGGCCTCTTCGCCGGATCGAGCACGCCCCCCTGTGGGTGCCGGTCGACCTGCGCGACGGCAACCAGGCCCTCGCCGAGCCGATGGACCCCGCCCGCAAGCGCCGCATGTTCGACCTCTTCCTCGCCATGGGGTTCAAGGAGATAGAGGTCGGCTACCCCTCCGCCAGCCAGACGGACTTCGACTTCGTCCGCCACCTGGCCGAGGAGGACCTGGTGCCCGACGACGTCACCGTGGTCGTCTTCACGGCCGCCCGCGCCGACCTGATCCGGCGGACCTACGAGTCCGTCGCGGGCCTGCGCCGCGTGGTCGTGCACATGTACACCGCGACCGCGCCGACCTGGCGCCGGGTCGTCCTCGGCCGGGAGCGCGACGAGCTGCGCGACCTCATCCTGGCGGCGGGCCGGGACGTCGCCAGGGGCGCGGACGCGATGCCGGAGGGCTCGGTGCGCTTCGAGTTCTCCCCCGAGGTCTTCAACCTCACCGAACCCGACTACGCGCTGGAGGTCTGCAACGCCATGTCGGAGCTGTGGGACGCCTGCCCGGACCGGCCGGTGATCCACAACCTCCCGGCGACCGTCGAGATCGCCACCCCCAACGTCTACGCCGACCAGATCGAGTACATGGACCGCAACCTGGCGCGCCGTGACGGCGTCATCCTGTCGGTCCACCCCCACAACGACCGGGGCACCGGCGTCGCGTGCGCGGAACTGGCCCTGCTCGCCGGGGCGCAGCGCGTCGAGGGATGCCTGTTCGGCAACGGTGAGCGCACCGGCAACGTCGACCTGGTCACCCTGGCGCTCAACCTCCACGCCCAGGGGATCGACCCGATGATCGACCTGTCCGACATCGACGGCGTCCGCCGTACCGTCGAGCACTGCAACCGCATCCGGGTCCACGAACGCCACCCGTACGGCGGGGACCTCGTCTACACGGCCTTCTCGGGAACCCACCAGGACGCCATCGGCAAGGGGCTGGCCCATCACGCCAGGCGGGCCGCCGAGCTGGGCGTCCCCGTGGAACGGGCCCCCTGGGACGTGCCGTACCTGCCGATCGACCCCGCGGACGTGGGCCGCGACTACGAGGCGGTCATCCGGGTCAACAGCCAGTCGGGCAAGGGCGGCGTCGCCTACGTGCTGCGGACGGCCCACGGCCTGGACCTGCCCCGCCGCCTGCGGATCGAGTTCTCCGGGGCGGTGCAGCGCGCGGCCGACCGCGACGGCGGCGAGATCGGCGCGGAGGGACTGTGGAACCTCTTCCGGGCCGAGTATCTCGACCGGCGGGGACCGGTGACCCTCGGTTCCTGGCGGGTGAGCGAGCCCGAGCCGGGCACGCACCTCTTCACCGGGGAGTTCCGCGTCGGCGGGAAACGGGCCGAGCACACGGGGACGGGGCAGGGGCCGCTGTCGGCCCTGACCCGGGCCCTGGCGGAGGTGGGGATCGAGATCGACGTCCTCGACTTCGCCGAGCACGCGCTGGGACAGGGCCGTGACAGCCACGCCGCCGCCTACGCGGAGTGCCGGATCGGCGGGGTGACCCGCTGGGGGGTCGGACTCGACGCCTCGGTGCTCACCGCGTCCGTGCTCGCCGTGCTCTCCGCCGTCAACGCCGTGCTCTCTCCCGAGGGCGCCCGGGACGGGGCGGCCGCCGGGAGGTGAGCCGGGCCCCGAGGGGGGGGTGGCCCGATCGGGCCACCCCCCCTCGGGACCGGGACGAATCCTTACGGACGCGGCTCTGCGGGGGCGCGGCGGGCGAGGTCGCGCTCCTCGGGGCGGGCGCTTTCGGCTCCGGCCGCTCCCCGGAAACGGGTTAGAAGTCGGTGATCCTGCGTTCCTCCGGCGGCAGCAGGAGCACTTCGAGCGCCCTGGCGCAGGCCCGCGCGTGCATGGCGAACCAGCCGATCCGCGTGTCGGTGATGACCTCCGGCGTCGAGCGCACGGCCAGCGCGTACCTGACCTGCTCCGCCCGGTCCAGGACCGGGACCGCGAGGGTCCTGATCCCGTGGGAGGACTCGCCGTCGTTGAGGGCGTATCCGGCCTTGCGTACCCGCTCTATCTCGGCGCGCAGTTCCTCCGGGTCGACGATGGTGCGTTCGGTCTGCGGACGCAGCGGGCCGAGCGCGGCGATGTCGTCCTCTCCCGGCGGGGCCCAGGCGAGCAGAACCTTCCCGAGCGCGGTCGAGTGCAGCGGCCTGCGCAGGCCCGTTCCGTCATCCGGGTCGACCGAGCCGCCGATCAGGATCACGGCGTGGGGGCCGTTGCGGATCGCCAGGTCGACGGTGGCGGAGGTGGCGTGGGCGAGCTGGCCGAGCTCCGGCGCGACCCGGTGCAGACCCCGCTGGTGGAAGGAGAGACGGCCGAGCTCCGTCATCGAGGGGCCGAGACGGTACCTGGAGGTCCGCGCGTCCTGTTCGAGGAAGCCGGTCGACACGAGCGCGCGGGCCAGCCGGTGCGCGGTCGAGGTGGACAGTCTTGTCCTGCGGGCGAGGTCGGAGGCACTCAGCGTGGGACCTCCGTCCCTGAAGCAGGCCAGCACGCTCATGGCCCGCTGTACGGCCTGCGTGCCGGACGGGACCCCGCTCTTCTCCATATTCCCACGATATAGGAAATATCCGCATGTCACCGGGTTGAGGTCCGGACTTATCGCCTGCTTTGCGTGGTTTTGTTCCCATATTATGGGATAAAGCGCATTTCCTGCTACTTTAGTGGTGAAAAACGGGAGGGTTGGTCCTCTCCTCCCGGGCATGTCCCAGGGCGGCCTGCGCGTGAGGGTGTCTGCCGCGGCAGGATGCTCAAGAAGGTATGGCGTAATGAGATGGCCCGCCGGTGACGACCGGAATCGGACGGGGCGTCCGACCCCATCAGCCATGTTTCAATGCCCCGTCGTTCTATATCGCGAAGTTATGGAAATTCGTGGGGTACTCCGCCATACCTCCTCGGTGTCAGCTTTGGTCCAGCCCAACTGTCAGGGCTCCTTGCATCCCTCTAACCCCCCAAGGGACACCGAGAGGAGTCACCCCGCGTGAATCCCAAGGTCAAACTGGGCGCGGTGGCCATGCTGGCGGCCGCAGCCATGACCACTACGTCGATCGTGAGCGCCACGAGCGCCACCGCGGCACCGGCGAACACCGCGGCCCGCACTATAACGGCGGAGGCACCCGGCTTCACCAAGCCGACCCCCCAGGGGCAGAAGAACGCCATCGCCCTCGCGGGCAAGGCCATCGCCGCCCAGGAGAAGAGCCTCGCCAAGAGTGAGGACGATGTCTTCACCCTGGAGAAGGCGACCTCGGTCGGCGGTGCGCAGTACCTCGCCTACAACCGCACCTACAAGGGGCTGCCGGTCTACGGCGGTGGCGTCGTCGTCGCCACCGACGGCGCGGGCCTGACGGTCTCGACCCTTGAGACCGCGCAGAAGACCGAGCTGAACCTGGACGTCAAGCCCTCGCTCTCGGCGCGCAAGGCCGCGAACAAGGCGCGCACCCTGGTGGCCAAGGTCGAAAGCGTCACCACGCCCAAGCTGGTCGTGCACGCCCTGGCTGAGACGGGCGCTCCCCGCCTGGCCTGGGAAGTCGTCGTCAGCGGCAGCTCCAAGACCGCCCCGAGCGTCCAGCACGTCTACGTCGACGCGCTGAACGGCTCGATCCTGAGCAACTGGGACGCGGTCAAGATGGGAACCGGTAACGGTTTCTACAACGGCCAGGTCACCATCGCCACCACCCCCTCCTACACGATGCGGGACAACACCCGCAGCGGTCTGGCGTGTGGTGGCCAGGGCGGCACGCCGTACACCAAGAGCACCGACAGCTGGGGCAACGGCCAGGGAACCAACCTTGAGACCGCCTGCGTGGACGCCTACTGGGCCGCGCAGAAGGAATGGGACATGCTCAAGGACTGGTTCAACTACAACGGCTTCAACGGCCGTGGTGGTGGCTTCCCGGCGCGGGTCGGCCTGAACCAGGTCAACGCGTTCTGGAACGGCTCCTACACCAACTTCGGCCACAACCAGGCCAACACCCAGCAGGCGACCCCGATGGACGTCGTCGGCCACGAGTACGGTCACGCCATCTACCAGTTCGCCGGTTCCGGCGGCGGTGGCGGCGGCGGCAACGAGGACGGCGGCCTCAACGAGTCCACCGGTGACATCTTCGGCGCCCTGCTCGAGCACTACGCCAACAACCCCAACGACCCCGGTGACTACACCGTCGGTGAGGAAGTCAACCTCGTCGGCCAGGGGCCGATCCGCTACATGTACAAGCCGAGCACCAACGGTGACCCGGACTGCTACAGCTCGCGGATCCCGAACACCGAGGTGCACGCCGCGGCCGGCCCGCAGAACCACTGGTTCTACCTGCTGGCTGAGGGCACCAACCCCGGTGGCGGCAAGCCGGCCAGCCCCGTCTGCGCCGGCCCGTCCAGCCTGACCGGCATCGGCATCCAGAAGGCCGGCCAGATCTACCTGGCCTCGCTGCAGCTGCGGACCACCTCCAGCCTGACCCACGCTCGCGCTCGCTCGGCGACGCTGGCCGCGGCCAAGCAGCAGTTCCCCAACAGCTGCACCGAGTTCAACGCCGTCAAGGCCGCCTGGACCGCCGTCAGCGTTCCGGCCGTCTCCGGTGAGGCCACCTGCACCATCCAGAACCCGAACGACTTCTCGATCGCGGTGAACCCGGCCACGGTGAGCGTCCAGGCCGGCGCGTCCGGCTCGGCGACCGTCAACACCGCGGTCACCGCCGGTAGCGCGCAGAACGTCGCGCTGACCGCGACCGGTGCCCCCGCCGGGACCACCGTGAGCTTCAGCCCGGCCAGCGTCACCGCCGGTCAGTCGTCCTCGGTCAGCATCGCCACCTCGGCGAGCACCCCGACGGGCAACTACACCATCACCGTCAACGGTGCGGGCAGCTCGGTCAGCCACTCCACCACCTTCAAGCTGTCCGTCACCGGCCAGCCCGGCCAGGACGACTTCTCGGTGTCGGTGAACCCGGCCTCCGCGACGGTCAACGCCGGTGGCTCGACGAGCGCCACGCTGTCCACCGCGGTCACCTCCGGTAACGCGCAGAACGTCGCGCTGAGCGCCAGCGGCGCCCCCTCCGGGGTCACCGTGAGCTTCAGCCCGGCCAGCGTCACCGCCGGTGGGTCCTCCACGGTCAACATCTCCGCCTCCTCCAGCGTCCCGGCTGGTAACTACACCATCACCCTCACGGGCACGGGTGCCTCCGCCGCCCACGGCACCAGCTTCGCGCTGACCGTCAGCAGCGACCCGGGCGGCACCACCTGGCAGGAGTGGAAGCAGTACAACGCCGGTGACGTCGTCACCTACAACGGCGCCAGCTACCGCTGCCTCCAGAGCCACACCTCCCTGCCCGGCTGGGAGCCGCCGAACGTTCCGGCCCTGTGGCAGGCGATCTAGTCTCTGACTGATCGTTCACACAACTGAAGACCGGGTACGGCGGGCGGGCATGGCCGCCCGCCGTACCTCTTTTCCAGGAACGGTCACACGCCCCAGGGCGGGTGACCGTTTCGCGTGGGCGGGTCAGCGCAGCAGTACGGCGGCGCCCTCGACGCGGTCGGCGGCCAGGTCGGCGAGCGCCCGGTCGGCGGCCTCGAAGGGATAGGCGACGGTCGTCACCTCGGGGGGATGTCCGGCGGCGAGCTCCAGATAGGCCCGCGCGTCGGCGCGGGTGTTGGCGGTGACGCTGCGCAGCGTCCGCTCCTGGAACAGGTGACGCCGGTAGTCCAGCACGGGGATGTCGCTGAGGTGGATGCCCGCGACGGCGAGGGTGCCGCCCCGGTCCAGGGCTTCGAGCGCGACCGGCACCAGCTCTCCGGCGGGTGCGAACAGGATCGCCGCGTCCAGTGGCTCCGGCGGGGCCTGCGCCGCCCCGGCCGCGGAGGCGGCCCCCAGCCGCAGCGCCAGCTCGCGGGCCCGCGCCGAGCGGGTCATGACGTGCACGGTCGCGCCCTGCGCCACGGCCAGTTGCGCGGTCAGGTGCGCCGAGGCGCCGAAACCGTAGACGCCGAGCCTGCCGCCGGGGGGCAGGTCGCTGCGGAGCAGGGCACGGTAGCCGATGATCCCGGCGCACAGCAGCGGGGCGAGTTTCTCCGCGGACGGCCCCTGCGGCAGCGGGTGGACGTAGTCCTCGGGGGCGGTGAGGTATCCGGCGTAGCCGCCGTCGGCGTCCCAGCCGGTGTAGGTGGACGACGGGCAGAGGTTCTCCGCCCCTCTGAGGCAGTGGCGGCAGCGCCCGCAGGTCGAGCGGAGCCAGGCCACGCCGACCCGGGTGCCGAGTGGCAGCCGGGAGGCCCCCTGGCCGTGCCCGGCCACCCGGCCGACGACCTCGTGGCCGGGTACGGTCCCCGGCCGCCTGGGGGGCAGGTCCCCCTCCGCCAGATGCAGGTCGGTACGGCAGACGGCGCACGCCTCGACCTCGACCAGCACCTCACCGGGACCCGGTTCCGGGACGGGCAGCCGGACCCGCTCCAGGGGGCGCGTGGCCATCGGCCCAGGGCGGGAGACGATCCAGGCGTCCATCTCGGCCGGGCTCCCGCCCAGGGTCACGGGGTGTTCCTGATGCGCCGCCCGGTGATCTCCACTGGGACGATCTTGATGTACAGGTCGCGCTCTCCGCCCGCCCAGGGGGCGACGCCGGACTTGGCCGCCGCCTCCCGTTCCTCGCCGGTGACGTGGTGGGCGCCCCCGCGGGCCAGCACACTCCAGCCCTCGTGGTTGACGTCGTCGATCCGGTCGACCTCGAACGCGATCTTGAACTCGACGCCCCGGACACCCGTGCGCAGGCTCTCGTCCAGGGTGCCGCCCAGGGAGGTACGGAAGATCACCGCGCCCTCGCGCAGCACGTAGTTGACCGGCAGGATCGCGGGACCGCCCGCCTCCTCGAAGGCCACCCTGCCGACGCCTCCCGGGGCGATGAGCCGCAGGCACTCCTCGGTCCCCAGGGGTTCGAGACGGGCATGGGGGCCGGGAGCCCCGTGGCCGGGCGGCAGGTCGACGGTGCCGCCGAGCAGTTCCTCCGGGCTCGTGTCCAGGGCGGCGGCCAGCCGTCTGACGGTCTCCGCGGTCGGGGAGGCGGTCGTCTCCTCCAGATAGCCGAGGTATCCGGAGTCGATCCCGGCCAGCGCGGCCAGCCGTTCGCGGGTCATGCCGAGCTCCTCGCGTCTGCCGGTCACCCGTCGGCCCAGGTCGCCGGGTGCCGTCGCACGTTCGGTCATCGCAGTCTCCAATGGCAGGTGAGGGGCGTCCGGGGCTCCGGCGCGCTCTTTCTGCCTGCCTCCCCCCGGTGGGCCGCCCTAATCCGGCCCCGGCTCCGTGGCAGGGGGCATGGGGGTCTCGCAAAATCTACATTGTAAAGCGAGGGGGTCCTGTCGATTGGAGAAAGGCCGCCGGGGTCGCGCCCGGAACGCGACGGCCGGGTATCCTGTAATGCCACTTTTGGTAATTATGGTGATGTACGTTCTTTTTGAACGGCTTCGTAGTGCCAGGCATGCGGTGTGACCTGCGTCGTGAGGCTTCTCCGCGCGTCCCGGCCCTCTTGGGGGTAGAGTCCGGAGAAGTGGTGATTTGCGGCTTTTGGTGAGCAAGGTTCTGGGCCACGCCCTGGAACTCTTCCCGGGGGTCCCTCGTTTGGGGTAAATGTGGGCCGTACTATAAACCCTCATATATATGCATTAGATCGGTGGGCATATTGCATTGTTCCGGCATGGGCCCCGGGGCGGCCGCACGGAGCGGTGACCGGGACCGGCAGGTGCCTGGGCAGGGCGAGGGGCGGCCTCCGGCGAGGACGGCCGGGGGCCGGACGCCGGGAAGCACGAGACCGGGCCCCACGATGGATTCGACACCGGACCTGAGGTGCTGCTGAGCCGATGACGGAAGACAACCGGTTCCGTGACTACGCCGCGCCGGGGGGCGACTTCACCTGGTCGCCGCCCTCGCGCAACGGTCAGAGCCCCCCGAACCCCCCGGCCTCTCAGGAAGACGAGACCCAGCCCGTGCGGGTGGGCACCGTGCTCACCGGCGGCGACTCCGGCGTCGAGCCCGCGGACGGGAACGGGCCCGCGGACGGGAACGGGGACGGGCGGGAGAGCGGTCCTGAGCATCCCCTGCCCGGCGGTCCCAACGGGACACGCGCCTACCGGAGCCCGGCAGGTCGCCGGGCCGCCTCCGGCGTGGGCGAGCCGGACGACGCGGTGCCGGGCGCGGCGCAGGCCCCGACGACCCCGGAGCCGAGCCCGGGCTCCTACTACAGCGAGTGGACCGCCAACGACCCGACGGACGTGTTCTCCGCGATCCGCGGCGCAGACCGCGATGCCGGCCGTGACCGTCCCGGCACGCGTGAGCCCGTCCACGAGGACGAGGAGGAACGCCCCCGGGGACTCGGCGCCGCCTACGAACGCCTGTCGGGATCGCTCTCCGGGAGGTTGTCCGGGCTGAGACGGCGACGGGAGTCCCCGCCGCCCACAACGCCGCAGCCGGCGCCGGTGCGTGCCCCGTCCCGGCTCGACACCGACTTCACCGGCATCACCGCCTACCGGGTCCCCCGCCTGTCGCGCCCCTTCCTGTGGTGCGCGGGCGCCGACCCCGCCCTCATCCCGAACCGCAGCGAGCTGTACCGGTACTCGACGATCGGCGTCTTCGTCTGCCTGGTCTCCTTCGTCGCCGCCACGATGTTCGCGGTCTTCGCCTCGGTCATCGGCGGTGGCTTCTCCCTGGCCGTCCTGCCGTTCGCGGCCATCTGGGGCGTCCTCATCTTCTGGGTCGACCGGTCGATCGTCGCCGAGCCGAGCTACGGCAAGGTGCTGTCCGGCACCGACGCCACCGGTCTGCTCGACCCGGTCGGCAAGGTCAGGAAGCCCGGCTGGCTGACCTACGTGATGCGTGGAGTCCTCGCCCTGGGCGTCTCCTTCGTCATCGCCGAGGCCGTGACCCTGCTCATCTTCCACTCCGAGGTCCGTGACCAGCTCGCCTTCAACCAGAACGCGCGCGCCGACCGGCTCGACGCCACGTTCAAGGCGGCCGACCAGGACAAACGCAAACAGCTCGATGCCAAGTACGACCGGGTCGAGCTGTGCGCGACCGCCAGGAGCAAGGAGAAGGTGCGCGACGCCGCGCTGAAGAAGAAGCAGGACGAGTCGCTCGGCAGGAGGGGCGAGGGGCTCAGCGGCACCGTCGGGTTCGGCCCGATCGCCACCAAGCTGGAGGCCGACTACAACAAGGCCCAGCGGGAGTACGTCACGGCCCAGGGCAGGTGCGACCTGGCCCGCGACTCGGTCAGCAGGGAGTTCAAGGTCTACGAGGGCCAGGAGCGAGCGAACCGGGAGGCCGAACGCGCCGACGTGCGCAGGAACGTCGGCTGGGTCGCCCAGGAGCAGGCCCTGCACGACTTCATCGACAACAGCGGCAGCGCCGTCGTCGTCGCCCTGCCGTGGGTGCTGCGGGTCACCATCCTGCTGCTCGACCTGCTGCCGCTCAGCGTCAAGCTCTTCGGCGGCCCGACCGTCTACGAAAGGCGGCTGCGCGAACTGGCTTACAGCCAGGCCTACGAGACGCAGCGCCTGCGCGACTCGCACATCGCCAAGATCGACATGAGGTACGACCTCGACCGGTTGAACACACGGGACAGCTACGACCGGGGACGCGAGGACATCCGCGGCCCTGGCCGGAGCGTCTCGGGGACCCGGATCGACCGCAATCCATCTCCTTGAGAACCTGAGGAGTCTCGTTGACCGATTTCCACGCCGGGCAGGGCGGATCGGCCTCCTCATCCGCCACCGGCCACCGTACGGCGATCGCCCGCTACCGCGAGCTGGCCGACCGGGCGATGACCGCGCTCGGCCAGGAGGACGTCCCGCAGGCGGCGGCCTTACGCCAGGCCCACGACCGGGCCGCGGGACTGGCCGTGAAACTGAGGGAGCGCTGCGCGAAACCCGTCTCGGTGGGGATCGTCGGAGAGTACAGCGCGGGCAAGTCCATGTTGCTCGGCACGTTGCTCGGCGCCCCCGGGCTGCTGCCGGTCTCCGGTTCGCCCACCACGGGGAACGTGACGGTGCTGCGCGTCGAGCCCGCCCCGCCGGGCGAGCCGACCCGGGTGCGCGCGGCCAGGATCGAGTACCTCACCCGTGACGAGCTGGCCGAGACGGTCGGCTACATCATGGACGAGCTGGTCAGGACCGTGCAGCGGGCCGGAGGCGGCAGGGACGTCTCCGCGCTGGGCGGCTACAACCCCGTCAGGGACGGCTGGGACGTCCTGAACCGGTGGGCGGAGAACACGCTGGACTGGGCGGCGATGGAGAACTCCAGGCTGCTGGGCATCACGCTCGAACTGACGAGGATCCGTGACGCGCTCAGACTCGCCGGGGAGTTCGTGCTCGACGGCCACACGGGGCTGACCCTGCCGGTCGAGCCGGACATGCTCCGCCAGGCGCTCGACATCGAGGACATCAGGGACCTGCCGCGCGCCTTTCCCAGGACCGCGCAGGGCTTCCCCCTCTCGCCCCGCGACCCGCTGACCGCCCAGACCCTGCGGACCACCTTCACCCTGATCCGCAGGGTGGTCTGCCAGGTCTCGGTGGCCCAGGGGGACTGGGCGGGGCCGCTGCCAGGGGACGGCACCGCGGCGGAGCTGTGCGACCTTCCCGGGCTGGGCGCGACCGCGGTCCGCGACGAGTACCTCAGCGTCAGGGAACTGGACGAGATCGACGCCATCGTGATCGTGCTGCCCTCGCACCGGGCCGAGCGTGACGACGCGCGGCAGTTCTACTCGCTGCTCGAACGCAACCGCAGGGGCAAGGGCGCGCTCAGCGAGTCGATCCTGGTCGCGGCCAACTGCTTCGACCTGCTGCAGCCGCCGGACGTCCCGTTCGCGGGCGTGGCCGACCTGGTGGCCTCCTCCCGTGACCTGTCCTCCCTGCACCGGATGGCCACCACGCTCAACGGGCGCAGGGAGGACCGGGTGGCCTTCACCTCCTCGCTCGTCGCGATCGCCGCCCAGGGCCTGCCGTACGAGACCGGCGGTGAGGAGGGGGAGAAGATCACCGCGTCGCTCGGCGCCGCCGGGGCGCAGGCGGAGCGGTGGAAGCGGATCGCCGCGGACCTGGTCCTGACCGATCCGGGCCACCCGTACACCGCGGCGTTCGGCGGGTTCGGGCGGGACGGAGGCGTCGCGGGGCTGCGGGACATGCTGGACCGGCACGTGCGGACCTACGGCGTGTTCCTCAAGCACGAGGCGGTCGTGCCGATCGCCACCGACCTGCTGGCGGCGCTGCGGGCGCTGGACCGGATGCTGCGCCCGGCGCTCGGCGGCGCCCAGGCGGGGGTGCGTGACACGGGCTCGCTGACCGCGCTGTTCCGGATGATCGAGGAGGAGACCTCCCACACGGTCAGGTCGCTGGGGCTGCTGGCCGACCCGGAACGCCTCGCGGCCGACGGCACGCAGGTCGTCCCCGGCGGCTCCGCGGTCCTCGACCTGGCGCGGGCGGGCGCCACCTACGACGTGTTCACCTGGCGGGAATGGCAGCAGTACCGGGACCGGGTCGGTGACGACGGCCGGATCGGGCCGCCGCTCGGCGGGGGGCGGGCGGCGGGGGGCCGGGGCTTCGGCGTGGCGCGGCGCATGCCGACCGAGGCCGACGCGACCGCCCCCGACACCACGGAACGGCTCTTCGCCAGGTTCGAGCCCACCTGCGTCAGGGCCGTCGGCGAGGCCAGGGAGATCTACCTGGAGGCCGTCGCCGCCTGGGCGGAACGGCGCCACCGGGAACTGGCCCACGTGCGCGAACGGCTGCGCGCCCCGGACACGGCGGAGTCCGTCGGGCGGCTGCTGGCCGCGCTCGACCCGGAGGACGACGGCCAGGCGCGCGGGCACAACCTGCTCAGCCTGGTCTCGATGGACTGGCTGCCCGACGCGGCGGCGGGCCTGCTGCCGGTGCCCGTCCCGCCGTCCAACGGGGACCGCTCCCACGGGGACCCCCAGGGAGGCTCCTATGGGGACTCCTACGAGGACAGGGAACGGATCGCCGAGCGGTTCCCGCTGCGGACCGCGCAGGCGCTGCCCTGGAACGGCGGACGCCGCAACATCGCCGGGGACGCGGGGGCCAGGATCGTCACCCACCAGATGAACATCTTCCGGGTGCGCGGCGACATCGTCGCGGCGGTCGGCCACCACGTACGGCGTCATCTGCTGGCCGACGCGGTCCGGCTGGGCCGGGAACTGCGCGTGGAGCTGCAGGAGCTGCGTGAGGCCGTACCGGCTGAGGAGAGCGTGCGGCGCCTCACCCGGCGGGGGACGCACGAGGGCGGACGGGCCCCGGCGGGCGGCCCGGTCCGTGACCTGCTCGACGAATGGGACGCAAAGCCCGGAGGTAACGCCCGATGACCGTGCGCCTGCTGTTCGCGGGACCCAACGACGGCGAGGGGGACGACGAGACCTCAGCCGGTGTGTTCACGATCTTCGAGGTGAACGGGGAGTACCGCCTGCCCGACGTGTTCGCCGAACCGGACGGGGTGGCGAACGCCGTGGACGTCCACGGGCCGGGGCCGCAGCCACCGGGCGACGAACTGGCCGCGCGGATCGCCGAGCTGTACACGCTTCCCGGCTGGCGCCCGCGCCCGATGCCGGGACGCTACCTGCTCGTCCAGGGGCCCGCCGTCCCGGCCGCCGACCTCGGGCTCGGCGGTGAGCGGACCGTCAGGATCGCCTGGTGGATCGGCGAGGCGGGATCGGCGCCCAGGGAGTTCACGCTCGAACTGCGGCTGATGCCGCCGGGGGCGCGTCCCTCCAGGAGCGGCGTCAACCGGGACGCCACCCGGCGGGTCGCCCCGATCGGTGAGCCCCGGCGGCACGTGAGCTTCTTCGGGCACGCGGCGGTCGACTTCGGCACCTCCTCCTCGACCGTCACGCTGTACGACAGGACGGGCGGCAAACGCGTCGAGATGGACGAGCAGCAGTTCGAGGTGCTGCTCGCCGGGTTCGACCGGCTGCTGCTCGACGGCCCCGCCGGGACGCACGAGGCCGACTGGGCGCAGGCGCGCGAGGACATCGTGCGCGGCCTGACCACCCGGCTGAACTCGCTGCTCGGCCTGTCGGGCACCGGCGACTCCGTCCGGGTCACCGTCACCAGGGAGGGCCTTGAGGTGCTCCAGCCGGGCTTCCAGCACCTGCCGGTGCCGAAGGTCCGCTACCGGGACGTGCTCTGTAAGGAGCTCGACGTGGCGATCTCCCGGATGGACGAGAAACTGGGCACGGCCTACGCCATGAGCCTCGACGGCTGCTACGCCGACGCCTTCGGCACGCCCGCGCTCGGCTCGCTGTACCTGCACCAGGTCGTCTTCGACGGTGACTCGCCGGAGATCTCCAGCGAGATCAAGGTGCTTGAGGGCTCCCCGCTGCGGGCGGTGCTCGGCGACCGGGCCGACCGGGTGACACGCGCCTACCCGGGGCTGAAGCGCGCCTTCTCCCGGCCCCGTGAGCTGCCCGAACTGCGCAGCGAGGGCGGGGCTCCGGTGACGACGGACACGTTGCTGATGCACGCCTACAACGACCTGGTCGACAAGACCATCGAGTACGGTAACGAGAAACGTTCCGCGGAGTGGGGCATCCGCGGGCTGAACCACCTCGTGCTGACCTACCCGACCACACTTCCGCCGTCGGGGCGTCGCGCGCTGGAGAAACTGGCGCAGTCCAGTCTCAGGATGGCCAGGGTGACCACGACGTTCGACGAGGCCGTCGCCGCCGCGCTGTTCTTCGTGATGCGCGACTTCGGCGGTGAGTCCGACACCGGTGTCGAACCGTTCCGTGCCAGGTCACGGCGGGTACGGCCGGGGCGCCCCGCCTGGCGGCAGAACATGCTGGTCATCGACATCGGCGGGGGCACGACGGACGTCGCGCTGTTCGCGCTGCACCTGCTCGACCGGCAGGTGCCCGCCGAGGACGTCCCCGAGGAGTTCTTCGGCCGCCACTACGTGATCCGCCCCGAGGTGCGTGGCTCGACCGGGCACCCGCAGCTCGGCGGCGACCTGCTGACCCTGCGGGTGTTCCACTGGCTGAAGGCGGAGATCGCCGACGCCCTGATGGCCCTGACCACCCGCAGCGGCGGGGACACCGCCGCCGGGAGCGCCGAGGAGGAGGCGTGGCTGGGGCACTGGCCGTCCTCCCACGTCGGCGCCGACGGTGTGCCGCGCCCCATCGCCCCGGCCTTCATCGCCAACCCCGATCCGGGGCCGAGACCCGAGCGGGTCTGGACGGCGTTGCGGGAGCTGCTGCCGACGCACAGCCCGGCGCTGGCGGCGGGCGGGCGCGCCGCGCCGGGGCGGGCGTTCTTCCGGCTGTGGCAGGAGGCCGAACAGGCCAAACGGCTGCTGGGCGCGGGCCGGGAGTACACCCTGCCGAAGAACAAGCTGCAGGAGGTGCTCAACAACGTCGACGCCCGGTCGAGGCCGCCCGCGGCGCTGGTCGAACGGCTCGGGCACACCGTGGTCACCCTGCTGCCCGAGCAGTTCGAGCACCTGGCGACACCCGTGATCACCGCGGCCGTCGACATCGCGCTCACCACCTTCAGCGCGCAGCGCCGCCGGGAGCCCGAGGAGCCCATCGACATCGTCGCGTTGTCCGGCAAGACCAGCACCATGCCCCTGGTCGAACGCATCGTGGCCAGACGGCTGCGCGAGCTGACCCTGAACGCCACGGACGGGACGGACGCCGTCCCGGTTCCCCGCCTGGTCGTCGAGCGCCGCTACGCCAAGCAGGCCACCTCGATCGGCGCGTGCTGGGCGCACAGCTTCAGCCGCTACGCCGACATCGAGAGCGAGGACACGGGCGGACCCTCGGGTGAGGCCGAACGCCACGTGGACGGCCGCGAACGGCTGCGGGCGGGCCAGAACGTCGTCGGCATCGCCGTGGACAACCTGTTCCAGAGCCTGCCGTGCGACTTCTCCCTGCAGAACGCCGACACGCGGGTCGGCATGCTGCTCAACGCGGGCGACCAGCTCGACGTCGCCGACCGCACCGGCAGACTGTCGGTCCGTACGGCCTGGCGCCCGATGAAGGAGGACATCCACATCCACCGCGAGCTGGGCGGCGACCGGGGCGAGTCCATCGAGTGGGGCAGGTTCACCTTCGACAGCAGGCAGGACAGGCTCACCAGGGCCAACGTCGACTGGGGCAGGATCCGCTTCCAGATCGAGATCAACCAGGAGCTGGAACCGGTCATCCACCTGTGCCACGGCGGAAACCCCGTCTACCTCGTCGACGGCGACCACGGCGAGGTCGCGACGGCGCTGAACGGCGGACGCCGGGGCGTCCCGCTGGAGGCCACGGGGCTGCCCGCCGCCATCCACGTCAGGAGGACCCCGGACGCGCTCGACGACAGGGCGACCGTCGAGCTGTTCCCGATCCTGGCGCCGGGCGAGGAGACCCGGCGGCACCTGCGCTCCTACCTGCTGGAGAGCGGAGGCGACGGCCGGGTGTTCAGCGGGGCGATCTCCCCGGCCTGGCTGCCCCCGCCCGCCCAGGCGTACGGCGCGGCGACCTGGGAGTTCCTCTGGGTGGACGGGCGCGGCAACCTCTCCCCGCTGTTCCGGATGTCCGCGCCCCGCAGGGACGCGCACGTGCGCTACCACGTCACCCTCGACCATCTGGGGAGGCTGCGGATCCACGTCGGGTACCCCCGCTACCTGGCCGCCCGCAGTCTCACCGACCTGGCCGACTACCCCGGCGCGGTGTTCACCTCCCCGATGGAGCCGGGGGAACCGTTCGGCAAACCGGAGTGGGAGCCCTTCACCGGTGACCACTGACCTTCGACAGGACGACTCCATGCGAACGCTCGACGATCTGCTCGAACCCCTGCTCGGCCTGGACGGGCGGCCGGCGCCGTTCGCCGGGCCGTTGCGTGACCTGCTGCGCGACGTCGTCACCCGCCTGGACACCCACCTCGACCAGCGGGCCGCGCAGGTGCCGACCGACCTCTACCTGCGGGGACAGGACCTGATCGGCCGGCTGCGCACCGTCTGCCGGGTGCCGGGCAGGCAGGTGCACTGGGCGGTGCAGGCCGAACTGGACGACGCGGCCAGCCCGCTGCGGGTGCCGCTGTGGAGCGCGCTCGGCGACCTGGCCGGGCAGCTGATCATCCTGCTGCACAGGGACGGCCCCCGGCAGCGGGAGGAGGCGGACGGCGACCTGGTGCTCGGCCTGGTCGGCGTGCTGCTCGGCCTGACGCACCCCGCCCCGCACCAGGAGTCCCGCAGGGAACCCCCGGCCGCTGTGGAGCCGGCCGAGCCCGTGGAGTCCGTGGAACCCACGGCCCCCGTCGCGGCGCCCGTCGAGGAGACGGGCAGGAGGGGGCCCGGCGACCTGACCGTACGGCTGCGCGACGAGTACGACCGCCTCTACCAGGACAGCGTCGTCTACCTGGGCGAACCCGACGAGGCCCCGGAGACGGCCGAGGAGCTGTGGATCGGCCTGCACGTGGCCTGCCTGCGGCTGCCCGAGGCCATCGCCAGGTTCCAGCGCGAGCACTTCGCGCGGACCTTCGGCGGTGAGCCGGGCGAGGCCGTCGTCCCGGCGCTGCCGGCGATCGGCTTCCCCGGGCTCGGTGATCCCAAGGGGCCCGGCGGCGACCACTGGCGTTCGGCGAGGACCGAGAGGATGTACGACATCCTGGTGGAGATGTTCGCCGTCGCCGAGCTCGACCCGGGCGTCTACCACGGTCTCGACGAGATGGCGCGCGACGCCCAGGCCCCGATCAGGCTGGACGCCGAGACCCGGCGTCAGTACCGGGAGCGGGCGTGGACCAGGCTGCGGGAGCTCGACGAGCTGCAGCCGGGCAGCGACCTGGAGATCAGATACCTGGCCTGGGTCGACGAGGTCGTCTCCTCGTTCTTCCCGCTGCCGCTGCCCGTGCCGGACAGCTGGTGGGCCGAACGGTACCGGCGCTCCCGCGCCCTGGTGCTCGACGCGGTCAGGGCCGCGGGCGGCAAGGCCGACGTCCTGGACGGCAGGCCGTACGACAGGGCGTTGCGCGGCAGGCTCAGCGGAACCCAGATGATCATGCCGGTCGAGGAGGCCGACGCCGACCGGGTGCTGTGGACGTTGCGGCTGCCGTGGGAGTTCGGCGGCAGCGGCGAGCCCGGCCGGGTCGTCCACGGGGTACGGCGTCGCTGACATGATGGCCGTTATGGCGGTTAGTGACCGTATCGGCGGGTAGGACCGCCACGTGGCACAGGGGGGATGGATCTCCCGCTGGCCGGTTGTCCGGCAGCTCAGGGGAGAAGACGGCAGGTCGCGCGCCGCCCGTTCGGCGCGCACCGACGCGCTGCGCCCCAGGACCGAGCTGGCCGACAGCGTCACCAGGTCCGTCTGCCCCTACTGCGCGGTCGGATGCGGCCAGCTCATCTACGTCAAGGACGGCCGCGTCACCCAGATCGAGGGCGACCCCGACTCGCCCATCTCCCGCGGCAGACTCTGCCCGAAGGGCTCGGCGAGCAAACAGCTCGTCACCCACCCCGGCAGGCAGCGGCACGTACTCTACCGGCGCCCCCACGGCACCGAATGGGAGCCGCTCGACCTCGAAACCGCGATGGACATGATCGCCGAGCGGGTGCTCCGTACCCGCCGGGAGACCTGGCAGCAGCAGGAGGAGGGCAGGACGGTCCGGCGCACCATGGGCATCGCCAGCCTGGGCGGGGCGACGCTGGACAACGAAGAGAACTACCTGATGAAGAAGCTCTACACCGCCCTCGGCGCGATCCAGGTCGAGAACCAGGCCCGTATTTGACACTCCTCGACCGTCCCCGGTCTGGGGACCAGCTTCGGGCGCGGCGGCGCGACGAATTTCCAGCAGGACCTCGTCAACGCCGACTGCATCGTCATCCAGGGCTCGAACATGGCCGAGTGCCATCCGGTCGGGTTCCAGTGGGTGGTCGAGGCCAAGGCGCGGGGCGCGAAGGTGTTCCACGTCGATCCGCGCTTCACCCGCACCAGCGCGCTGGCCGACCGGCACCTGCCGATCCGCGCGGGCGCCGACATCGTGCTGCTCGGCGCGCTGATCAACCACGTGCTGGTCAACGAGCTGGACTTCCGCGAGTACGTGCTGGCCTACACCAACGCCTCGGCGATCGTCTCCGAGGACTTCAGGGACACCGAGGACCTCGACGGGCTGTTCTCCGGCTTCGACCCCGACAGCCGTAAGTACGACCCGTCGAGCTGGTCCTACGAGGGAACCGAGGAGGAACCCGCCGCCGGGCTGCGCGGCGAGCAGCTCGAAGGCGGGGCCTACCACGCGGAGGTGGCCGGTCCCGACCAGTACGGCTCCGGCGGCGCGCGGGAACAGGCCAGGCCGCCCGCCGATCCGACGCTGCGCCACCCGCGCTGCGTCTACCAGATCCTCCGGCGTCACTTCGCCCGCTACACCCCGGAGCTGGTCGAACAGGTCTGCGGCGTCTCCAGGGAGGACTTCGCCGAACTGGCCGGGGCGATCACCGAGAACTCCGGCAGGGAACGCACCACCGCCTGGGTGTACGCGGTCGGCTGGACCCAGCACACCGTGGGCGCGCAGTACATCCGCACCGCCTCGATCCTGCAGCTGCTGCTGGGCAACATGGGACGGCCGGGCGGCGGCATCATGGCTCTGCGCGGCCACGCGAGCATCCAGGGTTCGACGGACATCCCGACGCTGTTCAACATCCTGCCCGGCTACCTGCCGATGCCGAACGCCCACGGGCACGACACCCTCGACGACTACCTGCGGGGGGCCGGAGCGGAGACGGGCTTCTGGGGCAGGAAACGCTCCTACATGGTGAGCCTGCTCAAGGCGTGGTGGGGGGAGCACGCCACCCCGGACAACGACTTCTGCTTCGATTACCTGCCCCGCCTGACCGGCGACCACGGCCACTACACGACCGTGATGGGGCAGATCGACGGTACCGTCAAGGGCTACTTCGTGGTGGGGGAGAACCCGGCCATCGGTTCCTCGGGGGGCAGGGCGCAGCGGCTCGGGCTGGCCAACCTCGACTGGCTGGTCGTGCGGGACCTGACCCTCGTCGAGACCGCCACGTTCTGGAAGGACGGCCCGGAACTGGCCACCGGGGAGATGCGCACCGAGGACATCGCGACCGAGGTGTTCTTCCTGCCCGCCGCCAGCCACGTCGAGAAGGAGGGCACCTTCACCAACACCCAGCGGCTGCTGCAGTGGCGGCACAAGGCACTCGACGCGCCGGGGGACTGCCGCAGCGAGCTGTGGTTCTACTACCACCTCGGCAAGCGGATCAAGGCCGCGCTGACCGGCGACGAGATCGACCGCCCGCTGCGCGAGCTGACCTGGGACTACCCGGAGGAGGGCGAGCGCGCCGAGCCGTCCGCGCCCGCCGTGCTGCGGGAGATCAACGGCACCGGCCCCGACGGGCGGACGCTGTCTGCCTACACCGAACTCAAGGCGGACGGCTCGACCCGGTGCGGCTGCTGGATCTACTGCGGCGTCTACGCCGACGAGGTCAACCAGGCCGCCCGGCGCAGACCGGGCGACGAGCAGAGCTGGGTGGCGCCCGAGTGGGGCTGGGCCTGGCCCGCCAACCGGCGCGTGCTCTACAACCGGGCCTCCGCCGACCCCGAGGGCCGCCCGTGGAGCGAACGCAAGGCCTACGTCTGGTGGGACGCCGAAAAGGGCGAGTGGACCGGCCACGACGTGCCCGACTTCGAGCCGGCCAAGCCGCCCGGCTACCTGCCGCCGCAGGGAGCGCAGGCCGAGGACGCCCTGGCCGGGACCGACCCGTTCATCATGCAGGCCGACGGCAAGGGCTGGCTGTTCGCCCCCGCCGGCCTGGCCGACGGGCCGCTGCCCACCCACTACGAGCCGCACGAGTCACCGCTGCCCAACCCCCTGTACGGCCGGCGGGCCAACCCCGCCCGCCGCGTCTACGACCGCCCGGAGAGCCCGTACAACCCGCCTGAGTCACCACGTTTCCCCTACGTCCTGACGACCTACCGGCTGACCGAGCACCACACGGCGGGCGCCATGAGCAGGCCGCTGCCCTACCTGGCCGAGTTGCAGCCGGCGCTGTTCTGCGAGGTCTCACCGGAACTGGCCGAACTGACCGGTCTGGTCAACGGCGGCTGGGCGACGATCGTGACGACCCGCACCGCGATCGAGGCCCGGGTCCTGGTCACCCGACGCGTCCGGCCGCTGCGGTTGCAGGGCCGTACGGTCCACCAGGTCGGCCTGCCGTACCACTGGGGATGGGGCGGGGGCGGGCTGGTGACCGGCGACGCCGCCAACGACCTGCTGCCCCTCGTGCTCGACCCGAACGTCTACATCCAGGAGGGCAAGGCCGTCACCTGCGACCTGAGGCCGGGCAGGCGCCCGACCGGCCCGGCGCTGCTCGAACTGATCAGGGAGTACCGCGACCGCTGAGCGGACGGGCGGCCTGACGACCCGGGGTGTGTTCCAGTGGCCCTGGACGCGTGACGGCATTCTCGATGATTTCCCGCAGCCGAGGTTGTATAGGAAAAGTATAGCGGTCCGCAGAATATTTCTTCCACTTAACCGGTTCGATGTGCCCGCGGCGGCGAGCTCATGCCATTAATGGAGGAACAATGACCGAACTCAACGTGCCCGCCGGTCTGGCTCCTGCGCAACGCGCCCAGATCAAGAGCCTCATTTGCGAGATCCTCGAGATCGACCCGGACGAGGTCACCGAAACCAGCCTGTTCAGCGAGGACCACGGCGCGGACTCCCTGCGGGCCATCGAGATCCTCGCGGCCCTTGAGCGCACCCTCAAGGTCAGCATCGACCAGGAGGAACTGGTCAGGATGACCAACCTTGAGGGCGTCTACACCGTCGTCACGGAGGCGTCCGCCCGATAACACCTCTGACGGCGGCTGGACAGGAGGGCGTTGATGAGCGGACCGCGAACGGATAAACATTTCAGAAGACGGGTGGTCGTCACCGGTATCGGTGCGATCACCAGTATCGGCATCGGCGTGCAGGAATTCCTTTCTGGATTACGAGAAGGGCGTAGCGGGGTCAAACCCATCACCGCGTTCGACACGACCGGGTTCGAATACGCCAACGCATGCGAGGTCACCGATTTCGATCCGGCCGCGTCGATCGACCGTCTCGATCCGGCCGAGCTCGGCCGGGCCAGTCAGCTGTCGGTGGCGGCGGCGGGGATGGCCGTGCGGGACGCCGGCCTGCAGCCGCGGGAACTGCGCGCGCGACGCGCGCTGGTGTCGGTCGGCACCACCAACGGTGAGGGGCGGGACTTCGACAACCTGGCCGGACAGGGAATCGACCGCGGCCTCGACCGGCTCGATCCCGCGCTGAGCGGGCGCGTCGGTGCCGGCAGGCTCTCGTCGAGCATCGCGCGTGAGCTCGGCATGACCGACGTCGAGGCCGTCACTCTGCCCACCGCGTGCGCGGCGGGCAACTACGCGATCGGCCACGGCTTCGACGCCGTGCAGAGCGGCGACGTCGACGTCGCCTTGTGCGGCGGCGCGGACGCGCTGTGCCGCAAGACCTTCGCGGGCTTCTACCGCCTGGGGACGATCGCCCCCCAGGTCTGCCAGCCGTTCGACCGAGGCCGCAAGGGCATCCTGACCGGCGAGGGAGCGGGAATCCTCCTGCTGGAGAGCATGGAGTCGGCGCTGGCCCGTGGCGCGCGCATCTACGCGGAGATCCTCGGGTTCGGGCTGAACTGCGACGCCCACCACCCGGTCGCGCCCGACCGGGACAGCATCGCCGACTGCATGCGCCTGGCCCACCGGGACGCAGGAGTGAAGCCGGAGGAGATCGACTTCATCTCGGCGCACGGTACCGGGACGAAGGCCAACGACATCACCGAGGCGCGCGCCATCCACCAGGTGTTCGGCACCAGGCCGCCCGCCACCGTCTCGATCAAGTCGATGATCGGGCACTCGATGGGCGCGGCCAGCGCCCTCGCCGCGGCGGCGTGCGCGCTGGCCATCACCGAGGGCTTCATTCCGCCGACGATCAACCACGTCGAAACGGACCCGGAGTGCGCGCTGGACTGCGTGCCCAACCAGGCGCGCCCGGCGGAGCTGAACGTGGTGCAGAACAACGCGCTCGCCTTCGGGGGCAACAACGCCGTGCTCATCCTCGGCAAGTACCGGGGGGCGTGATGGTCGCCGTCTGCGGTGTCGGCGCGGTCGCCAGTGCCGGTGTCGACGTGGAGGAGATCTTTGCCTCGCTGTGCGGGGGCTGGGGAACGGCGGCCGAGCCGCGCGGATTCGATCTGAGCAAGTACCGGACCAAGCTCGCCTTCGAGATCGACGACCGGCCCGAAGAGGGCGGTGACGTGCCGCTGCGCTCGTCCAGGTGGCTGGAGCACGTGGTGGAGGTCGCGGCCCGCGACGCGGGTCTGGGCGAGGACCTGCGTGACGTGCCGATCCTCGTGGGAACCACCCTGCGCGAGCTGCGCTCGGTCGAGTTGAGCTGGCGCGACGGCGTCGCCTTCGACACCGACGAGCTGCACTTCGGCACCGCGCTGCGCCGCCGCTTCAACGCCTCCCAGACCTTCACGGTCGCCAACGCCTGCGCGGCCTCGCTCTACGCGCTCGCGCTCGGCACCGATCTGCTGAACGCCGGCGCCGCCGACGCGGTGATCGTGGCGGGCGTCGACAACATCTCGGAGAGCACCTACGGCCTGCTCGACCGCTGCTATTCCGACCCGCCCGACGCCCTGCGCCCCTTCGACAAGGGACGCAGGGGCATGCTCCAGGGCGAGGGGGCGGCCGCGGTCGTCCTGCGCCGGGCATCGCAGGCCACCTCCGGGAAGGTGTACGGGCTGGTGCGCTCGGTCGCGGTGAACTGCGACGCCTACCACCCCTCCGCGCCCGACGCCAAGAGCATCGCCCTGGCGGTACGGCAGGCGCACGAGCGCGCGGGCCTGACCCCGGGCGACATCGACCTGTTGCTGCTCCACGGTACGGGGACGCCGCTGAACGACGAGGCCGAGGCGCGCAGCCTCGGCGAGGTCTTCGGCGAGGTCCGTCCTTCGCCCTGGATGACGGCGATCAAGTCGATGACCGGGCACACCGCGGGGGCCTCCGGCCTGCACAGCCTGCTCGTCGCGCTGGAGTCCATGCGGACCGGGGTCGTGCCGCCGGTGGTCGGCGTCACGGACGTCATGGACGAGATGGCGGGACTGCGCCTGGTCCGCGACCGGGCGGTGCGCGCCGCGGTGCGATTCGCCCAGGTGAACGCGTTCGGGTTCGGCGGCCTGAACGCGGTGGCCGTTGTGGAGAAGGCGGCGGACCGATGACGGTGATCACCGGTGTGGGAACCGCGATCGGCGGGGTGGCCCGGCCGGCGGACCTGCTGCTGACGACCACGACGCCGGGTGGAGAGGATCCGATCACCGGGCTGAGCGGGCGTGGCCTGCGGTACAAGGACCGGGCGACCAAGCTGGCGCTGTGCGCGGGCAGGGACGCCCTCGCCGACGCCGGCCTGCTGCTCGATCCCGGCCTCGCGGTGCCGGGCGAGAGCATCGGCGTGGTGGTCAGCTCCAACTTCGGCAACGTGGACACGGTGTGCGCCACGGTGTCCACCATCGCCGAGCACGGTTACGGCGCCACCAGCCCCATGATGCTGCCCGCCACCGCGAGCAACGTGACGGCCTCGTGGCTGGCGATCTCGTTCGGACTGCGCGGGGTGAACCTGACCCTGTGCAACGGGCCCACCTCCGGCCTGGACGCGGTGTACTGGGCCGGGATGATGATCGACGCCGGGCGGGCGCGGCGGATGCTCGTGGTCGGCGTCGAACCGGTCAACGAGGTGGTGACCCACCTGGTCGGGCCGCTGTTCGACGGCGCCGCCGCGCTGGTGCTGGAGTCGGAGGAGGCCGCGCGCGAACGCGGGGCCGGGTCGCTGGCCCGGCTGGGCCGCTACGCCAGGCGGGAGACGCACGACGAGGCGGTCGGTCACGTACTGGAGCAGGCCGGACCCGTCGGTCTGTGGTGCCTGCCCGAACAGCCGCCCACGGCGGAGGAGACGGCCGGAGCCGCGACCCATGACCTGACCGCGCTGCTCGGGCGCTGCTCGGGCGCGCTCGGCGTCGTGCAGTGCGTCGCCGGGGCCTCCTGGTTGAGCGCGGGTGGCGACGGCGCCGTACTGGCGAGCGTGAACGCCTCCGACGCCGCGGCGGCCACCGTGCTCACTCCGGCGCCCACCACGGCCGGGACCGGTCGATGACCCCCCGGGTCAGGTGCCGCCGCCCCGCCACCGTCGAACGACCGGTGCGTGTGCTGATGCTGTACGGGCTCGGCGGTGGCCCCTCGACGTGGAACCGGTTCGCGGAGCTGGCAGGCCCGGACCTGGAGCTGTGGGAGGCCGCCCTGCCGTGGTCGGCGGGCGACACCGGAGAGTGGAGCAGGCGGGGCGACGCCACCTCGTGGGTCAGGGCGGCCATCGACGAGGCCGGCGCCGTCGACCTGGTCGTCGCGCACTCCTTCGCGGCCAACGTGCTGCTGGAGGTGCTCGCGCGCGACGGCGGGCCGGCCGCCGTGCTCGTGTCGCCGTTCTACCGGGCCAGCCCGGCCGAGTTCGACTGGGCGACCATCGAGAGCTACCTCCATGGTTTCCACGGCATCCTCGACGACGGTCTGCGGGTCAGCTCGGAGGGCCGGCTGGCCGCCGACGTCCGCCACGACATGGCGCTGAAACTGCGCGAGCGGCTCGGCCCGTACGGGTGGATGCGGTTCTTCGACGCCTACCTGCGCTCACCCATGCTGGACACCGCCGCCGTCACCGTACCCTGCCTGGTGATCAGCGGCGCCGACGACCCCGCGGCCCCGCCGCGGGACGGGCGGACGCTGGCCGAGGCGCTGCCACACGCCCGCTTCGAGATCCTGCCCGCAGGGCACCTGCCGATGATCGAACAGGCGCACCGATTCGCCGAGCTGATCGGTGAGTTCGCCGCGACACACCATCTGGAGAGCACGTGACCGTCACCCGCCTGGAGATCCGGCCCCGGTACGAAGGTGCGAACGTCGGCACCTGGATCGGCTTCAAGCATCTGAACTACCTGGTCGAGGAGGCGGTGCTCGAACACCTGCGCCGGTCGGGGATAAGAGCCACCGATCTCTACCACGATCACGGGCTGTGCGTCGACCTGGTCGACATCGACACCAGGATCCTGAGCGCGCTGCGCATCGACGACCTGGCGACCGCCGAGGTCACCGTGGCCGAGCCCGGGACGCTCACCTTCAGCGTCGTCATCCGGCCCAACGCGGACCCCGGCGCGCCGAAGGCCGTCAGCGCCAAGGTCAAGGTGTCGCTACGGCACGACCCTCGCGGCGGCGCGGGCGAGATCCCGGCCGAACTGCGCCCGTACACGGTGGCTCGGCTCGGGGAGCAGGACAAGAGTGTGCAGGTGCCCGACGGCGCCGACCCGCTCGACGTCCTGACCGGCGGCCGCAACGCCTTCGCCTGGAAATGGCGGATTCCCTACTTCTACTGCCACTTCACCGAGCGCATGCAGATGTCCGGATATTTGCGAATTATGGAGGAGGTTGTGGACCTCTTCCTCGCCGACCGCGGTGTGTCGGTCAAACGACTGCTCGACGAGCAGGGATGGATCCCCGCCGTGCCGCACTCCAGGGTCACGCTGCTGGACGAGGCGCTGATGGAAGAGGAGCTCTACACGGTCCTGACCGTCGAGGACGTCTTCAAACGGTTGACCTACACCTCGCGGATGGACTGCTACGTGCTCCGCGACGGCCTGCTCGTCCCCACCGCCACCGGCCGGATCACCCACGGATACGCCGAGATCTCCGGCCGGTCCGAATGGGGCCTGGTGTCCTTCGACGACCGCCTCTCGGCCGCGCTCTCCGGCGCGTCGCGATGACGGACGTCCTGGTCACCGGCGTCGGCGCGGTCACCTGCCAGGGGTACGGTGCCGCGGTGCTGCGGGCGGCGATGGCCGGAGCCCTGCCCCCGGTTCCCGAGCGCATCCCCGACCCGGGGGCGAACCTGCGTCACCCGCTGATGCACCGGGTGCCCGACGCGGCGTTCGGCGACGGGCGGGCCGGCCGGCTGCTGAACTCGGCGGTGAGCGAGGCGCTCAGGGACGCGGGCCTGGAACGGCGCGACTGGCCCATGCGGATCGGCGTGGTCATCGGCTCGTGCATGGGCGAGGCCATGCTGCACGAGAGCGGCAGGAGCCGGGAGCCGGGCACCGGCTGGAACCCGACGTTCAGGCTCGCCTCGGAGGTGGGCGAGCGGCTCGGCGCGTTCGGTGTCAACGTGAGCATCAGCAACGCCTGCGCCGCGGGCGGGTTCGCGCTGAGCGTCGCCGCCGACATGGTTCGCGGCGGCGAGGCGGACGTGGTGATCGCGGGCGGGGTGGACGCCTACTCCAGGGTCGGCTGGGCGTCGTTCGACCGCCTCGGCGCGATCGATCCGGTCCGGTGCCGTCCCTTCGACCGGGACCGCCGGGGGACCGTGCTCGCCGAGGGCGCGGGAATCCTGGTCCTCGAATCGGCCGAGCACGCCTACGGGCGCGGGGCGGCCGTGTACGGCAGGGTGGCCGGGGCCGGCTGGAGCTGCGACGCGCACCACCTCACCGCGCCGGAACCCAGCGGGGAGCAGATCGTCCGCGCGATGCGGGAGGCGCTGGGCGAGTCAGGACGCCTGGGATGCGTCATCCCGCACGGCACCGGCACGCGGCTCAACGACCTGGTCGAGAGCCGCGCGCTGCGGACCGTCCTGGGCGAGCGGGCCGACAAGGTCCCCCTGTACAGCATCAAGGCGCTCCTCGGGCACACCGGCGGGGCGGCGGCCGCGCTCGGCGCGGTGGCGGCCGCCCTCATCCTCCGCTCCGGCACGGTGCCGCCGAACGTCGCGATCGGGGAGCAGGACCCGGAGTGCGAGGTGTACCTGCCGGTCGACGGCCCGGTCCGCCTCAGGACGCCGCGGATCATGGTCAACGCGTACGCCTTCGGCGGCAACAACGCCTCCTTCGTCCTGGAGGAGGCGGCATGACCGGGGAGATCAGGGATATCAGGGGCATAGGGGACGTGGGGGACATCGTCGTCACCGGTGTCGGGACGGTCGTGCCCGAGCGCCACGGCCCCTGGTTCGACGTGACCACGGAGCTCGGGCCGCGCGGGTACAAATACCTGCCGCCGGCCTCGCAGTACCTGCTCGCCGCCGCGCGGCGCGCCGTGACCGGCGGAGGCGGCCTCGAACACGTGCCCGCGCACCGGCGCGGCGCGGCGGTCGGCACGAACGGCGCGCTGCGCGCCTACTTCGACGACGTCGACCGCGTGGTCACCACGGGACACTCCGACGACCTCAGCCCGGCGGGAGCCCCCTACTTCGCGATCAACGTGCTCAGCGGCCGCCTGGCCAGCGACCACCAGATCAAGGCGTTCAGCCTGACGCTCACCTCGCCGCGGGTGGCCGGGTTCGAGGCCGTCGAGATCGGGTTGAGGGCGCTGGCTGCGGGCCGGGCCGACGTGCTGATCGCCGCCGCCATGGAACACGGCCTGCCACACCACGCGCCGGGACTGGCGGCCGAGCAGGGAGCGGTGGCCATGACCATGGAACCGCGCGCGCTGGCCGAGGAACGCGGCGCGCCCATCCTCGGATCCTGCTTCGCCAGGACCGCGTTCGCGCCCCCCGCTCTGATGACCACCTCCGCCGGGCGGCGCCAGCTGGCCGCGCAGATCGAGACCGCGGTGTCCCGGCTGGGCACCGGTGACGTCGTGGTCCGCCCGGTCCTCGACGACTCGGCGGTGAGCCGGGCCCTGGCCGGCGTCCTCGCCGCCACCGGCCTGACGGTGCGTCCCGCGCTCACCGCCGACGGCGGCTGCCTTGCCCCCCTTCTGCTGCTCGCCCGGCTGTTCGGCGCGGCCGAGAGGCGGCCCAGCCTGGTGATCACCGCGACCGCCGAGGGCAACTTCGCCTTCGGCGGGATGCGTCCCGTCCATTCGGCCCAGCCAACCGGGAGTCGGCAATGTTGACCTCACTCGACAAGAGCTGGGGCCTGGTCCTCGGCGTCTCCAGCGGAATCGGCCGGGCCTGCGCGCTGGCCATGGCCCAGCAGGGCATGAACATCGTCGGGGTGCACTTCGACACCGCCGCGATGGACGAGTCCGTCACCCAGCTGAGGGAGAAGCTGTCCTCCTACGGGGTGCGGGTCCACTTCCACAACGCCAACGCGGCCCGTAAGACCGTGCGGCAGGAGATCGTCGCCGGGCTCGCGGAGCTGACCGACGGCGCCGGGCTGAGAGTCCTGCTGCACTCGCTGGCCTTCGGCACGCTGGTGCGTTACCTGCCCGCCGAGGAGGGCGCGGCCGGGATCAGCGGACCGCAGCTTGAGATGACCATGGACGTGATGGCGAACAGCCTCGTGTACTGGGTCCAGGACCTGGCCGCCGCCGATCTGCTTCCCTCCGGCGCCAAGGTGTTCGCGATGACCAGCGCCGGGGCGGTCCAGCACCTGCCCAGCTACGGCGCGGTTTCGGCGGCCAAGTGCGCGCTGGAGGCGCACGTGCGTCAGCTGGCCTGCGAACTGGCGCCGAGAGGCGTCGCGGTGAACGCGCTGCGCGCCGGCGTCACGCTGACGCCCGCGCTCCGGCGGATCCCGGAACACCACGAGTTCAGCCGGAACAGCGCGCGGAACAACCCGCACCACCGGCTGACCGTCCCGGAGGACGTCGCCGAGGCGGTGGTGTTGCTGTCGAGCACCACCACCTCGTGGATCACCGGCAACACCATCGGCGTTGACGGGGCCGAACTGCTGGCCGCGGGCAGTTCGTGGGCCGGCGGCGAATCCGGGAGCTGAGGAGAGAACATGGATGAGTTGGTCATGTCGGGGTGGTCCGTGGCCTCGCCGTTCGGACTCGGGGCCGGTCCGTTCGCGGCCGGAATCGGCACGGGACGGCAGCCGTCGCCCGTCACGGACGGCGGGCCGTTCGACCGGGCGTATGTCATCCCCGGCTTTGACATTCCCCCCAAACTCGGCGGAAAGAGCACCCGGGGGATGGACCGGGCGACCGGCATCGCGGTGACAGGTGTCGGCATGCTGCTGGAGGAGTACGGCGGCGGGCCCGCCGACCACCCCGAGCGTGTCGGGCTCGTGCTCGGCACCGGGTCGGGGAGCGTCCAGAGCATCGTCGACTTCACCAGGGACTCGATGGTCGGTGAGCGGCCGTACGACGTCGACCCGGCCCGCTTCCCCAACACGGTGATGAACCGTGCCGCCGGGCAGAGCGCCATCTGGTACGGGCTGAAGGGGCCGAACGCCACCGTCGCCGGTGGAGCCGTCACCGGCCTGCTCGCCCTCAACTACGCCTCCAGACTGCTGCGGCGGGGCCGATGCGAGACGATCCTGTGCGGCGCGGTCGAGGAGTTCTCCGAACACCGGGGCTGGCTGGCGTGGCACTCCGGTCAGCGGAGCGAGCCGCTGGGCGAGGGCTGCGCGATCTTCCTGCTGGAGTCCCGGGAGAACGCCGTCCGATCCGGGCGGACCCCGCTGGCCACCGTGCTCGGGTCGCGGTTCGCCGCGTTCGGCCACCAGGAGGAGGCGGGGCGGCGGCTGTCGGAGTGCGTCACGGGACTGCTGACGCGTTGCGATCTCGACCCCGCCGACGTGCGCATGGTGGCCACCTCGGAGACGACGGGAACGCTCGGCGAGCAGGAGAGCGCGGGCGTCACCGACGCGATCGGGGGCGCCGCCGTACGGCTGCGCTGCCGGGAGGCACTCGGCGACACGGCCGCCGCGTCCGCGGCGTTCCAGCTCGCCGCCACGCTGGCCGCCGGGCGGGACGAGCCGGCCGGGAGCCTCGCCCTGGTGACGTCCGTTGACTGTGGCGGCGTTGTCGGTTGCACGGTGCTGCGCCTGGAACCCTGCCCGTGACCTGCGGCTCCGGTTCGGAGCCGCCTAATCCCGTGCTTATGAGAGGGACGGAACATGACCGAACAGATCATCACCGCGGTGGACAAGGAAGAGCTGCGCACGCTGATCGCGGTGACGCTCGACGTCGACGTGGCCGAGGTCACCGACGAGGCGCACTTCGTCGAGGATCTCGGGGTGGACTCGCTGATGGCGCTGGAGATCACGGTCAACCTGGAGAAGAAGTACCAGGTGAGGATCGACGAATCCGAGGTCGCCGGAGTGACCACCTTGGAGAGCACGTACGCCCTGCTGGGAGAGCTGCTGCGGAAGGCCGCCGGATGAGCCGGCCCGCCGCGCTCACGACATCGGCCGTACGGGTCGGTGCCGATGGGGACACGATCACCGCCACGGTGGTCGTCGATCCGGACGAGCCGATGTTCGCCGGCCACTACCCCGGCTTCCCCGTGTTCCCGGCCGTCGGCATGCTGGAGTTCGTCGACCGCGCCCTGCGCGCGTCGTTCGGCGCGGACCTGACGCTGAGCGAGATCGTGAGCGCCCGCTTCCTCAGCCCGGTGCTTCCAGGGGACGAGCTCACCGTGCGGGCCACGCCACGCGACGGCGACTACACCGTGGTGGTCGGCACCGAGCGCGGCGAGTCCGCCCGGCTCCGGCTGCGGTACCGGGAGGCGGCGTGATCGGGGTAGACGAGATCAAACGGTTCATCCCGCACCGGTACCCGATCCTGCTGCTCGACCAGGTCACCGAGGTCTCACCGGGCCGGAGCCTGACCGCGATCAAGGCGGTCACCTGCAACGAGCCGTACTACCGGCGCGTCGGCGCCGACGCGGGCCCCAGGGGCCACCACTACCCGTCGTTGCTGCTCCTGGAGTCGTGGGCGCAGGCCGCCTCGCTGCTCGTCCTGTGGGAGCAGCCCAACCCGGACGTGCTGTCCGGCAAGGTCGTGCTCGGCGGGGTGATGAAGAACGTGCGCTTCCTGCGCCCCGTACTGCCCGGCGAGGTGCTCTCACACCGGGTGCGCCTGGTCCGCCAGGTCGAGGACAGCTCGATCGTGGAGGGGGAGACCCTGGTCGGCTCCGAGGTGGTGCACGAGGCCGGCGCGGTGGTGTCGCTGCGGCCGGCCGAGGTCCTGCGTCAGGCGGCACCGGTGGGAGGCGCGTCGTGACCGGCCGTCCGGTCGCGCTGGTCACCGGCGGATCGCGGGGCATCGGCAGGGCCGTGGTGACCAGGCTCGCCGCCGACGGCTACGACGTGGCTTTCTGCTACCAGTCCAACGCCGAGGCCGCGGACGAGGTGGCGAAGGAGGCGGTCGAGGCGGGAGCGGGGGTGCTGGCCCGTCAGGTGGACGTGACCGACCGCTCCCAGGTGCGCGCGTTCGTCGGCGACGTCGAGGAGGAGTTCGGCCCGGTGCACGCCGTGGTCACCTCCGCGGGGATCACCAGGGACAGGCCGCTGGCGCTGCTGACGGATGAGGACTGGGACCGGGTGCTCACCGTCAACCTCGGCGGTACGCACAACGTGGTGCGGGCCGCGATCTTCCGGATGATGAAACGCAAGCGGGGCGCGGTCGTCACGCTGTCGTCGGTGGCCGGCGTCGCGGGGAACTCCGGCCAGACCAACTACTCCGCCTCCAAGGCGGGCATCATCGGCTTCACCAAGGCGCTGGCCAAGGAGGTCGGCCGTTACGGGATCACCGCGAACGTGGTGGCGCCCGGATTCGTCGAGACCGACATGACCGCCGGCCTGTCCGAGAAGGTCGTCCAGCAGATGGGCGAACGGATCTCCCTGGCCCGTTTCGGCACGCCCGGCGAGGTCGCCGACCTGGTCTCCTTCCTCGCCTCCGGCCGTGCCGCCTACATCACCGGCCAGGTGATCCGCGTCGACGGAGGCATCGCCCTGTGAGGGGTTCGGGAAGGGAGCGAGGGTGAGGTTCTACTTCAGCCTGCGGAGTCCGTACTCCTGGCTGGCACTGCACGACCTGCTGAACGACTACCCCGGCCTGGCCGAACGGCTCGAATGGATTCCGTTCTGGGACCCGGAGGAGTCCATGCTCAGGGAACTGGCCGAGGCCGGTGGTGAGTTCGGCTACGCGACCATGCCCAAGGCCAAGCACCTGTACATCCTGCAGGACGTGCGCAGGCTCGCCCGTGACAGGGGACTGCGGACGTCCTGGCCGCTGGACCGGGAGCCGCGTTGGGAGGTGCCGCACCTGGCCTACCTGGTGGCCGCGGACAAGGGCCGGGGCCGGGAGTTCGTCATGCTGGCCTCGGAGATGCGCTGGGAGCGGGGGCTCGACATCTGCGCCCCCGAGGTGGTCGCGGAGATCGCCACCGCGCTCGACCTGCCGGCCGGCGAACTGGCGGGGGCCGCGGACCGGCTCCCGGTTCGCGAGCAGGCCGTACAGGCGCTGCTGTCCGCCTACCGCGACGGCGTGTTCGGAGTCCCGTTCTTCGTCCGTCGCTACGACAAGTACTGGGGAGTCGACAGGCTGGACGCCTTCGCGGGCTCGCTCGGGCTGCGGCCCGCCGCCTCCCTCAACCCGGCCGAGGAACACGCCGGCGGCTGTGGCTGAACAGTATGGCCGGAGTATAGGGCTCCGGCGGAGCATGCAGGAGAGGTGAGCGGGATGAACGGGGTGACGGGATTCGAGGGCTTCATGGCCCGGCTGGGCGACAACGCCGAGCGCTTTCCCGACCGGCGCGCGCTGGTGTTCTGCCGCGACGGCGGCGAGGAGGAGGTGCACACGTACCGGAGCCTCGATCTGGCCGCGCGGTCCGTGGGCGCCTGGTTGGCCACGAAGGTCACACCGGGAGAGCGGGTGCTGCTGTCCTACCCCTCCGGCCTGGGCTTCGTCACGGCGTTCCTGGGATGCCTGCACGCGGGCGCGGTCGCCGTACCCGTCCCCGTACCCGACACCTACCGGCGGCAGTACGACCGCGTCACGGCGGTCTGCCGTGACGCGGAACCGGCTCTCGTGCTGACCGACGCCGACCGTGCCGAGGCGGTGTCCGCCTGGATCAGCCACAGCGGGCTGGGCGTCGAGGTCGCCGTCGTGGGGCGCGGTGAGCCGGGGCGGCGAGCCGAGCTCTCCCGGGACGCGCTGGCGTTCCTGCAGTACACCTCAGGCTCGACCAGCGAGGCCAAGGGCGTGATGGTCAGGCACGGCGACCTCGTGGACAACATCCTGGTGGGCAGCCGGCTGCTCGACCTCACCGAGGGCCCGCGCTTTTGCAGCTGGCTGCCCGTCTACCACGACATGGGCCTGGTGGCGATGATCCTGCTCCCGCTGTACCTCGGCGGGACCACGGTGCTCATGTCGCCCACCGACTTCCTGCGCCGTCCGTGGGTCTGGCTCGACCTGATCGGCAAGTACGGCGCGGAGGTGAGCGCCGCCCCCAACTTCGCCTACGACCTGTGCGCCCGCCGGGTCACCGACCAGCAGGTGCGCGGCATGGACCTGTCGAGCTGGCGGCACGCGTGCAACGGCGCGGAACCCATCGACGCCGGCACCCTGGCCAGGTTCGCCGACCGCTTCGCGGTGGCCGGTCTGAAACCGGAGGCCCTGACGGCCGGGTACGGCATGGCCGAGGCCACGCTGTTCATCTCCGGCACCGCTTCCGGGCGCCCACCGGTCGTGACCAGGGCCGACCCCGGCGCGCTCGCCCGCGACACGCTGCTGCCCGACGACGCGGGCAGGCCGCTGGTCAGCTGTGGCCGCCCGGGGGTGATGGATGTGCGCATCGTGGATCCGGACACCCACGCGGAGCTTCCAGACGGGCGGGTCGGCGAGATCTGGGTCCGCGGTGACGGCGTCGCGTCCGGGTACTGGCGCAAGGAGGAGGAGACGCGGCACTGTTTCGGCGCGACGACCGGATCCGGGGAGAGCGGCTTCCTGCGCACCGGTGACCTGGGCGTGCTCGCCGACGGCGAGCTGTACGTCACCGGCCGGATCAAGGACATGGTCATCGTCAACGGGCGCAACCTCTATCCGCACGACATCGAGCGGGCGGTGGCCGGCCTGGTCCCGGCCATGGAGAACCTGCCGTCCTGCGTGTTCTCCGTCACCGTGCCACACGAGGAGATCGTGATCGTGCAGGAGATCAGGACCCGCGCCGTGACGGAGGAGACGCTGACCCGGCTGGCCGGCGAGATCAGGTCGGCGCTGGGCCGGCGGCTCGGGGTGACGGTGGCCAACGTCTCGTTCGTCCGCCCGGGCACCATCCCCAAGACCACCAGCGGCAAGATCCGGCGGGGTACGGCGCGCGAGCTGTTCGTCTCGGGGAGGCTCGACGCGCGCCACGAGGACCTGTCCGCGGGAGTGATCGGCCACCACCGCGGTGGCGTGTCATGACCTACCGGCCGTTCGCGCTGGCCGAGCGCATCGAGGACGCGCTCGGCGACCCCGCCGACGAGGGGAACGTCTTCTCCGTCTCCCGCTGCCTGGAGCTGGACGGGCGCGAGGAGTTCCCCGAGGACATCTGCGCGCACCTGGACAAGCTGGGCCTGCCACGGTTCTACGTGCCCGTCGGACACGGCGGTGACCTGGACACCTACGAGAACCTGCTCCAGGTGATCCGGACGCTGTCCCGGCGTGACTTCACCGTCGCCCTGGCCCACTGCAAGACCTACCTCGGCTCGGTCGCCACCTGGGTCGCGGGCACGCCCGGCCAGGCGGAGGACCTGGCCCGGCGGGTACTGCGTGGCGAGGTGGTCTCCCTGGCGCTCACCGAGCGCGACCACGGCAGCGACGTGCTGGCGGGGCGGGTCTCGGCCACCCCGAGCGGCGCCGGGTACCGGATCGACGGAGAGAAGTGGCTGATCAACAACGCCACCCGCGGCGATCTGGTCTGCGTGCTGGCCAGGACCGGCCCCCGGAGTGAGGCACGCTGCCACAGCCTCTTCCTCGTCGACAAGCACCGTCTGCCCTCCGGCGGCTACCACCACCTGCCCAAGGTCAGGACCCACGGGGTACGGGGCGCCGACATCAGCGGCATCCACTTCACCGGGGCGGAGGTCCCCGCGGACGCGATGATCGGAGAACCGGGCGCCGGGCTGGAGATCCTGCTGAAGGGACTGCAGATCACCCGCACGCTGTGCGGGGGGATGTCGCTGGGGATGGGCGAGCACGCGCTACGTTTCGTCGCCGGTTTCGCCGAGCGGCACCGGATGTTCGGCCGCCCGTTGATCGAGCTGCCGCAGACCTCGCGTGTGCTGGCGGAGTCCTACGCGGACCTGATGGTCGCCGAGGCGGTGACCCTGGTGTCGACGCGGGCGATCCACACGCTGACCGCGGAGCAGAGTGTGATCTCCGCGGTCGTCAAGTACTACGTGCCCACGATCGTTGACCGTGCCGTCAACCGGCTGGCCAAGGTGCTCGGCGCGCGCGCCCTGCTGACCGACGGACCCTTCCAGAAGCTTCAGCGGGACCACCGGATCGTCGGCATCTTCGACGGCAACACGCTTGTCAACCTCAACGCGGTGGTCAACCAGTTCTCCGGCCTGGTGCGGGGATACCGGCGGGAACGGGTCGACCACGACGGCCTGGACGTCGCGGCCGGGCTCGACCTGGCGGTGCCCGCGTTCGAGCCGGACAGGCTGAGCCTGCTGTCTCGCGGCGGCTGCAGCCTGGTGCAGGACCTGCCCGCGCGCACCGGCGCCGCGATGGACGCGGCTCCGGAACACCTGGGCAGGCTGCGCCGCTACGCGGACGGGCTGCACGCCGAGCTCGCCCGCTGCCGTCCGGTCGCCCGGGACGTCCCGCCGGAGATGTTCGACCTGGCCAGGAGATACGCGGCGGGTTACGCCGCGGCGGCCTGCCTGCGGATGTGGGCCGACAACGGCCTGGACACGCTGTGGCTGCGGGTGTGCCTGGCCCGCGTGCTGGGCGGGAGGGACGAGGCCGTGGACCGGCTGCTGCCCGTCCTGCGGGAACGGCTCGACGACAGGCGGCCGCTCTCGCTGCTGGCGTACCGATCGACTCATTAGGAGCTGCCATCTATGTCGCCTGACACCATTCGCATGTGGTTACGCGAGCGCGTCGCCTTCTACGTGGAGCGCGATCCCGAGGAGATCGACCCCGATGTCGAGCTCGTCGAGATCGGGCTCGACTCGGTCTTCGCGATGAGCCTCAGCGGTGACATCGAGGACGAGTTCGGGGTCTTCGTCGAGCCGACGGTCGCCTGGGACCATCCCACGGTCAACGCGCTGACCGGTTACCTGCACGATGTGGTCGTGACCATCTGATGGACGGCCTCCGCGAGCTTTCGGTCGGCCAGCAGGCGATGTGGTTCCTGCAGCGGCTCGCCCCCGGCAGCACCGCCTACACGATGATGGTGGCGGTCCGCGTCCGCGGCCCGCTGGACGTGGCGCGCCTGCGCCGTGCGACGGACGCCGTCGTGGCCAGGCACGAGATGCTTCGCTCGGTGTTCGCCGAGGTCGACGGGGTGCCGTACCGGGAGGTCGCGGACCTGCCGTCGCCGCTGGCGGTGATCGACGTGGGCCCGGTGGAGGAGGAGGTGCTCCACGAGCGGGTGACGCGGGCCGGCAAGGCCCCGTTCGACCTGGGCCGGACCGGGGCCTTCCGCGTCACGCTGGTGCGCCGGACCCCGGACGACGCCGTGCTGATGCTCGTGGCGCACCACATCGTGAGCGACGCGATGTCCCAGTGGCTGGTCCTGCGTGACCTGCTGTGGGCCTACGAGGAAGGGGACGACCCCGGCTGGCCGGAGCTCACCCGCACGTTCGACGACTACGTGCGCGCCGAACAGGACCTGCTGGCCTCTCCCAGAAGACCGCGTCTGGAGCGTCACTGGCGTGAGGTGTGCGCAGGGGCGACCGCGGCGCGGCTGCCCACCGACCGCCCGCGCCCGGCCAGGCCGTCGTTGCGGGGGGCGGCGACCGTCGTGTCGTTCTCCGAACGGACGGGCGCGCGGCTGATCGAGGACTCGCGCGCGGCGGGGGTCACGCCGTTCGCCACGGTGTTCGCGGCGCTGCAGGCGGTGCTCCACCGGTACGTCGGAACCGGCGACTTCCTCGTCGGCTGCCCCGCCAGCACACGTTTCGGCGGCGGCATGCGCAACGTGGTCGGTTACTTCGCCAACACGCTCCCGATCCGGGCGAACCTCACCCCGGAGACGACGTTCGGCCAGGCGGCGGTCGCGGCGCACCAGGGGATGGTCCGCGCCATGGCGAACGCCGCGCTGCCCTCCGCACTCATCGGCGACCTGTCGCCGAACCGGGCGCCGCTGTTCCACGTCGCGGTCAACCTGCTGTCGATGGACGCGATGGACCCCGCGCTCCCGCTGGCCGTCGACGGTTCGGTCGAGGGGCCGGAGACGACCTTCCGCGGTCTGCGGCTGGCCGCCTACGACGTATCCCAGATGGAAGGTCAGTTCGATCTGACGGTGGATGTTCGTAAGGCGGCCTCCGTTTTCACGGCGGTCGTCAAATACGACACCGACCTGTTCGACGCCCCGACGGTCGAACGATTCGCCGCGCACTTCCGCCGGGCGGTGGAATCAAACGTTCCAAACCTTCCCGTCGGCCGTCTCTCGCTGGTGGACGAAAGTGAGGCGCGGCTTCTGCTCGCGCTGGGCACGGCATAAGACCCCCCGGAGGCAGGCCGTCATTAATGAATTCAACTGCCTCCCCGGCCTGGTGGCGGCCGGGTGGACGATCGGTGGACTTTAACGGATGCCCATTTCCAGTCACGCTGCACAATGGTAATATAAGGGCCCTGACTTATTACCGGAATATAGTTCGGGAAAATCTGAGCCCGGCTCATATGTGATTGCGTTAAGTTTCGGAAACATGTGTCTGCTTGACGTTTGACTTCGGCGTCCAAGATTCCAGGTCATGACCGAAATATATTACCTGCTGGTATGTCTGGAAGGTAGCCGGAGGAGTCCGCGTGCGAAATGAATCGATTTTCGACGCCATCGTGGAGCAGGTGGAAGAAAGGCCCTGTCAGAACGCCGTTGTCCTGGAGGACGGAGACGGCCGCGAGCACCACATCGGCTACCTCGAACTGCATCTGCTGGCCACGTCACTGGCGGCCTGGTTACAGAGCGTGTGCCGGCCCGGGGACCGGGTCCTGCTGTGCTATCCGACGGGGATCGAGTTCACCAGGAGCCTGCTGGCGTGCCTCTACGCGGACGTCGTCCCCGTGCCCGTACCGCTTCCCGGCCGGACCGACCACCACCTCAGCACGATCACCGGGATCGCGCTCGACGCCGAGGCGTGCCTGGTCCTGACCGACGCCGCGCACTCCGACGAGGTGTACGTCTGGCTGACCCACGACGATCTCGGCATCCACGAGTGCGTCGCCACCGACGTCATCGAGTTCGAGGACGCCTCGGACTGGGTGGAGCCGCTCAGGAAGGGCGAGGACCAGGCGCTGCTGCAGTACACCGTCGGCCCCGGAGGCGGCCCGATCGGCATCACGGTCTCGCACGCCAACGTCCTGCACAACTGCGCCCTGATCGCCGCGGCCTACGGGCTCGGCTCCGGTGTGCGCTCCGGCGGCTGGCTGCCCCTGCACCACTCGATGGGCCTGATCGCCCTGCTCCTGGCACCGCTGATCAGCGGCGGCACCGCGGTGCTGATGCCCCCCGAGACCTTCTGCGCCGACCCGATCAGATGGTTGCGGCTGATCGACCGGCACGATGTGAGGTTCAGCGTCTCACCCACCTTCGGCTACGGACTGTGCGTCAGCGAGATCACCGACGACCAGCTCGCGGGACTGGACCTGTCACGGTGGCGGCATGCGCTGCTGGTGGAGATGACGGGCGCCTCCCCGGCCGAGGCGCGCACCGTCGAGCTCTTCGCCGAGCGCCTGCGCACCGCGGGCCTGCGTGCCGAGGCGCTGCGAACCTCGTACGGCCTGGCGGAGGCCACCCTGCTGACCGCCGTCGGCGCCCCCGGAGGGGCGGTCGAGGCCAGGTGCTTCGACTCCCGGGCGCTCGACAGGAATCTCCTCATCCCCACCTCGGACGCGCAGGGACCGCGGCTGCTGGGCCTCGGCGTGGTCCCCGAGCCCGACCTGCGGATCGTCGACCCGGTCACCGCCGGCGCGCTTCCCGAAGGCAGGATCGGCGAGATCTGGGTGCGCGGGCCGCGCGTCGTGCCAGGTTACTGGCGCAAGGAACGTCTCACCGGGGAACGGTTCGACCAGGTCACCGCGGACGGGGAGAAAGGCTTCGTGCGGAGCGGGAACCTGGGGGCGATCGTCCGCGGCGAGCTGTACGTGACGGGGCTGATGCGGGATGTGTCGAGGTACGGCGGCCGCTACCTCGACCTCGGCAGGGTGGAGCGCGCGATCGTCGGCGGCGGCTCCATCGTGGCCTGCAGCGCCTTCCCGGCGCCGGCGGACCGCGACGAGATCATCGTGGTCGCGCAACCGGCCCGCGCGGAGACGGACGAGGGCTCGTCGCCGCTGATCCGCGAGGTGCGGGACATTCTCGCGCTGCGTTTCGGTGTCCACCGCACAAAGGTGGTGCTCGTCAAACCGGGGCAGGTGCAGGTGATGCCGGACGGGGAGGTCAACCGGCAGCTGACGAGGGAGCTGTTCGTCGCCAACGCGCTGGACATCGTCTACGCCGATGTCGCCAGGGAGTTCTTCTTCGAGGAGGTCGCGACCCTTCCCGGGACCCGCGAGGCGGAGGGCTCGGCTCTGACCTGACCGCGCGGACGGCTCCGGACAACCGGACAGCCGGCGAGCGGGGTCAGGAGGGCCGAAGGGCCGAGACGCCGTCGCCCGCCGCCGGAGAGCGGCCGATCCATCCGCCGCCCTCCGTGGCGGGACGTCACCGGCGCTCCAGATTGGTCATGCGGGTGGCGATCCGGTCGGCGGCGGGATCACGCATCACGTCGACCACTCGCCCGTCGGCCAGGAACATCACGACGTCGGCGTAGGAGGCGGCGACGGGGTCGTGCGTCACCATGATCACCGTACGGTGGTGCTGGTCCACCACGCCACGCAGCAGTTCGAGCACCTCCCGGCCGCTGCTGGTGTCCAGCGCGCCGGTGGGTTCGTCGGCGAACAGCACGTCGGGCTTGGTGATCAGCGCGCGGGCGATCGCGACCCGTTGCTGCTGGCCGCCGGACAACTCCCCGGGCCGGTGCGCGGCGCGCTCGGCGAGTCCGACCGAGGTCAGGGCCCAGTCGACCTCCGCGTCACTGGGGGTGCGCCCGCCGAGCAGCAGCGGAAGCCGTACGTTCTGCGCCGCGGTCAGCGCGCTGATCAGGTTGAAGGCCTGGAACACGAAGCCGATCCGCTCCCTGCGCAGCAGGGTGAGCTGGTCCTCGTTCAGCGTGGCCAGATCGACGTCGGTGAGCATCACCTGCCCCGAGTCCGGCCGGTCCAGTCCCGCGGCGCACTGCAGCAGCGTGGACTTACCCGACCCCGACGGGCCCATCACGGCGGTGAAGCTCCCGGCGGGGAAGGAGAAGCTCAGATCGGCCAGCGCGGTCACCCGGGCCGCGCCGGAACCGTACACCTTGGTCACGGACCGCAGATCGACGGCCAGATCCATGGCAATCACCTTTCTCGTGGTCACTCGGCTGCCACGGCGCGGCCGATGGCGGAGGTTTTCAGGGTCGCCCTGGCCGTCAGGGTGGTGGCGGCCACCGCGAGCAGGGCGCTGGTGGCGGTGAGCGCACCCACCGGCGCCCACGGGATCGCCAGCGAGGCGGCGGGCTCCAGCTGGGTCAGCGCGCTGAGCAGCCCGGCGAAGTTGAGCGAGGAGGCCGCCACGGCCAGCACCGTCCCGACCGCCACCACCAGGACCGACTCGGCCAGCAGCGAGAGCACCGCCTGCCGCGAGGTGGCCCCGGCCAGGCGCAGCATGACCAGATCCCGTCTACGGCCGGACGCCGCCATCACCATCGTGTTGACGATCGAGATGCAGCTGTAGACCACGGAGATGCCGAGCGTCACCATCATGCCGATCACGCTGGTGCCCTGGTCGCTGTTCCGGGAGACGGCGACCCATTCGGCCCTGGTCAGCACCTGCACGCCCTGCCCGGCGGTCTTCTCGCGCAACGGTCCGGCTCCACCGGGGGAGGTCTTCACGTAGGCCACCTCCGGCGTGCTCCGTCCGGCGTGGGAGGCGTCCAGGTAGAAGTCGGCGCCGCCGATCCCGCTCCTCAGCACCGCGGCGACCTTCAGCCGGACCGGCTTCCCGCCGGCCGGCGTGATCTCGACGCGCTGGCCGACGCGGCGCTCCCAGTCCTCGGTCACCACGATGGTGTCCCGGCCCAGGTTCTTCAGCGATCCGGCGACCACCGGGAGGTCCGTCGTCACGGCGAGCATGGCGGGAGCGGCGGCGTAGCCCGACAACTCCTCGACGGTGCCGAACTCGTCGGCCGCGCTGACGGTCACCGGCGTGAGCGCGGCGATCTGGGCACCCGCGACGGAGCGCGCCCGCTCCAGCGCCTCCGGGCGGATACCGGTGGAGCCGTCGGGAACGAGCACGTGGTCGGCGCGGAGCTGGGCGGCCGTCTCGGCCGACCGGGCCTGGCCGATCGTCTCAAGCGCGCCGAGCAGGGTGATCGACAACCCGACGGTGAGGAGGATCGGGATGGCCGTCGCGGCCGTGCGCCGGACCATGGTGAGGGCGTTCTCCCGCACCAGGAGGCCGACCGCGCTGCCGCCGCGAGCCCACGGCCAGGTCAGCAGCCGGATCACCGGAGGGATGAGGGCCGGGGCCAGCAGGGCGGCCGCCGCGATCGGCATCAGCAGCACCCAGAGGTACACCACGGGAACACCGGATATGCCCGGCATGGCGACCGTGATGACGGCCATCCCCAGGATCGCGATGGCCAGGAAGCCCAGGCCGGACAGCGTGCGCGGCGAGCGGAGGCCGCGTGAGAGCGGCGTGTCCATGGCGGACTCGCGCAGAGTCTCGGTCGGCCGTACGGTGGCCGCGCGGCGGGAGGCGGCCGAGACGCCCAGCGTCGCGACCCCGAGACCCATCAGGCACGAGAGCAGGAGCGGCACGGGCGAGACGGCGACCTGGAACCAGGACGGCGCGATGCCCCCCGCCACCAGCGTGGCGGCCAGCGCCGGGGCACCGGCCAGGCTGAGCAGGCAGCCGACGACGCAGGCGACCGTGCCGAGCAGCAGCGCCTCGGCCAGGATCATCCGGCGAACCTGGCGCGGGGTGGCCCCGACCAGGCGTAGCAGGGCCAGCTCGCGCGTGCGCTGGATCACCGCGAAGGCGAACGTGGAGGCCACCACGAAGACGGTGACGAACCCCGCCACGCCCGCCGAGACGCTCAGGAGCACCACGGTCCCCGTCAGGACGGCGCGCGCCCGCTCGTAATTCGCGAGGGCGGAACTCATCACCAACGCGATGGTGGCGATGATCCCGACGCCGAGAGAAAGCGAGAGAAAGGTTCCCGAGAATGTGATCCATCGTGCACGAAGCGTGCTCAGTGCGACGCTTATCACTCGCGAACCTCCATTGTCGACGCCAGGGGGTGGCGGATCCGTCAGGTGATGATTCTGGATCGTGCACCACTGCCGGCGTATATGCGCCGCACGTCGCGAATCAGATTGAGTCTCTTGAGCCAACGATCGTTTCCATCGTATCTGGCGGAGAACGGCTCGCGGCCGTGAACGATCCGGTAGTTGTCGACGAATATCGCCTCCCCCGGTCGCAGCACGATTCTCTCCACCGCCTCGCAGAGCAGGCCGTGCATCACCGTGATCGCCTCCGCCGCCCGCCCGGCCCCCTGGTCGGCCGTCATGAAGTCCCTGTCGAAGCGCAGGTAGGAACGCTCGACCGGACCGAAGACCACGGGGCCGACGGTGCTGCGGCGGCCGGCGAGCCCGTCGCCGTCGACCACGTTGAGGACCTCCCCGGTGTGGGAGTCGTCCGGATAGAACCTGAAGGATTCCTCGGACAGCGCCTCGCGCAGCTCACCGGGGAAGTCCAGCGCGTCGAACCGGGTGATGGTGGTGCCCACCTCGTCGGGGTTGCGCAGGCAGAACAGCGACACGTAGTCGCAGCGGAAGGGGTGGAAGACGTCCTCGGTGTGCAGCGTCAGGGGCTCCGTGCTGCTGGCGCTGGTCAGCGACCGCTCCATGCCCGGAGTGGGGACCACGTCGTGCACCAGGCGCCCGTCCTGCTGGTTGGCCCAGCCGAACGGCTCGCCGAGCACGGCTCCGACCAGCAGCAGCACGAGCTCCTCCCGCCGCCCCGCGCCGTTCTTGGCGGCCATGTCCCAGCCCGCCGGGGTCGGCGCGAGAGCGGGGTCGACCGGCAGGCCGGACACGAGCGCCACGTCCGCCTCCGCCGCGCGCACGTCGGCCAGGAACCGGCGCAGCCGCAGCGGCAGGCCGTGCGCGACGGAGCCCGCCTGCTCGGCGAACCGCAGGGGGTCCCACGACGTCCAGTCCGCCAGCACGTCGTCGACGAGCCTGTCGACCTGCGCCCGTTCCTGCGCCGTCAAAAGGAAATTCTCCACGCTGGTCCTCCCGATGGGTCGCCGTATGGCCGCGCCCGGGCTGTTGCCTTTCAACGGGCGATATGCGAGTGAATGCTGCCTGCGGGAGGATCCAATTTCAATGTTTCCGCTGAATATAGAAGAACTATAGTCGCGCACGGAACGCTCGTCGGTGGAATCGGCCGCCGTGCCGGTGTCCGGTGCTTCATTTCCGGGCGGACGGCACTGATTCTCCGTGACCCCTGTATTCCGGTGGAGGAGAGCGACATGAGCACGGAAGCGTCGGACTTCAGCGCGCGACGGGACGAGCTCATCCGGTTGCGTCTGGCCGAGAAGAAGGGGACGCGGGGAGGCCGCATCCCCCGGGCCGACCGAGAGGGGCCGATCGGGCTCTCCTCCGGGCAGCAGCAGATGTGGTTCCTCAACCGCCTCGACCCGGACAGCCCGGAGTACCTGGTTCCGCTGGCGTTGCGGCTGCGCGGCCGGCTCGACCACGGCTCGCTGGAGCGTGCCTGGCGGGAGGTCATCGCCAGGCACGAGAGCCTGCGTACCCGTTACGTGCTCGTCGGGGAGGACCCGACCCAGGTGATCGACGAGCCGTACGCCGTGCGCCTGCCCGTCGACGACCTGCACGGCGTGGACGGGGAGGGGATGCTGGATGCCGTCGGGGCCGTGGTGGCGACCTCGTTCGACCTGGCCGCGGAGTGGCCCGCGCGGGCCCGCCTGCTCCGGCTGGCCGACGACGACCACGTGCTCGTCCTGGTGTTCCACCACATCGCCTGTGACGCGTGGTCCCTCGCCGTCGTCGTCGGGGAACTGGCCGAGCTCTACAGCGCCTTCACCGAGGGGTCGCCCTCCCCGCTCGCGCCGCTTGAGACGCAGTACGCCGACTACGCCGCCTGGGAGAGCGGTCGCTCCTTCGACCGTTCGCTCGCCTACTGGCGCGAGCGGCTCGCCGACCTGCGCCCGCTCGACCTGCCCACCGACCGCCCCCGGCCCGCCACCAGGGTCTGGACCGGCGACGTCGACACGTTCGAGATTCCGGCCCCGCTCGCCGAGCGGCTGCGGGAGGTGGCCCGGCGGCACGGCTCGACTCTCTTCACCGTGCTGCTGACCGCCTTCAAGCTGCTGCTGTCGCGTCACACCGGCCTGAACGACATCCCCGTCGGCACCATGGTCTCCGGCCGGACCCGGCCCGAGCTGCAGGGGCTCGTCGGATACTGCATCAACAGCCTCGTCGTGCGCTCCCGCTGGGAGGGGGACCCGGCCTTCGCCGACCTGCTCGCCCAGGTCAGGAACACGGTGCTGGAGGCGTTCGACCACCAGGACGTGCCCTTCGCCCAGCTGGTGGACGAACTGCAGCCGGAGCGCGACCTGTCCCGCACGCCGCTGTTCCAGGTCGCCTTCACCTTCGAGCCGGCCTCGGACGGACCGGCCTGGACCGGGCTTGAGGTCGCCCCGCTGCCCGGCCGCTCCCGTGTGTCGCGCTTCGACCTCACCCTCCTCGTCAAGGAGGAGCCGGACGGCTCGCTGAGCGCGACGATCGAGTACGTGCCCGACCTGTTCGACCGGGCCCGGGTGACCCGGATGGGTGGCCACCTCCTCCGCCTGCTCGACGGCGTGGCCGACGACCCAGGTGTGCGGGTCTCACACCTGGAACTGCTCGGCGCCGACGAACTCGCCGTGGTGCTGCCCACCGCTGAGGTGGGGGGTGTTTCGCGGTGTGTGCATGAGGTGTTTGAGGAGCGGGTGGTGGTGTGTCCGGATGCGGTGGCGGTGGTGTGTGGTGA
>NZ_JBEYAB010000024.1:0-101409 GCF_040631445.1 Streptosporangium sp. NPDC020072 | reverse complement strand
CGCGCTCCCGCAGGGTGACGGTAACGCCAGCGACTCGCCGCCCAATCGTGGAGGGCGCTTTCCCGTCTCGGGCAAGCCAGGCCACGAACGCACCAAACGACCCCACCGTGGCGGCCTCCAGCGGGATCCCGACCTCCGTCACGAACTGCTCCCACGCCCGCCAGTCGGAGGCGTAGCTGCGGAGCGTGTTCGCAGGCCGCGGATCGTGCCGCTCGGCGGCCTCATCGAGCGCGGCCAGCCGATCCAGGGCGGCCCCCTCCGGGGAGACAATCTCCCCCGCCACCACCTCAATCGGGGCCGGGAAGTCGTCAGTCACTCCCATGACGTCACCCCGTCGCAGCACGGGCACGTGACCGCCAGCCTGTACAGATGCGTGCAGTTCAGCGCCTCCGCGACAGGCTCACCAGCTTCGGAGAGGAACAGGCGGGGCGCCGCAACCACCCAGTGCCGGACGTTGTCCAGTACCTCGAGCGCCTCCGCCCTCGCCATGCGGAACCCGTCCATCGGAACGCAGTCGCACCGACCCTCGGAGCCGTCCATCGGCAACCGGTGAGCGCGGCAGTTCACGTACGGCGCGACCTCGGCGAGCCCATCCGGGTCACACAGGATCGCCTCACGCAGCCGGGCCACGTCCCGCTCGGCCAGCGCAAGCAGCGATCGGTCCTCCTCATCGACCCGGACAGAGCGCCCCTGGGCTCCGCTTCTCCTATCGGTGTCTTCCACGGGTGTTCCTTCCAAGAAGTGAGAGGCCAGCGCTGGCCTCGGGGATTTCGCACGTACTGGATCGGCCCCCGAATCCGTGCGGGGGGGTCGCTGTACAGGGGGGTGGGGGGGGAGGGCCTGGCCGGTCCCACACCGGCCAGGCGTGGGTGATCAGTTGTCGCGGTTGACGGTGTGGCGGCTGAGGATGGCGTCGAGGTGGCGGTCGTACCCGCCGTCCGGGTCGTAGGCCAGGATCATGCTCTGCACGATCCTCCAGGTGAGGTCACTGGGCTGGAGCATGGCCTGCGCCAGGTACGGTAGGGCGTCCCGGGGGATCCACCGCGCGGTGGGGAACACCTCGCGCAGGTCCAGGCCGGTGGCCTCCCAGCAGCCGAACCCGTTCTTGCCGTCGCTGCTGCCGTACCAGTCGGCGGTCTCGAACCAGGCGTCGGCGAGCTGGCTGCCGTCCGGGTGCCGGTAGCTGGCCTGCAGGCCCTCTCGTGAACCAGCCGCCAGGGGCGCGTCGGTGATCGTGGACCACACGAGGTAGGCGTCCGCGTGGCGCTCGGTCTTGAGCAGGTGGTGGGGCATGGTGTTCCTTTCGGGAGATCGCCTGCCCCGGTGGGTGGTCCGGGGCAGACGCGGGGTGGGAGGGTCAGCTCGCGGTGTGGCCGCGCTCCTCCTCGGCGGCGTCGAGGCCTTCGAGGACGAGCCGCTTTTCTCTCGCCTCGGCGGCGACGGCTTCGAGGAGGAGCCGGTCCTCTTCCTGGGTCCAGAACAGCTCCTCGCCGACCTGGATCTCGGCGTGCCTCTGGCGCAGGCAGTCCAGCGGGTCGTCGTGCTCGCAGGGGAAGTCGCAGGTGATGCGCTTGGCGATCTCTGGCGTGATGATTGCGTACTCTGCCAGCGGCTTGTCCAGGGGGATAAGCTCCTCCCATTCCCCGATGTGGATGTATGTCGATTCGTCGCCGGAGTAGGTGATGCCGAGCGCCCAGCGGTTGTCAGTGGTCCGGAGCGCCTCCTGGACCACCGTGGCGGTCTTCGCGAAAGCGCTCCCGCTCGGGTGGGTGTTGATGATGCGGTCGCCGACCTTCAGGTCGTGGATCCGCTTTGCGTTGCTGTGGTTCGTCATGATGTGTCCTTCGGGAGGGGCCTGCCCCGGTGGGTGGTCCGGGGCAGGCGTGGTGGTTACTTCGTGGGCTCGATGATCTGCGTGTGGTAAACCACATCCGTTCCGGCGCGGGTCAGGGTGAGGGTGAAGACGTGTCCGGGGTTGGCGTTGACCAGCTCCATGATCTGGAGGTCCATCTCCGTGGAAACGGAGTCACCGGCCGCGAAGGAAACCGCGCTGTCCTGAGCGGGGTCGATCAGAGTCACGGCGTCATCCTGTGTGAGGGAGAGCAAATCGCCGCATGGGGTGCCGGGCGGCAGCGCGGGGACCGCGCTGATGTGGAGGTCGTAGCCGTCCATGGTGTTCCTTTCGGGGGATGGCTGGTGGGTAAGTGTTGACGCTTACCTGTGCGCGTTGGGTGGGACGCGTGTCGTCAGCCGGGTTTCATGATCATTCATCAAACATGATCAAGATCAGTCTAGCACACGATAACTTCCCTTATCGTGTGCTAGATCAAGATCATTTCAACGGGTAAACCGAACAAGGTTCTAGCCATGAAACCGCGCACCCATCGCGGTTCCGCCGACACGAACACCGCCCAGTGAAACAATCACCACATGACGTCGTACGAGGAGATCGTCCGCAACCGCGCAGCCATGCTTCCGCCGGAGCTCGCCCGGCTCATGAACGCCAACGACGAGGTGTTCAGAGCCGCCACGATCTGCGCCCAGCTCGCTGCCGACGCCGACCCCAGCGCCCTCCCCGTGGCCGACGACTACATCGACGCGCTCGACCAACTCGACACCGCACTCGCCGGCCGCGTCGTCCCCGACGTCCGTAAAGCAGCCCACCGCTACCACGACACGTTCGACCTCACCCGCACCCCAGCCGACACCGGCGAGAACGAACGTCAGCTCCTCGACGCCGTCGCCATCCTCGGCCGGGCGCTGGCCGAGGTCGAAGAAGCCCGCCCCCAGGTCCTCCCCATCATCGAGCGGGGAAACCGACCATGACCGACCACAGCTGGATGGACTCGGAGTTGAAGGGCGCGGCAGCCGCCTGGCACAACCTCTGCGACCACGCCGCCCAATGCGCAGAAATCGCCCGCGACGTAGACCCCGCCAAACTCCCCGTCACCGACGACTACCTCGACGCCCGCGAACAGCTCTACGCCGCCGTCGAAACCCGCATCCTCCACGAGGTCGACGACGCCACCGAACGCTTCCAAGCCGCGTTCATCTCCGTCGTCCCCTCCGCGGCCCTCCGCAGTGGCGCAGGCGCGAACGAGGTCGCTCTCTTCGGCGCCGTCATGGCGCTCCGCGGCGCCAGGCATCACCTCGGCGAAGCCCTCGCCCAGCTCGAACAGCGCTACCCCACCGCCGAATAGGGCTGAATCACCGCCAAAATCACCGGGCTTCTGCCACAATGAAGGCAGAGCTCCGGGACGAGCGCCCTCGGACTTGTCCGAGAGCTGAGAGAAAGACTCAGCCAGACCCGGGGCTTCTTCTATGCCGCGCGGCCTCCACGGTTACACCGGCGCGACCGGCGCTCCCGCTCCACCACCAGCAGCTCCCGCACCTCCACCAGGCCCCCCGACTCCCCCGCCTCACGTAGCCGCGGAACTCCTGACCGGCGGTCCACCACGTAACACTTCAGGTGCTTACCGGCGATCCACCGGTTCACCGTGCTCACCGACACCCCCGCACGCGCCGCAGCGCTCTGCACATTGAGCCACATGCCCCCAGCATGCCCTTCCGGACCAGCACACCGGACAAGATCAACAACAAATGCTGCGGCTGCCGACCCCAACCCCATGCATGTCGAAGGGGGTATGGGGGGTACCCCCATACGCCGACGCGCTAGCGTCGGCCAAGAGTGCGCGTGAAACTCCGTTCATGGTTTGCCGGCGCTTGCGTCGGCCTAGAGCTGGACGCGTGAGCGATAGCGAACTCCTTACCACCGGTCCGCAAAAACGGTAATCATTTTCAGTTCGGTGCCGGTCCGGAACGCGCGAAGGCCCCGCATCACGGCGCGTGATGCGGGGCCTTCGGCTGCTCGTCTAGTAGCCGGGGTTATCCCTCAGCTTCTCCAAAGCTCGCTTCGCTTCCTCTCGGTCGATCCTTCCATCCTTGTAGGCGAGCCTCACAAAGATTTCGTCGTAGGTCTGGAAGGTGGGCCAGATGTCGGGGTCGGTCCAGTCAATGTCACTCATGGGTTTCCTTACAGGCCGTGAGCTTCTAGAACTGCGGTTCTGAGAGCTTCGTTACATTCCTTGATCTGCATCAGGTGCTGGGTGATCTCGCCCGTGATGACGGTCATGGTGTCGAGATCAGTGGTCGGGCATGCGAGCCATGACGTAGCGGCTGCGGCCAAGTGGAGTTCCTGGTGCGCCATCTGGTAGGCGTTTGCACTGATAGTTGCGGCCTGCCCGTTGCACTTGCCATGGTTGATCACCAGGACGGGGATCGGTCCAGTCTCGTCAAGGACGATTGGGGAGCGGTGTCCCAACCAGGACATCAGCTCGTCATAGGTCGTGGCGATGTCCCGGATGACTCGGGCGGCGTTCTGACGGACGTTGATCACGGCTGGTTCCCCTCGGTGCCGTAACTCTGGAGCGCCTGGGTGATCCTCTCGGCCAGTTCCGGCGTCAGGGGTGCCCAAACGACGGTGACCAAAGCGAAAACGATCATGCTCGGGATCGGGTCGAGAGACGGCACTTCCGGGGCGGTGCGTGCGCGGCAGGAGAGCGGGCTACGGTGGCCGCACTCCGGGAAGCTGGGACAGTACACAACGGTTCCTTTTGGAAAAGGCCGTTGGGTAAGTGTCAACACTTACCCAACGGCGGAGGGTTGACTACTTGGGGACTTCCACACCGAGGACGGGGGCCATGGCGGCGCGCCACTTCCCGGCGTCTTCGGCGTCCATGGTCAAGCGCGTGACGCTGCTCATGATCTGTTCAGGCGTGAAGTCATGGGCAAGGTCCGCCACCGTCCCGCCCCACCTTCCCCCGTTGCGTGCGATCTTGAGCAGCGCGCGAACATGTCCGTCCAACAGCTGACGGCTGTCACGGTTCAGGCCGTCAGCGCTCTGACTGGTCTTGGTGGTCGTGGTGGTGGCGAGCGTAATCGCGCTCGCGATCGGGTCGGGCGCGGTGCTGACCTTGTAAAGGTCGTCGCGGTTGGGCTGCCAGATGGCAACCCGGTCTGCTACCCCCCATCCCATGGCGTCGCATCCGGTGGCGTGGCGGGTAGCGGCCTGCAACCGGTGGAGCTTGGCATACCAGGTGCGAACCTCGGCGTTCGGGGTCTTGCCCGCGATGTTCTTCTTGTTCCACTTGCCCGGTTCCGTCATCTCGCGGTGCGGGCCGCTGTAGGTTGCCCCTTCGAGGTGCGCGCCTACCCACTCTCCGAGGGTAGGAGCCCATTCCGGGGCGTTGCCCACAGCGAGGTAGTAGGGGTTTCCGTCCGTGTGGCCCAACAGGTAGGAAAGGGCGTTCTCCGCTGCGGCGGTCAACAGCGCGGCGGGCTCCGGAAGGGTGACGGCGTTCTCAGTCTGCTGGGGGGTTTCCTCGGCGGTGGTCGGCTTGGCCGTCTTTCGGGTGCTCATGATCAGTTCTCCTTAATGATCTGGGTGCTGTCGGATTCGGTGGGCTTGACGGTCTCGGTGGGCTTGACGGTCTCGGTGGGCTTGACGGTCTCGGGCTTCGCCATGGCATCGGCCAGTGTTCGGCGTTGGGCGGCAAAGCGCTTACGCCACTTCCTCCACCGTGAGGCGAGGACGAAGAGGGCGACCAGTCCCCAGAGGCCCGCATTCAGAGCGAGAGACGGGTCCGTCTCCGTGGGCTTGCTCTCCGGCTTGCCCTCCGGTTCTGCGACGCGCACTAGCGGCCTGGCCGTAGCGGTGCCGATGTCCGTTCCGGGCAGGGTGGGAAACCCTGTCGGGGTGGGAGGAATGAGGGCCATCTGACGGGCGGTGAGCGCTGCAATGTCCGCTGCGCTCGGCTCCTTGGTCACGGTGGCCGTCGGGCCTGGCACCGTGACCGTGGGGGCGGGGGTCGGTGTGGGGGCGGGGGCCGTGATGGTCACGGTTGGCCCCGGCGTGGGGCTGGGGGTTGCGGTGGTGGTGACCGTGACCGTGGGCGCCGGGGTCGGTGTGGCGGTCACGGTGGCCGTGATGGTGGCGGTGACCGTGGGGGCGGGCGCCGTAACAGTTACGGTCACGGTGGGGTTGGGCTCCGGGATCGGGGCTGCTGTGGCGACGTAGCCCACGCTCGCGACCGTGCCGCATGCCAGTAGGCATGTGACTGTCAGGAGGCGGGCTCTACGGAAAACGTTCATGAGAAGAGTTTCCCATGAATGAGAGTTCCTTCTCATGAAATTGAGGCCATGTGATCACATCGTAATAGTTACTCTGTGACATTAATTAGATACGGAGAGTGGACTCCCCTCTCGCTGATTGTGGGTTTTTCACTTCGCCGACCTTGTGGACAGGCCCACGGCTTGTCGATTCTCACAATCCACGAGAAATATTTCTTATTCTCGATAGGCTTTTCTCATATGCTTGCCAACATGACCTTTCAAGAGCAGAGAGACGCGGCGCTGGCAGAGTTTGAGGAGCTGCTGGCAGTGATGGCGCGCGGGCATGAGGCGAAGCTTCAAATGGAGGCGCTGGCGCTGGACTTGCGCGCCGGTGGGGTCGATCGGGAGGAGCTGGCACGGCGTGCCGCTGTGGCCCTGGGGAAGAAGGTGACGACGACCCGGAAGGCGTTCCAGACGCTGGAGGGGCATCCGGACGGCCTGGAGGGGGCACAGAAGGCGGCACGGGAGGCGCTAGAGGCCTGGCGTGCGGCTGTTGGTAAGCCTTAGTTGATCTTCATTTTGCCCTGCGGCCCCCTAAGGCCCCTCTCGCCGGTTTACCCCCCGCCCCGGCGCCCGGTTACGCCGGGGCGGCGTTCGGCCGCGAGGCGGGCTTTGGGGGGCCGTCTGTGCGGCGTTTCGGGCCCTCGGTAAGTGTCGGCGCTTACCTGCGGGGGCGGGGGCGGCGGGTGGCGAGGTTGGGCCATGCTTCGCGGACGAGGGCGGCGCCGCGGTGGGGGTCGCCGGCTTGCTGGCGGTCGCGGCGGCTGGGGGCGAGCACTCGGGGGGTGGCGTGGGGGTCGATCATGAGGCTGATGAGTTTCGTGGCGATCTGTTCCCAGGACATGCCGAGGGCGTAGGCGGCGGTGAGGGCGGCGCGGACGTCGGCTTCGGTCCAGCGTCGGCGGCTGGCCAGGACGAGGGTGATGAGTTCTTCCGTGGCGGGTTCGATGGTGTCTTCGTTCACGGTTCCTCCTAACGAAGGTCTCGGGTGGTGAAGCGGTACAGCAGGGCGAAGGGGCCAACGATGGAGGCGACGAGGAGAGCGAGCGGCCAAACGGAGGCGATCATCCAATCCTCGTGTTCGCCAAGGAAGTGGTGTTTGGCGTCGAAGGTCAGGAGAACGCGGACGGCAGCGGCGAAGCCGACGCTGTAGAGGGACAGGCCGCCGATGGTCAGGAGGACGATCTGGAGGGTGGTCATGGGTTCCTTCGTGGTGCGGGTTGTCCACAGGCCCAGGGAGTGTTGATCTTCCCCTTCCACCTGTAGGTGTGAGGCGAGGACCATGGCTGGACTCATAGGGACGGGTTAAGGGATGGGCCCGCCCTGGGAGGCGGGCAACTCGGGTGATTGCCCGCCTTCTCGGCCGTGGATGGCCGCCCTGGGGGGCGGTCATTTCCTGCCGCGTGGAGGTCTGCCGGGCGGGTTTTCCCCAGGGGGAGGCGGCCGGGATTGCCCAGATGGGCGGGCGGGCAATCTGACGCTCGCGGGTAGTTCGGGCAGCCGGTAGTCCGTGGCTCGGCCGCGCACCGCGAAGATGGGTGTGCCGTCCTTTCGGGTGCCGCGGGGGATCCGCACCTCGAGGCCGCGCTTGGCCAGGCGGCGCAGCACCTTCGTCAGGCCGTCCGCGGTGAGGCCCGCCCGCAGCGCGATCGTTTCACTCGGGGTCATGGGTGTGCCGTCCTCGTGCCGGTCCCCCCGGTGCACCCAGAACGTTCTGGTCGTCTTGTGGGCTCGTTCGGCGATGATGACCAGGACGAGCCGTTCGGTTTCGGTCAGGTCCCGGGCGGCCGGGGTGCCGAACCACGCGCACGCCAGACCTACCAGGCTTTCTGCCACAAATCGCCCCCAGGTGTAGAGATGACGCGAGGGGCGCCCTATTACCCTAGGACGCCCCTCGCGGGTGGTGCTATCAGTGCTGGTCAGAACACAAGCCGATTGAGGTAAGTGTCAACACTTACCCGTCGAGGCTGAGAGGCCGGATCCGCCCGAAAAGCTGATCAAACTCCCGCAGCCGGGCGAGCGCGGCGTCCCGCTCCGCCGTGACCTTCTTCAGCTCCTGCCCACCGGCGGTGGCCTCCGCCAGCTGCTTTCGCACGCTCTCCAGTTTCGCGGTGGTCTCGGCCAGCTGCTTGGCAGTTTCGTCGCGCTTCTTCTCGGCGTCGGCGGCGCGGCGCTCGGCGTTGTCCAGGCGCGCGGCGATGCCGGTCAGCACCTCCAAAGCGCTCGCTCCGGCGTCGATCGGCTCCTGTGCGGGTTCGGGGGCGATGACCGTCAGGTCGCCGTCGTTCCAGGTGTTGGCCAGCCACCAGCGGGCGGGCTTGGCGTACTGTGACTCGCAGCGGGCGTTGCGCGTGTCTCCCAGGTATTTGGAGATCTCTTCGCGGGTGTGCTGGCTCAGTTCGGGCGCCACGATGCTGAGGGATCGGTGGAGTGCTCCCTCCCACAGCACGCCAGGCATGCCCTCGAAGGTCAGGGAACGGTCTCCTTGGGCGCAGGCTTCATCGCGCATGAGGTCCCAGATTTCCTTGGCCAGTTCAGGAACGCTCAGCTTTCGAGGCTCCGGTGGCGTCGGCGTGGGGGAGGTGCGAATGATGGTGGCGGTCTCAGCGATCGTCGGCATAGGTGCTCTTTCGTTCGTAGCGGTGAGCGAGGCGGGAAGAAGCAGGGGCATGATCTCGTCGGCGCGGTCGCGTACCTGCTGGGCGAGGTACTCGGCCTCCGGCGGGCTGGACGCCTGCAGGATGCCTCCGGCGATGTAGACGGTGATGCCAGCGGCGCGGGCCTGCTGCAGGAGCCGCAGAGGGCTGAGCCATTCGTCGCAGCTCACGTCTGTGGCTCCTTCGGAGGTGGAAAGGTTGTCCGGAGTGGAGGGGGGGTTGCGGGCGAGTTGCCGGACGGTCGTGAGCGCGTTGGCGAGGGAGGACCCGACCGCCGAGTGGGGGAACTTGTAGGACTTATGGGTGTCGGGATTGGTCACCCTGTAGCGGGCGCCGACTTGCTCCCAGATCAAGCCGAGACGTTCGGCTTCGAGGCGTACTTTCAGCATGTCTGTGGCGCGGCTCATCGGGCGGGCTGCCTCCAGACGCGCATGCCGATGTGTTCGGCGAACGCGGCGGCGCCCTCGGATCCGGTGGAGCCGGGGTGCAGGTGGGCGAGCATGCCGTAGTCGCCACCCCGCCCGACCGCGAGGCCCGCCATGAAGCCGTTGCGGTACGGCCCGGCGGCCTTGGCGAGGGCGGGGATGTGCCAGGGGGCCGGGTAGGTTTCCGCGATCACGCCGGGGACGAGCGTGCTGTACTCGTAGGCGTAGCGGTCGCCGCCCTGGGGCTGATCGGTTTCCGGGTTGTATCCGACGAGGAGCCGGAACCTTCCGCGGGCCTGGGTGATGACGCCGAGGTCGTGATGGACTCGGTTCCGTGTCGCCTGGCGGGAGCCGGTGTAGGCGAGGGTGAACAAGTCACTCACCGGTGTCTCCAATCGGGTGGTTGCAGGTGGGCTCGGTCTCGTCGTGCAGCGCCAGGTGGGTGGCGCACGGCCAGGTTCCACAGCCCTCAGCGGCGCAGATGAGGGTCGGCCGGTCGACGCACATCGGGCAGTCGCGCTCCATCACCCGGGAGGTGGCGTGCTTCTCACAGGGGATCCACTGGCGGACCGTGGTGGGCTGGTGCAGGGCATCGACCCGCTCGATGGCGGCTGCGGCCCGCTCGCGTTTCTCGTCGGCCTCGACGCACCGGTCCAGGAGGTCGGCGCATTCGAGGCAACTGATGCCCCACAGCACTGCGTTCTCGTCGTCGGCGACGCGCCTGCGCAGCTCCTCCAGGTCGGGGTTGGCCGAGCTGTTCTGGGGTGCGTCCAGCAGAAGCTGGAAGTTGCTCAGTTCGGTGAGGGGGATCCTCCAGCGGGTTCCGCCGGAAATCCGGTGCCCCCGAGGGGAGAGGTGAAGCTCCTGGATGATCGCGCGAGTGTGGCCGGTGGCGACCAGGTACAGGATCTGTCCGGTGGTGTAGAACTGGCCGCTTTCGGGCTCGACGGGGGTGTTCACTGGCGCTCCTTTTCGGCGTCGGTGCGAGCGTCGTACTGCGCCAGCACAAGAAGGCCCAGGACGAATACCGTGATCAGGGTGTTGATCACGAGCCAGAAGATCGACTCTCCGGTGATGACGTGGTCGGTAATGGCGATGAGCTGCCAGAACAGGAGAACGGTGAGGGCTGTGTTGATCAGTCCGAAGCGTCGGACGGCTTTGAGCGGGCGAAACACGAGGCTCCTTTCAGATCAGATGGTCAGCTGGGTGACGCGGGGGACGGCGGCGTCCCAGAGCTGGGGGAAGCGGTCGTTGGTCTTGTCGATCGCGGTGGCGGGCGCGGCGATGAAGGCGTCCTCACGGCAGGGGAAGTAGGGGTTGCGTTCGGCGAGCCAGAGGCGGTGGTGGTCGCCGGCGCGTTGCACCTGCCCTTGGTGCTTGTCGGCGAGGCGGTGCAGCTCGGCGAGCATCTGCTCGCGCGAGCCGGTGGCGTGCGTGACCAGCGAGCGGGCGGTCTCACCGCGGGCCATCATGTCGCCGCTCTTGGCCAGGAGCGCTCGCCGCATGCGGTAGACGGCCCAGTCGACGTCGTGCAGGTGCTTGGTGAAGCGGGCCAGCAGCGGCGCCGAGCCGGGTGTCTTGACCAGGTCGGCGTGCAGGCTGCCCTGCTTGCGGAGCGATTGGCGGGAGTTGACGGCGATGGAGACGTACTCCATGACCAGCGGCAGCATCGCCTCCTCGGGGCTGTCCAGGTAGCGGCTGATGGTGTGGTCACGTCCGGCCGGAGAACTCAGGGCGAAGGGGCAGTAGGTGCATGCTGACTTTTCCCAGGTCACGCCGAAGTGCATGGTGAGGTACTGGTGGCAGGTCTCCCGGTCCCACCCCCACTCGTGCAGCGGGTAGGCCGGGATGCGGCCGGGGAGTTTCTTCTTGACCGTCGCCAGGTCCTTGCGAATGCGGCCGGTCTCGGTGGTTTCGAAGCCGACCGCGTGCCAGTACGGTTCGCCGCCCGCCCACTGGGCGGTCCACCAGTCCAGGGGGAAGCCCTTGAACTTCAGGGCGCAGCGGTGCTCGCCGCCGAGTTGCGGGACCGTGGCCACGGCGAGCATCTCGTCGGAGAGTTTGTAGGCGCCTTTGGTGTGGCAGACGGTCGGGGTGCGGGTGTCGGCGAGGATCTTGACGCCGTGTTCCTGCAGTGGCCCCTTGCGGGCGACCTGCACGGTGCGGACCTGGTGCTCGGCGAGCATCGGGTACATGTACGTCTCGACGAGGTGCTTGGTGATGGCCCATTCGTCGCCGGTCTGCGCGGTGAGAACGACGAGGTCCTCCAGCGGGAAGTCCCGGCTGGCCGGTTCGGTGAGCCACCGGGTGAGGATCGCGGTGGAGTCGACGCCGAGGCCGTAGGTGAGCAGGCGCTTCATGAGCCGCTCCTGCCTCGGCTGCCGAATCCTCCGCGCTGGATGACGGTGCCGCGCGGGGTGACGATCCGCACGTCGGCCGGGCGGATGGTGGTGCCGCCCCGGACCCGGATGCCGCTCGTCGAGCCGCCGTAGTAGTAGACGTAGGCGGAGTGGGAGCCGCCGTCGCAGAAGCGTTCGTCGACGATTTCGTATCCCTCGGTGGTGAGGGTGGTGGGGTCGATGCAGACTGCAGTGACCTCGTCTTCGTCATCGGCTGCGTTGGCGGCCAGGACGAGGGCGGCGATGAGGGCGATGGAGCCCACGATCAGTACGGCTGTGGCTTTCTTATCGTTCTTGCTCATCAAGCAGGTTCCTTTCGGAGGTGTCAGGGAGCGGGAGCCGTATGGGTGGGTACGGCTCCCGCCCGAGGTGGTGTGGGTCAGGAGGTGCGGGGGCCGTAGATGTTCTCGCCGGTCCTGCGCAGCGTCTCCAGGTCCTGCATTGCGTAGAACACGCGACCGGCGTCGGGGCCGAGGTCGAGGAGGCGGGCGGCACGGGCCTCAACGCTGATGACCTGGTGGCCGTGGGCCGTCCTGAGGTGGTCCTCGGGGTCGTCGGGCTCGGCGAGCAGGTACTCCAGGTCGTCGCCGTCGAGGTCGATCGTGTTGGGGTCAACGAGTTGCCCGGCGACGGTGGGGCCCTGGGAGGTGATCTGGACCAGCCACTGGCCGCCGGTCAGGTCGCAGGCGGTCCCGGCGAAGCACATGTGGGTGCCGCACCGGCCTATGGTCGGGTCGTTCCAGGTGCCGTCGATGGGGTATCGCCAGGTGTCCTGGTTCCAGAACTTCTGGGCGTCGGGGAGGGTGGCGTTGGTGGCACCCGGTCGTACAGGGCTCGTCCGCGCAGGGTGGTGGTGTCGGTGCTGGTCACAGCGGTCCTTTCTGAAGGAGGGGGTTAGGCAGCCAGTGCGTAGCGGGAGATCTCTGTTGCGGTGATGGCCTCGACGAGGGCGCACATGATGACCTCGGCGGCCGGAGGCGTGACCGCGTTGCCGAGTAGCCGTAGGCGGGCGCCCTGGGTGGTGGGGGTGAGGATGTAGTCCGCGGGCAGACTCATGGCGCGCTGTAGCTCGGTGACCTTGAGCATGCGAAACAGCACCTGGTCGAGGTTGACGGTGATGCCTTCGGCGAGGTTGACCAGGCTCCATCGGTCGCGGGTGGGGATGGTGCCGATCGGGCTGTCGACCGTGATGGCGTTGCCGTTGCCGTAGTACGGCACGAGCAGCCCGGAGACGTAGCCGTGGTGGAATCCTTGGGCGGAGACGGTGTGGGCTGGGTCGACGTCGGCCAGGCGGGAGCGGAGCTTGTCGCCGCCGCCGCGCATCGGCAGCACCAGGCGCGGCCTCATCCCGTTCGTCCAGTGTCTGGTGGTCCCGGCGACGATCCGCTCGAGCGTTGCCTCCTCCAGCCCGTAGGGCTTCTTGGGCGTCTTCGGGCGGTCGCCGATCGGGGTGCCCGGGTCGGTGGCGTCGATGCACTCGGTGGCCGGCAGGACCGGCGGCTCGACGAGTTGGCCGCGGCAGGCGTACAGCGGGCACCGGTAGACGTACTGGCCGTTCTTGATGCCGTAGACACCCATGTCGGCGCCGGGGGTCTTGAACGTCTGAACCGCGCGGACCCACCCTTCGTGGCGGGGACAGTACGCCTCCGGGCGTAGCCATTTGTCCCAGTCCGGGAGGCGGCCGATGCTCTCGTGGATGAACGCGATGTAGGCGCGATTGCGCGATTGTGGGGTGCGCAGGGTGGTGCGCGGCTCGACGTGCATGCTGTTGAGCGCGATCACGCGCACGATGTAGCCGAGCTTGCGCAGTTCTTTCAGCCACCGGCCCCAGTAGGCCCACTTGCGGACCTGCCAGACGTTCTCGACGCATCCGGCCAGCACGGGTCGTCCGTAGCGTTCGATCCAGTGGCGCAGGTAGTTGATGACCTCTTCCATCAGCGCGCGGCTGCGCATCCGGGCGGCCTGCGCCTGTGTCAGGTCCTCCGGCCGGGTCCACAGGGCGAGCTGGTTCTCCCGGTCGAAGTAGACCTTCTCGCCGTTGGCGTTGGTCCAGGCCGGGCAGGCGGGCGAGCTCCACAGCAGCGGCGCGTACGGGAAGTGCTCGAGGGCGTCGGCGGCCTGGATGTCTCCGTGCCACCACCGGGCCTGCGGGTTGTTGGCCAGGTAGGTCTCGATCGCCTCGAGGCTGTGGTTGGCGCCGAACGCGCCCTCGGGGTCGATGCCGGGCACCGCGTGGATGCCGTGCGAGGCGCCGCCTCCGCCGGAGAACTGATCGACGACGTACAGGCCGTCGACGCCTGCGTGACGGATCAGCATGCCTGCCTCCGCGAGGGGGACAGGTACCTGCGAATGCTGCGGGAAGAGAGGTTCAGGTCTTTGGCGATGTCTTCGGGGTCGCGGCCGAGCGCGGCGAGGACTCGCGCCGTATTCGCGCGCTCGTCGGCCTCGGTGGCGCGCTGTTGGTTGGAGGGAGTAGTGGGGGCGGGTACCTCAGCGGGTCGTCCGGCCCGGTGCCAGCGGAGGTGGCAGGCGTTGCACCGATCCCCTCGACGTCTGCCTTTGATCTCCTGGTGGCAAGAGGTGCAGATGGGGGGTTCCTTGCGGGTTGGCATGTGGTTCCTTTCGTGTGGGTGAAGCAGGGCGGGCTGTGGGTGGTCAGGCCGCCCTGGTGTGGTCCTGCCGGTCGCTGAGCAGCAGGAGGAGTGCCTCGCGGTAGCGGTCGACGGTCGTGGGGCGGTGGCGGGGCCGGTGCTCCATGGCGTTGACCGTGGCGGGCCGTACGCCCATGACGTCGGCGAGCCGTGCCTGGGAGATGCGATGCTGGCGGCGCAGGGCAACCAGCTCGGGGAGGGTCGGGCGTTCGATCTGGCCGAGGGTCAGGTAGTCGCGTGCCGCGCGGGGTGTGACCTGGAGGGCTTCGGCGATGGAGTAGACCGTGTCGCCGTTGTCCGTGTGCAGGGTCACTGCCTGGCGGATGCGTTCCTCGAGCGCGGGACTGGGGGTGAGGGCGCCGTTGCGGCGGCGGTGGGCGTAGTCCTTGCGGTAGCAGGGGCCGCATAGGTTTCTGCCTGCGTTCAATGCGTTGGTTTGGCAGTTTCGGCAGGTGATGCGGCGGTTGGTCATGCTGGGTCTGCTCCTATGGGCTGATCCAGATAGGGATGGCGAGGGTGAGCGCCCAGACGGTGATGGCGACGAAGGCGATGCCGCTGAGGAGGCAGAGCAGGCGCCACAGGGTGGAGGCGGTGCTGCCGGGGTTGCCGCCGTACTGGTCGCGGGGGTTGAACTGGGGGGAGGACATGGGGGGTGCACCCTTTCTGCGGTGGGTCAGGCCGCGCTGTTCTTGGCGCGTTCGAGGGCCTGCTGGGCGGCTCGCTGGGCGGCCTCCTGGTTGGTGATCAGCCGGTTGGCCTCCATCGCGGGGAGGCTGACGCCCTTGTTGCGGAGCGCGGCCTGGAAGGTGGCGATGGTGGGGAAGTGGCGGTGGCCGCCGATCTCCCACATCAGCTCGTCGCCGCGCCTGCCTGCGGAGGCGGTGAACGATTCCAGGTCCTGGTTCCAGGCGACGGTGATCTCGACCAGGATGGAGGTCGCGAACCGGTGTTCCTGTTCCATCAGGCGTCCTCGTCGCTGGTCGGGCGGGTCTGCATCGCCCGCTGCAGGTGGGCCCCCTGCTTGAACTTCACCGCCCAGTAGGCCGGGGAGGTGATCGGCGGGCGGCCGAAGGCTCCCTTGCGGCGGGCGGCCCGCAGGATCGGCCGGAAGGTGCCGAAGCCGGTGATGCGTACCTTGTCCCCCGCGTGGAGGGTGTCGGTGATCAGGTCGAGGAGCGCGTCGACGTCGTCGGCCGCTTCCTTGGGGGTGCGGTCGCGGACCTGGGCGTAGGCGGTGGTGAGCTGGCGCTTGTTCATGATGAGGTGTCCTTCCGGTGTTTTGGCTGGTAGGCCGGTTTGGTGGGCCGCGCGCCGAGGGCCTGTTTCAGGCGGGCGAGGGCGGTCGTGAGGCTCATGCGGCGGAGCCGTCGCCGTGGGTGTCGGCCCACGCCTGTGGCGCCTCCCCGGTGGGGGGCAGCGCGGGGAGGTCCCAATGGTTCTGCCGGGCGATCAAGGCCCATCCGTCAGCGATTCGCTGCTCCTGGCGACCGGCCTGCTCCTGGTCACGGCGCATGACCTCTTCCTTGGAGACCGTTTCGCGCAGAGCGTCGACCGTTCTCTGGCGGTTTTCGATCTCCTCCTGGAGGGCGGCGATCTCCCCGAGGATGCTGTGGATCCGCTCGGCACGTGTCCGGGCGTCCATGTGGAGCTCGGCCGCGCGGACGCCGTGGTGTGCGTAGCTGCCGATGACCTGCTGGCGGACCGGTTCGGGGACGTCCGGCGTGGCAGGGGTCTGGGGGGTGAAGACGGACTGGGACATGGTTTCTCCTTGCGAGGGGGGAGGGTGGGCCGGTTGGTGCCCGCCGCCGCAGCACGGCGGGCACCAACCGGGGTCTATGGGGGCTCAGCCGTGGTTGAAGCGCTCGATGTCGATCGCGTCGTGGCTCACCGTGACTTCGGCGTCCTCGCCGAACAGCTCGGCCAGGGCCGCCAGGAACTTGCCGCTTTCGAGCTCGTCGGCCAGGAGTTCGCCGTATCGGACGACGTCGTCCTTTTCCGGCGGCCGAGGGACGCGGACGTATTCGCCGAGGTCTCTGTCCCAGCGCACGTCGCCCAGGGTGGGGTGGCGCTCCCCGAGTTCCAGTTCCGAGTGGTCGTAGTCGTCGGCGTCGATGGTGCGGATCCAGATGGGCCCCTGCACCTTGAACTCGTTCGGAGCGTCGAGGTCGGGGTCGGTGTACTGGTACCAGCCGAACGCGGCCACGGCCGGGTTGTTCAACAGCCCCCGCATCAGCGGTTTGAGGTCCTCCAGGGGCTGCTGGGCTCCGGGGATGCTGCCTCGGGGTCCGGGGAGGATGTCGCCGACGATGGGCAGGCCGAGGAAGGTGGAGTGGGTCATTTGCTGCCGCCGTTCTGGTGGGCCTGCGCGATGCTGTTCAGCAGTTCCTCGTAGACGGCGAGGTCGCCGTTGGCCTCGTTGAGGACGTCGAGGATCTTGGAGGCGTCGTCGGCCTTGAGGTCGTTGCTGGTGTGCACCGTCCGGTCGAGGACGATGGAGCAGTCGCGCAGCCGCTCGTCGCGGTCGGTGATGCCGAGCTTGCCGAAGGCCGCAAACATCGCTCGTTGTGCCTCGCGGGACAGCGGCGGGCTGGAGTCGCCGGCCTCGGGCTCGTCGACCAGTTCGGCCTCGGCGACATCGCCCAGCGTGTCGCGGAACAGGGTGAGCTGGTCGGGGGTGGCCGTCTGCAGGGTGGCCGCGCCGGAGACGAACTCGGTGAAGACGACGTGCAGGTCGGCTTCGGTGCCGGTCCATCGCGTGCGGATCTGGCCGAGGATCTCGGCCGCCTGGTGGAGATGGTCGACGCGGGCCTTGGCTGCCGCGTTGAACTCGGCACCGGTGATGCCGGGCGAGGGGTCGGCGGCGGCCTCCTCGCGCAGGGCGAGGATCTCCTCGCGGGAGGCCGCTCGGGCGATCCGCTCCAGGTAGCCGGGCGCATCGGCGGGAGCGGCCTCGAGGGCGGCGACCTGCCGGGTGGACATCAGCGCGCGGTGGCGTGCTCCGGCTGCGGCCAGGAACTGGCCGGTGGAGATGCCGCGCTGCTTGAGGTGGACGACGATGTAGTTCTTCTTCTTGCCGTCCTGCATCTTCTCGACCGGGTCGATCACGACGTAGACGGGGACCAGGACGTCGGGCCCGACGTTCTCCTTGATGAACTCGACGTCGTGGCGGATGTACTGGCTGGCGTAGAAGCCGTGGGACTCCACCAGGAACTCGCCGACGTCGGGGGCGTCAGGCAGGATCACGCCGACGCGGGTGTGGCGCACGCACACGGCGTCCTTGGGGGCGGTCCGGTGGAACTCGGGTCCGTACTGGGCCTGGCAGATGCAGGGGCGTCCGCTCTTGCTCTCGAGCGCGCGGTCGCAGCGACGTTGGACCCCGCCTCTGCTCCACATCTCGTAGGAGATCGACAGGGGGTCGCCCTTGGGCAGGATCGCCTCGAGTGCGGACAGGCCGGTGTCGACCTGCCAGCCCTTCAGTCCGATGCCCTGCGGCACGTACTTCTCGACGACGCCGTTGTACTGCGCGGCGAGGGCCTCGATCAGGTTCTTGTCCGGGGAGGTGGCGATCCACGTCTCGGAGCGGACGGGGCGGCCCCTGCCGCTGCTCGTGTCGAAGTACCCGGCGCGGAGCTTGCCCAGCGGCCGGGCCATGCGCTGGTCGTCGATCAGGCGGCGTCCCATCACGCAGCCACCTCCTTGTGCTTCTTGTCCCAGTTGCGCGGCTTGCGCCATCCGGTGTTGATTGGCTTGTAGGGGCTGGGTGACCATCCGTGCAGCCACTGCACGGTGGGCAGGAGGCTGACGAACGCGCGGTAGGCGTTGTGGTCGGCGTCCACGGGGATGAGGCCGTAGGCCCAGGGCCGCAGGTTGAGGATGGCCGCGCCGACGAACTTCGGGATGGGCTTGTCCTGGTCGTACGGGTTGAGCGCGACCTCGGCGTTGCGGAGGGCGGCCAGTTGCAGCGGCTGCTGGGGGTAGACGACGCTGGCGGGTTTCTTCACGCTGGACTTGAGGTCGAGCAGCCACAGGCCGCTGGGGTGCGGCGGCGGCAGGGTCAGGTGTACCCACAGGTCGGCGGTGCCGCCGTAGTGGCGGCCTCGGTGCAGCACGGTGTTCTCCACCGCTTCCACGTCCGTGTTCAGGTCCACCTGGTAGTCGTCGAGGAACTTGAGGTACTGGGCGAGGAACGGAGCCACCAGCGGAGAGATGGGGCGTTGCTGTCCGCCCAGGACATGGGCCTCGGCGGCGGCGTGGATCGCACTGCCGAGGTTCATCCGGCGTTCCCACTCGTCTTCGTAGTGGCGCTTGGCCCGCTTGATGAACTCCTCGCGTGCTTCGGTCTCGGCGGCGACCTGGGAGGCCTCGACGATGTTGTCCATGACGTAGCGGGCGGTCAGGTCTGCGGCGGAGGGGGCCAGTCCGCGGATGGCGAGGCTGTCGAGGACGTTGGTGACGCTGACGAGCAGGTCTCCGGTCTTGGGGTCTTCGTAGTAGCGGCCCTTGTCGGTGGGGCGTGCCCACTTCGGGTCGGTCACGACGCCCCCTGCGTGTTCAGGGTGCTGGAAGGGGTGGTGTGGAGGGCGAGGTCGAGCAGGGTCAGCAGCGGCTCCCATTTCACCGGGTAAGCGTCAACACTTACCCGGCCGTCGAGTTGTGCGTTCAGGAGCGCTCGTGCGTTGGTGAGGTTCTCGATGCCGAGGTGGCGTTCCTGCCACCAGGCGCCGCCGATGCGGTGGTGGAGGGTGAAGCGGATCAGGCCGCCGTTGAGGGACTTGTAGCGCACGATCGCCGCGTGGGCGCCTGCCGGTGTGATCGTGGTGTGAGCGAGGTGGATCTCGTTGTGGGGGGTATGGAGGAGTTTCTTGGCACGGTCCAGGCGCATGGTGGTTCCTTTCGGGGTTAGGCGCAGGCGGCCTGGGTGGGGGCCGCCGGGCGGTGGTACTGGGGGGGCTGCAGTGCGGTGTAGGTCGTGGCGGCGAGGCGGGGGACGAGGTAGGCGCCCCGTTCGTCGCGGCGGTGGATGAGACGTCCTTCGCGGCAGAGGCGGCGGACGTGCTGCCGGGTGAAGCCCATGATCTCGGCCGCGTCCTTGGTGCCGACGAGGTCGCGGTTTCTGCTGACGCTGCGATAGAGGCGCTTGTTCAGCAGTTGGGTGGCCGTGGCGATGAGGGCGGTCAGCTCCTGGTCGTCGAGCCCTTCAAGATCAAGATCGTTTGCGGCAAAGATCACATGATCACATTAGGGCCACTTTGCGCGCAAAACAAGATCAAACGCAAAATTTGACAAACAGTAAAGGCCATTAAAATGCACTGACCAGCGAAAATAGGCTCAGTGACGGTTCATATCGTTGCGCGCAAACCTTGCGCGTACCGCTTGCGCGCAAGGTGCGCACCCAGGGAACATGGAGATCCCCTGCGCGCCAAGGAGAACCTGCCATGTCCACGCCGCCATCCACCCCTTTGCCTGCCGAAGCGCAGCTGCTGCGGGATTGGGTCGAGACGACCGGCCTCGGCTGGACCGAGGTCGCGCGCCGCGTCAAGGCCCTGAGCGGGGTGCTGGCGGCCCCGCACCGCTTCCTCCTGCCGGAGTCGACGCTGCGCAACATGAAGAAGGGCATTGAGGGCGCCCTCAAGCCCGGCTGGCGGCTGGCTGCCGTGGGACTGGTCTGCGGGGGGCACCCCAACGACCTGATCCGCGCCGGTCGTGCGGACGCGGCTGCGGAACTCCGGTACATGATCAAGGAGTATGACGACGCCCGCGCCGCCATCGAGGCGCGCACGCATTGGGCCCGGCCGGAGAGCGTCGAGGTGTCGCTGCCCGCCAGCGGTCAGTTGGTCGTCCCCGTGCCGGCGGACCTGACCCCGCAGGAGCGGGAGATCGTCCGGCTGGCGGCCGTCCAGTTCGCCGAGAGTCTCCGTCAGCGGCGCTCCGGCGAGTAGCCAAATTTCGGACATTCACTATTTATCTGCACGCGAGGCACATTAAGGCCGGGCGTGTGACCCGCCGATTCAGCGCGGCTTCGTTCTGCACGTTTCCTGCACAGATACGGTAGGCGATTGTTACAGGCCGAAAACCGGGCCTGATCCGTGGTGGGCGGCAGGGTGGAATCGTGGCCTCGGCTCGAGGGAGAGCCGCCCGGCCCGGCCGAGCCGCCCCGTGCACCCGTGTGGTCACTCCCCTGGTCACAGCCGCGCTGCCCGGCTTGCCCGGCGCGGACTTGCCAAGCGCAAGTTTTGTGATCTTGAACCTTCAAGAGTTCGCTTCCAAACCGTCTGGACAATACGGGAAAATCGCGCGTAATCTTCCAACCCCTGAGGATGGACAAGCTTGCCATGGCAAGTCGCTTTTTAGATCTTTGACGCCTGTGGGATCGCCGGTCAGCCGAACACGCGAGGAGGAGACGTGGCCGTGCTGAGCGACGAGGAACTCGCCGTAAGAAGAGTGATCGGCGCCCGGCTACGGCAATTACGGCTCCACCGAGGCCTGACCGCAGCCACCGCCGGTGCCGCCATCGGAGCGTCCGAATCGAAGATCAGCCGCCTGGAAACCGGTCATCGCGGCTGGCGCCGGGATGACCTGCTGGCCCTTCTCACGCTGTACGGCGTCACCGACCCCTACCAGCGAGAGACGGTGCTGAGCGTCGCCTTCGGCGAGCGGCTGCCCGCCTGGTGGGACGGAGAGGACATCCCGCTCGAGGCGACCGCGGTCCTGGGATTCGAGCAGACGGCCGATCTCCTGCGCACCTACCAGCGGCACGTCATTCCCTCACTGCTGCAGACCCCCGCCTACGCCGCGGCGGCGCTGCGCACCAGCCAGGCCTTCCCGCCGCCCGAGGACAAGGTGCAGGCGAGCGTGGACAACATCCTGCGCCGCCAGCAGATCCTGACCAGCGGCAAGAAGCCGAGGCTGTGGGCGATCATCGACGAGCCGGTCCTGTGGCGCTCGATCGCCGGGGTCAAGGCGCAGCGTGAGCAGCTCGGCGCGCTGCTCACGGCGGTCGAGACGAATCCGCGGATCACGATCCAGGTCAACCCGATGACCTGCACCACCTTCATGCCGAACTGCCCGCCCATGACCATTTTCCAGACCAAGGGGCGGCCCGAGGTGGTCGCCCTGCACCGGTACATCGGCGATGAGATCTACTCGCAAGACGAGAGCGAAGACTACGCCATGGTCTTCGACCGGCTGGCGGTCACGGCCCAGCGCATTTCGGAAACTCCGGCCACCCTGGCTCGCATCCTCGATCAGCTTCACCTCGCAGGTGCTCAGTGAACGACGCTCAGCGAAAGGCTTCCACCATGACCACCCCCGTAGCCAAGGCCGCTTTCATGTATGCCTGCCTGCTCGAACGCCACGGAGTCGGCCGTCATTCACCCCATGACCGGGAAGCGGTCGACCTACTGCTGGCCAGGTACCCGACCGTGCGTAACGGAGCGCGCTCCACCCGCGGGTTTCTGCTGCGCACGGCTCGGGCGATGGCCGAGAACGGCATGGACCAGTTCCTCGAGCTGGGGTGCGGGCTGCCGGTGGAGCCCAACGTGCACGACGTGGTCCACGAGGTGCGCCCGGAGGCCCGGGTGGTCTACGTCGACAACGAGCCGACCGTCGTCTCCTACGGCGATGCCATGCTGCGCGGCCCGGGTATCACGGTGGTCGAGGGAGACGTACGCGACCTCCCCGCCATCCTGGACCACCCGCAGGTGCGAGACACTCTCGACTTCGAACGCCCCATCGGGGTGCTGATGGTCGGGCTGCTGCACTTCGTCGCCGATCCCGCGCCGATCCTGGCGCGTCTACGCCAGGTGCTCGCCCCCGGCTCTCATCTGGCCATCGGCCACGCCTGCTCCTCGACGATGCCGGCCGACGAGGTGGCCGTGGGCAAGCGGGTCTATGAGCAGACCCGTAATCCGGTGTTCCCCCGCACCACTGAGGAGATCGGCGACATGTTCGACGGGTGGCAGCTCCTGGAACCCGGCCTGGTGCTGCTGCCGGACTGGCGGCCCTACGGCGGCGACCCGTACCCGGAGAAGGCCATCGAGGGCATGGGCGGGGTCGGTGTGCTGACTGCGTCTTTCCCCACGGCGTGAAGATCTGCAGACGAGCCAACAATGATCACTGTACGTTATCGGGGGATCTCTCCATCCGAATTGCCTGCGACGCTACCAGCCGCCCTGCTCATCGACGGTGACCGGTACGACATCTACGTCAACAAGAAGCTCATCGATCCACAGCTGCTCGGCCCGCTGTCGAAAGCCTGCACGCAGGTGGTCGCCGAACTGGCCGGGAACGATCCACACCAGAAGCCCTGGAAGGAGTTGACGATCGTGCAGACGCGGGGAATGCACGTCACTCCCCGGCAGCTGGAGGTCCGCCCCGCCGGCAACGGCCTCGAGGTGAAGGTGCCGGAGCACGCCGTGACGCCGCACCTGGCGGCGACCCTGTCGTGGATCGCCACGCAGATCCTTCATCGGTTCACCCCCGCAGCCCGGTGAATCCCAGGCCCCGCCGATTCCCGGCGGGGCCGCCCGCCGTTCAGGCGGCCGACTCCGGCGTGGCACGGGCGAGCGCCGCGACGTAGGCGCTGTACTCCTCGGCCCGCATCAGGCGCCCGCATCCGCCGACCCGTTCGTCGCACTCGATGTACTCCTCCCCCGCGATCTGCGCCAGCGCCTGCAGGTCGCACGTCGGGCAGGGCACGCCGATCTTCTCGGTCCGGTGGACCTTCCACGGCACCAGGGCGTGCGTGCAGCGCCGCAGCGCCGCGATCTCCGTACACAGCTGGTCGGCCCACGGCCGGGCCGCGCACCACTCCAGGTGCGGCAGAAGCCAGCCGGTGAGCTGCGGAACGTCGTCCCACCGCTCCGGCCCGGCCAGGCCGCGTTCCTCGCACACCTGCCAGACCCAGGCCGCCAGCGTGGACGGGATCGACGGCGGCCCGACCTGGTCCTCGTCGTCGGGCGGCGGGTGAACGGCGCCGGGCAGCAGCATGCTCAGCACGTCCAGGCGCACCGGCGCGGCCGGTTCCCGGCTGCCGGAGACCGGTTCGGCTCCCCCACCGCTGGGGATGGTGTGCAGGCTCAGCCAGCGCACCAGCAGCGGCGTGACCTCCAGGTCCCGGCGCAGCCGGTCCAGATGCCAGCCGCACAGTTCCAGTCCTGGTTCGACTCCTCGCGCCTCGTGTTCTCCCCCGCAATCCTCGACCGCGCACAGCCGAGTCGTCTCCGGCATCCTGGCCCCCTCCGGTCGCCGCTGTGGGTAAGCGTATGCACTTACCTGCCCGCGTGCTGCAGGCCGCCAGAAGGGTGGGTAAGTGTCGACGCTTTTGCTTATCGCGCGAACTGAGGGAAACTAGGGAACGTAGGGAACCTCAGGTTCTGGTCTCGACGAAAGCAGTCCCTCATGGCCCAGCAGCACAGCCAGGAAGAGATCTTTCCCGAGCTCACGGGTTTCCACGACGATGATGACGCCGCCTTCCGCCTGCAGCTGCTCGCCCCGGTCTTCTCGGGCCCTGCCCGCAAGGGGCGCTCCTACACTCCGCCCAAGCGACGTCGTACCGTCAAGCTCAAGGTCCTTTCCGCCAAGGTCGACGACGAGACGGACTGGCACCTGACGCTGTATTTCACGCTGACGGGCTACGGCGTGAAGGATGCCATCGTGCACGCCGCCACCGGCTACCTCAGCATGGGCCCCTACCCGAAGCGGCTGAACCTCCAGGAGGTCAGGACGCTCGCTTCCACGGTTCCCTTCCTCCGTGATCAGTACAAAAAACCCATCAGTGTGCAGGTCGACCCGGCCTTCCTGGAACTGGTCGAGCAGAGCGCCGCGGAAGAGCAGGTATCCAAGTCGGCGTGGGTGGAGTCCGCCCTGAAAGCGATGTTCAGCCACCTGCGCCTACCGCTCCCCCGCCGCGAGGGCACCGAAGCCCAGTCCTCCGGCTCTCAGTGAGTCCAGCGACTACAGGTGCTTCTTGCGCGATATCTCTAGGATGGTGCGCGCGTGCCGCCCCAGGCGCGTACGACTCTTTCGCAGGAGACGCTGATGCACAGATCCGGTATGGGCAGGTGGTCGCAATGACGGCTCCCAGCACGGTGCCCTCCCCTCCGCCTGCTGAGCAACTTCCCATTCGCAGGCCGACCCAGGGATGGGCCAAGAAACCAGCGCTCCGTCTGCCCGTTCCTTTCGTGGTGACGGTGGGGAACTTGAAGGGTGGCGCTGGCAAGACGACCTCGTCGTTCTTCCTCGCCTCCTATTTCGCGCTCGTGTATGGCCTACGGGTACTACTGATCGACGCCGACCCTCTCAGTCAGTCCGCTTACGCCTGGTACCGCCACGTCAAAAAGGAACTTGAGGAAACGGGAGAACGGTGGCCCTTCGACCTCGTTACGTTCCCGTCCAAGCATGTTGACGATTGCATCCGGGACAACAGCGAGTCGGGCAGCTACGACGTCATCATCGTTGACACCGGCGGAGAAAGCCCCGAGATCTTCAAGGCCGCGACGCGTGAGAGCCACGAACTGGTGATCGCGTGCGCACCCACCGATCTTGAGATGGAACGGATAGAGCCGTCCTTCGACGCTGCGGAAGAAGCGGCGCGGACTCTCTCCCGAACAATCGATGTCCGCGTGCTGCTGACCAAGGTGCCTAACTCCAATGAGGGCCCGGAAGCCCGAGCGAAGATCGATGAAGCCGGGTTCGAAATGTTCACAGCGCAGGCGTCGAACTGGAAGTGGTATCGGAAAGCCGGGAAGTCAACTAATCCGCTGGATGACTTGTCCGAGTACGAGGACATCGGGGACGAGTTGGTGGCCAAGTATCGGGCCCAGGAGGCAGCATGACGGAGACCGCAGCAGGGTCTGAGAGACGACGCCCTCCGCAGGGGAAAAAGCGCAGAGGCGCCATCGGCGGTGGTCCTCTGAGCGACGGGCAGAGCGCGCCTGTCTCACCGTTGGTGGATGCACCTTGGGAGGAGGCCAAGCGCCAGCAGGACCCTCAGCTCGCCGACTCACCTTCTGAAGTACTGCGGCCTGAGGTCGCCGAACAGACAGAGGTTCCCACCGCCTCGGAACCGATCGAGCTGATCGAGCCGACAACCATCGTGTCTCGCCAACAGGTCGTCAGCGAAGCAGTTGTGCTCGCTCTGCCGGATGGCGATTTGACGAATGCGCCGACCTTCACCGTGGCTCCCTCGGACGTGCCCGCTGAGCAACTGGCGCACTACGAAACGATCATCGACGGTGCGAAAGCCGCAGTAGATCTCGGCGGTCAAGCGCTACGCCGGTATCTGTCGTTGGCGGCCGGCCAGTCGCTGTACCGCATCCACAAGGACAAGCTGGTGCCGAACTTCGAGCAGTACGCTCAGGAGCGTTTCGGCTGGTCGCGCCCACATGCTTACCGGGTGATGTACGTGGGACTGTGCATGGGGACATGGCCTGATTTGCAGGTCGACTGGACGACCAAGCAGGCGCAGGTGCTGGGTCCGATCATCCGCGAGTACGACGGTGACAAGGCTCGCATGGTGTGGGACAAGGCCGTCGAACTGGGTGACACGTCCGAGCGCGGGCTACGGACGGCCAAGGCGATGGTCGGGTTCGGCGCTGATACTCCGAAGGGACTTCCGAGCGGGCCGGACGCTCCAGAGGTGGCCCAGAAGCTGCTGTCCCGGTTCGAGGGTGTGCTCAAGGGGCCAGAGAAGGAGTTCGACGTCTCGCAGACGTCGCGGTTGCGGGCGATGCGGGATCTGACGCAGGCTAACCCGGAGGGTGCCGCCCTGCTGGTTCTGCGGATGAGGCGGCTGGCGGCGACCTTGGAGGCGGCTCAGCGGGAACTGGCGACCGATGTGGGCGAGGAGCTCATTGAAGAAGTCGCCGCCCGGTTGAAAGTCGAGCGAAGTTGATCTTGTTACCCCGGGGTTACAAGATCAACTTTGATGGGGCGCGTGCCGTACGGCACGCGCCCCACGGCGTTTCAGGAACCGGTCATGGTGCGGCAGCGGTCGGCGCTATGCCACTGCAGCGCGGGCAGGCTGTTCAGACCGTGGCCGGGGCAGTCGTCCCGCATATCGTCTTCGGCAACGCCACCGCACGGCTGCACCGGGCAGATGCAGTCCTTGAAACGCATCCAGGGCAGGCCATGCCTGTCCGCCGCCGTCACCCCATCAGGCCATGGTCGGTGGACCAGAACCTGCGCGGCTCGCCCTCGGGGGCCGATTCACCGGCTTGCTCGTCGAGTTCGAACGGCGCCGCCGCCGTCAGCAGCGCTCCGTCTTCCAGCAGTTGGGCGAGCAGGTCCCGCTCCGGCTTCTCGGGGATCTCAGGGACTTCTCCAGCGATCGGGATGGGGCCGGCCAGAAGCGTGATCGTGTCTCGGCCGCGGGCCGCGTCAATCCACTCCTGGGGGAAGTCGAGGCCGCCGAGCCACAGGTGGTCCGGCCTCTGGCCATCCTCGGGCGGGCTCATGCGGATCGCCGCCCACTCCGGGCAGGTACTGGACGGGTAGCCGCGCACGGCGCGGACGGACCAGTCCTCCGCGACCGCGCGCAGCACGTACAGTCCTTCGAAGTCGGGCCGGTCATGGGCACCGAATCCTGCGGGCCACCATGCGTTCACCTCCAGCTCCGACAGCCAGGGAACCTCTCCCTGTCCGTGGTCCTCGGTGACGGCGGCGCTGATCAGCAGCGCCGGTTCAGGCCTCTCCTCGTCTTCGATCGGCATCATGACCGGCCGTACGGTGAGGGCGAATTCGCCGTGGACGTCGGGCCGGACGCTGGACGGCAGGCCGATGCCGACCGGGCCGCGCGGGATGTCGATGTTGCGGACCCAGTCGACCTTGGAGGGCTGGCAGGCGGCGTGGTACCGCCTGGCCGACAGCAGCCCGGTCATCGGGGACAGGTCGGGGTCGAAGGCGGTGACGACGCACTGGAGGGTGGTGTCCTGCGTGCGGGCGTCGCCGTCGTCGCCGCACCAGTCGCATTCGTAGCGCGGCTTCAGGGTGGCCAGCCACGACCAGGGTTCGATGTCGCCGAAGGTGACGCCGCGCCAGCCCTTGCCGTTCAGCCAGCCCCGCACGTCCTCCGTCAGGACGTAGCGCCGCTCGGTCTCCAGCAGGTGCCGTTCAGCGCGAACAGCGGCCAGCGCATCCTGGTAGGGCTCTCCGGTGCGCTCGGCGCGGCGGCGGGCGGCGTTCTGCTCGGCGCGGTCGTTGCGTGACATGTCTCGTCCCGTTCCGGCGGTAGCTCTGCCCACGCTCTGGCTCCGCCCGGTCGAGATGCGTGATCACGATGGTGCCGGAGGTCGAGAAAGAAAGGGTGCTCGTCGGTCTTTGTCGCTACCTCGATGATGTGCCGTCCCCGCGTGGGCGGGACGGCTCGAGGTCCGCGCTGCGCGTGGCGCGCGGGCTGGAGCATCAGCAATCGGGACTTTACACCAGCCCGACGAGAAAAACAGCGGCCCCGCCGATCTCGGCGAGGCCGCTGCTCTATCTTCCTTCGGCCTTGCGACGCGCGGTCTTCTGAACGTCACGCATGTGCTGGTCGAAGAACTCCATGACGGCAGGGACGTCCCAGGTGGGAGTCACCCACTCCCCGCAGGAGCAGGTGCCGAACACCGGCTTGTACCCCGGCGCCTTCGAGGCGCGCGGGTCCTCGTGGATCTCCAGCCGGTGCTTGGTCCGGTCGACCAGCGGATCGTCGATGTAGTGCGGTCCTTCGTCGTTCACCCGGACGCCCCTCAGGTGTCGATGACCGTCAGGATGGTCGGTTTGCGGCCGTACAGCACGGCCAGCGCGTCGAACAGCGCCTTGCCCGAGGGGCTCAGGTCGTCGTAACCACACTCCCAGTGGTCGCCGTCCGGGGTGGTCCAGCAGCCGCCGGAACCGCCCAGGCACATCGCGGCCAGCAGCGGCGTCGAGTACTCGCCGGCCTCGGGCCACACCTCCCGGTAGTCGCCCGCCGGGCAGTCCGGGAACGTCATGAACGGCAGCAGGACACAGGTGTCGGGAATGCACGCGAGGAACGACTCGGGGATCTCGTGGTCTTCCGCCACGACAAGGTAGACGGCCATGCCACCCTCGCGGGAGTCGATCAGGTGGGTGGGCCAGCTGACCCATCCGGTGAGCGACGTCGAGTCGTGGCGCGTCATCGGGGCTCTCGGTCGGCCTTCGCCGCCGCCTTGGTCTCGGGGCAGGGGTTGACGTTGAGGAGCATGGAGATCAGGTCGATGGCGGCCTCAGTGGCGACCTCGTCGCCGAGGAGGATCCCAATGTCCTGGGATGGGTCGTGGTCGCTCAGGATCCGCAGGTGCCAGCGCAGCTCTTCAAGGCAGGTGCCGGGGGCGTTGCCGAGCGTGGAGGTGACCCACACGTAGCTGATGGAGGCAATGGGGACGTTCAGCAGCGCGTCGTCGCCAACGTGGCCGAACGTGAAGTCGATGCCTTCGACTGCCAGGCGCAGCGCCATGGGCGCCATGCCCTGGTGGTACGCCTCGGTGAACCAGTTCTCGGTGGTGGGGATGCCGGGTTGGAGCATGGTGTGGTCTTTCTTGGTGGGAAGGAGGGCGGCAGCCTGTCGGCCGCCGCCGAAGGGAGAATCGGTGACTGCTAGGCGGACCAGGCGCAGTGCAGCCACGCGGGCCGCTCCTGCTCGGGAGTGACGCCGAGCACCTCGAGCGCGTTGGCGAGCTTGGTGTCCAGGCCGTCCTGGACGACCCGCTTGGTCAGCTCAGCGAGATCGACGGGCCGGGGGTCGTCGTCCAGGTCGGTCTCGAGGATGTGGGCGAGGAGGAGGTACTTCGACTCGCCGTAGCCGTACGGCTTGAACCACACGCCGACGTGCTCTTTCATCAGTTCCTCGAGGTCTCCCCACATGGAGTGCGTTACGCCAGCGGCGGTGAGGAGCCGACTTTCTGCCTGCATGATGAAGGCATCGCAATTGCCGTCCGGGTCGTACCAGGCGACGTCGGGCAGGTCTGAGAAGCTGCTGTCGTACTCCTTGAGCTTCGTCAAACCTCCGTCGCCGAGGTCGTAGCCGAAGGCGAAGATCGCATAGCAATCCATGAGGGGTCCTTTCCTAGGGAGGCGGCGGCCGACCGGCCGCCGCCGTGGTGGATGAGTCAGGCGGCCAAGATTGAGGGGGGCTTGGGCACCGGAACGCGCACGGTCCCGGCCTCGAAGCGGCGGCGCAGCTCCGCGAGCGGGAGAGGCCGACGCTCGCCCTTCACGGTCTCGCGCAGGATGGCCACGTCCTTGCCGAACTTCTCGCGGAAGCGCTGCTCCTCGCGTTCGGCCTCGGCGTACTCGTCGGGGAACAGCTGGAGAGTCAGCAGCCACTGCCGCTGCCCGGCACGGACGCACAACCCGGAGCAGTTGTTGTGGGGGTAGCCGAGCTCGTACAGCAGCGGCACGGTGATGCCCAGGGCCCGGCACTCGTCGAGCATCTGTTCCTTCGCCCAGTGGGGTTCCTCGGACATGGGGAACTGGACGTTCCAGCCGTCCCAGCCCTTCACGACACCGGGCAGCCGCTGCGGCTCGTCGGCGTCGATCCCGACGTACACGACGGTGCTGGCCGGGTCGCAGTTGGTTTCCAGCCAGCGCCTGCAGGGGATCTGCTTGAGGCGTTTGGAGCAGGGCGCGAGTCTGCTGTTGCCCAGGAAGTGCTCGTCGAAGAACACCTCGAACGGGGTGCGGCCGTCCGCGACGACGACCAGTTCCACACCGAGGTGGGCGCAGGCGTCGTCCAGGAAGGTGTACAGGCTCGGGTGCTCGACCAGGGTGTCGGCGAACAGCGCCACGGTGTTGGCGGCGCCGTGCTGAGCGACGACTCGCTTTGCCGCCCAGAACGATCCGATGCCTCCTGACATCTGGATCACGTGCATGAGGCTCCTCGAGGGGATGGGGTGTCAGCCGGTTCGATGACCTGCACCAGCGGCCAGCGGGTACTGCCGCGGTCCCAGTGCACCTGGATGCGGGGAAGTTTCTCGGGGACGCAGAGGCCGGTCTGCTGGTGTCCGGTGAGGATGGTGCCGAGCTCGCCTGTCCTGATGAGGCGGACGCGCTGCCCGGCGGTGTACTGCGGTGGCATAGGCGTTCCTGTGCGGGCCGCTGGGGTGGCGGCCCGCTGTTGTAGTGGTTAGGGGTGGTTATCGGGTGGCGCGCATGGAGGCGTACCGGCTGCGCAGGATGCGGTCCTGGCCGAGGGTGGCGTTGATGTGCATGAGTTCCGTGCCGCCCCACCCGTACCGACCGGTGATGAAGGCGCGGTGGGTGTCGGGGATCTCGACGGTGTAGGTGTAGCCGCCGACGCTGACCTCGATGCGCCCGCCGAGGTTCGTCAAGGTGATGGGCCTGGTGGCGGCCAAGGCGAAGACCTTGTCGCTGTTGGCGTCTTCGGTGATGCTCATGTCCTCCTCCGAGGGGTCAGCGCGCGGCGCGCAGTGCGGCCGTGGCGGCGCGGCCGATGGTCTTGGCGGTCGCGGCAGGGTGGGCCAGCTGGTGCACCTGCGCCCCGTCCAGAGGGATGTCGGAGTCGTCGAAGGACAGCCACAGAACCGCGCATCGGGAAGCGCGGAGCCGATCGACGCGCTGCTGTGCCCTTTCGAGAGGGCCGGGGCGGAAGTGGCCGTCGGAGATGATGACCAGGAGCCGTGCCGCGCCAGGACGGGACAGTCCCAGAGCGCCGTCCAGGGCGTCGATCGCTCTGTCGACGGCTTCGTAGCCGTCATTTGCCTTGAATCTGGTTACTTCCCGGGGGACGGCTCCGGGGCGGGTGATGGGCCGGACGTGGCTGCCGAAGATCACGGTGGCGGTTTCGACGGGCACGGTCGCATGGCTGGCGGCGTTGGCCAGGATCCAGGCGGCCGAGGCCACCGATTCGGTGACTCTGCTCATCGAGGCGGACACGTCGCAGGCGATGCCGAGCCGCATTGGAGGAGCCGGTACGGGGGTGCGGGTGGTGCGGGTGAACGGTTCAGCGGTGGGCATGGCCCCGGCGGCGCGCTGAGCGTCAACGGCCATCGCGCCTCGCATCCGCAGCCGCCCCGGCGGCACCGGCGAGGAGGTCTTGGTCACCACCCTCTCCCGGATCCCGGCCGTGCTGAGGGATCGCCCCAGCGTGCGGGCAGCGATGCGCTCAGCACTGGTGGGCGAGCGCGTCCCAGCGGTTTCAGTGCGGCCCGTCCGCTCATCTCCCAGCACGAACACCCGGTAAGCGGCGTCGGCCGCCTCCGCGACGGCTTCCCCTTCGGCGGCCTTGCCCGCCGCCGCCACTTCGGCGGGATCCACCGGCGCCTGCTCGCCGGCGACGGCCTTGGCCACCCTGTCGAGAGCGGCGACGATCGCCTTGGCCAGCCGAGACGGTGTCGGCGGTGCGGAGGGATCCTCCGGGCCGGAGGAGGCGGAGCTCGGGTCACCGGATTCCTGCGCGTCGCAGGAGTCGACGATTTCGCACCATTTGCGGCCCAGCTCCAGCATGGTGTCGGCGTCGTCGTCGGCGACGGTGAGTGCCTTCCGCCACACCTCACGCAGTTCGGCCAGCTTGTCGCCGAGGACGGCCTTGACCACGGTGGCGACCGGGGCCGTTTCCGTGCGGGTGAGGATCCCAGCGCTGGTACGGCCCAGCAACAGGGCGGCGGTCCTGGCGGCCTCGCCAGGCGTCATCGCGGGAGCGCAGGCGGGGTCGTTCGCGAGAGTCTCCGCCAGGATGAGATTCATGGAGGAGAAGCGCAACCAGTGCCGGTCGTCCGGGCGTCTGCGGATCTGGGCGCGCTCGATCCGAGGTTCCTCCAGCAGGAACGCGGCCTCCACGACCGCAGGCGGAGTACCGGGCGGGGGATCCCACCGGCTGTGGCGGGCGTGGGCGCACTCGTGGGTGAGCAGCCCCCACATGGTGGAGTACCGGACACGGTCGCTCATCACGTGAGGAGTGACCGTCGCGGGGTCGACCGTCAGGTGGGCGCCGTCGACCTCGATGCTGGCCGTCGACGGCAGAAAACACGCCGGGGAACCGTGCCCAGCGCCGGGAGCGATGGTGACCAGCAGGTCGTCCCGTCCGGCGATGGCCGGGACCTCTCTGGTCAGCGCTGCCGACAGGGACAGCCATCCAGGTGCGGCGGGGAAGATCGCCGGAGTGGGGGGTTCAGGGTCGCTGATCAGGTGCGCGCTCATACGGTCCTCTTCATGAAGGTGAGGCGGGAGCCGAGGGCGAGAGGGTCAACGGCCTTGCCGAAGGCGGCGCGCACCACGGACTGCACGACCGCTCGGTCTTCTTCGGGGGCGGCGCCGACCAGGTTGGCGATGGCGAAGTCCACTCCGAGCACGTTCGCGGTCTTCTGGAACCCGATCAGCTCGCGCAGCTGGGGAGCCCACTCGGCCTCGCCCTTCTTGACGCGAGTGGCGAGGTTCGTCGCGACCGTGACAGCACGGGGGTCGATCCCGAGCTGCTTGGCGAGGTCGTAGTCGGTGGAGACCTGGATCTGCACCGAAAAGCGGGAGGCGAGCGCATCGGACAGGACGGCTCCGTGGACGCCGGGGTTGTGTCCGGCAACCACGTAGAAGCCGGGGGCCGCTTCGATCTCCTCACCGCCGTTGGCCTTGACGACGATGCGGCCTCGGCCGTCCATCGCCGGGTAGACCACGGCGAGCACGGTCGGCGGGATCAGGGTGGCGTCGTCCAAGAACAACGTCCGCCCTTCCCGCATCGCCCTGACGAGCGGACCGTGGACGAAGACGTACCTGCCGTCACCGGTCTGGGTGTATTCGCCGACGAGGTCGGCGACCGTGGTGTCGCCGTCGCCCTGGACCGTGATGATGTCGCCGAAGGCGGCCTCCACCACGGAGGTCTTGCCGGTTCCCGGCGGCCCGTACAGCAGGACGGCCACACCTGCGTCTCGCAGCTTGCGCAGGGCCTCCACGTCCGGCATTCCTGCCAGTTCACGGGGGTGGTAGTCCATGCCGTTGGGGCGCTTCACGGGGAGAACCGCCACGGCGGTGGGGGTGGTCATGGTGTGCACGGGTCCTGAGGGCTTGGGGCGAGCTGGCCGAGGCGGGGCGGGCGGTGGTGAGGCGGGGATGGGCGGGGCGCTCGTCGCGGCGGAGGCTGTGGTCGCGGTCGCCCGGTACCGGGCCGGTGCGGACGAGGTCTGCAGGGCCTCGCCTCTGCCGGCCAGAGCCTTCAAGGCGTTGGCGACCGCTCCGGAAGAGTGGCCCAACGTCCTCGCGATGTGGCCTACGCCCAGTTCCTTAGGGGCGTTGTCATCAAGGACCTTCGCCACCATGCTGCGCAGTTGGCCACTGCGTAGTCGCCCACCGTGTGGGGTCGTCATGCGGTGCTGTTCCTTTCGGAAAAGGGAGGGGCTGGCCTGTGGGTGGCCAGGCCAGCCCTCAGGGGATGTCAGCGGGCGAGAAACGCAGCGACGGTGTCGGCGAGGCGATGGGCGTCGTCGTGCTCGCTGTCCTTGACCTCTTCATGAGCGATGTAGAACGTCTCGAGCGCCTTGCGCAGATCGGTGTGTGTCGAGAGCTTTTCCGCAGAGAGGAGTGCCGCAGCGAATGCCAGGGCGCCTTCCAGCTGTGTGATCCCGGCCTTGATGAGCGTGGCGCGGATGCTGATGCGAGGGCCGCTGCTCTGCAGCCCTCTGGCGACCTCGACGCTTCCTTGGTCGAGGTCGTTCAAGGCGTTATCGATGGTGCGGCGGGCGCTTTCCAGGTCGGCTCTGAGCAGGTCGATCTCCTGCTGCAGGTGGTGTACGGCGGAGTTGACCTGGAGGCGGGCGTGCTCGCCCAGGGGGCCGAAAGCCGTCAGGGCCTTGCGCAGGTCGTTCAGGGGCAGGCTCGTCTGGGCCAGAACGATGCTGTCGATCATCAGAAAACCTCCGGGTTGAGGACCCTCGTGCCCGCCACTGCTGCACAGCTGGGTGGTGGCGGGCACGAGAAGTCCGTTCGGGAGAGGGCGGGCTGGCCGGGGTGAGGCCAGCCCGCCTGTAGGCGCAGGGTTAGGCCGGGGGTGCCAGCTGCGTGTGGAGGATCGCGATGGCCTCCTCGGTGGAGGCCTGCTCCGCGAGCGTCCGGCCTTCCTCACCGCCGAGGGCGCCCTCGCCGTCGTAGCGGACGATGCGCCAGTGGCCGTCGAGGTCTCCCTCGGTGATCCAGATGCGTGAGGGGTCCTGCAGCGGCACCTCGACGACCATGATGTGGCCGCCGGTGTTCTCCCAGCGGAAGGGCACGGTTCCCTCGGCCTGGAGACGCTGTACGATCGGCGCCAGCCCGTCGAGGTCGTCGGTGTTCACGAGTGACCGGGCCTGCGTGGTCATCTCGGTCGCAGCGGGGATGACGTCGCCTGATCGCAGGCCAGGCATCCTGTACGAGACGCCAGCGGCGGCGAGCAGGGCCGCGAGCTTGTCGTCGAGCATGATGGTGCACCGCGCCGGGCTCCACGCCCCATGCTGGTCGATCAGGTTCGGCCCTATCTGCTGCAGGATCGGCGTCAGCCCGGCCTCGCTCAGCGCCCTCGCCACTCTGAACTGGTGGTCGGGGTAGCGCAGCACGCTGGGCAGCCAGGTCACGAGGACCTTCTCCGCCCGCTCCTCCTTCTCGTACAGCACGTACCCGGGGCCGACGTACGGCCTGTCGGGCTGCTGAGGGTTCCACGCGAGGTCGTCGAACTCCAGGTGCACGCCATAGCTCTTGACGTAGCCACGGCCGGGAAGCCACATGGCCTGCTGAGTGATCAGGCGGGGGGCGATGGTGCCCTCGGTGTACTCGATCACCGGTTCTCCCCTTCTGCGAGGCCGGGCCATCCCTCGGGCCATGGCTCCCACAGCACGCGCTGCTCGAAGCCGAGGCTGTGGCCCTCGTCCCAGGGGAAGTGGCCTTCGATGTCCGCGAGGACTACCTGGTAGGCAGGTGGCACCGCGCCGAGGTAGGAGCGGACCGTGTTGAAGAGGTTGGTGTCAGACCAGGTGGGGTCGACCTGCCGCAGCTGCAGGAACACCTTCGGGTGCCCCCAGGCGGCGGCCAAGGCGGTGGTGTCGAGCACGTTGACTCCGCCGCGCGCCGCGAGGGCGAGCTGGTTGAGCAGGGATGCGGCTTCTTCCGGGCTGAGGCCGACGACCACCAGCTCCGGGTGATTCCGCCGGGACAGGCCGATGGTGTAGTACCAGGGGGTTCCCTGGTCGACCACGCCCTTCACGGCCCAGCCGTACCTCTGGATCAGCTCAGAGAGGTGATCGTAGGAGGCGGTTCGAGCAATTTCATGATCTTGCATGGTTACTCCTCTGGGTGAGGGTGCCATCAGGGTAAGTGTTGACACTTACCCTGATGGCGAATTAGGGGGCTAGAACCAGCCGTACTGGACCAGCGGGGAGACGCATTCCCCGTCCACGGCGTTCTGGTGGGCGCCGTCCTGCTCCAGCAGGACATCGTGCGGGCAGATCAGCGCCGGCTCCAGGTCGCCGGGGGTTTCCCACTCCCAGCCGCGGGGAAGGCGGGGCATGGCGTCGAACATCAGACCTCCTTCTTCTTTGCGGTGCGCCTGGGGCGCGTCGCCGCCGGGGGAGTGGGCTTCTTCTTGGGCGCGGGGGCGGCCTCCTTCTTGGACTCGGGTTTAGGGGTGGCCTCGGGCTTGGGCGCGACTTCAGGCTCGGGCTGCGCTGTGGCCTGGGGGGTCGTCCCGGCCATTTCGGCCAGCAGGGCGAGCGCCCTGCTGGTGTCGTCCCACACCTCGACCTCGGGGGATCGAGCGGCCTTGGGGCGGTGGAGGCCGATCAGCTCGCCGTCGCCCGGGTCGATCCACAGGCCGACCCTGTGCTTACGCGTCGGGTGGGTGAGGGTGAGACGCCAGGTGATGTGGTCGGTGGCGGGCCTCGCCGGGACGAATCCGGCGGCGGTGAGGTGCTCCAGCGCGGCTCGCAGGTTGTCGGCCAGAGTGAGCTTGCTCAGGTCAACGGCCTGAGCGGGCGTGCCGCTGACGGTGGATGTGTTGGTCATCGTGTTCCTTTCGGGGCTCCTGCTCGAGGTTGAGCAGGAAGATCAGGGGCCTTTACAGGCCAGGGTCGGCGTCGGAGTAGGCGTTGCCGAAGCCGTCCACGTCGTAGGCGGGACCGGGGATGCAGGGGGGTCCGCACGGCCAGCCCTCAGCCGCTCCGCACACCTCGCATGGCTCGTCCAGGGAGCCGTCGTAGCCGTCGAGCATCCCTGCTTCACCCTTCTCGGCTGGTGACGATCTCCAGCGTCTGGTAGCCGTTCGGGTCGCCGATGGGGTCGTACCGGACCTCGAACTCCATTCCTCCCAGGAGGTCGGCCAGTTCCTCGGCGACGGGGGCGAAGCCGGTGGGGGCGGCACCGTGGGCGCGCAGCCTGAAGGTCATCGTGACGTCGGCGATGTGGGTATCGACGTCCGCGCCGTCTGTGTGAACGTGCCGCCAGGGGCCGATGGAAGCGTGGAAGGGGGTCATGGGGTCTTGTTCTCCTTCGCCGGGTGCGTGGTCAGGGTGGCCATGCGGGGTTTGCTCCTTGAATGCAGGTGGCCCGCACCGGAGGGTGCGGGCCAGATCCTCGAACGGTCTGGGTAAGTGCTGGCACTTACCGAGCGGGCAGGTGTGCGGGGCTTCTCCAATGTGAGGGGATAGGACGTTTCGGGAGCGCCGCATGACGGCGATCTTGAAACGCCTTAACGATCAAAGACGATCATCTCTCGATTTCAAGATCAAAAACAGACCTTTTTCAAGATCAAATTAGACGTTTTTGCTGGTCAGAGGCTTAAGATCAGACGGTGGGCCCCTGGCTGCGACGCATCCAGCAACACCTGGAGAAGACCCTCCTGCGCTGGGCAGCCTCAGTGCAGCAATACGCCGGGGCCATCCGGCGAGGAGGGAACGGATCCGGACAGCAAGGCGCTCATCGTGCGGGTGGAGCTGAACCCAAATGATCGCTACGCCTGCAGTACAACCTGCCTCAGTGATCCGCCCGGACAGGGCTGCCATCTTCGACGAGCTGGTCCGCGTCTTGGCGCAGCGCGGCCTGCGCGCCGCTGACACGAACGCCGCAGGCTCGGGCGGTGTCGGCCCAGGAAGTTCCGTCTGCGCGCAGGGCCTGTACCGCGTCGCGCAAGGCCGCGGCGTAGCGCAGGCGCGCCGTGGCGAGCTCGTCGAGTTCGGCGGACTGGGGGAGCACCTGCACGAGCGGGGCCGTGGGGACGTTCAGACGCAGAGCCAGCGCCTGTTGCGCGCTGTCCTGGAGCGCGCTCAGCGTACGACCGTGGACGACGACGCCATGCTTCCCGCCCCGGGTGATCCACCGCCGTTCCAGCCGGATGGCCAGCAAGACGATGGTGCTCTCGTTGGCCGTAGGGGTGGGGACGTTGTCGGTCATGCGACCGTCTCCAGGATCGCGATGACCTCATCCGCCACCGCGGCCGGCAGGTCTCCGCGCGGCAGTACGATCTCGCGGCCCGCAACCTCGTACAGGATGTGACTGCGGGCGCTCCGTACCTTCGTGAATCGGATGCCGCGCTGAGCGGCGGCGGCATGCACCCGGTCCCAGCCCGGCGTACGCCGCTCCTGCATACGCGCGGTCACCATTTGCGTCTCGTACCACTCCTCCAGCGGCACGATCACCGGGTGGGCCCGCTCGCGTGACCACACCCAATCGGAGATGGGGTTGGCCCGGTCGTGGTTGGTTCGGGCCGCGCGCCGGTTGAACACCTGGTAACCGGTGTACTTGGGCTGCGCGAGCATTCTTCCGATCCGTCCCTGGCGCCACAGCGTCTGCCCGTCAGCCAGCGGGTGCCGGTCAAGGTCGGCGGCCAGTACACGGGCGATCTCGCGGTCCGTCAGGCGATCGGTTCGACGGAGATGGAACACGCGCTGCACGGTCTCGGCGCGGCGGGAGTCGGGGTGCAGCGCCAGGCGCATTTTGGGGCGGCCGCCACCGAACCGGTTGGGTGCCACCGGGGCGTCCGGGTCCTCGACGGCGATATAGCCGTAGCAGGGGGACCCGTGCCGGTAGCCGTTGGCGGCGTGCTGACGCTGGCCGCGCATGGACTGCTCCATCAGCTCGTGCCGGTAGATCTCGGCGCGGACCTGCGCGGTGCGGCGCAACTCCAGCTGCCCGGTGGTCATCCCGCCACGAGGCTCGTTGGCACACTCCAACGCCACACCGCGCGAAAGCAGATGACGCTCAACCTGAAGACTGGGCAGCATGTCGCGAGCAACGCGACTGATCCGTTCGCACACGACCCGGTCAAGTCGGCCGCCCTCGACCCACTCCAGCAGTTCACGCAGCCCACCGTCTCGGGGCACAGGCACGCCAAGCCGCTCGTAATCGCCATCGGTGACCTGGCTGCGCTCGTCCAGGCCGAGCATCCCCGACTCCACATCCCAGAAGTGGGCGGCGAACGTCTCGCCGGGCTCCAGCAGCACGGACGCCTCAGCGACCTGTCCGGCGATCGACGAGCGGGGGTCCTGGTTGTCCTTGGTCGAGCAACGGCCCAAGAACGCCGTTCTGGCTGGCCGCACGCTGGTGCTGGTCTGGTATCCGGGCAGGCCACTGAGATCGATGGGAGGACCGAACATGACGTTCCTTGCTGGTCGAGGAGACACAGATGAGGCCCATCTCTGGAGATGGGCCTCACCCCCACGTATGTGGGGAGCAACCCCGCCGCCGCGGGGACAACAGACAGCCGACGCGCCGACCGCCTGCATTTTTGTGCATCACGCCCGGTATATAAGGCGTGGTCCTGATCAGAACGATTCTTAAGGTGCCATGTCGACCTGCATACGGCAAATTCCGGGAATCCCGCGAGTGTCGGCGGTTTGTTCCCTCGCTGAACATCCGACGTCAACAGAAGGTATACAGGTCGAGGCTCACAGGAGCTGTTGGAGATCGAACTGTTCCCTTCCTGTCGCTGAGCGCGAGGTTACGCTTACCGCGAGCGCTCCACATGAGGAGCCCGGCGAGGGAAGGACACCGCGCGCAATGAAAATGGGTGACCACGAGGGCAAGCCAGCCGAGTACGAAAAGTTCCGTCCCGCCAAGCCAACACCCGAACAAGGGGACGGCTCCGCACCGGGCGGAAAGCACGAGAAGCCGAACCCGGACCCGAAGAAGTGACTGTGGAAGCGGGGCAGCAGGCGTTACGTGACGTGCTGCGGGAGTCGGGTGTGCTGGCCCCCGACTGGGAGCCTGCTTTCGAGACGGTTCCCCGGCACCTTTTCCTGCCCGAGGTGATGTGGCCCTCGACAGGCCAGGGGTACATCACCGTCTCCAAGGGTGATGACCCCGATGGGTGGCGGCGCTGGGCCGACGCCGACGTGCCCGTCGTCACGCAGTGGGACGACGGCCGCCACAGCGGCCCCGAGCGCGGCGAGCTGGCCACCAGCTCCAGCTCGATGCCCAGTGCGGTGTTCTCCATGTTCGCCGACCTGTCGGTGTTCGACGGGGCGAAAGTTCTGGAGATCGGCACCGGCACCGGCTGGTGCGCCGCGCTGCTGTCGGCCCGGCTCGGCGAGCGCGATGTCGTCTCCGTCGAGGTCGACGAGACGGTGGCCGAGACCGCACGCAAGGCCCTGGCCACCGCCGGCTGGCACCCCGAGGTCATCACCGGCGACGGCCTGCTCGGCTGGCCCGAGCGGGCGCCGTACGACCGGATCCTGGTGACGGTGGGCGTCCACGAGGTCCCCCGGGTCTGGATCGAGCAGACCCGCCCCGGCGGGGTGCTGGTGATGCCGTGGGGTACCCGCTACAGCGGACAGAACGCCATCGTGCGCCTGGTCGTGGCCGAGGACGGCAGCGCGAGCGGGCACTTCACCTGCGCCACCCGGTTCATGCACCTGCGTTCTCAACGCCTCACCTGGCCCGAGTACGACGACTACCTCCCCGGAGAGGGCTGGCCCGCCGACACCCGCCGCTCGACCACCGGCGTGCCGGTCGCGGAGGCCGTTGACGAATCCGCTTACTCCGCCTCCGACTTCGCGATCAGCCTGCTGGTCCCTGAGTGCGTCCGCACTTTCGAGCGCAGCCCGCAGGGAGTACAGACCATGTGGCTGTACGGCCTGGCCGACCGGTCATGGGCGGCGGCCTTCTTCGACGAGGAGAATCCTGCGGACTCGCGCGTCTACCAGGGCGGCCCGCGCAGCCTGTGGGATGAGGTCGAGGCCGCACACCGGTGGTGGGTCGAGCGCGGCCGACCGGGCCATGAGGAGTTCGGGCTGACCGTCACCGTGAACGGCCACCAGGAGGTGTGGCTGCGCGAACCGGGCGCGCTCGTGCCGCAGGCGACATCCGCCGTACGGTGACGCGGGTGAAGTTTCTCGCGGACGGGGGTTGAGAGCTTCCGTCCGCGCGCTGGCGATAGTCCTCGAAGCGCCGGGCCAAGCGCGCGCGTCGTCAAGGCTGATGGTCTGTGCTGCTCCATCGCGCCGCCCAGGTAGGAGAGATGCCCAGGAGGACAGCTTTCCGCCGTTTCAGGATCTGATTGAGCACCGAGGCGTCGCGGGAGGGCCACAACTGCCTCAGGAACACGGCCGCCTGCTCGTCGGGCGGCAGGCGGCAGGTGATCGAGGGAAGTGCTCCTCCGACGGTAGCCTCGTGGGCGGGGTGGGGTCCGCATTTCGCGGCCATGCTTGACCGGAGCCCCACCCCGTCGCTGGCGGCACCTTTTTCTGCGGTCACGAGGCGGGCACTTACGGCCACGACCGCGAGTTGAAAAGGTATGAGCCTCCCCTGGTCACCCGGCCGCCGTGACCCCAGCGACTCACCGACAATCCAACGACGGCGGTCCTCCCCGGTACGGATGCCTCGACCGGTCGGCTGGTGGATCGTCCCGGCGACGCTGGCCGTCGGGGGTGCGTTCACCGCAGTGGCCTGGTGGCTGCTGACAGGCTTGTCGGGGCTGAGTGGCGCGGTGCTCGTCACCGCACGCGTCGAGATCATACGGACCGCGCTGGCCGCCGGGGTGGGCATGGGCGGCGCGATCACGCTGATGCTGGCCTTCCGCCGCCAGCGGCACCAGGAGATCGCCACCGCGATCACCGAGCACGACGCCGCTGAGCGCCGCATCACGGAGCTCTACACCAAGGCCGCTGAGCAGCTGGGCAGCGACAAGGCACCGGTCCGGTTGGCCGGCCTGTACGCGCTGGAGCGCCTCGCCCAAGACACCCCCGCTCTGCGACAGACGATCGTGGACGTGATCAGCGCTTACTTACGCATGCCGTACACCCTGCCCGCACAGACCAGCCGGTCAGACAAGATCCGGGCGGCCCAACGCGCCGCCCGCACCCGCACCTCCCCCACGTCGCAGAAGAACGGACACGACCCTCACGAAGAACGCCAGGTCCGTCTCACCGCCCAGCGCATCCTGGCCGACCACCTGCATTACCCCACCCCTCCTGACCCTGCCAAACGCCGACGCTGGCAACGCCCGGCCGCACCTTCCACCCGGTTCTGGCCCAACATCCGACTCGACCTGACCGACGCTACCCTCATCGACCTCAACTTCACTTCATGCCGTATCGCCGAAGCCCGGTTCGACAGAGCGAACTTCCAGGGGCACGCCGTGTTCGAGAAGGCGACCTTCCAGAGGTCCGCCGGGTTCGCGGGTGCGAACTTCCACGGGCACGTCGCCTTCGTGGAGGCGAACTTCCAGGGGCTCGCCAGGTTCGAGGGTGCGAACTTCCACGGGCACGCCATATTTGCGAAGGTGACCTTCCAGGGGCACGCCGAGTTCGAGAAGGCGAACTTCCAGGGGCACTCCGTGTTCGAAGAGACGACCTTTCAGAGGCCCGCCCGGTTCGAGGGGACGACCTTTCAGAGGCCCGCCCGGTTCGAGGGGACGACCTTCCAGGGGTCCGCCGTGTTCGAGGGGACGACCTTTCAGAGGTCCGCCGTGTTCGAGGGGACGACCTTTCAGAGGTCCGCCGTGTTCGAGGGGACGACCTTTCAGAGGTCCGCCAGGTTCGAGGGGACGACCTTTCAGGGGCCCGCCCGGTTCGCGGGGACGACCTTCCAAGAGAAGGCCGGGCTCATTGATGTCCGGATGTCATGGCCGGATCATGAAAATGACTGGCCGAGTGGCTGGACAGTCGTTCGGCAGGAGGACGGTTCTGGTCGGCTCCGACATGACGCCGAAGCGGAATCACCTCATGTGGGTGAGGCTGAGCTCACGGCCCTCCGCTCGGGTCCGTGCGATGAGCCCCAAAGTAGCTCTGGGTGACGAAAGCGATGGTCAGCACACCGGACAGAACATGGACTCTGTCCGGTCACGTAGCGGCATCACCCCAGACCAACGCCTCCACACCGGTTCCCTCGCCGATTCGGTCCCATGGATCCTCTGGCGGCAGATCGCCGAAACCCGCTCCCGCCGAGCGGCACAACGGGCCTCATGACACCGGCCGTTGCCCTCGACCAGAGCTCCTTTGGGGCTCATCGCACGGACCCGAGCGGAGGGCCCTCACCGCAGCACAGCAGGTTCCGGAAGCCGACACCGGGCCGGGGAAACGGTCGATGAGGACGGCGGCATGCGCGCGGGACCGGCAGAAACCCTGGCTTCTGCTCCCACCGCCTGACCCGGAGTCTCCGGCGGACGCGGCTTGTTTCCGCAGTACTCGGTGGCACCCCTTCTCAGATGGGAATCTACAACGTAAAGCCCCGGTGGGCGGGCCGTCGAGGCGAGGGCGCGGCCCGTAGGAGGCCTGACGCCGTCCCGGGCAGGCGCTCCGTACGCGCCGCACGGGCCCGTACGGCGCCGTGACGGCGGGCGTCTCCGTCACCGATGTCCAGGCCTGCGCCTAAGTGTCCGGTATACGGGGAGGGGAAGGGTCCGGGGAAACCGGACCCTTCCCCGGAGGGGGACGCTACGGGCGGCTTTACGTTGTAGATTCGCCAACGTCTTAGCGCCCTTCGCGGCGAAGTCGCGGGGCGCCGCAGCATAGGGGTCTGAGGAACATCAGAACCCGATCGTGCGCTAAGCCATGTCCGGGCAGCTCAGCGCTGCGCGGCCTCGTGTCGGCGTACGGCTCAGCCACGCGAGACGCCGATCCGCTCGCGTCGTTCCTGGCGGGCGCGTTCCTGCGCGCGAGCCAGGGCGGGCGGCACGTACCCGCGCCGCTCCTGCGCCCACGCCCGGGTGACGCGCTCCTCGAGCGCGGCCCGCAACGCTGCGAACCCTGGCCCCGGGAGGCTGGGCACGTGCACATGCGGCACAACGACGGGGTCGGGCTGGGCGCAGGCGCGCTGCTGCCGCTCGAGCCAGCGGGGCTCGGCGGCGCGATCGTCGCGCAGAGCCTGCTTGTGCTGCGAGGGCAGCTTGGCCACCAGCTGAGCGTCCGGCCCGATCCACGCGGCGACGCGCGCCTCGAGCAGCGCCCGCAACCGCGGGATCTGTCGGCGGGCCCGCCACCGCTGGCCCGCCGACAGGATCGAGGAGGGGTGCGCCCACTGGCCGTGCAGCGGGTGGGTATTGAGGGCGTGATGGGCGTCGGCCAGGGTCGCGCCGAGGCTGAACAGGGGGCGGCACAGGCGCGCGAGGTCACGCGCGGACAGGTGCCGCAGCGTCAGGTCCTCCTCACGCAGCCGTTCAGCGGCGTGGATCCGGTCCCTCTTGGTGCGCGGGGTGACATGAAGAGGCCACTTTGAGTTGTTTGTCTGATTCTCTCGCGCGTGAGGGAGAGTGCTTTCGCCTAGGTCAACCCCGGCAACAGCGGGCGTCCGAGTTTCCTCCACAGGCGCGCTGACCTGCGAAAACTCAGGGCGGGTGAGGACGGTCTCCACCGGCCAGGGGACATCGTCGAGCGAGCCGGGAGCCTCGGCCGGGCCATCCCAGGGGAACAGGATGTCGGCCCAGTCCGGGCCGTACAGCTCCGCCAGAGCGGTCTCAGGGACGATGAGAGCGTACTCGGCCGCCAGGTTGCCCAGCCCGTCGTCGCGACGGCCCCACAGATTGCCCTTGCGGGTACGGACGGTCGAACCGGTGGTGATGGTCGCCAGCAGGCCGTGCTCCCGGCGCCAGCGCAGCCGGTCGGCCATCGTCGAGCGGCTCACCCCGGCGTCGGCCGCGAGGGTCTCCCACGTCATGCCGTGCTGGGTGACCATCTCGGCCGTGACGTTCGCCGCGAGGGCCTCGCCGACGAGGTGGTAGTTGCGCAGCCAGTCGCGGCGCCGCCAGGAGCGGTCCACGAGATAGGCGTCGACCTCGAGCCACACCGTGAGGCTGGGCGCGAGCAGATGCCCGTCCGGGATGACCGGGACGAGCGGCTCGTATGCGGGCACGCTCTGCGAGCACGCCCGCGAACAACCTGTTTGCAGGCATGCTTGACAGAACGCTTGGCGATCGTGGATCTTGTACTCCAAGCGCAAAAAGGTGCACTAAACCGAACGAGTCGCGGCTGGCCGGCTACGGACTCGCTCCGGGGTGGTGCGGATGTGTGGTTAGGGAAGGGCCTCGCCTGCGTCGCGAGGCCTACGTCATTCCAGGGGCGTCCCCCGATCGGGGGTACGGCGGGAGAACCGGCTGCGGGTCGCGGCCGGTGAGTTCAGGGCGTCGCTGCTCGGCTTCATCGACGGAAGGCACGGCGGCTCGATGCGCGCCAGGGCCCGGCGGATGTTCTCAACGAGACAGGCGACGAAGGGCTCGTCGCGGCGCTTCACCGCAGGCGCCTGGAACTGGGCGCGGGCATGGCGAAGGGCCGGGCCTGGAGAGCTCCAGATCCGGGAATGCGCGCATAACACGGCGAAATCTCGGCATGGTTCCTTGTGAACCCACGCCGGTTTTCGGGTACGCTAAGAGCAACCCGCGTTGGACTAGGCATCTGTCTTCGTTTCCTTGTGCAGTTGTCTGGCAACCGGCTGGAGGCCTCATTGAGCCTCGCCGGGTTCCAGCGGGGGCCAGATCGGGTAGCCGATGCTCCAACATCGGTCCGGTCGACCAAGGTGGTGGTGCGTCGCCTCGCCTGGAGTTCCCGCTCCAGAGGAGACGTCCCACCACCACTTTTTTTACCTGGGGGAACCATACACGGTGACGCTCGGAAGCGGTGTGTTTCCGGGGGTCTGCGTGTCGTGCGTGAGTTCCGGTGCGTCGATTCAACCATCATGTGGCAGGCCGTAGTCGCACCACTGATGTGATCTGCGTCACAACCCCTGAAGATCCAAAGCCCCACAAGCCACCGAGGGCATCAATACACCCCCGGAGCCCTTTCCCTGCGCCACCGCGCCGCAAAGCCTCCTAAGGGGGCGCACAGGCCCTCAGGAAGGGATCTTTGCGCGCAGGCTGCATGTGTCGTGCAAACGATCAACAAGCTTCGTATCGCTACGGCCCAGGCCGAACTGCAGGAGACAGGTGATCCCCCCGCCCTGAGGCCCCCTCATTGTCCCCGAGGTCCGGTGCCGTTGCCGATCAATCGGCACGACTGGGATACTTACCAACGGGCGTGTCTAGGCATGTTCCTTTCGGACGCGGCCTCCGGGAGGCGCGGGTGGCGCTGATCGACCGGAGGCCGCGTTTTCTCCATCTGTGGCGCTTCAGGGTGATGGTCCCGTAGAGATCCGCACATAAGTGAGCCCTGCACATCTAGCCTGTGGGTGTCGTTGCCAACAGGAGGTGCAGGGCTATGCCTGAAGCTACCACTCACGTCGACCTCCCTAACAAAATCCGTACCTTACGGATGAGTCGAGGTTTCACCCAGGAAGAACTCGCCACCGCCAGCGGAGTCAGCCTTGGCGTGGTACGGAAAATCGAGCAGGGCGGTACCGCTCGACTGGAGACCTACCACGCCTTGGCGCGAGCGCTGGGCGTGGTCACGATGACGTTCGTTTCGGCCGGGCCACCCGAGCCCATGCTCGACGGCCCTCCTGAGACGATGCTCGCCCCAATCCGAGCAGCGGTCGCCCCGGCGATGAACCTACGGGGCGAGCCGATGTTTGGCACTGCGGACGCCACTGAGGTGTCCCTGTCTCGGCTCGCGACGACCATGGCGACCGTAAGCACGATTTACCACAGCAACCATTACGACGAACTCGCTCCGCTTTTGCCACCGCTTCTGCTGTCGGCCCAGCATCACGTCATCCAGCTCGACGACGGCCAGGCTCGGTTGGATGCGCTGCGGGTGCGTGCCAACGCTTACAACCTCGCTGCCCGCTACCTGATCCAGGTTCGCGCCCACGACCTGGCTCTCACCGCTATTCAACATTCCCAGCAGGACGCGCTGACCCTCAGCGACACGTCGCTGCTGAGCGCCGCGCTCAGTATTCAGGCCTGGGCCATGATGCGACAGGGCCGTTTCCGTGAGGTCGTCGATCTGTGCGTGCATGCAGCCGAGGAACTAGAGCCGCGCATGTCCCGCGCCACCGCCGAGGAGCTCAGCTCCTGGGGGACTCTGCTGAGCCGAGCCTCTACTGCAGCCGCCCGGGACAACCGTCCTGACAAGGCGGACGAATACGACTCGCTCGTCATCATGGCCGGTAACAGGATCGGATACGAGCACTACGGCTCGGTTGATTGGTCTTTCGGTCCACTGACGGCGGCTCTCAAGCAGACGGAGAACGCGATGGTCGTCGGGGATCATGGGAAGGCCGTGGAGCTGTTCGGCAGGCTTCCCCGAGGAGTCGGGCGCACGGTCTCCAGCACGTGGAACCGTGCCCGGCTGGACGAGGCTCGCGCGAACACGCGGATCGGCGATGTCAGCCGGGCGACGGAAATCATGACCGGCCTGCGGTTGAAGGCGCCGGAGTGGCTGCGTTACCAGCAGCTCGGCCATGACGTGACAAGGGAGATCGCCGGCACGGCCAAGCGTAGGCTCACCGATGACCAGCGTGCCTTGGTGGACTTTTTCAGCCTCGTCGATTGAGGTACCACACTACGTAGTAGTTACCCGCGTAGCGTCGTCAAACTACGGCGCTACGCGGCTGGTCAGTCACAGATCCACTCCATAACGTAAGCGGCGTGAACGACAAGGATCTCCTCTTGACGTTCGGGCCCAGCGCGGCCGAAGTCCTCCAGGCCGCTCACCCCGAATCGCTGATCTGGCGCGAAATCGTGAACGGCACCCACGGTGATTGGTGTGCCCGTCCGACTGACGCTTCCGGCTGTGAGCCGAAGTTTCGCCACCATGACCTCGACGGCCTGAAGGCTCTGCTGGAGGCCCCCGATGGCTGATCATCAGGTCACTCTGCGGGCCCTTCCCGGATAACTGTCGGACACCGCTACCTTCCCTCCAGCTTATGGCGCCGTCCCTTCCCGAGTGACCTGATCTGCGGTTCTGCGCAGATCTTCAGGGCTCACTGCTTCACGGCGGTCCCGGGGCGCCCGTCCTGAGCAGCCCCACCCTCGCTGCGCCGGGGACGTCCCCGGGGCCGCCCCACCGAGGAGTTCACGTGAGTTCATCCGGCATGCCCGCAGCTGCCCTGTACCCGGTCAGGGCCAATGTCTCCGTTCCCGCGACGGCCGAGCTGAGTCGCCTGCAGGAGCTTCTCGTGCGCTACTCGGTACACACCACTCTCAGAGTGGACCCCGAGCCGATGCTGACCGTCGTCGGATCCTCTTTCGTCGTCTGGACCGACCCCGGAGAGCGGACCTTCTTCTGGGCGTTCACCGGCGAGGGTGCCCAATCCGCTTCCGTCGAGGAGGCGGAAGACACTGCCCGCCAGATCGCCATGCGGCTCGCCGCTCTATGCCGGAGCGACCCGACGGGCTGAGACCAGCGCGGTGACCCCGCCCGGAAAGGTTCACCGGCTGCTGGACGGTGACCTCTTCGGGCTCCCGCGCACCTTGCCGCACGCCTTCGGGAGCGTGCGGCAGTGGTGAGGGCCGATTCTCCTGTTCGGATCGGCCCTCACCACCCGAAGCCAACTCGTGTTTCCTTTTCCCCTCACCTTTTCTGGAGTTCGTCGTGCGCCTCAAGCGGCTACTCGCCGTAATTATCGCTTTACCGTTCGGAACGTTGGTGGCGTGCAGCACCTCCGTGCCCCGCACGAACGCCCCCGTGGCCAGCCTCCCGGAGAAGACCACCCTGACCATCGGCACGATGCCCATCCCGGACACCGCCGGCCTGCAGCTGGCCATCAAGCGTCGGCTCTTCGAGCAGGCGGGCCTCACGGTCAAGACGGAGACGATCCAGGGTGCAGGGCCGGCCATCCCGAACCTGGTCAGCGGCCACCTGGACGTGTGCCTGCTCAACTACGTCACCGCGTTCATCGCGCAAAGCGAGCAGGTCGCAGACCTCGGGTTCATCGCCGACGCCTACCAGGGCGGGCCTGGGACGTTCCTGCTGATGACCAAACCGGATTCGGGCATCAAGACCCCCGCGGACCTCAAGGGCAAGAAGATTGCAGTCGCGACCCTCCGCAGCATCGCCACCCTCACCACCACGGTGACCCTGAAGGTGCACGGGCTGACGGCCGACGACGTCACCTTCGTCGAGATCCCGCTGCCGAACATGCCCGCCGCCCTGCGCGCGGGGAGCATCGATGCGGCTTGGATGGTCGAGCCGTTCATCACCGCGGCCCGTACCCGGGATGGGGCGCTCACCCTGGCCGACACCGCCATCGGCCCCACCGCCGACTTCCCCATCGCCGGCTGGGGCGTCACCAAGAAGTTCGCCCGGGAAAACCCCAAGACCGTCGCCATCGTGCGCCGCGTCCTGGAAGAAGGGCAGCGGATGGCCGCCGCCGACCGCAAAGCGGTCACCGACATCATTCCGGGCTACACACAGATCTCCCCGTCTGACGCGCGGATCATCACCCTGGGTGTCTACCCGCAGACCCTGAACGGCAGCCGTCTGGATCGGGTCAGCGCCTACATGGTCGAGCAGAGCTACCTGAAAAAGCCCCTCGACGTCACCTCCATGCTGCTGCCCGGCCCCACCCCGTCGTCCTGGAACGGAGCGTCATGACCACGGCGTCCGGAAAGAAGCCCACGCTGCCCCACCGGACCAGGGGCGCGCAGCTGCCCCAGCAGACCTCTCCGGCGGGGGTGAGCGACCTGTTCTCCTACGCGAACCGGCGCGGAGTCATCCAGCGCATCCTCGGCGCCGATGCCGACTTCGGGGTCCTGCTGGTCATCGCGCGATTCCGGATCGCCGACCTCCTGGCCGAGGGCCCTCGCACCGTCGAGGACCTGGCTGCGCAGTGCGGCGTCGATGCCGCGAAGCTGGGGCGAATCCTGCGCGTGGCCGTGAAGCTGAAGCTGCTGGACCACGCCTCGCAGCCCGACTCCTTCGTCCTCACCGAAGAGGGTCGGCAGCTGTGCAGCGATGTTCCCGGGTCTCTGCTGTGGGCCGTGCTCGTGACGGCCAGCCAGCCCTGGCGAGAGGCGATCACCTCCCTGCCCCATGTCCTTCAGGGTGGGGAGCCGGAGACCACCCTGTACGAGCAGCTGGACGCCGACCCCGTCCTCGGGCAGCACTTCCAGCGTTTCATGACGGCCCGCAGCTACGCGGCCGGGCAGCTGCTCGCGCAACGCGACTGCAGTCACGTGGGTACCGTCATCGACATCGGCGGCGGCCACGGCACTCTCCTGTCGGCCCTTCTGCGGCAGCACCCGCACCTGTCCGGTGTGCTGCTAGAACGCCCGAGCGTCGCCATCGAGGCCCGCAAGCACCTCGCCGACCTCGGCGGCCGGTGCGAGGTCGTTGAGGGAGATTTCTTCACCGCCGTTCCCGCCCCTGGTGAGGGCGACGGGATCACCGTCTACGTCCTGGGCAGCGTCCTGCACAACTGGGACGACGTCCACGCCATATGGATCTTGTCCACCATCCGCGACGCGATCCGGGCCTCCGGCCGTCAAGCGCAGCTCTGGTGCGTGGACATGCTGATCCAGCCCTACCTGATGGCCCCCACCATGGCTGACCGGCTGAACGTTCGCATGATGGCCAACTTCCCCGCCGGCGGTCAGGAACGCACCTTCGGCGAGTACAGCGACCTGATGACCGCGGCCGGGTTCCAGCTCGTCACCCGTGAGCCCCTCGACGGTGACACGGCTCTGATGGTCGCCGAAGCCCTCCCGGCAAAGTCCTGACTTCACGCCCCCTCCACGACACAGAAACCGCCATGCCCTTTTCCCTGTCCTCCTTGTCTCCCGCTCGCCTGCTCACCCGCATGCTGCCCGAGCCGGAAACCCCGCTGCCCGCCTGGCCGAAGGTGTCCGTGCGCCGGGCGCTCGGACAGAGTGCCCTGCTGTACGTCGCGGCCCTCGGACCTTCGGCGGTCAACGCCCTGGACGCCGCGGCCAACCTCCTGGGTGGAGACCTTCCCGACCTTCCCGTGCCGTCCCTCACGCTCAACGTGATCCTGGTGACCATCGCGGTGGGTGTCTGTGCCATAGGCGGCCGGAGGCGTCCCGGCGGGGCGCCGCGGTGGCTGCTCATGACGTTCGGTGTTCTGGTCGGCCTGTTCGCCGTGATGGTCGCCCTGTACCGTCAGGGGGCGCTTTCCCCCGCCCTGCTTTCCGTGGCTGTGAGCATCGGCCTGTGCGCCGTCGCCGTGGGAACGGTCGCGCTGGTCGCATCCCTGGCCTCCGGGCTCGGCGTGACCCCCACCTTCCTGGGCGTGGGAAGACCCGGCCGAGCCGACGTCAACCGCAAGTTGCTGGACCGGGGGGCGCTGCCGTTCATCGCGGCCGGGGCGACCGCGTTCATCCTGACGATCCTCGGGCTGGCGATGCCCATCCAGCCGTCCGATGGTTACCTCAGTCAAGGCGTCCACGTCCTGGTCGTCGGGATCGCCTACACCTCGATCACCGAAGAGGTCGCGCTGGCCGGGGTGAGCGCCGCCCTGGCCGCCGCTCGTCTTCCTCTCTGGCTGGTCCTGGCTCTGCCTGCGGTCCTGCGGTCCCTCTATCACGCCGTGATGGGAGTGCCCGGGGTCGGCGCGACGCTGGTGCTGGGCGCCGGGATCGGGTTCCTGTACCTGCGTTACCGCCGCATCTGGCCGCTCGTCATCATGCACGCGGTCAACGACGGCCTCGCGGCGTTCGCCTCCATGTTTTCCCGCGACGTCTGGATCCTGGCTGTGGCGGTGGCATGGGGCGCGACGCTGGTAATCCAGAAAATCAGGAAGCGGGCGAAACAGCGCGGCGAACGCCGCCTGCTGTCCGCCGACGCGACAGCGCAAGCGGCGGAGACGGTGGCGGCGGCGACGGGGTTCCCCTTCCCCCCTCAAGGCCGATGATCATGAACCTGCGCTCCTCCGAGGAGATCGACAGCCTGCTGATGACCAAGCCAACCTCTGCCCGGATCGCCGCCTACCTGCGCGGCGACAGCAGCCACTGTTACGGACCCGATCGGGAAGCGGCCAATATCCTGATGACGACCACGCCGCTGCTGAAGGAAGCCGAACGCGCCCGTCGAGGCTTCGTCATCGCAACGGCGCGAACCTTCGCGACCGTGACGCGCCAGCTCATCGTCCACGGCTACGGCTATCCCTCCTCCGCCAGCCCGAACCTCCACCACGTCACTCACGCCGTTCACCCTGGAATGCCGGTCGCTTATCTCGACGACGACCCTTCCGTCACCGCCTACCTCCATCGGCAGTTCGGCCGCCACCGCGGCGTGCACACCGCCACCGCCGCCATGCATGACTTGAGCTCGCTGCCCGCTCTGCTGCCCGGCGACAGCGCGGACCTGCTGTCTGACCGCCCCACTGGGGTAATCCTCACCGGCCTGGAGCTCATCCGTGACCTGAACCCGGTACTGGCCGGTCTGCGCAAGCACCTGGTGGCCGGAAGCCGCCTGGCGATCACTCACCTGCGCACCGACGAGATGACCTTCTTCGAGATCGGCGAGCTGACCGGGATTTACCGTACGGCGGGAGCGTTGTTCACCCCGCGTAGCTCAGACGCACTCGCCGCCGCCCTGAAGAGAGCGGGCTACGTCCTAGACGAGCCGGGCCCGGCCACGCTTCACCCCTGGGAGGCGCACAACTCCCGTCACGTGCTCGGCCACAGACTCCTGCTGGGCGTCACCGCGACCGTCCCCCACCAGATCGCCGCCTGACCTTCCCCTTCGGTCAGGCCGTGCATCCCCCATGCCGCGCGGCGGCGCGAACCCCTGGTTCTCGTGCAGCGCCGCCGCGCTTCACCCCACCCACCCGCCCCGAGAAACGGAGCACACGATGACGAACACCCTGCGAGTCGCCACCTACAACCTCGGCAGCGCCAAGCACGACGGAGGAGCACACGAGCGTGTCCTGCCGCAGCTGGAACTCCTCGCCGGGCTCGGCGCGGACGTGGTCGCCGTGCAGGCGGCCAAGAACTTCCATGAGGACGGCCTCCGCATGGTGTACGAGGCCGAACGGATCCTGGGCATGCGCGCCGTCCTGGTGGAGTCCGCCCACGACGACTGCCACCTGCTGACGCTGGTGAGGACCGACCGGGTGCGCATCATCAACGAGCACAACGAGCAGGGCGACCCGTTCTGGCACGCCGCGGCGGGCCTGCACTGCGAAATCGACGGCAAGCTCGTCCTCATCGGCCACACGCACCTGGCGCCCTTCAGCCACCTCAAGCGGGCGATGGAAGCGCCCACCCTGAAGGCGATCCTCAAGGGCAGCGAAAACGTGATCATGATGGGGGACTGGAACAGTGCCCCCGACAACCACCCGGCACTCGAAGGGCTCGCGGACGGCAAGGACGACGTCACCCCGGACAGGGAAATGCGAGCGCTCGGGCTGCACGACGTCGGCGCCGTGTGGGGCGACCACACCCCGACCGTGCACTGGGACAGCCCCAAGGGCCACCGGGCCAACCGGATCTACACCTCCCTCCTGCCCAAGGAGAACCCCAGGATGGGCGTCATCGCCTACCGCGTCGTCACCGACCAGCACACCGCCGCACCGCAGGACGCGCCGTCGACCTCCCGGCCGGTGGTGGTGGACCTGTCGATGGAGTACGCCGTATGAGACTCGGCGTGTTCTACGACGACGCGTGGTTCCACCGCCTGTGGCGCTACCTGGACGCCCAATCCCCGTGGAGGCGAGCACCGGCGTTCGCCGGGATTCACGACCTCCTGCGCTGGCACCTGCACCACCACCACCGTCTTCCCTTGGCCGACATTGTCATGGTCGAAGCCCACTACATGCTGGGCCAGCCGCCCCAGGCCTCCCGTAAAGACACCGTGAAGCCAAACGGCTCCCGTGTGGCCGGGTCGTTCTGGAACCACGTCCTGAGAAATGAGGGCATCGTCCGGCACGAGCACGAGGCCGGCCTGACGAACAGCCGCGAAAGAGGAATCGCCCGGCTTACCCGCCTGACCCAAGGGATCGCCCTCGCCAGGCAGCTCGACGTCGTTGCTCTGATCACCGGCGACGGCGGCTTCACCCCCCTCGTGCAGGACCTGCAGAAGCGCGGGATCAAGGTCATCGTCCCCACCCTCGACATGCCCGCCCCCGGCCTGGCCACCGCCCCCGGCCTGGCCGTCGCCGACCACACTCCGCCCTGGTCGGAGCTGCTGGCCGCAGGAGACGACGACGCCTACCGGCTGGCGTGCCCGTTCGTGCAACGGGGGCCCGGCCCCGCTCGAAGCCTGCCCGCCTCAGACGGCCACCGGTACGGCGTCGTCAACAGGTGGGATCCAAGAAGCCGCTGTGGCTACATCACCGACACGCAGGGATACAGCTGGTACGCCGGGATCGCCTCAATGCCCGGCAGTCGGCGATCCCTTCCCAAAGGCACCTACGTCCGATTCACGGGTGACCCCGAACCGCCCCCCGGCCGCAACTACCCGAGCGCCAGGCAAGTGCGTCCCCACCAGCCCTGAAAGGCCACCAGCATGGGCAAGCCCTTGGTACTGGGGTTGGACTACGGCTCCACCCTGACCTCCCCTGCCACCCCCTACGACCCGGTACTAAGGATGCGGCCCATCGATCCGCGCGCCGCCGAAACACTGAAGTACCTGCACGGCACGGGACGGTTCCGCCTGGGTCTGGTGTCCAACACCCGGCCGGGCCAAGACCGGCTTCTCGCACTGGAACGCGCGGGCGTGCTCGACCTCTTCGAGGTGGTCCTGGAATCCAGCAAGGAAGGCGTGGCGAAACCACACCCCGCGTTCTACCGCAGGTTCCTGGACCGCGTCGGCGCCGCACCTAACGATATCTGGTTCGTCGGTGACCACCCCGTCAACGACGTCGTCGCCCCCCTCCAGCACAGGATGGGCGCCGTCCTGGTGCGCCAGCCGGAACAGCCCGTCAACCGCTACACCTCGCTTCCCCCTGCTCTTGAGAACGAGGTGCCGATCATCAGCCACATCAGCGAGCTGATCCCGCTGGTCCTGGCCGCGTGAACTGCGGCGGCGGGAGGAGCAGGAAGGTTCCTGCCGCCGCCCTCTGCCTCGCATCCCGAGGCTCCACAGCGTTGCTGAACACACCCCGAAAGGAAACCCATGTCCTCCCGTCATGTTTTGATCACCGGCGGCGCCGGGTTCATCGGCACCCACCTCAGCACCGCCCTCCTAGCCCGCGGTGACACCATCACCGCCGTCGACAACCTGTCGGCCGGGATCCTGCCCGCCCTGTCCACCCTGACCACCCGCCCCAACTTCACGCTCATCCAGCACGACGTGACCGTCCCCCTCGACGTCACGGTCCCCGTGGACGTGGTCGTGCACCTGGCCAGCGTGATCGGCACGGACATCATGGCTAAGCAGCCGGTCGGCACGCTCAAGACGGGCAGCCTCGGCGCGCTCAACGCGCTGGAGTTCGCCAAGCAGCACGGCGCCCGGATCGTGCTGGCCTCCTCCTCGGAGATCTACGGCGACCCGCTGGTCTACCCGCAGCGCGAGGAGTACCGCGGCAACGCCGACCCCACCGCTCTGCTGTCGTGTTACGCGGAGGCCAAGCGGTTCACCGAGGCTGCGGCGTTCGCCTACCACCGCCAGCACGGCCTCAGCATCGGCATCGTGCGGCCCTTCAACGTCTACGGCCCCGGCACCGACCTCACGGACCGGCGCGTCGTGTCCGCCTTCATCACCCAGGCCCTCGCCGGCCAGGCCCTGACCCTGAACTACGGCGGCCTGCAGACCAGGTCTTTCTGTTACGTGTCCGACTTCGTCGACGGGCTGATCGCTCTGATCGACTCCGGCCAGCAGGGGCCGATCAACCTCGGCGCGAGCGAGGAGATCACGATCCGGGCCCTGGCCGACCTGATCGTCGAGATCGTCGGCTCTGGCAGGGTCATCACCGCCCCGGGCCGGATTCAGGATGACGGTTTCGCTCGGCGCTGCCCGGACCTGACCCGCGCTCACGAGCTGCTCGGCTGGCAGCCGCAGGTGGGCCTGCGGGAGGGGATTGAACTCACCGCCGCGTGGATGCGCGCCATGTGGGACGAGGCGCGGGCATGAGCGCGGTCACGGTGGTGGTGCCCTCCGCCTGGCGGGCCGCATCCGGCATCGAGGGCACGCTGGCGTGCGAGGCCGAAACGGTCCGTGAGGCCTTGAGGTGGCTGCTGGACAGGCACCCCGACCTCGAGCCTCGCCTGTTCAACGTCCCGGGCCAGGTGGCGAGCTGGGTGCGTGTGTTCGTCGGAGACGACGACATCCGCCACCTGCAGAACCTCGACACCCCCCTACCCGAAGGCGGGGCAATCGTCATCCTGCCCGCCGCGGCCGGAGGCTGACATGACGACTCCCGTAGCTGACGACCACGACCTCATCTCCCTGCCCGGCGGCCAGATTCTGATCGGCGCCCCCCGCCGGCATCTGACCGACCTGGCCGGAGAGCAGCCCTACCCGACTGAGTGGTTCGGCGATGAAACCCCCCGGCACGCGCTGACCCTCGCCCCGTTCCGGCTGGCCCGCCACCCGGTCACCAACGCCCAGTTCACCCGGTTCGCCGAGGCGAGCGGGTACCGTACCGACGCCGAGCGGCGTGGGTTCGGTCTCGTCTACGGCCGCTCCTACTGGGAGGACCGCGACGGCGCGAACTGGCGTCACCCCGCCGGGCCCGGCAGCGACCTGACCGGCCGCCAGGACCACCCGGTGGTCCACATCTCCCTGGCCGACGCGACGGCCTACTGCACCTGGGCGGGGCTGCGCCTGCCCACCGAGGCCGAGTGGGAGTACGCCGCCCACGGCCCGCACTGGCGACCCTGGCCCTGGGGGCAGCACTTCGACCCGGGCCTGGCCAACTGCGCCGAGCACTGGGCCGGCGAGCTGCTCGGCGGGCTCGAGGACTGGCGCCGCTGGTGGAGCGGCTACCACCCCCGCCTGGCGTACGGGCCCGCCACGACCCCGGTCGGGCAGTTCGACGGGGCCTCCCCCTTCGGGATCGACGACATGGCGGGCAACGTCAACGAGTGGACCTCGAGCGTCTACTGGTTGTACGCGCCGGAGGCGCCGTGCGACCAGGTCATGCGCTACGCCCAAGGCCGCTACGTCACCATCCGGGGAGGAGGCTGGATGAACCTGCGCTGGCAGGTACGCACCACCGAGCGCGTCGCCAGCGACGCCACCCACTACACGTGGGCGAGCGGGTTCCGCTGCGCGGCCGACGAGCCCGACGAGTTTGCCGGGGAGGCGGCGTGAGCGCCCGTAGGCTGCTGGGCATGCACGCACTCGTCACCGGCGGAGCCGGGTTCATCGGCTCCCACATCGTCGACGCGCTCCTCGCCCGCGGGGATACCGTCACCGTCGTCGACAACCTGTCCTCGGGCCGGACCAGTCGCCTGCCCGGCCCCGGCAAGGTCGACGTGGAGGTGATCGACATCACTGACGCCGCCGCGGTCAGTGCCGTCGTCGCCCGCACCCGGCCGGACGTCATCTTCCACCTGGCCGCGCAGATCGACGTGCGGGCCTCCGTCGACGACCCCGCCCGGGACGCCGCCATCAACATCGGCGGCACCATCAACCTTCTGACCGCCGCTCTCCCGGTGGGCGCCAAGCTGGTGTTCGCCTCCACCGGCGGGGCCCTGTACGGCACCGAGGCGCCTGTTCCGTCCGATGAGCAGGTGCCGCCCGCCCCGGAGGCACCGTACGGCACGGCCAAGCAGTGCGTGGAGCACTACCTCGACCTGTTCAACCGGCTACACAGCACCCGCCACACCGCGCTGCGGCTGGGCAACGTCTTCGGGCCCCGCCAGGACCCGGCAGGGGAGGCCGGAGTCATCGCGATCTTCTCCGGCCGTATCCACCAGAGCCAGCAGCCGACCATCTTCGGCGACGGCTTCCAGACCCGTGACTACGTCTACGTCGGCGACGTCGTCGCGGCGTTCCTCGCCGCCGCCGCCCACACCGCCGGAGGAGTGTGGAACATCGGCGCAGGCCAGGAGACCAGCGTCCTGGACCTGGTCAAGTACATCGGGCAGGCCGCAGGCCGTGACGTCACCCCGCTGTTCGCTCCGGCCCGGCCCGGGGAGATGCAGCGCAGCGCGCTGAACGCCGACGCCGCGCGCCGCGACCTCGGCTGGAGAGCGACGACCCCGATCGAGGAGGGCATCGCCCGGGTGTACGCCTGGGTGCGGGACGGACAGCCGGAACGCGCGCACCCGTAACGAAGGGCCGGACGCCTGCCCTTTCCGTTCGTGTCCAGACAAGCGAGGTGCCTCGCCGCCCACGGCGGGCAGCGAGGCACCTCGTCATGGACCTGCTCTCTTCAGGGCCTCGTTGTCTGAGGTCAAGCCGACCTCCGGCGTGAGAGGGCTCCGCCACGACAGAAGATCTGTTCACTCCCCGTCGCCCGCCGATTCGCGCGCAGCGCTTGCTCGTGAAGCACAGCGCCGCTACATTAAGAAATGCGTCGTCCTTGATCTTCGGACGGTCGCCCTCATCACCCTTCAGGGTTCGGCACTTGTGCCACAAGGCGTACATCCTCATTGGCGCCGCAATCCTCATCACCCTTCAGGGTTCGCAACATATTTAAGACGAAGCATCTGTTTTCCGGTGCGATCCCCATCGTTCCACAGGGGATTCACGCCGTCGCCTTCCGCTTTCATGAAAACGGAAGGCGACGGCGTGAAATTTTCAATTCCCCTTTAGCGAGCCATTGATCAACTAAAGTTTTCTTGGTAAGATCAATAAATTGACCGATTAAGGGTTTTGGTTGGAAGTCGAACTTCGCACTTCAAGCAATCAAATCTGCCGTCAATGAGTTACCTCATCACCCTTCGAGGGGGCGGCCCGTATCAATCGAACGGGCCAGAATTCGCAACCCCGGAGAGACATGGAAACGAACCATTCGATGGCCGACTGGGAGTATGAACTCCTGGGCCTGCCGGTTCCCCCTGAGGTCGCGGAGCGAAGCAGGCTGGTGGCGGAGCTGAACGCGCGGTCGATGGCGGAGGCTCCGCAAGAGCGCCCGGTGGTGCGGCTCAGCTTGAGCGGCCCGCCTGTCCGCGTTCAGGGAGGTGAACTCCTGCGGCCTTTGTCAGGGGCACCCGTCGTGGTGAACGACCTGGAAATCGGCCTGCGCGGTGACATCGGCGCCGCCCACCGCCACCTGAACCTCCCCGATTGGAGGAGCGATTACTTCAAGCGGGTTCTGTACACCGCAGGGCTGCGGTCGCGGCGTCGTGACGGCCACGGCTACGTGGTTGTCACAGATGAGGGTTACACCCTGGTGGCCCCCGTCAACGACAACCACGACCCGCGATACCTGCTTTACGCGGGAACGAACAAAGACATGATCGACTGGGAGAAGGGTTTCGCCCCTCTCTACGACGAGGAAAAATACGTCTACGTCCCCGAAGAAGACCGCGACGGCGCGAGCCTGGAACGTGGGTGGGGCCCCGGCTGGAACTGGGACTGATGAAAGCCCCGCAGATGCCGTTATCACCTGCGGGGCGAAAGCCAGCATAGCCTCAAAAACACGAAAGGCGCCCGCCTGGTCCATGGACCAGGCGGGCGCCTTTGTGGTGCTGGTCAGGCGCGGATGAACCCGTTGACCACCATAGGCAGCGACGCGTCCAGCCCGGCCACGTTCAGCACGCCCCCGTCGCCCGGGTCGCCGATCGTGTGGCCGGTGGCCGTCATGGACGCCACCACCACCCGTGCCTGCGGGTTGACCGCCTGCCGGTAGGAGGCCAGGGTCTGGCTGGCGTGCCGCTTACCGGCCCAGGTCTCCCCATCGGTGAGCACCACGAACCCGTCCAGGTCGATTCCCTCCCGCTCGGCGTAGGCGAACGGCAGCGACAGGTCGGTGCCGCCGCCGGACGGCCGCCACGAGGCGATCTCCCGGAGGTTCGTGCGCTGCGTCACCTTCGACCAGCGCACGCTCGTGTCGACGTCGATCAGGTGGATGTCGCCCTGCTCGATCCGTGCGAGCATGACGGCCATTGCGCAGCCCACCGTGTACGGCGACCCGATCGGCGACCCGCCGAGCACTACGGAGTTCCAGCTCATCGACCCGGAGGAGTCCACAGCGACCAGCAACTGCTTACCGGTCGGCTCGACGGCGCCGAACGCCGCCTCATACGTTCCCTCCAGCGCGTCCAGGATCTCCGGCACCGGCCTCCAGGTCTGGACGTCGGCGCGCCGGTCCGGCTGGCTACGCCCGGAGGCGTAGACGCGCAGCGCCAGGTAGGCGTCCATCGGGTGGATACGGGCCCGCACCACGGCATCGGCGTTGGTCAGCCGGGCCACCGCCCGCCGGGTCGCGGCGTTCAGTGGCTTCAGCGTGCCGATGCGGGTCATGCGGGCGAGGTTGCGCAGCAAGGCGGTCATGCCGATCGTGTCGATCAGCGCGTCCCACACGGTCGGGTCGACCAGGACCTGGGAGGGCAGGAACTCCCACGGCACCCCCAGCTCACGCACCACCCGCACCGCCTGCGCCGGGGTGGTGACCTCCTGCGCGGTCAGCCACCGGTCGACGGCGGGCAGCTCGGTGCGGGCGACGTCGTCCGGCACCTTCCCTGCCGCCCAGCCCAGCAGCACCCGGCGGCCCATCGCATCCAGCTTGTTCGCCGCGGTCGCGGTGTACGGGCGCGGGTGCGCGATCCGCAGCGCGTCCCGCACCGTGAACTGCTCGCCCTGCGGGGTTCTGCGCTGGCGGGCCTTGCAAATCTTGAACGCCGCCTCGTCCGGCGTCCCCTCCAGGAACCAGCCCGCGATGGCCTTGCGCAGCGTCGGGCGGCTCACCGGCGCGGTGCCGCCCCGGGACGGCTTGCCGCCGAGCTGCTTGTAGTAGCCGAACCAGGTCGCCAGGTGGTGGGTGGTGCGCGCCACCTTCGCCAGGGCGGTCTTCGCGGCCTGCCGGGTCGCCTCATCGCCGAGGGCGTGCGCGGCGGCCAGGGCGAACAGCGCCGGGGTGTTCCTCGGCGCCCGGGGCGGGCGGGAGGTGGAGATCTCGGTGAGCAGCTGCACCACCCGCGGCCCGTCCTCGGCGAGCGCCTGCAGGAGCACCTCGACGTTCTCACCCGTCAGCGTGTCCTCGCTGACGTAGTAGGTGCCGCCCGAGGTGCCCAGGATCAGGAAGTCTTCCAGGCGCCGCCAGGTGTCCTTTTCGAAGACGTAGCCGCCGGCCGCGTTGCGCACCATCTCAGGGCGGCCGGGCAGCGGCTGCGTCTGCGGGGTCGAGGTCAGGGAGATACGGGCGAGAGGGTCACGGGCCATGGAAGGGCCTTTCGGCGAGCAGCCCGCCAGGGGCGGGAGGGGCGCTACGGCGAAGGGGGAAGCCCCGGTGAGGTCGGACTTCCCCCTTTGGCCTCGTCGGGCTTGACGGGATACGGGTAGGGGAACGCCTACCGGCCGTTAGGAGCTCTGCCGATTGAGCTACCCGGGCCGGGGCCCAGGGCGGGGTTCGAACCCGCAACCTCCCGCTTACAAGGCGATAACCGGTGAAGCTTCGACTCGCATCCCGTCAGGCCTGACGAGACCAGGTGGCGCGGGTGTGGGAGTCGGCACCGGATGGTGTCTTCTTGTCAAAAAGATAACCGGCAGCCGTTCGACTCGCGCCGCGGCCCAGCATATGGGTAAGTGTTGACACTTACCAATCCTTTTGGGTACGCGAAAGCGCCCGCCCGGTCCGCAGACCGGGCGGGCGCTTCCGGATGGCTCGGGACGACGCGGCCGGACCTACCGCTGCTCGAGCGGCAGGTCCGGCCGGGCGGTGTGCCTGGCCTGGTAGCCCGACACGTACGTGATCAGGCCGGGCAGCAGCGGGACGGCGAGCGTCTCCAGCCAGTCGGGCAGGAAGCTGATCAGGTCCAGGTCGGCGTTGATGGCCTGCAGGACCGTCAGAAACGCCAGCAGGCCCAGGTAGGAGCCTGCGGTGGCCGCCGAGACCTTCCGCTCGACGGGCCGCTGCTCCGTAATGGGATCACCGTGCATGTTTTCTCCTTGAGAACACGAAAGCCGCCTCCGAAGCGGAAGCGGCGACAGAAAAGGGGGACGCGGCCGAAGGGGGGATGCCGGTCAGGAACCGGTACAGGTGTACTTCAGGTCCTTGTCCGGGTCGGCGCAGGTGTAGGTCTTGCCGTCCGCCGTCCACGACCACGACGTGACCGCAGGCCCCGCCGGACCGGCCGCGCCCTTCTCGCCCGCCTCACCCTTGGGGCCCTTGCCGCCGGAACGGCTGAACCAGCTGATCTTCGTCTCGGTGGTCTTGCACTTGCCCTGCACGCTCTTGGGCAGGTTGCCGCGCTCCAGGATCCGGACATAACCGCTGCTCTTGGAGACGCACCCGCCGTAGGCGGGGGCGGGGTCGCTCCACGCTGCGGCCGAGGCGACGCCGGCGCCGCCGACGAGCGCGAGCAGCACGCCGAGCACGGCGGCCTTCTTCCAGTTCATGATCTCTCCTAGTTGGTTTCGTCGATCCACCCGGGGATGCGGCCTCCGAGCTGGGACGGCTCGGCCGCCGTTTCCGTGGTGAAGGTCTTCGACGCCTCGGCCAGCCGTACCAGCCAGGCCTGAAGCCGTTCACACAGCGCGTCCGTCACAGGCCCGCGGCCCTCCAGCACGCGCTCGTCCACTCCAGGCTGCCGCCGAGCTTGCGCGCCGCCTTCCACTGCGTGACCAGCGCGACCAAGTCGGCGTCGGTCGGGTCGTAGAACGGCGAGGACTGGTTGGCGGCCTTGAGGACCTTGCGCAGCATCACCACGTGCTCGTCGGTGTCGCCGGGCCGGAGCGTCGGCAGGTCGTCCGGCGTGGTGCGCGGCCTCGGCGCGCCCTGCTTGATCCACTTATACAGCGGCCCGCCGGGGCAGTCGGTGGAGTAGCCGTCGCAGTGGCCCTTGATCTGCCCGCCCGCGTTGCCCTCCTTGCGCAGGTAGTCGATCGCGTCCCAGATGCCCAGCAGCAGGTCGGTGGTGGGCTGGGTGTGGCCCTGGGAGCCGACCAGTGCCAGCACCGCGTAGTGGCCGTGGTTGAGGTCGGGGCCGTTGGCCGCAGGCAGCGCGTGCGGTCCCCGCCCCATGAACACACGGCGGTGCGGGCAGGCGATCATCGAGTACCCGATGTCGATGTAGGGGACCTCGCGGGCGCCCGCCATATGCTGGGCCTGGATCTGCCGCACGAGCTTGCCGCACACCTCGTGATCCTTCACGATCCCCACCGGGACGTGCCCGCCCGTGTAGTGGATCTTCACGCCCTGCGTGCCCGACAGGTGCGTGTAGGTGCCCTTCGGCAGCTTGGCGCCCCAGGTGCGCCTGCTGACCAGCTTCATGGTCCCTCTCTTTCCGCAGGCGGCTCCCCGTCGGTGCCGGTCTGCACGTTCGTCACGTTCACCACCGGTGCGGCGGCGCGGTGCTGCTCCAGATGCGTCGCCAGGCCGTCCTCGACCCGCAGCAGCCCGCGCTCGAGCCGGTCGACCACGTCCCGCAGCGACGTGCCGGAGTTACGCCGCAGCTCGGACTCGATCTTCTGGAGGCGCTCCGGGATACCCGGCCGCGCCTCCACGCCCGGCCGGGCGGGCTCACCCTGCCAGTCGTCCAGGAAGTGCGTCAGGCGGCGCGTCTTGCGTGCCGCCAGCCGCAGCCCCCGCCACACCAGGGCCGAGGCGCCGCCGACGATCCCGATGACGACGAACACATCGACCCAGCCGATACCGGTCATCAGCGCACCCCCATGAACGTCGCCGGAGGCTTGACCGCCGCCGCCGGCAGGTCGCCTCGGGCGCGCTTCCACGCCACCGCGAGCTTCTTGGCCTCCACCCGCGCCGGGTCCAGCTGGATTCCCTCCCGCATCGGCTGCAGCGGATCCGGCGGCGCCACCCGCGCCGACCCGACGAACGCCAACGCCCCCTGCCGGTCGGCGCGCGAAGCCGCCTCCAGCCGGACGAGATGGTCCTTGACCAGGCGGACACGCTCCAGGTGCGCCTGGCGCCGGTCGGTGCCGGAGACCCCCGGCGTCCAGCACGTCGGCAGGTCCGCGCTCGCCTGCAGCACCCGCCCCGCCTGTTCGTCCGCCCAGGCCAGCGCGTCCGCCGGGTGCGGGATGAACCGCTCGTGCAGCGCGACGTCGATCAGCGTGTCGAGGTCGGCGGGGTCGATGTCGTACTCGGCCGAGCGCCACTCCAGCAGCGAATGCGGCACGGCGGAGATGCCGTAGGCGGTGGTGTCCTCCCCGACCTCGTACACCCCCCACACCGGTTCACCGCCGCTGGCCAGCACCTGCGCGGCGTCACCGGTCGCCGGGAAATCGGTGTGACCATACGACAGCTCGACGTCCCAGATCGTCCATATCTGCGGCACGGAGACTCCTGCTCGTGGTTAGGACGAGCCCGCGTGCCGGTGGGACCACCAGTACAGCGCGAAGCTCGTGGAGTTGGCGAGGTTGACCTGGAAGCCCGACACGCTGGAGTAGGTGACGGCCCACGCCTTCGGCGTGAAGTTGTTGCCGTAGCTGTTGCCCGACCCGCCGTCGCGGACGGTGCACACCGGCCCCATGTTGGTGGCCATCGTCGGCCCGTACGGCACGTGCAACCAGTTCGGCGCCGCCGCCCCGCCGATCGTGTAAGAGCCCACGTGGAGCGCGTCGTACGGGTCGGCCGCCGCGGTGTCACGGAAGCGGCCCCGGATGTAGTAGTAACCGGTGCCGTCCAGGTGGATGTAGCACTGCGTGCTGGAGGAGCCGTCGTTGTAGCCGTACCGGGCGTAGGTGTTGGTGATGTCGAGGTTGCCGCCGTTGTCGTAACTGCCGGAGGCGCCCCGGATGCGCAGCCGTACCGACTGGGAGGCGACCTGCAGCTCGGCCCGGGAGATACCGGAGAAGGAACTGCCGGAGGTCAGGTACAGCGCCGTCTCTCCGGAGTACAGGCTGTCGTCGGAGTAGATGCGCGAGTAGTTGCTCGAGCCGCCCGGGTAGAAACGCAGGTCCAGGGTGGAGGAGTCCAGGATGAAGCGGCGGCCCGTGGCGGCCGAGCGCATCACGGACCCGGTGATGATCCGGCCGTCGATGGCGTCCGCGCTGAGCTTGCCCGCGGTGATCGCCCCGGCGCTGATCTTGTCGGCGGTGATGACCGCCGCCGCCAGGTGCCCCGTCTGGATGGCTCCGGCTTCGATCTTGTCGGCCGTGACGGCGTTCGCGTTGAGGTGCCCGGCCTGGATCGCCAGCGCCTGGATCAGCCCTCCGGTGATGGTCCCGGCGGTGATCTTCGCCGAGGCGGGGATCGTGCCGTCGATGATCGCGGTCGCGCCGTCGATCACCTGCCCGATCACGTCGGTGTCGACCAGCGGGCGCGTCGCGGCCACCACGTGCGCGGACTCGCCGCTGGGGTTGCCGCTGCGGTCGAGGGCGACCAGCCAGAACTCCCGGTCGGTGTTGTACGGCAGGCCCGCCACCACGGCGGTGCCCGCCCGGTCCAGCCACTCCACCGCCCGCCCCAGGTCGCCGGAGTCGAGCGGGTCACGCATCATGACCAGCACCCGCGCGAAGTCGCGCGGCATGCCGGTGCCCGAGCCGGTCAGGCCGTCCCAGGTGACGCGCACCACGCCGAGCCGGGAGTCGACGACCGGCGCCGAGGGGTCCGGGGGCGGTGTCTGATCGTCCGGGATGACGATCTCCGCTGATGCGGTGATCTGGCCGCGCGTGCTGCCGTTGACCGCCCGCACTCCGAACTGCCAGCGCGACTTGGGCTCCAGCGGGCTGTAGGTGACGGCCGCCGAGGAGGTGGTGGCCAGCACCCGGACCGCTCCCGTGGCCGGCGGAGAGATCCCCACCAGCTCATAGCCGTCCACCGACAGGGCGGTGCCGTTGACGTCCGCGCTCACCGGGTCCCACGACACGGTGATCTGGCCGTGCGCGTACCCCTCCTCGTCCAGGTACGCGGTCGGGGAGACGAGCAGTCCGGTCGGGGCGGCCGGTTCCCGGTCGCTGTCTTCCGGCGCCGGGTCGGCGCCGGACCCGCCGGAGGAGACGCCGCCGGCGAGGATGCCCGCCGCCTGCCGCGCCAACTTGATGTCGCGCTCGAGGAACCGGTCGTTCAGGGTGAGGTTGCCGCCGACCATCCCGGCCGAGTCACACGACAGGGTGATCTGCCGTACCCGCAGGGCCTGCAGGACGCCTTGGTCGCCAGGCGCCTGGATGTAGTCGCCGGGCGCGTAGTGCTCCAGCGGCAGCCACCGGGCCGCGTACGGCGTGATGGACCGGGTCAGCTGCACCCGCTCCCCGCCTGCGCGCTGCAGCGCGTTGTCGCCCAGCAGCCGCGCGGTGCCCTCGTCGGTGACGCCGCCCTGAGCCTGGTAGGACTCCCACCGCCCCCACGGCATGGTCGCGGACGAGTTGGTCACCTCGACTCGCAGCCCGTCCTCGCCGACGACCAGGATCGCCGAGGCGGCGTCCTCGAGCGTGGCGTCGTCGGGCGCGGAGTCGATGTCACGGCCCAGTCTGAGCTCCACCGGGCCGGGCCCGGCCGCCCGGTTGACGGCCAGCGCGGTGTCGGCGTTGTAGACGCGCAACGTGCGGCCCTGCATGCACCAGTCGATGACGCCCTGTTCGGCCAAGTTGATGAGCAGGGTGAGCAGGTCCATGCCCGGCTCCAGACCGAGTGTCATGGTCGTCGCCCAGGCGTGGTCGGCCGAGTCCGAGGCGGCGTCGAAGTCGACCCCCATGTCGCGCAGGGTGCCGCGGCCCTTCCCCTCGGAGATCACCGTGGACAAGATCTCGCCCGCCGACTTCGCACTGAACAGCCGCTTGCCGTCCACCATGCCGAGGGCGGGATACACGACGAGCTTGCGCAGCATCCAGGCGTAGCCGGGGCAGTCAAACGACAGCGCCCCCGCCCGGTCAGTGGCGTCGCTGCTCCTCTTGATCCTCAGGAACCGGCCGTTCTCCGGTTCGGCCCAGGCGCCGCCTTCCACGCTGTACTCCACCGCGATCTCACACGGCGAGGCGAGCCGGGCGGCGCCCAGCGCTGAAGCGCTGTACGACAGCCGCAGCGAGGAGACATCGTTGAGCGGCAACGCCGCCTCCCACCCCAGGTGCGCGGGCAGCAGCCCCAGCCGCGCCCCGTGCGGGGCGTAGGCCACCAGCCGCAGGGCGTACCGCTGCGGCCCGCCCGGAATGATCACCTGCACGTATCCCCCCGAGAAGTCACGTCTCCTGCCGCAGTCGAACCCGGTCGATCTCCATGCGGATCGCCGCCGTCTCGATCGGATCGATCCGCGTCCGGTCCCGGATCACCTGCAGCGGATCAGCCGCCGCCCGCGCGGCCGAGCGGCCCGCCTTGGCGGGCGCCGCGGTGACGACGACGCCGTACTGCTCCCGACACACCGCAAGCTGCCCCTCGACCTGGGCACGGGCCGCGGCGACGTCGAGCAGCGCGGGGGTGAGCATCTCCAGCCGCCCGGCCGCCTGATGCTCGGCCAGCAGCGGCTCGTGCAGGATCACCTCGAGCGCCTCGTCCACCGTGGCCAGCCCGTACTCGGCCGCCCGCACCACCAGCGCCTCCTTCGGGACGTACGACACGAAGGCCTCGCCCGGGTGGCCGGAGGCCGGTTCGTAGCTGATGAGCCAGGCGTCCTCGCCGGGGCCGGTCACCTCGCGCACCTGCGTGATGCGCCACTGCGGCACCGCCACCATGTCCTCCTCACATGCGCCAGGCCCACAGGTTCAGCTGCACCGTGAAGGCGGTCGGCGTGCCCAGGCTGCTCTCGCTGCTGCGCAGGGTGAACTGCGTCGTCGTCGGGGTCCTCATGTGGAAGGCCAGCCGGTCCGGGATCGGGTTGTCGGCGGTGAACACCACCCGCGGCACGGTCAGCATGGTGAAGGTCCACAGCACGTTGTAGGCCGATCCGCCCGACAGCGACACCGTCCGCATGATCAGCCCGGCCTCGCTGCCGGTGAAGGTCCACTTGCCCTTGAACTCGGCCGCCGCCGAGGTGAACCGGAACCGGTGCAGGTTCGCGCTCGCGTCGTTGTAGCCGACCTCGAGCTCGTCGGGCTTAGCGAACATGTAGCCGCCGCCCGCCAGGCCGGTCGCCGGATCGTAGATCTGGGCCCGCCACTCGTCGCCGCGCTGGATCACCTGGGAGCGGCGGGTGGTGTCCGGCGACAGGCCCGACACGTGCACGATCGCCCCATCGGTGTCGGCGTAGATCCTCGCGTAGTTCGTACCGGACCCCGGGTACCAGCGGATCTCGGGGTCGGCCGACCCGGCGGGGTTGACCACGATGCGGCGCCCCACCGTCCCGGTGGACAGCTGCCCGATGATCGCCACGGCGCCGGTCGCCGCCGAGACGGACACCGTCTGTACCGAGGAGGCGTTGTAGGCCTCCACGCCGGAGGAGTTGAGCTCCACCCGCGCACCGGTCGGGTTGCCCGCCACCAAGCGGGACACCAGCGCGAGCACCGCCTCCAGCTTGTCGGCCGTCACCGCGTTCGCCGCGAGGTGGCTCGCCTCGATCGCCCCGGCCGCGACCTTCGCAGCCGTGACCGCGTTCGCGGCCAGCGCGCCGGTGGTGATGGAGCCGGTGGCCGCGTCCCCGTTCACCAGTTGCGTCGCGGCGATCGTCGCCGACGTCGAGGCCGCGGACTCGTTGCCCGACTGGTCGACGCTCGTGAGCCGGAACTCGCGGTCGGCGCCGTACGGCAGGCCCGGCACCACGAGCGCCCCGGCCCCGTACAGCGACCCGATCTCCGCCCACCCGGGCGCGAGCGGGTCCTGCATCCACACCCGCACCCGGGCGAAGTCGCTCGGCATCACCGCGGCGCCGACGCCGAGCCCGTCCCAGGTCACATGCACTACACCGAGCCGGGTGGCCAGCTGCGGCGCGGTCGGCACCGGCGGTGCGTAGGGGTCGTCGGGGATCGTCACCGCGACCGAGTCGGAGAACGCCCCGCGCTGGCCGAGGTTGGTCGCGCGCACCTTGAACTGGTACTGCTCGCCGACGATCAGCGGGGAGAACGTCGCCGAGACGTCCCCGGCCTGCGTCAACGCCACCAGGAACCACGGGGCACCCACCTCGTTCACCCGGCCGAACAGCTCATAGCCGCCCACCGTCAGCGCGACCCCGCTCGCGTCGGCCGTCACCGGATTCCACGTGGCCGTGATCTGACCTTGCGGGAACCCGGAGGAGTCGATGTAGGGCAGCGCGTTCACAATCAGGCCGGTCGGCTTCGCCGGGGTCCGCGGCACCGGAGTCTCCGGTGCCGGCCGGGCGCCGGAGCCGCCCGAGGCGGTCGACCCGCCGACGATGCCCGCGGTACGGCGGGCCAGCCGAAGGTCCCGCTCGAGCAGCCGGTCGTTGAGCACCAGGTTTCCGCTGACGACGCCGTGCTGGTCGCGGGTCAGGGTGATCTGCCGTACCCGCAGCGACTCCAGCGCGCCGCCCTCGCCGGGCGCCAGCACCCGGTCGCCGGGCTGGTAGTCGCGCAACGGCAGCCACCGTGCTTCGGTGAGCGCGACGGAGCGGATCCGCTGCACCCGCTCTCCGGCGGCGTGCTTGATCGCCGCGTCGGCCAGCAGTGTCGCCGTCCCCAGGTCGGACACGCCGCCTTGGCCGACGTACATTTCCCACCGCCCCCATGGGCCGTGCCCGGCCGAGGAGACGAACGACTGCCGAAACCCTCCCTCGCCGACGACGAGCACCGCCGAGGCGGCGTCCTCGAGCGTGCCCGTGTCGGGCGCCTCGACGATGTCGCGGCCGTAGCGCAGGTCGATCGGCGCCGCCCCGGTGGCCAGGTCCCGGTCGAGTTCGGTGTCAGCGTTGAACACCCGCAGCGTGCGGCCCTCCATACGGAAGTCGCACACGCCCTGCTCGGCCAGGTTGATGAGGGTGGTCAGCAGGTCCAGGCCGGGCTCGTAGTGGATCGTGAGGATCTTCTCCCAGGCGTCGCCGGCCGAGTCGACGTCGGCGTCGAAGTCGATGGTCAGGAGCGGCAGCGCGCCGCGGTCCTGCCCCTCGGTGACGAAGGTCCGCAGGATCGCGCCTGGGGTGGCCGACAGGAACGCGCGCTTGCCGTCGACCAGCGGCGCCGTCCCCGGAAACAAGATCAGTTTGCGGAGCATCCACGAGTAGCCGGGCAGCTCATACCGCTGAACCCCGGCCTGGTCGACGCCGTCCGTACGCCGCTTGATCCGCAGAAACCGGCCGTCCGGCGCCTCCGTCCACGTCACGCCGTCGCTCGACCACTCGACGGCGACCTCACACGGCGAGGCCAGCAGCTGCGCGCCGAGTGCGGCCGAGCTGTAGGCCAGCCGCAGCGCGGGGACGTCGTTCAGCGGCCAGGCCGCCTCGGAACTCAAGGGGTGGGGCAGGGTGCCGAGCTTCGCGCCGTTTGGGGCATGGACGGCCAAGCGCAGGTCAAGTGGCACCGTTCACCCCTCCTACCTGTGGCTCTACGGAAACGGCCGATTTTTTCGTACAGGCATTTAACGGATGGGGCCGCAATGGGCACGCGACACGGCGCCGCATTTGGGGAGGGAAACGCGGGGAAACCCTGGTTTTCCGTTCTCTACGGCGTTCTCGTGCCATAGGATGTGGTCTCGTTGGTCACACCTGCACCAGGTTCCAGATAGCCCCCGGGGTTAGCTGGGCCACCAAGCACCCCCCTGGGTTGGTGGCAGGAAGGACAGATGTCCCGTGAGCGACGAAAACCCCGGCGACGGGGACGGTGGTGGTGAGGACCTGCTGCAGGTGCTTCAGTTAGTGCTGATGCTCCTGGAGCTTCTTCGCCAGATCCACCAGTGCGGGCTCGGCTAGGCTTCAACTAGCCGAGGCCGCACCGGGGCGGCCCTCGTTCCGGCTGACGAGCCGGGCGGGGGCCGTTGTCGTTCCCGGGCACGTAACTTCCGGGAATGCTGCCTATCGTAGAGCACTCTCGCTCAGATGTCTGCCCGTGATGAAAGTTATCGCGACGCCTGACCCCAATTGTTCCCCGTCCGTCATTTAATACGCTCCGAGGGTTCGAGCCTTGGGTCCATTGCCAGGAAAGGCAGAAGGGGCTATTTACCCTCTGTCAACGCAGCGATTCCGGCCGTTCCATTTTCGGCCCGGGGGCATTGTTTTCCCATCTCGATTCTGATGGCTGGAAATGACATTGCGCAAAAAAATGCACACCCCCTCTGACCTGGGGGTTTACGATCCACGCTAGAACGGCAGCCTCTGGCAGAGCGCCTCAGGTACTGAGGGGCGGGACGGGTCTGCCTCTGGTCTGCTTCTGAGGGGTTCCTCCACGTACCTCCTGCCGCTACGCTCCGCAGGCATGGTGATCAGCAACCCCCATGCGTGGGTGATGAGAGCTTCCTTCCCTGTAGCTGAGGAAGAAGTGCTGGAGTCGCTAGTCGGAGACGACGGCGTGGATGTGTCCAATAGGCCCTTGAGCGTTGAAGAGTTGTACTGCAGCCGGTGCGGTGCGCCCTGTACTGATGCCACACTCGACACCGAGTGTGGCATCACACCGGACATCTGAGTACAAACTGGATCTCTGGCTATATATAGGATCGCCGGGCGCGGACTTCCAGCTTCGACGCGCCGGTGGTCGAGGTCGCCGTCGCGGTCAGGAGCACGACCCGGGAGAACGGATCGCCCACACCCACGGCCGGCGTCAGGTGCAGCCACCTGAACGCCGAGCCGGGGCCGGTCGCGGTGATCTGCCCGGTGACGTCGGTCCCTGCCGCCAGGTCCCACGTGTCGCTGGTGACCTTCGCCGCACGCATGGCCGCGCAATCGATCAGCAGCCGCTCGCTCCCCAGCAACCCGGAGGAGCGGGCGACGGTGCCGCCGGTCGCGACGTCGACCACCGCCGGGTTGACCGCCGGGCCCGTGATGCGGATCAGCGCGTCAGTGATGGGGCCGGTCGATCCGGCCAGCGTGGTCACCGCCTGGTCGGCGGCGTTCGCCGACCCGGTCCAGGTGGTGGTGACCTCGTCGCGCCAGTAGACGCCCGGCACCCGCACCACGGCGGTCAGCCGGGCGCGGGCCGCGCCGACGTTGACCTCCGGCTCGGACACGGCGGTGATCGTGACGTCGGCGACCCGGACGATCGGCCCGGCCTCATACCGCAGCGTCATGAGCCGGTGCCGTACCCCGAGCAGCGCGGAGAGCGCCTCGAGGTTCTCCTCCAGCTGCACATACCCGCCGTCACCTCCTCCCGGGGCGCGGGAGGTGACGCCGAACTCCAGCGGCAGCTGGGTGGTCTCGTGGTCCAGGCCGACGATCGGCAGCTCTCCGGCGCGACCGGGCACGGTCACCTCGACGGAGCGCACTCCCGGCAGGGGGCGGCGCCGGGTGCCAGGCTTCAGACGCCAGCAGCCCGCCGGATGGTCCAGCGCGACGCCGTCGAGGCTGTAGGTCGGCACCCGTCCACCTCCATGTGTCTAGTGGTAGACAGTTTCAAGGGGCCTCCCTAAAGTGTCTACCACTAGACACATGGGGGAGCGTGTGGAGAAACGTCTGATCACGGGTCCGAACGAGCTGTACTCGCCTGCGACTCCGGACTCGATCAACTGGCGGGAAAGCCCCGAGTTCCGTTTCCTCACGGAGGTCGACGCTCTGCAGACGCTGGAGATGCTCGGCGAGGACCTGCGTTCAGCCCGTGAGCAGGCCCGGCAGGTGATGCGGTACATCGAAGCCGCCGTCATCGGGGCCCGGACGGAGTCGGGAACCGTGCAGGATGGGCCTGTCTCGGCCCAGGCGATCATCGGGGCGACCGGCCTGGCCAGGCAGACCGTCTACAAGATCCTGCACAGGAACGACCTGCTCGACCCCGACGAAGACGTCCTGGGCACGGAGTAAGGCAAGCCGCTTCCTCACAGGACGCCGAGCATCCCGGCGTAGGCCAGTCCCCGGTTGACGACCTCGGAGGTCGGTTCGGCGACCGGGTTGATCGTGGTCACGTTGATCACGGTCGTCCCGCCCCGGCCGGAGCCGACCGGACGCTGCCCCGTCGAGCCGACCCGGGCCGTCAGGTCCGGTGCGAAGGAGGCCGACAGCCGGTCGGCGATCCTCGCCACGGTGGTGAAGACCTGCCGGGAGGAGGCGAGCATCCCGGCGCGCACGCCGAGCATCGTCTGCGTGCCGATGTCGGCGAACACCTTCGACGGGGAGGCGATGCCGAGGGCCTGGCGAGCCCAGGCCGCCACGTCCCGGAAGAAGCCGACGACGGCGTCCCGGAACCACCCGGCCGCCGATTGGATACCGCGCCACAGCCCCTCCAGCAGCTGAACGCCGAGGGTGCCGATCACGATCAGGAACCCCTGGACGGCGCGGCCCGCCACGTCGATCGCGCCGACCAGGTCGCCGCGCAGCAGCCGCGCCACGGCGTCGACCAGCTGAATCAGCGGCGGCAGCAAGCTCGTCACCAGCTGCAGCAACGGCGGCAGAACCGGCACGATCACCGGCAGCAGGTCAGCGAACGAGGCGACGATCGACAGCAGGTGCGGCGCGAGGTCACGCAGCCCGACCAGCAGGTCCCGGCCGAAGGTCTGCGCCATGACCGACAGGTCGGGCAGCAGCGGCGTGACGGCGCCCAGCAGCAGGACGAGCGCGTCCACCAGGAAGGTGCCGACCAGGCTGGCGGCCTGGGCGACGAGCGGGATCAGCGGCACCAAGGCCGGGAGCAGGGCGCCCAGCAGCCGGGCGGCCACCGCGACCAGCAGCGGCACCACCGGAGCGACGATCACCACGGCCCGGCCGAAGGCCTCGACCAGAAGGTTCAGCGACGGCAGCACGGCCACGACTCCGGCCGCCAGACTGGTGGCCACCAGCGCGGCCAGCTGGCCGAGCAGCGGAAGCAGCGGGGAGAGCGCCACGACCACGCCACCGGCGGCCTGGGCGAGCGGCAGCAGCGCGGGCGCCAGCGCGAGGAAGACGCGGCCGACGCCGCCGAGGACGGCGGTGATGGCGGGCAGCAGCGCGGTCAGGGCGAGACCGAGTTGCGCGATGAGCGGCGTCGCCATCAGGAAGGTCTGGGCGATCATCTGGCCGAGCGGCAGCAGCGCGGGCCCGATGACGGCCAGGGCCTGGCCGATCGCGACGAACACGGCCAGCAGGCCGGGGGAGAGGGCGGCCAGGGCGGGCACCAGCGCCTGCAGGGCGCCGGTGAGGATCGGCCCGGCGATACCGGCCAGCAGGCCGAGGGTCGGGGCGAGCTGGCCGAGGCCGACCGCGATGGCGGCCACGACGGGCGCGAGCGCGAGCGCCGCGGTGCGCAGCGCGGAGAACACCGCCACCAGGGAGGCCTGGCCCTGGGCGGAGTTGACGAACTCGGCGACCGACCGGATGAGGGTGCCGAGCACGCCGAGCGCGTCCGAGCCGGAGACGCGCATCGCCGCAAAGACGCCCGAGACGATGCTCCACACATCCAGCGCGATCCGGCCGAGCTGCCGCAGCACCTCCAGGGCGCCCTGCATCCAGCCCAGGGCCTGACCGGACGCGACGGCCGCGACCAGGAAGTCGCCCAGCCGACGCGCCGCGTCGGCGACGCCGGGCGCCAGGGAGGCGGAGAACTGGGCGCCGACCCCGACGAGCAGGGTCAGGCCGGTCAGCAGCGGCGTGATGGCCGGGGCCAGGTCGACAATGATGGAGCGCAGCGCCCCGAACACGGCGTTGAGCGTGTTCACCGCTGTGGAGCTGCGGGCGAACTCGGCGACGGCCACCGCCGCCCGTCCGGCGGCGTCCGCGACGCCGGACATGCCGAACCAGAAGGGGCCCAGCAGGACGGCCGCGACCGCCGACAACTGCCCGGCCAGCGGCGCGAACAGCGCCTCCTGCACGGCCGTGCGCAGCGCGTCCAGGGTGGGGCGAAGTGCCCGAAGTTCCCGGGCGGCGGCCTGGGCCGCCGGCGACAGCCGTGCCAGGGCCTCCTCGAACTTGGCCTCGTCGTCGCCGAGCGCCGCGGTGAAGGCGTCCTTGAGGCCGATCAGCGCGACCGACAGCGTGAGGACCCCGGCCGCGCCGAGCGCGGAGGCCCCCGGCAGGGCCGCCAGGAGGCCGACCGCCGGGGCCAGCGCCGCGCCGAGGGAGACCACGCCGTTGACGGCCGCCGCTCCGGCGGCGCCCAGCAGCGCCAGCTTCCCGGTGGCCAGCGTGAGCTGCGCCCCCATCCGGGCGACCCCGGCCGTCACGCCTGCGGCCATCCCGGTGACCGAGGCGGCCACCGACCGGCTCATCCGCGACGCCGAGGAGGCGACGCTGCTGGTGTGCAGGTTGGCCTGCGCGGCGGCGCGGCGGAGGTTGAGGATGGAGGCCGTCAGGCGGCGGCTGAGGTTGTCGCGCAGGCTCAGGGTGGCGAACAGGTCGCCGACGTTGATCGCCACCCTTGCACCTCCTCGGGAGGTCAGGCGGGAACCGGGCGGCCGGAATACGGCCGGAACGCACCGCCGGGCGGTGTCAGACCAGGCCGACCATGGCCGCGTACTGCAGGCCCCGGTTCACGGTGCGGCTGGTCGGTTCGGCCTGCGGGTAGTGGTTGGTGACGTGCACCGTCACCGGGCCACCCGGCCGCCCCGGCTGGGCGCGCTGCCCGGTCGAGCCGACGCCCAGCTGCGGGTTGAACCCGCGCACCAGTTGCCCGGCGATGTGCTGGGCGGAGGCCAGGACGGCGGGGGAGGAGCCGACCATGCCGCGCATCAGGCCCGTCATGGTGTGGCCGCCGATGGCGGCGAACACCTGCGACGGCGACTTGATCTTCAGGGCCTTCTTGACCTGGGCGACCAGGGCGTTGGCGATGTCCTTCATCGCCGCCTCGATGGCCTTCTTCTGGCTGATCAGGCCGGTGAGGAAGCCCTTCCCGGCGTTCTTGCCCGCGTCGAACATCGCGTCGGCGGCGTTTTTCGCCGCCTGCTTGGCGGCCTTGTCGATCGCGCCCTGGGTGGAGTTGATGGACTTGAAGGTTGCCGAATCGGCCTCCAGCAGCGCCTGGCCGAGCTCGGCGCCGGCCTCGGGCCCGGCCTCGACGACTTGGGCCAGCAGGGACTTGCTCAGGCCCCGCTTGGCCAGCTTCTTGATCACGGTCGCGAAGGCGCGGACCTTGGCGAGCTTGGCCTGCAAGCCGGACTGGATCGCCGAGGCGGTCACCGGCTGCTTGCCCTGCCCGTTGTCCTGGCCGAGGTTCATGTTGCCGAGCGAGGCGAACTGCTTGAGGTTGTCGGAGACCTGCCCGACGTAGGCCATCGCGTCGGCGAGGGACTTGGCGATCCGCTCGCGCTCCTGGGCCAGTTTCTGCAGCTCGGCGTTGCCGGACCTGACCGCCTCGACCAGGTGGTCCCTCACCCCGGCGCTGATCTTTCCGGCCTTGAACGCGCGGACCACGACGTCGGTCAGCTTGCCCGCCGTCTCCTTGATCTTGGACTCTTCGCCGAGCAGGCCCAGCACCCAGCCCTTGGCCGTGTCGGAGCCGATGCCCGCCATGACCGTGGAGGGGGAGTGGATGCCCAGCAGGCCCTTGATCCAGGTGATGAACCCGGTGAAGAGGTTCCCGACAGAGGAGACGAAGCCGTTCCAGGCGTTGACGAAGCCGTTCCTGATGCCGTCGACCAGGTCCTTGCCGAGGCTCATCAGCTTGGTGAAGGCCGACTTGACGGTCGTGCCGAACTTCGTGAACGCGGCCTTGATCGTGTTCAGGGCGCCCTGCACGTCGCCGCTGAGAATCTTGGCCAGCGCGGTCAGAAGGCTGATCGCCAGCGGCAGCACCGAGCTGCCGAGCTCGATGAGCGGCGGCAGGAACGGCGCCAGCGCCCCGACCACGGTGGTGATCCCGGACGCGAGCTTGATCATGTACGGCGCCAGGGCCTGAACGAGCTGCACCAGGGGAGGGATCAGCGCCGTGGCCAGCTGCATGATCGGCGGCAGGATCGGCAGGACCGCCGTCAGGAGCTGCCCGAACAGCGTGGCGAACTGCGTGATCAGCGGCGACAGCTGCTGAACCGCCGTCAGGATCGCTTGGCCGAACAGCTGCGCCATCTGGGAGATGGGCGGCAGCAGCGGCGTGATCGCCCCCACCAGGATCGTCACGGCCTGCACCAGTACGCCGCCCAGCGCTCCGGCGATCTGCCCGACGATCGGGATCAGCGGAGTGATCGCCGGAACCAGGGCGGTGACCAGCTGCGTCACCAGGGACGCCACGGGCGGCAGCAACGGCAGAAGCGCCGTCACGAGCTGCCCGAACGCCTGAGCGATCATGACGAGCATCGGCTGCAGCGCGGTCAGCACCGGCCGCAACGTGCTCGTCAGCACCATGGCGATCTGCGTCAAGGTGGGCATCAGAGCGGTGGCGAAGGCCGCCGCCAGCTGCAGGATCGGCGGCAGCAGCGGCACCAGCGCCACGATCATGTTGCCCAGCGCGCCGACGATCTGGCCGATCTGCGGGCCGAGCCCGGTCAGGGTCGGCCCCAGCGCGGTCGACAACGCGCCCGCGACGCTGGTCAGGCCGCCCAGCAGCGGCCCCATCAGCTGGGCGCCCAGCGTCACCAGCGCCCCCAGCAGCGGGCCGAGCGCCTGCAGCAGGGCGCCCAGCCCGACGACCAGGTTGGCCAGTAGCCCCCGGTTGGCGACGAACGCCGCGGTGAGCGGCTGCAGGAAGCCCGCGAGCTGACCGCCGAAGGTGCCCAGGCTGCCGGCCAGGGCACTCATCATGGGTACGACCGCGCCCACCACGGCCTGGATGGCGGGAAGCATCGGCTTGAGGAAGGCGCCCAGCCCGGCCGTGAACTTCCCGATCAGGGGGGCGATCCGGTTGAACATGCCCTGAAGGGCAGGCGCCACCTGGTCGGAGAACATGCTCTTCAGCGACCCGGCGGCCTTGGTCAGCGGCCCCTCCAGCCCGGAGGCGGCCTTGGCCAGATCCGCCTTCGCGGACTTGCGAAGATCAGCGAAAGCGGCCTTGACCTTGGCCGACTCCATCGCGGCCTTGATGCCGATCACGCCGATACCGGCCACCAAACCGGCGAAGGCGAGCCCGGCAGCCGCAGCAGCGGCCACGCCCGCCGAGCCGAGGCCCGCCAGCATCGCCCCGGCCTTGAGCGAGGCGCCGAGCACCATCGGCGTCATCGTCAGCGTGGCCTGCCCGAACGCCATCGCGCCGGACGTCATCAGGGTGAACGCGCCCCGCACGACGTTGGAGGAGTTACGGGCGAACCCGGCCAGGGTGGTGAACACGCCGCGGATCGACTGCAGGCGGCGGGCGAACCCCACGAACTCCTGGCCGACCTCGCGGGCCTTGGCCGCGCTGTCGCGCAGGCTGGTGCCCATCGAGGTGAGCCCGGAACGCACCGCGGAGATGGCCGGTTCCGCAGCCGCTTTCGCCTTGGCGAAGCCCCGGCTGATCAGGCCCATGACGCTGTAGAGCGCCAGCCCGACCGGGGAGAAGGCCAGGAAGGCGCCACGGATGGCGCCCATCTGCCCCGTGATGACCTTGCGGGCGACGATGACCGCCGCCACCAGCAACGCCAGGGAGACGATGACCTTCAGCGTGGAGCGGCCACTTTCGGTCGACATGGCCCGGGAGGCCACGCCGATCGCCCCCATCGACCAGCTGAAGACCGCGCCGACCGTCTGGACGTGCCCGGCCAGCGCGACCAGGCCGCCGCTGGCGCGGATGAAGGCCAGCAGCGACATGGTCGCGCCCGGCAGCAGCCGCAGGAACGGCCCCACCGCGCGGGTCATCGAGGTCAGGGAACGGATGACGATGCCCGCCAGGCCCCGCACGTGAGGGCCCGCGCCGATCAGCGACAGCATGCCGCGTGCCAGCATCCCCAGCGCGGCCGTCAGGCCGGGGGTGGCGGAGATCACCCGGAACGCGAAGGTGACCAAGCCCTTCAGGGGCGAGATCAGGCCGGTTCCGGAGCCCGAGAAGACACTGGCGATGTTGATCACTGACAGGATCTGGCGGCCGACGCCCAGCAGCGCGCTGTTGACACGCGCCAGGGAGGTGACCGCGGCGATGCCGAGGTCGAGGAATCGCAGGCCGAGGTCGCTGGTCAGCTGCTCAACGCTGGAGATCGAGTCCTGCACCGCCCGGTTGATCCGCCCGGCCCCGGCCTCGAACGCCGACCCGGCCGTACGCATCTCGGCCGCCGCCCGCGCCAGCCGCATGATCAGCGTCTCGGTCATCCGGTCGCGCAGCGCCAGCGACACGTACATCTCGCCGAGGTTCAGGGCCACCTGCTCACCTCCGCGATGCGTCGTCGTCGGGGGTGAGCGCCCGGCAGATGCGCGTGTCCGCGGCGAGCAGCCCGAAGATGCGGGTGCGCAGCCACCTCCACGTCCGCGCGGCCATCAGGCCGGGGGCCTGCAGGTCGATGCCGTACTCGCTGTGCAGGTCGGCCTCGACCAGGGCCCACCGCTCCAGCAGCGCGGCCCAGGTGATGGGAGCCCCGTCGACCGACAGGCCGTCGTCGGGGTCGTACCAGTCGCGCAGCCCCGTCAGCTCGTCGAGCGGCCCGCCTTGCGAACCGTCTTCGCCGGGGCCGCGGCTTCCGGGCCCTGCTCCCAGAAGGCCGCCGCGGCGTCGTCGTTGCCGACGATCCACAGGAACGCGGTCACCGCGACGTGCTTGATGCGCGGCCAGGACACGCCGTCCGCGACGAGCTGGTCATAGACCGGGCCGAGGACCTTGCCGTACAGCTCCAGCTCGTTGGCGTCGTCCAGGTTGGCCTCGGAGACGTCCTTGCCGCTGGCGGCGGCGACCCCGGCCTCGGCCAGCCGCTGGCAGTACAGGCCCACCTCGGCCGAGGGCGGCGGGATGCGGTAGGTCTTGCCGCCGACCGGCAGCGGCAGCGAGTCGTCGAAGAAGTCGTCGAGATCCTTGAATTTCGCCATGGTCAGGCCGCCGGGTTCTCGATCGCGACCGGGGCGCCCTGCCCGGTCAGCTCCACCTCGAACGGCTCCAGGTCGGTGACCTCACCGCCGCCGCCTCGGTACTGCACGGCGGCCGACCCGGTGAAGGCGTCCGGGCTGCCGTCCTTGCGGTACCAGCGCGTTTCGACGTTGGCGGTGATGCCGACGACCAGACCGGCCTGGCGCAGGAACTCCTGGCCGGGGTCGGGCACGAAGTTCGCGGCGGCGGCGTCGCGCTTGCGACGGCCCTCGATCTCCAGCTTCCATCCGCGCTGGGTGACGACCTCGGACTTCCAGCCGTCTGAGTCGAAGTCGCTGTCGTCCTCGGTCTCCGAATCCAGGCCGAACTCGAGCTTGGTCAGGCCCTTGACGGTGGTCCACGTCGGCGAGCCGCTGGTGCCGGTGTTGACCTGCAGCGTCCAGTCCTTGGCAAGCAGGCTGCGCAGCGTCACGGCGATCCCCCCTCTGGTAAGCGAAAAGCCGGTAAGTGTCTGCACTTACCGGCGTGGGTTGAAGAAGAAGGCCCGGCGTCAGCCGGGCCGATACGGTGAGGGCCGGTGGACCCGCATCGCGTAGGAGTCGGCCCGCTCCCAGCGGCCCGAGGAGTCCACCCCGAGCGGGGCGATCAGGTGCCGCTGGGACAGCAGCACCACCGCGCCGCCGACCAGCACCTGGTTGGACAGGCCGTGCAGCGCGTCGAAGGCGAGGTCGGCCAGGTCGTCGACGACCCGGGAGTCCTGGCCGCCGCGGATGCGGACCTGCATCAGCACCTGGGAGTCCGGCTCGGTGGGGTCTTCCCCCGCCGGGCCGACGCCGTAGACGGCCAGCGCGAGCGCGGTGTCCGGTGAGGACGGCAGGCCGCCGATCGTGAGGGCCACCTGGTCGGCGGTGTAGATCCCGGACGGGTTCCAGACGCCGCAGCCACGATCGGCCATGTGCTGGGCCAGCCCGCTCAGCAGGGTGCGCGTCCAGGTCACTTGAACGCCTCGCGCAGGTACTTGGCGAGGATCGCCTGCGCGTCCTCGGCCTTGGCGAGCATGGCCTTCTCCAGGAACTTCGCCTCTCCCACCGGGTGGTGGAGGTCGAGCCGTTCGTGCTGGTAGACGGCGTATTCGGTGTTGTAGCTGATCGCGGCGACCGCCTCATCACGGTCGATGACGACCTCGGCCGAGGCCCGCAGCACACCCTTGTCCTTGGGGGTGAGCTGCTGGGCGTAGGTGCGGATCTCCTCGGCGGCGTGGCGCAGCCCGGCCAGCACCGCCGCGCGCTGGCGGGCGTTGAGCTCGGCCGGGTTGACTTTGATGTCGAGGTCCACCCGGGCGACGGCGTCACGGCTCATCGGCACACCACCTCCACGTGGTCGGGGGTGGGCAGTCCTCCGCCGTCCCGGCCGAAGGAGGTGATGACGTAGGTGGTGCGGCCCGTGACCATGACCTTCGATCCGGCCGGGCAGACGGTGCCCGGCGGGAAGAAGATCGTCGTGTCGGAGACGACCTCGACGCCTTTCTCATCGCGCACCATGCGCCGCTCGTCGTCGACCAGGCACCGCACCGTGACCGCCGGGCCGTACACCCGCCCGTAGGCGCCCTCACCGACGAACGGCTCGATGACGGCGGTGTGGCGCAGCAGCCAGTCGGGCAGCATCGCTCACCGCCTTTCACCAGGCGCCGACGTCGATGACGTAGCCGGGCAGCAGCCCGGCCAGCTGCAGGATGCTGACCGCGTCGGGCGCGTGCCGGGCCGGGCCCGCGTCGTCGCTTCCGGCGCGCTTCAGCTTCACCGACCCGATCGACACGTCGCTGAACGCGGCGGCCACGCCGTACTCGTCGCCGACCGCAAGCATCCAGGCGGCCTGCGCGCAGGTCGCCTGCGCCATCGCCTCCAGGTGCTCGGGCCGGGTGGGCAGCTGCGTGGCCTCGTCGATCGGGTAGACCGCGGTGCGCAGCAGTTCGTCGATCCGTTCCGACGCCCTGGCCAGGCGGCGCTCGAGGTCGGCGGGCGGGTCCTGGCCGGCGTAGGCGACGTACTGCTCGGTGGTCGCATACACCGGCCTCACGACGCCGGGACCTCCAGCAGCTTCACCGACAGGCCGGTGACGGCGGAGTAGTCGATGTGGACCTTGCCGTTGGCCTGCCGGTAGACGGGCGTGAACGGCCCGTACAGCATCAGCCCGGTGTTGGCCGGGACGCTCACCTGCCGGTCGGTCACCGTCATCCCGTCGACCAGAACCGGGATGTCGAAGGTGACCTGCTTGGCGGTGGTGTCGGTGTTCTTGACCACAAGCAGCATCCGGCCGTTGTCGGCGAAGGCGTGCCCGTCGACCGTCGCCGCGGTGAGTCCGGCCGTCAGGTCGACTCCGGCCCGGGACGTCGCCACAGCGGCCAGGTCAGTCCTCGCCATCGTCGCCTCCCCATTCCTCGATCAGCGCGGCCTTGGAAAGGGCCCGCGCGTCGGTCTCGTTGGCGCCCAGCGCGACGGCGTAGGCCACCCACGCGGGCTTGGGCGCGTTGTCGGGCGGCCGCACGACGATCAGCCGCTGAACAGCGGCGTCACCGCCCTCCGGCGGGTCAGGGGGAACCTCGCCGCCCAGAGCGGGTTCCTCGCCGGAGGGCTCGGGGGCGGGGGAGCCGACGAGCAGCCAGTTGTCGAGCGCGTCCAGCCGCACCGACCGGGCGGACAGCTCCACCGTCTGCCCGGTCCTGCTGTTTCGGTAGGTCCACATCAGGCGGGCACCGCGATGAGGAAGTCGACCTGCACGGTCACCGAGGCGGGGGTGCCTGCGGCGGCCGACAGCACCGCCAGGATGCTGCCGCCCGCCGCGACGGCGGCGTTCTGCACGGTCGTGGTCTGCGTCCAGGCGTCGGTGCCCGAGGCCAGCGGCGCGGCGAGCACGTCGGAGGTGTTGTTCTTGATCTGCACGCTGGCGGCCGAGCCGCCGGAGCGGTAGATCCGCACCGCCGTGATGGTCGCCGCGACCGGCAGCCAGGCCAGGCCGTAGGTGCCGTTGGTCCCGGCGGGGATGACGACGGACTTGGTCTGCGTGCGAACGTGGGCGAGGCTGATCTCGCCCATCTTTCCGTCGATGGAATGGGTCTTGTAACCCATAAGTCCTCCAGAAATCACGAAAGCCCGCCGAGGCTCGGCAGGCTCCAGAGAAATTCACGGCATTGCTTCAATGCCGTCCGGGTTACGCGACGTCGACTCCCTTAATGAGGGCCGCACGGTTGGGGTCGAGGGTCTTCGTGCCGTAAAGGCAGTCGATGGAAACGACGTCCTGCTTCTTGTCCAGGTCGTAGTCCATGACCACCCGCAGGCCGAATCCCTTGTAGCTCTCCACGGCCGCGTTCGCGGCGCCCTGCGGAAGAACAAGGGGCCTCGTCACCAACGCGAAAGCGGTCCGGTGAAACGCGACGCCGACCTCCGTGGTGGAGTTACCCGTGGTCTGCGCGGGAATGTTGATGTTCTGGGTCTGGTACGGGTCGAACCCGAAAACCCTCCTGCCCAGAGACGCCTCCCGAAGACCGTCGGTGTCGCCACGGGCGTCGGCCCGCAGGAACAGGTCGTCGCCCAGCCAGCGCGCCTCGATCTCCGGCCCGACGACCGCATACCGGTCGCTCGCGGGCACGTTGCGCTGGTTCAGCACCCGGCGGGCGTCGATACCCGTCCGCGGGTTGTGCCACTCGTAGGTGTTGGTGCCCGCCGGGTTGGACGGCCACTGGCCGGTCTGACCGACCTCCTGCAGGACGTCGTCGCGCAGCGCGAGGATGTCCCTGTCGATTTTCTGGGAAATGGCCTCCATCGCCGGGTTGAGCAGTTGCGCCCCGAAATCCTCGATTTCGAGCGTCAGCTCCTCGGTCGTGACGGCGAAGGAAACGTCCGCGAAGTGGTTGAGGCGGACCGGGATGTGGTCTTCCTCGGCGTTCTGAATCTGAATACCCTGCGCCCGGGTGTACTCGTGCGCGGTGAACACGGCAGGCTTACGGACGTTCACGGTGTCGCCGATACGGGCGGCGAATTCGGAATCGTAGTCGCGGTGCACCAGCTGCGCCATGACGCAGGTCTCATAAAGCGTTGCCAGCGCCTGCTTGGCGATGACGGTGGGCGTCAGAAAGTTGTTAGGCACGTGGGCCTCTCCTTAAAACTCAGGAGGACGACTTCTTCTTGCGCCGTGCGCGGAAGTCGTCGATGGACATCTGCTCCGGATCCGAGCTGCGCCCACCGGACCCGCCGGTGAAGTCGCCACCAGACCGCGCGGGCGGGCCAGCCGCCACCTGGGCCTTGAACTTCGGGTTGTGCTCGACGGCGGAGGTGATCACCTCATCCAGCGAGGTCTGGAACCCCTCCGCGGCCGGGTCGAGATCGTTGATGTTGCGCAGGAAGCTGCGGCTGTCCAGGAGCGCCTCGGGGTCGGCGCCGAGCTTGCCGGAGGCCTTGTGCACCGCCAGCTCGACCATCGCCCGGCGGTGCAGGTCCCGCTCGGCGTCACGCTCCTGGGCCGTGGTGTCGCGCTCGGAGGTCAGCCGGTTGATGACCTCCTGAGGGTCGAGCGGCTTCTCCTCCTCCTTCAGCAGCCCGAGCGCCTGGCCGATCTTCGTGGCCAGGTCCTGCTGCGCCTGGCTCATCAGCTCCTCGGCGTTCGGCCCCTGGGCCTTGGTCGCCGCGTCCGCCGCCGCCTGCGCCTCCTGCAGCTTCGTGCGGTAGTTCACCGCGTCGGTGCGTGCCCGCCGCAGTTCCTTCTGAGCCCACGAGGGCAGGTCGTCGATCGTGCGGGCATCCGGCTTGGCCTTCTCCCGCTCACCGCCGACCGGCAGGTCGGGCTCAGGGCCCGGCTCGACGACCACTTCCTCGGTGGTGGTCTCCTCGTCATCCTCGCCGGACCCGCCGGCGATCAGGTAGATCGGCGTCACGCCGTCCTTGCGGTAGCCGAGCAGCGCACCAGGCGTCGTCGGCAGCACGCGATCGAGCTGCATGAATGGCCCCTTCGGACACGAAAGGCCCGCCACCGGGACGGGCCAGGGAAACAGGGAAACCTGGGCTGACGATCAGCGCTGGGTCTTACGGCGGCTGCCACGAACGGCCCGGAACACCGCCTTGTAGTAACCAGGCCGGTGCATAGGGGTGAGTTGCTCGAACTTCTCCGCCGTCTGGGTGATCAACTCCAGGTACGTGCCGGGTTCGGCCTCGCGATTCAGGTCCTCCCACACTTCGAGGATCTCCTGGTCGGTCGCCTCCGCCGGATCGGCCCGGTACCGGCTGAGGAGCGTGGTACGGATCCAACTGCCGAGCTGGTTGGTGACCTCGGCCTTGGTGAGCCGCTTGCCCGTCATAGGGCTGATCGGCGGCTTCCAGACCGGCTCCTCCTGCGCCGCGGCGCTCTTGCCCGCGGCGCTGCCGGCAGCCTCCTCCTCCGGCCGCTCGTCGACCCGCCTGGCCTGCTTTTCCTCGGCGGGCCGCTCGTCGGCCGACGTGGGAGTGTCCGCCTTGTCGGCGTGGAGCTCCCGGAGTGCGGCCTGGCGTTCCCGGGCGAGGCCGCCACGTAGCTGCTTGAGGTCTTTCTCCAGCTGGGGAGCCAGACCTTCTCGTTTCGCCTTGACGGCCGCCAGGTCGGCCCTGGCTTGCTTCTCCGCCTGCTCGGCCTCGGTGAGTGGCCCCCGGTTGGCGAGCATCACCTTGCGGGCCTCCATGTCCGCCCTGAAGCCGCCCATCTGCTCACGCAGCCGGGCCTTCTCAGCGGCCACCAGTTCCCGCAGCCTCTCCTCCTCGGCCTTACGGCGCTGGGCGGCTTGCGCGACCACCTCCTGCAGGCGTTGCGCCTGGGCGGCGTAGTCGCGGCGCGCGGCGTCGTGCGCCTCCTGCAGCCGCGCCTCCTCGGCCGCGCGCCGCTCGGCGAAGCGCTCCCGTACCTGGTCCTGAGCGGCCTGCTGCCCGGAAGGGCCCGGCCGAGGCGTCGCGTTCCCGCCGGAGCGGCGGGCGTGCACGGCGTCGCGGTGTGCCCTGAAGGCCTCGTTGGCCTCCTCGTAGGTACTCCTGGCGCGCCCGGCGACGGCCTGCGCACGCGCCAGGCGCCGCTGGGCGTCAGTGGCCTTGTCCGGCAGGTTCAGCGACTGCGCCAGCTCCAGCGCCTGCTGGGCGTCCTCGACCTGCCCGGCGGCGGCGTCAGCGGCGGCACCGGCCCTGCGCTGGGCCTGGTTCAGCCGTTCCAGGCGGGCGTTCTCCGCCTGCCGTCTGGCCTGCTCGTCGCGGATACCGTCGTCGGCCACGGCGGCGCCCGGGTGCGCTCTGCGCCAGCGGGCGTCGACCTGGTCGAGCAGCTGCTCGACCGCCTCCTCCCGGGAGACGCTCATGCGGCGGCCGGTCTGGGTGCGGTCGACGTGCTGGCCCAGCCACCGGCCCGGCTGGGCGGCGCTTTGCCGGACCCGGCCGACGACCTCTCCGGCCACGACCACGACCAGCGACCCGTCCGCCTCGGGCACCAGCGTGCGGGCGTCCACCTCGGCCGTCGTGAACGGCTGCGGCCGATCGGCCGGGTCGTGCAGGTCTCGTGTCCACAGCACCGGCTCCGGCGCAGAACCCTCCTCGCCGGGCGGCACCCGGGCGCCTTCGCTGTCGTGGCCCCCGTCAGGCCCTCGAGGAAGATCGGTACGGAAATTAGCGCTACCGCCGTCCTCCGGCGGCTCGCCCGACCCCGGCCCCGCCGCCCCGCCGCCCTCCCCAGGGCCGCCGGGTGCGGGCGTCTGCGGAGCGCCCGTCATGGGGCGCGACCCCGACGACGCCGGAGGCCTGCGGGACCGTTCGGCCGCCTGCCGCCTGGCCTTGGCACGCGTGGAGGCCTCGGCGACCGACCGGCGGGCCCGGCTCACCGTGATCCGTGACTGCCGGGCCGCCTCGACGTCGGCCTTGTCCAGGCCCTTGACGCGCTCGCGGTCCCGGCGCCGCCGCAGTCCCTTGTCCTCGGCCAGCGCGTCCAGTTCCTCACCGAGTTCCCGCACGCGCTGGCGGGCCTGCTTCTGCCCGGCCGGGGTGCGCGCCAGCGCCGCCTGCCGTTTCGCGGTGCGCAGCCGGTTTTCGAGGCTGCGCTGCCGCTGGGCGTCGTCGTAGGTCGCCGCCGAAACCGGACGCTGCGGCCGGGTGGTGACGCCCGGGGTGTACAGGCCCAGCGTGTGGCCACAGTTGGGGTGCTGGAACCCGACGCGGCGGGCGAACTCCACCGTGGCCCGCACGTGGATCGTCATCGGCTCGCCGGTCAGGAAGTGCTCGACCTCGAGCTCACCGGTCGGGCCGTCGTCGATCGCGAGGACCTCCCCCTCGAACGGCGCGCACCGCTCGCAGGTGTAGGCGTCGATGGACACGATGACGAACCGGTGCCCGGCCTCGCGCAAGGTGGCGGTGTGCCCGTCCGTGGCCGCACGGATCGCCGAGGTCCGCACCGCCATCTCGGCGTACGTCGGCATGTCCCAGACCTTCCCGGCCCGGTCGACGAAGGTCAGCACCCCCCGGCGGGCGTACTCCTTCAGCTCCCGCTCCACCGCCGCCTCGACCGTCTCGGCCCCGGCCAGGACCCGCCCGATGACGTTGCGGTTGACCTCCTGGTACACGTCGTCGATCGTGCGCAACGCCGAGATGTGCCGCTTGCGCAGGTTCTTGACCATCTGGCGGGCCATCTCCACCACGCCCTGCCCGGCCGCGACGCCCTGCTTGCCGCCGATGTCCTTCAGGTCGTCGATCGCGCTTTGCACCCCGCGCCGCCACGCCGCGGTGATGCCTCCGCCGACCACCGGGAACACGCGCCGTTCCAGGCGGGCGACGATGCTCTTGGCCTCCAGCCGTAGCGCCTTGACCTCACCCGAGCGGCGTTCGAGGTACTCGCGCACCATCCGCTCATCCGGGCCATCGGCGGCCAGGGGACGCAGCTCGGACAGAACCTCCCGCCGTCTGCGCGCCGACACATGACGCGCCGCCCGGCCCTGGAGGTCCTCCAGCTTCGCCTTGCGGGAAGGGGCCTTGGCCGCGGCCCGCGCCGACCTCCACAGATGATCGGCGAGGCTCTGGAACAGGGCGTCCTCGGCGTCCAGGTAGATCCCCGAGACGGTGCGCGCGACCTGCAGCGCGTGCTGGGCGTCGTCCAGGTCGACCTTCGCCGCACGAGAGGGAGCCACAGCACCCCCTTCAACCAGGGGTAAGTGTTGACACTTACCCTACAGGTCTTGCGCGTTCGGGACATACGCCTCGTCGTAGGAGTCGACGTCGGGTAGCTCCTGCTGGGTCTCCTGCCGGATCTTGGTCACCTCGGCCTCGACCTGGTCGTCGTCCCATTCGGGGTGCACCATCCGCACCCGCACCTCGATGGAGGCGGCCTCGGCCTGCTTGAGCAGGTTCACGGTGCGGGCGAGCATCTCCGGGTCCGGCGTCACCCCGTCCGGCCATTCGATCTGAGCGCGTTCCCCGGCAACCTTGGTGCCGTAGATCGCGTGATCGATGGTCAGCAGCACATCCGACAGCCACGCCAACACCGGGTTCCAGTACCCGATCTTCCTGGCCCTCGTGGTGAAGCTGCGCCGCTCCCGGGAGTGAATCTCCGTCGCGGTGGCCGCCTGGTCGTCGGAGGCCTCCCCGAACGTCTGCACCGAGTACCCGGCGCCGCGCAGGATTTGCCCGGTCAGGGAGCGCGCCGTCTGCTGATGCTCCTCGACGCGGATCGCGAACTGGCTGATCGTCAGCATGCTGGCGTTGGACCCGCCAGGCGGCGGCAGCATCCCCAGCCCCGAGTAAATCTCCCGGTCCGGATCCCACATGGAACCTCGGCCGCGCCCGGTGTTGGCCAGGAAGACGTCGGGGACGATCACGCGGCCCTTGCCGAGCCGCAGGTCCCTCATCCAGGAGGTGTAGGTCTCATCAAGGGAGTCCATGAGTCCCTCGACGCCGTCGTAGTCCGAGCGGCCGAGCTGGGTGCCGCGCAGCTTCCTGTGGGGCCGCATGTTCGGCACGTAGTTGACCAGCAGCCCCTGGTATCCGGAGTCGAAACCGCCGTCGGCGTCGACGAGCTCGGCGAAGTGCGCGGTCTCCGGGTGCTCGGTCAGCGGCACCTGAATGCCCAAGCGCCGCTCGTCACCCAGGTACAGGCCGTGCAGGACCCGGCCGCGTTCGTGCCGCTCCAGGTGCCGCAGCACCTGCTTGTTGTCCTCGGCGAGGACCCGCCAGAACGTCACCGCCCACAGGCGGCCGGAGACGAACTCCGGCACCGCGGCGTCCGGCGGGATGACGTCCACCACGGGGTAGTCCGCCATGGTCGTGTCCCACCCGACCCGGACGTACACGCCGCCGTAGGCCGCGGCGAGCTCTCCGGCCTCCAGCAGGATCGCGTACACCCCGCCATCGGCCAGGATCTTCTCCAACCGGGTCTGGGCCTTCTTTCCCCGCACCCGCAGCGTCGGCGGCTCACTGAACAGCAGGTCGGCCGAGGTCGCGGCGATGTCTCCGGCGACCGGGACATGAAGCTTCGTACTTCGGGACTGCCCGGCCGGCGTGGGGGAGCCCCAGAAGAAGCGGGAGATGCGGCCCAGCCAGCCGCCCGAGCCCGCCAGCGGCCGATCCCACCCCTTGAGGTCCAGCCCCATGCCGGGCACCACGTCGGCGCCGTAGGCCTTGCTCAGCCGATCAGGGTCGCCGGAGTACCAGGCGCCGTGCTGCAGATACAGGCGAGCGGACGAACGCGTCCACGGCGGCGGCCACTCCTGATCACGGTCAGGCAGAGCCATCGCGGCATCACCCCCTTTCGCACCCGTTCAGCAGGGCGGCGATGCTGATCCAGGAGTCGGCCAGGGACTCCATGCGCTGCATACGCATCAGGTCGGACTCGAGTTCGGCGTTACGCAGTAGCCGCTCGGCGTTGCCGAGAGCTTCCTGGACGGTCACACGCGCTCCGGCCAGTGCCAGGTGCCGCCGTGGTGCCCTTCCTCGGCCTGCGCGCACCCGCCGAGGTCAAGGGGGTGGAAGTACAGCCCCGTGGGGTTGAACACGCACACCCCGACCCGGGCGTCGTCGTCAGGGTCGACCTCGGTGATGACCGCCGTACGGCACACCGCGGGGTAGATGCCGTCCGCGCTTCCGCGGCTGACATAGTGAACGAAACTGCCCACGCTCGGGCGCTCAGGCATGAGATCTCCTAAATGATCGGGACGAGCCCGGAGGGCAGGACGGGCTGCTCGACGGCGTTCGTCACCCGCACCCACGCCATGTAGGTGCCGCCTGCCAAGGTGACCGCCCCGCCGGGGCCGATGAGGATGCGCGCCTCCGCGCCGCGGCGGCTGACAGAAGCCCACTCGGCGGGGTGCCAGTCGGCCTCGAGCGGCTCGGCGCCCGGCGTGGTGAAGGCGATCTCCACCGTTTCGGCGCCGGAGGCGTTCTCCACGGGGATGTACAGGTAGGGGCGGCTCAGCGACGAGATCGGCTCCACCGCACCCCCTACAGAAGTCGTCCGGAAAGCGGTGGCCCGGTGTGGGGTGTGGCCGCGCGCCAGGCGACGTACGGCGCTCCGGCCCGCAGCGGCGGCGTACGGCGCAGCAGCCGCCCTACCGTGCCCGCCTCGACGACCTGCCCCAGCAGGCCGACGAGGGGAGGCTGGGGCCGTACCGGTTGCGCGCTGCCGGTCTCGACGACCACGCCGATCATCTTCTGCCCGGCCCGGTGCACCGGGACGGCGGTGCCGTGCTCGGTGATCTGCTGCGGCATCCGGCCCCGCCCGGAGGTGACGGCCCGTGCCGTACCGGCCTCGAAGGACGGAGACGCCGTACGGGACTTGCCCCTCCCCGCCGGGCGCGCGAGTGCCGTCTCGACGACCTGCCGCAGGACCTGCTCGGAGCCGACCGGGCTGACGGTGCCGAGTTCCACGGCCTGGTTCGCCCGACGCCCCTTGGCGGGGGTCACCGCTGTCGCTGTCCCCGCCTCGGCCGCCGCCGCCAGCGCTCCGGCCTTGGACGGCCGCGCGGGCAGCACCACGGCGCTCTCCAGGCTCTGCGCGACCCCGGCCCTCTTGCTGCGGGCTGGGGTGGCCAGCACGCTGGTCTCGGTGACCAGCCCGGCCGTGCCCCCCTTGGCGGCGCTGACAGGCAGAACCGTGCCGCTCTCCCCGACCGCCCGCAGCGTGGACTCCGCACGCGCCCACACCGCAGGTGGGGTGTTCCAGACGATCGGCGGCCCGTCCTCCCGGGCGGCGCCCGATCCTCCCACCAGCGCCGCGCCGCGCCCGGCGTAGTCGACCGTCTCGGGACGCAGGAACGGGTACCACGCCTGCAGGTTGGTGGTCCTGACCGGCATGTACTGTCCGTACTCGGCTTCCAGTTCGGCCTGCGACAGCGCGGCGTTCCAGAACTTGACCGCCGCGATCGTCCCGTTCATCCACTCTTCGCTGTAAGGGCTGTCACCGATGCGGAGGATGGCGTCGGCGACGGCCGAGGACTGGCCGCTCCAGCCGCCGACGTCGAAGGCGTTGTCCCCAGCGGCCCGGCTGACGGTTACCCCGTCTGCGGCGTTGACCGAGATCGCGATGTAGTACCAGGTGCCGACCGTCATGGTGCGGACGATCTGCGCCAGGCCCGCGTCGTCCCAGGCCGCCATGTCCGTGCCCGCCATGCTGGTCTGCAGGAGAAAGAAATCACCTGTGCCGTTGTCGAGCGACCACAGGGTGGTGTACGCGGAGCGATTGGCGACGAGTTTGACCCAGCAGGCCACGGTGAACGCCGACAGGGCCACGCCCAGCGTCCGCGAATAGCTTTGCCCTGTCGCGGAAAACCTGACCGCCACCCGACCCCTCCTATGTTCCGGTGTAGGTCAGGCGGACGCTGGTCACGACCACATCTCCGGTCATGGTGTCGGTGGAGTCGGCGGCATCACGCCCCAGCCGCAGCCACACCTCATCACCGGCCGCCATGCTGTCCAGCAGCGCCGGGGGCAACGTCACCGTCGTCTTGTGCAGCCGCTTTCCAGTACCGCCCAGATGCGAGGCGACCGCGGTCACGCCCGTGCTCATGGCCTTGGTCTCGACGCTGTCGGTGTCGACGCCCGGCGTGATCGCCGCCAGGAACACCTCCCACCGCACCGCCCCCGACGTGGCGGTGTCGGCGTACCAGACCACGTCAACGCTCAGGTCGCCGCTGGAGTAGTTGAACGGCTCCAGCTTCCACACGGTGCGCTCAGCGGTCGCAGCGTCGAAGGCCAGGCCGCTGACCGCGAACGCCGACCCGTTGGCCTTCACGAACGCCGGGAACGCGGTGGATCTGGGCTGCGCCCCCTCCGGCGCCAGGTACACCCGGTAGATCGCCATCAGGCCGCCCGGAAGAACCCGGCCGGGTCGATCTGCAGGATCACGTTGCTGCCGTCCGGCGTGATCGTGAAGTCGTGGCAGGTCATCGGGATGATCGCCGAGTCCGGGGACGCCGTCGCCGGCCGGTAGCAGATCAGGACCTTCGCCCAGGCGCTGCCCGCCTGCACGTTGTTCCAGGTCTGGTCGGGGATGTCCAGGTCCACGCGGTCGTTGACGTCGTCCGGCGTCAGCGGCGCCAGATCCGCGGCGACCAGCACCTTCCTGGCGTAACCGGTGTTGGTGACCTCGTCCGTGGCGCCTGCCAGCACCAGGGCCAGGGTGTCGTAGTCCTTCAGCACGGCGTCGCTTTCAAGGCCCGTGGCGGCCAGGGCGACCACCAGCAGCGCGGCCGTGGACGGGTCGCCGGTCTTGACGCGGTTGTACAGCTCGGCGCAACGCCCCTTCGCGACGTTGAACTGGAATTCGGCCATGCACCCCTCCTCGGGCGAAGTCGCAGACAGGTGGGCGGTCCCGGCCTGCCACCGCCCCTCAACGAGGCAGGCCAGGACCACCGAGGCTCGACGCGCGGACGGGGACGAACGCGCGGAGCCGAACCACCCCGCAGCCCCTCAAGGGGGCGGGGTGGGGTCAGGTCACACCGGGACGGGCTCCAGCAGCTGCTGCCACACCGCCTGGGTGGTGTAGAGGATGTAGCGGCTGGCGTCCAGGGAGTGGTCGTCGAGCTTGATCGGGGCGTCCTCGCCCTTCTCCGCGCGCCGGTCGTCCCAGGAGTAGCTGCCGACCTCGCCGAGCCATCCGGCGCACGAGCGGTGCACCCGCAGCTGGTCGGCCGCGATCAGGTTGGACACGCAGCGGATGCCGTCCAGGACGGCGTTGTCGCCGAGGGTCGGCACCATCCCGTCGCGGTGCAGCTGCGCCACGAAGCTCGCGGCGGACGGGTCCACGATGATCCAGTCCGGCCGGACGCCTTGCGTGCCGGGCCCATGCGGGTCCGGAATGTCATCCAGCCAGTCCTGGATGCGCTGGGAGTACTCGGCGTCGGTCAGCTGCCGGCGTTCGGCCTTGGAGTCCCACCGCCACTCCGACGTCAGGATCAGGCGGCGCTGCCCGGCCCGGTCCGGCACCGACACCCCGGCCAGGATCGCCGACAGCGGGTTGACGGTGCCGTAGTCGACCCCCACGCCGATCCATTTCTCGATGTGCGGAAGCTCGTCGATAATCATGCGGTCCGGATCCCACATGTCGTAAATCGCACCCTCGGCCATGCACCACTCCCCGAGAATGAAGCGGCGATACCACAGGCCGGTGTACTCCGTTTTCAAGTTGGCGACGTACACCGGATCCAGGGCCGGGTTGTCGTCCAGCGTGAAATGGAAATACTTCATGTTCAGTTCGTGCTGGCGCAGAATGAAGCGCTTCCGGAGCCAGTGATTCGGGGCGTCGGGGTTGGTTGTGCTGAACAGTTGCGCGCCCGGCACGCTCAACCGGGCGAGCAGCTGGTCCCAGAACCCCTCCGGGATCAGCGACGCCTCGTCAACGTACGCCCCGGCACACGTCATACCGCGCAGCCGGGACTCGGAGCGTACGTCGGCCGCTGAGACAATCTCGATGCGGCGGCCGAGGATATTCGCTGTCGGGGCGCCTCGGGTATGGAAAATCTTTCTCGCCACCGGCCCCGTGAGGCTGGAGTCCATGAGCGGTTCGAAAACGTTCCGGTAAATCGTGTCGGCTGTTTTCCCGACAATGACCAGCGACCCACCTCTCGGGGCACGCGCCACATACATCAGCCACCGCAGAAGCGACGCGATTGTTTTACCGGACCGCACCGACCCGGACCACAGGTTGATGCGTGCCGTTGATTCCGCGATGGATCGCTCCTGCGCGAGCGACAGCGACACGACCCGGGTGGGCTTGCGCCCCTCCGACGTCGCCGCCGTCACCGGGCCCTACTCCCGTAGCGGCGCACGGCCAGCACCTGCAACGCCTCGATCGCCTGCTGCGGCACCACCGTGTTGCCCAGCATCCGAAACGCCGCCCGCCGGGAGAATCCCAGGTCGGTGACCCAGCCCGGCGTCAGGCCCTGCATCCACTCCACGAACGCCGGAGCCAGCCGCCACCTGTTCCTGGCGCTCTGCTCCACCGGGTGCGGGGCGGGCCCGTTCACCGACTCCCAGAGCCGGATCGCGGGCTCGTACTCACCCCATTCCACCCGGCCAGAAGCATGACCACCGTCTGCAGGTCCAGGCCGCCGCCCCTGCTGCCTACGCTTGGCCCCCCGCAGTTGCGGGCCGTGGGCGTCGGCAGCAAAGCTCTGATGTTCGACCTGGTCAGCGAGGGAAACCGAATGCCCTCCGGCTCGGCGCTTGGCCGGCGGTTGCGAGCCGCCCCGTGTCCCCAGATTCGACGTCGGCGTCGCCAGCAACCGCACCACCGCCGAGGGCAGCATCAGGTCCCCCCGGCTGCCGTGCTGGTTCGGGCTGCCCTTCGTGCCGTCCGACGCCCTCGGCGTCGGTAGGCCACGCCAGGATGAAGACGCGCTCGCGCCGGTGCGGCGCCCCGACGTCGGCAGCTCGTACGCTCGCCCACGACGCATCAAACCGTGCTTCGGCCAGGTCTCCGAGAACTCGGTCGAGGCCCCGGTGGCGGAGTCCGGAGACGTTCTCCACGACGACGAGGCCGGGTCGAAGCACGCGAACGGCTTCGGCCATGAACGTCCAGAGCCCGCTGCGCGCACCGTCGATCCCCGCCTTTCTGCCTGCTTGGCTGGTGTCGGTGCAGGGGAAGCCCCCGGCGAGGATGTCCACGGCCGGTACGGCGGCCCAGTCGACAGCGGTGATGTCACCGAGGTTCGGCACGCCGGGAAAGCGCCGCTCCAGTACCCGGGCGGCGTCCGCGTCGTGCTCGCACTGCCAGATGACCCGGCCGCCGAAGACGGCCTCGACCGCCAGGTCCAGGCCTCCGACCCCGGAGAACAGCGACCCGATCCGCGGCCCCGTCACCATGGGCGGCTCTCGAGCGTGTCCACGGCGCGCTGCAGGATCTCCTCGCTGCCCTCGATGCCGATCGCGCGGCGACCGAGTTGCATCGCGGTCCACAGCGTGGACGCCGACCCGGCGAACGGATCCACGACCAGGCCGCCGCGCGGGCAGCCGTACATCAGCAGCGGCTGCAGCACCTTGGCGGGCTTCTGGGTTGTGTGGATGCCCTTGCCGAGCATGTTCGGGTGGTGGATCACCGAGTTGTGCAGGCGGGTGCCGTCGTCGACGTAGATGCTGGGCCCGTAGTGGCCCAGATGCCCGGCGCGGCCCTGACGCTGCCGGGACATCACACCGATGCGGGCTCCCGGGTGACGGATGCGCGGGGTGGCGTGCCGGATCGCGTCCCACCTTCCCCGGTAGAAGTGCAGGGCATGCTCGTGGATGCGGCGGAACCGGTCGACCATGGGGTTGGTGCCGGTGTTCTTCTCCCAGATCAGGTCTTGGGAGAACTTCCACCCCGAGGCCTCGAACTCGGCGCCGAACCGCAGGAACATCCGCATCGACCCGAAGCACCACATGCTCGAGGACACGCTCGCCGCGGCGGCGACCCACCCCTTCGGCCACACATCCCACGCCAGATCGGTGTCGGCGTAGGGCGGATCGGTGAGCACCAGATCGGCCTGCACACCGAGTGCCGGGAGGATCTCGCGGCAGTCCCCGAGGTAGAGCGCCAGGCCGTCGCGGCTCCAGTACGGGACCGGTGCCGTCACTCGCCCTCCTCCGCCTCGTCGACCTCGGTGGCCGGTTCGAGGTCCTCGGCGGCGTCCAGTTCGTAGACGACCTCGCTGTCGAGCGTCGGCTGGTGACGGGACTGGATCTGCGCGAACAGCGTGCCCAGCAGGGAGACGACGTCGCCGTCCGAGACGCCGTTACGGTTGATCAGGTCCAGGCCCAGCAGCTGGCAACGCCGATAGATGATCTTTTCGATCGTCTCGACGGCCTTGGTGTCGCCGCCGATCGCCTTGGTCCACAAGCCCGCCATCAACCGGTCCAGCCGGTCGATCTCGATCTGCAGCAGCTCCTCGCTGTTCTCCTGCATCGCCTTGGACGCCGCCCGCAGCGCCCGCGTGACGTCCTTGGAGGCCGCGCCTGAGGACTTGTAGCCCAGCGCCTCGGTGATCGCCGGGTACGACATGCCCGCCAGCCGCATCTGCACGGCCTTGTTGCGGCGCTGCGCGATCTCGATCTGCCGGGCGATCCCCACCGTCACCGCACATCACCCCCCAGGCTCCAGATGCGGACCACCACGCCCGCCGTCCGCTGCACGTCCGGGTGCGGCGAGCCGGTGTAGAGCTTGCGGACGAGGAACTCCACGGCGCGGGCGTCGTCGACCCACACCCCGGCGTCGGTCAGCGCGTCCTCGGTGGAGCGCACGAGCTTGCTCAGGTCCGGCGTCCGATCGGGGTAGACCCGGCGCCGCGGCGCCGAGATCGGGCGGGCCAGCGTGAAGACCATCTGCACGGCCACCGGCTGATCCAGCGGCACCCACCCCTCGGGCAGCACCTCCAGGGCGGCGTACTTGACCGTCTCCCGCCACGGGCCGACCTTCTTGCTCGACTCGACCATCCGGCCCTTGCCGACGTGCCGTTTGGACCCCTGCGGGGCCGGGGTGCCGTACGCGACGACCTCCAGCAGCGGCTCATCCCACGGCACGGACCCGCCACCCCTCACCGGTCAGCCGGTCGGCCAGGCGGTCGCGCTCCTCGGCGCTGTCGCAGGTCACCAGGACGCCCCAGGCCCGCTCGACCGGCTCACCCTCGCCGTCGCCGCCGTCGAGATCGTCGTAAGCGTCGTCCTCGACGTCGTCGCCGCCGACGTCGTGGAAGTCCGCCCCGGGGTCCGCGGCCGCCGGCGCCGCGGCCGAAGTCGGTTCGACTTCGCGCGGCCGAGGCGGCGCGAGCGGCTGCTCCAGCATCGTCGTGTCGATGGCCAGCGCCGCGTCCAGGTCGCTGAAGTCGTCCGGCGTCCAACCGGTGCCCGCGATGTCCGGCAGGCTCGACAGCACCGCGGCGAGCGCCGTGTCGTCGTAGCCGCCGTACTCGGCGGTGCGGTTGTCGGCGAGCATGATGCGCTTGGCCTGGGTGTCGTCGACGTCCAGCAGCAGGACGGGGACTTCCTTCAGGCCCTGCTTCCTGGCCGCGAGCACCCGGTGGTGGCCCGCGATGATGCGCTTCGTCGAGGCCTGGGCGATCACCGCCCCGTAGAAGCCGTTGACGTCGATGCTCTCGGCGATCACGTCCGTGTCGCCCTTGTGCGGGTTGTCCGGGTGCGGCTCCAGCAGGTCGATCGGAATCGACGCATAGGACTGCAGCACCACCTGGGGCGCCTGCTTACGGGCCAACGGGTCACCTCCGGTGAGGGGCAGAATGGGCGAATGACTGAGCAGCAGCCGAAGACCCTGCAGGAAGCCCTGCACAGCGCGTTCGCCCAGCTCGCGGAAGCCTTCGGGTACGCGACAGAGGTGGGGGCCGCGCAGGGCGCGATGGGGTGGGCCTACAACGGCCAGGAGGAGAAGCTGAACGAGCGGCTGAAGACGATGTCGCCCGAACAGCTCGAACGGACGAGGCGGGCCGCCCACATGGTCAGGTACCTGTGCGACGCCGAGGAGTCACAACGCCTGCGTAAGCGTTGACACTTACCCGACGAAGGGGGGCGGCGGGTTGCCGTTGAGCGCGTCGAGCCAGCGCATCACCCTCGGCAGGTTCTTGTCGGGCCCGTACGTCAGGAACGTCCCGTCCGCCGAGGCGCAGCCGATCGCAGCGGCGTACCGCAGCCGCCGCCCCGAGTTGACGCGCCCCATGTGGACATGCAGGCCACGCCGTACGGCCTCGGCTGCAAGCTCGCGAGCGCCGGACCCAAGCTTCCAGCCGGTGGTGCCGCCCAGGAACAGCGCGTCGAAGGTCCCCCAGGGGACCTCGAGGTTTTCCAGCCCGTCCTGCCCGACCAGCGCGGCCGGATATCCGGCCGCGCGGATCAGGGGAAGGACCGGCGCTGACCGGGTGAGAGTCGCCTCGGCGTCGCCGACCACATCAGGCGCCGTGGCGAACAGGCACCGGACGGTGTGCTCGGAGCGGCCGGTGAGCCACCGCAGATAGGCGTCGTCGCCGGGGTATCCCTTGCCGAAACAGCCGTTGTCAGCGGCCCAGGTCACTCCCGGGACGGGGATGCTCTGGGCGGGGGAGTCGATCAGCCCGAGCAGCCCGGCCCGCATCGCCTCCCGTACCGCCGCGCTGCAGGGGTTGACGAGGTAGAGCACACCGCCACCCCCGCACCAGCAGCATGACGGCGAGCGGAACGAGCGTCATCCAGGCCTTGCCGACAAGCTGGCCGGGCAGCGCGGCCCAGATCGGAAACCCCGCCAAGGCCAGGAAGACGACCGTGTCGGCGACCGCGCCAACCAGGTTGGAGGCCAGCACCGCGCGGACGAATCCACGTTCACGCAGCGGGGTGTACACCACCATGTCGGCGGTCTCCGACAGCAGAAACGCCGCACCGGAGGCAAGCGCCAGGACGGGCGTGGCCAGCAGATACGACAGCAGGGCTCCGGCCAGGACGACGGCCAGGACCGCGGCGCGGCCGAAGGCGTCCTGCACGACGTCGCGCAGGAGCAGAGCGCCACCAGCCGCGAACGTCCCTGCGGTGGCGGTGAGCCCGAAGCCGACTCCGATCATGCCGTAGCGGCTGGTCGCCCAGTTCGCGGCGACGATGGTGGCCAGGTATCCCAGGGCGGCGAGTACGCGCAGAATCATGGGGCCTGACCCGCATGGATGAACTCGGTGGCCGGTGCTTCGGCCCACGCGATGCTGTCTTGCCGGTAGGTCTCGCACAGCCCGGCCAGCTCCGCCTTCAGGAACCGCACCTCATCCCGGGGGATCTCCAGGCAGAAGCAGGCGTTCTGGTACTCCCAGTCCGGGGGCGACAGCCACACTCCGTGGACCTCGCGGGCCTGGCGGTGGACGGCGTAGCCGGTGTCCTGCACGAAGCGCGCCCACTCGCGCTGGGTGAGCTTGTCGTCGGAGTTGCCGATCGAGACGTACACGGTCAGCAGGGCGGCCGGGTCATGGGGAGGCATCCTTCACCCCTTCGGCTGCTGGGCGTGAGACGCCAGGATGAAGGCGATCATCTCGTTGATTTCGCGGGCGTCCCTGCGCTGGTAGAAGCGAGGGGTGGTGATCACTTTGAACTCTCCCAGGCCACGCAGGTCGCGCGTGCTGCAGACGAAGACGGCCTCGTGCGGCTGAAGGCCTGCTTCGTAGCGAACCTCCCTGGCCTCGCGAAGGTCATAGGCGCAGATCACGGTCTTCATGTCGCCGCCGAGAGGCCGTAGCGCTCGGGGTTGAGGTAGAGCTCGTGGCGCAGCAGGACACACGCCAGCAGGTCCCAGGTGCCGTTGCGGACAGCGTCCTCGGTCACGGGCAGCGCGTCACCGGGGATGGGGGCGAAGGTCGGGTTGTCGAGGTCTGTCTCCCAGTCGACTTCCCAGGAGATGCGGGTACGGCGGGAGCGGGGCCGGGTGGTGGTGACCCTGTAGAGGGTGAGCTGTACCTGGCAGAGACCGTCCCGAAGGTGGATCCAGCCGTAGGTGGGACCGTCGTGGTGGTCGCGGCTCATCTGGGGTGGCCCCCAGATGCGGTCGGCCAGGTGTAGCGGCATGGGGTCTCCGGAGGGCGGTTTGAGCTGGGTGTTTACCGAGGAACAGTCGTGATCTTGAATTTGAGACAAGATCTTTTAGGGGGGTCGGGTAGATATGCGGAAGGTCGAGATCGGGCCGCAGCGACGATTGTGGGGCGTCGCCCGGAAACGAATAAGCCCGACCAATAGGTGAAAAACGCCCACATGGAGATCGTTCGGCGCGGGTGATTGCCGCCCCACCCGCCACTGGCCCTCAACACCTAAGCACGGACCCCGAGAGCCCCAACACCGCAGCCAGCCCCACAACAGAAAGGGCCACGTACGCTCTCCCCCCAGAGCGCAAATGACCCAATCTGGCGACGACAGTACGCACGGTTACAAAGGCCCGCAACTCCATTCACTTTCCCCCGTTCACTTGCGGCCTCTCGCCCCGCCTGATGAACTTTCCATATGGAAAGCTCTAGCGACCGCCCGCCCATGCACTTCTCAACCGGCCGCCTCACCAAGAGCCAAGCCGCCACCCTCACCCGCTGGCGCTCCCGCCTCCTGGACGACCGCCCCCTGCCCGGCACACCAAGAAAGCCGCCCAGCCTGCGCTTTCTCGGCATCGACAACCGCCCCCCGGCCTCCTGCTCCGACGCCATAGCCGCCCTCACCGAGGCCCTCATCCGCCACCCGCCCAGCGGCCTGGACATCGCCCGCTACGTCGACCGCGCCATCACCGCGCAGAAACTCGCCGGCCAAGGCAACCTCGGCCCGCACGCCCCGATCCTCAACCCGGTGAGCTTCTACCTCACCGCGGACACGGCCGACCGCTGCCTCGCACTCCTGTCCACCTCCTACCAGGCGGTCCTGCAGGTCCACCAGCAGCTCAACGAGCAGGCCCGCACGACCTTCCCCAACCGAAACCAGGCACAAGAACGGCGAATCTTCGTCCTGGAGGAGCTGGCCAGACGCAGGGTGCCGGTCCGCCCGTACCGGCCCACCAACGGCGTGCTCGCCCGCATGGCGATCGACCGAGCCGCCCGCCGGTCCGTCGACCGGGTCCTGATCGAGGCCGTCGACTACGCCCAGCGGGTCCACGACCAGCCCCATCGTGCCCGCCGCGACATGCACGTCCTCGACCGGTGAAAAACTTTCCATATGGAAACCTCATTCACCCACGGACCGAAAACAGGGCGGCCCCAGCAGTCACCTGCCGGACCCGCCCCACACCTACCCAGTGGTCTACCCGTCTACATGACCCCTTTCGTCGCGTTCTTCCGCCACTGGTCCGTGTTCCGCAGGTAATTGGCCAGCACCCGGGAGTTAAACTTCCAACCGCCCTGCGCGGCGATCACCTCTAGACCATGCCCCTCAGCGCGGGCCTCCGTCGCGAGCCCGGACCGCAGCCCATGCCAGGTCTTCGGGCTCACCCCCGCACGCTCACACGCCCGGCTGAGCATGAAGTTGAACGCCTGCGCCGACATCTTCCCGCGCGGGTTGTCATACCGGCCGATCTGCAGAAACGCCGGACCGCCCGGAACCAACCGGGCTGTCTCCTGCCATATCTGCCAGTGCGTCACCGCGTCGGTGAGCGGATGGGAACCCCGACTGATCGCCACCTTCCGAGCCCCGGTCTTGCCGTACCGAACGTGTACCGTCAGCCCTTCCTCGTGCTCGGTGATGTCCCGCGCCAGCAGCCCCGCCATCTCAGCGCTGCGCGCCGCGATCCCGAACCCCACCAGGAGCGCCGCCCGATCCCGCAGGCCGGCCAGCGTGTCCGGGCACGCCTCCGAAAGCCGCCGCAACTCCCGCTTGCTCACCAGCGGCGCCTCCCCCCGGCCACGCTGCTCCCCCGCCTCGTCCAACTCCCGCTGGTAGGCGTTCAGCAGCTCCGTGGTTTTCTTCGTCACCAGCTTCGGCACCTCCACCCCGCGCTCCCGCAGGGTGACGGTAACGCCAGCGACTCGCCGCCCAATCGTGGAGGGCGCTTTCCCGTCTCGGGCAAGCCAGGCCACGAACGCACCA
>NZ_JBEYAB010000023.1:73436-108129 GCF_040631445.1 Streptosporangium sp. NPDC020072 | reverse complement strand
TGTTGTGTCGCACGTTAGCCTGTGGTTGGCGTTGTCTCGGTGAACTTGATGGTGTGTCCGGTATGTCCAAGTCGATGGAAGTGATGAATTTCGGCTCTCTGCGCTGGTAAACCCGCAGGTCAGCGAGGGTGCTCCCCGCGCACGCGGGGATGGTCCGGTCGTGAGGTTCTGCCGGAAGGTCTCGCCGTCGTGCTCCCCGCGCACGCGGGGATGGTCCCGGCAGCTCGAAGTTGAACCCGCTGATGAACGAGTGCTCCCCGCGCACGCGGGGATGGTCCCGAACTGCTCTTGATCTCCTGCCACGTCATCGGGTGCTCCCCGCGCACGCGGGGATGGTCCCCACCATCCGGCGAATGTCGGTTGAATTCAAGGGTGCTCCCCGCGCACGCGGGGATGGTCCCACCTGCGTGTCCAGCTCGCTGGAGTGGACAGGGTGCTCCCCGTGCACGCGGGGATGGTCCCAGGACGCCGGAGTGCCCGCATGACCGGCCGGAGTGCTCCCCGCGCACGCGGGGATGGTCCCCCATGCGTTTGATCCGCACCCGGGCGACCGCCGTGCTCCCCGCGCACGCGGGGATGGTCCCCCCGGGTTACCGGCAGAACGCCGTCCCGCTGCGTGCTCCCCGCGCACGCGGGGATGGTCCCGAGTCCTACGGTGTATGGGGAGGACGATCCGAGTGCTCCCCGCGCACGCGGGGATTTTCTAGGGTGAAGTCCTTTAGTGGGATATATAGGACGCAAATGGAAGGAATTCATGCTCAATAGGGTGATCTTTCCTCCCTGAATATCAGGGGCAGGGGAAATTCGAAATTTTCGAGACACGTTCGGCGGGTGTGTGCTTAATTAACTCCCGTGTCGAACACAAGGTCGAACAACCCCTTCGCTCAGGGGCTTTCTGAGGCCGGCCGTAAGGTGTGGGCCAAGCATGATCACGATGCCAACGGGTGGCTTCCGTTGTGGCGGCACATGGCGGACAGCGGTGCGGTCGCCGGGTTGTTGTGGGATCACTGGCTTCCCATGCAGGTCCGCAGACTGATCGCCGAGGCGCTTCCCGAGGGGGAGGCCGACGCGCACAGGCTGGCGGTCTGGATGGCCACCACCCATGACATCGGCAAGGCCACCCCGGCCTTCGCCTGCCAGGTCGAGTCGCTGGGCGACAAGATGCGCGAGGCCGGGCTGGAGATGCCCGTGCGTGAGCGGCTGACCGACCGTCGTCTCGCTCCGCACGGCCTGGCCGGGCTGGTGCTGCTCCAGGAGTGGCTGATCGAGCGGTACGGCTGGGCGAAGACGACGACCCTGCCGTTCGGGATCGTCGCGGGTGGGCACCACGGCGTCCCGCCCACCAGCTTGGACGTCAAGAACCTGAACGATCGTCCCGAGCTGTTGCGTACCCCGAGCTGCGCGGAGCGGTGGCAGGACGTGCAATGGGAGATCCTCGACCGGTGTGCGCGGGTGTGTGAGGTCGAGGACCGGCTCACGGCGTGGCGGGAGGTCAAACTCACGCAGCCCGCGCAGGTGCTGCTGACCGGGCTGGTCATCGTGGCCGACTGGATCGCCAGTAACTCCGACCTGTTCCCCTACTTCCCCGATGCGGCCAACCAGAGCGACGAGGAGCGGGTCAGGGCGGCGTGGCGTGGGCTGGATCTCCCCGCTCCGTGGCGGGCGACGGAGCCCGTGGGGGAGGCGGCCGATCTTTTCGCCTCCCGGTTCGAGTTCCCCGCCGGGGCGAAGATTCGCCCTGTTCAGGAGCAGGCCGTACGGCTCGCCCGGGAGATGGACGTGCCCGGTCTGATGGTGATCGAGGCCCCGATGGGAGAGGGGAAGACCGAGGCCGCGCTGGCGGTCGCCGAGATCTTCGCGGCCAGGTCGGGCGCGGGTGGCTGCTTCGTCGCGCTGCCGACCATGGCGACGGGCAGCGCCATGTTCCCCCGACTGTTGAAGTGGCTGCGCAGGCTTCCCGGCGAGCGGCGTTCGGTGCTGCTGGCGCACTCCAAGGCGGCGCTGAACGAGGACTACGCCGACCTGATGCGGGCCGGTAGGCGCGGGATGCGTGCGATCGATCAGGACGGCGAGCAGCGGCGTGGGGAACGTTCCACAGTTCTGGTCGCGCACCGGTGGCTGCGGGGCGCCAAGAAGGGGATGCTCGCGTCGTTCGTCACCGGGACGATCGACCAGCTGCTCTTCATGGGGTTGAAGAGCCGTCACCTCGCGCTGCGTCACCTGGCCCTGGCGGGCAAGGTCGTGGTGATCGACGAGGCCCACGCGTACGACGCCTACATGAACTCCTACCTCGACCGAGTGCTGACGTGGCTGGGCACCTACCGGGTGCCGGTCGTCGTGCTGTCGGCGACGCTCCCGGCCGCGCGGCGGCGTGAGCTGGCCGAGGCGTATGCCGGGGCGGCGAAGGGCAGCGAGAGCTTCGCGAAGCTGGAGGTCGCGGAGGGCTACCCGCTGCTGACGACGGTCCAGCCGGGAGGTGAGCCCGCGTGCGAGCCCGTCGCGGCGTCGGGCCGGGAGACCGAGGTGCTGCTCGAACGGCTGGACGACGATCTCGACGAACTGCGTGAGCGGCTCGCGAAGGAGCTGGCCGAGGGCGGCTGCGCGCTGGTGGTGCGCAACACCGTTGACCGGGTGCTGGAGACGGCCGCCTGCCTGCGGGAGGAGTTCGGCGCGGAGAACGTCACCGTGGCGCACGCCCGGTTCGTCGACCTGGACCGTGCCGCCAAGGACGCCGGCCTGCTGGACCGCTTCGGTCCTCCTGAACGGAGCGAGGGCCGCAGGCCCGTCGGCAGCCCACACATCGTGGTCGCCAGTCAGGTCGCCGAGCAGTCCCTCGACATCGACTTCGACCTGCTGGTGTCCGACCTGTGCCCGATAGATCTGCTGTTGCAGCGTATGGGCCGCCTGCACCGGCATGTGCGTGACGACCGTCCCGAGCTGTTGCGTACGGCCCGCTGCCTGGTGGCCGGTGCCGACTGGACGGCGACGCCGATCGATCCGGTGAAGGGCTCCCGAGCCGTCTACGGGTCGTACGCGCTGCTGCGGTCGGCCGCCGTGCTTGAGCCGTACCTCACCGGGACGGCCCCGACGGGCCACGCCGTACGGCTGCCGCAGGACATCAGTCCGCTCGTACAGCGGGCCTACGGGCCGGAGCAGGTCGGCCCGGACGGCTGGCAGGAGGCCCTGGCCCGTGCCCGCGAGGAGCATGATCTGCACCGGGGCAAACAGCACGACAAGGCGCAGGGCTTCCAGCTCGCGGCGGTGGCCAGGGCGGGGCGGTCGCTGCTCGGCTGGATCGAGGCGGGAGTCGGCGACGCGGACGACAGCCCCAGGGGCCGGGCGCAGGTCAGGGACGGCCGCGACTCCGTGGAGGTGCTGGTGGTCCAGCGCCAGGCGGACGGCTCCCTGGTCACGCTGCCGTGGCTGGACAAGGACCAGGGAGGGCTCGAACTCCCGGTGGACACGGCGCCCGAGCCGAGCCTCGCCCGCGTCGTTGCCTCGTGCGGCCTGCGGCTGCCGCATCACTTCTCGTATCCCGGGGTGATCGACCAGGCGATCGAGGAGCTTGAGGCCGGTTACCTCCCGGCCTGGCAGTCGAAGGAGAGCCCCTGGCTGGCCGGGGAGCTGCTGCTCGTGCTCGACGAGGAGAGCCGGGCCCGGCTGGCCGGCTACGACCTGCACTACACCCCCGACGACGGCCTGAAGGTGACCCGTGCCGAGTGACCTGTCCTTCGACCTGACCCGTGAGCGGTGGTTGCCCGTACGGCGCCGCGACGGCAGCGCGGACGAGCTTTCCCTGGGGGACATCTTCGCCCAGGCCGCCGACCTGCAGCGGATCGTGGGAGACGTGCCGACGCAGGAGTTCGCGCTGCTGCGGCTGTTGCTGGCGATCCTGCACGACGCGATCGACGGGCCGAAGGAGATCGAGGACTGGCAGGAGCTGTGGGACAACGGCCTGCCCGTCGATCGGATCACGGGATATCTGGACGAGCACCGCGACAGGTTCGACCTTCTCCACCCGGAGCGGCCGTTCTTCCAGACGGCTGGGCTGAGCGCCGTGTCAGGGGAGGTCAGCGCGCTGGACCGGTTGGTCGCCGACGTTCCCAACGGCAGGCCCTTCTTCACCATGCGGGCCAGGGGCGTCGATCGGCTCAGCTTCGCCGAGGCCGCCCGATGGCTGGTGCACGCTCACGCCTTCGACACCTCCGGCATCAAGACCGGCGTCAAGGGCGACGACCGGGTCAAGGGCGGCAAGACCTACCCCCAGGGGGTCGCCTGGGCGGGCACCCTCGGCGGTGTCTTGGCCGAGGAGGACAGCCTCGCCGAGACGCTGCTGCTCAACCTGGTCGCCTTCGACACCCCCGGTCTGCGGATCGACGCCCATGACGACCTGCCCGCCTGGCGGCGTGGTCCGTCGAAGCCGGGCCAGCTCAAACCCGTTGAGCTGAGCACCCGCCCCAACGGGCCGCGTGACCTGTACACCTGGCAGTCCAGGCGGGTCAGGCTCGCCTTCGACGCCGACGGTGTGCACGGCGTCGTCCTGACCTATGGAGATCCGCTCACCCCGCACAACAAACACACCCGTGAGCCGATGACGGGCTGGCGGCGCAGCCCGGCGCAGGAGAAGAAGCTGGGCCTGGCTCAGGTGTATCTCCCGCGCGAGCACGACCCCAGCCGCAGCGCGTGGCGAGGGCTCGGGGCACTGATCGCCGGTCGGGCCGAGGGAGGCGAGCCGCGGGGCGAGGCGGCGGCCATCGTCCGGCCGCGCGTCCTCGACTGGGTCGCCCGCCTCACCGTCGAGGGCGACCTGCCCGCCGACCTGCTGATCCGCGCCCGGCTGTTCGGCGTGGTGTACGGCACGCAGCAGTCCGTCATCGACGAGATCGTGGACGACGCCGTGGAGATGCGGCTCGTCCTGCTGAGACAGGACGACCGGCGGCTCGGTCAGACGGCGATCGACGCGGTGGCCGACGCGGAGAGGGCCGTGACCCTGTTGGGCGACCTGGCCGCCGACCTCGCCAGGGCGGCCGGTGCTGACATGGAGGCTCCCAAGGCCGCGGCCAGGAGCCTCGGGTTCGCCACCCTCGACGGGGTGTTCCGCGACTGGCTCGCCACGCTCGGCTCCGAGGACACTCCCGCGGATCCCCGCGCGGCCTGGCAGGACGAGGCGCACCGGTGCGTCAGGAGCCTGGGTGAGGACCTGGTCAAACAGGCGGGGGAGGACGCCTGGCAGGGGCGCGTCGAGACGTGGAACGGCAAGCAGGTCTGGTTGAACACCTCACGGGCCGACCTGGTGTTCCGCGCCCGGCTGCGCAAGGCGTTGCCCGGCACGGGCCGTCCGGCCGGTGGTTCCCCAGACGACGAAACCGGCGATTCCCCGGATGGCGGCAAGTCGCCGGATACGGAGGCATGAGCATGACCACCCCAACCATCCGGCAGCCCGTGGCGAAACGGGTAAGTGAGGCCGTCGGTGCGCGTGTCGGCGCCCTGCAGCGGGGCTACCTCAACGACGAGAACTGGGCCGTCGCGGCTCTGGCCCAGCTCAGAGGTGGCGCGGGCAAACTCCCCGAAGAGGCGCACGACCTGGTCGGACTGACCGGTGCCGAAGGACTCTACGACGAGGGAGGGCTCTCCGAGACCGAGGAGATCAGGGCGGAGGCCGCGCTCTTCCTGGCCGTCACCCTCTACGCGTTGCACCAACAATCACGTTCGACGGAGGGCATGCACCGGCGCGGGACCGAGCTGGGCGCCGCCGTACGGCGGTTGATGCCGCCCGGTGACCTCGACGAGCCGGTCCTGAAGCACTTCAAGCGTGTCGGAGCCGCCGAGACCCGCGCGGCGCTGGCCGAGCGGCTACGCCAGATCGTCTCGCTGCTGCGCAGGGAGTCGATCCCGCTCGACTACGCCCTGCTGGCCGAGCAGCTCTACCTGGCCCAGACCCCGGAGGGGATGCGTCAGGTCCGTGCCAGGTGGGGGCGCAGCTTCCACGCATACCGTTCCACCGACTCCGGCGACGCCGGTTCCACCGACAAGGACCCCCGATGACCCGCACCATCCTCGACTTCCACGTGCTGCAGACCGTTCCGCCGAGCTGTCTGAACCGCGACGACACCGGAACCCCCAAGACCGCCGTCTACGGCGGGGTGCGCCGTGCCCGGGTCTCCAGCCAGGCGTGGAAGCGCGCGACCCGGCAGGAGTTCCACAACCTGCTCGACCCCTCCGAGCTGGGAGTCCGTACCCGCAGGATCGCCGAGCTGCTGGCCGTACGAATCGGGCGGATCGACGGGACGATCGCGGAGGCGGAGGCGTGGAACCTGGCCGCGCAGACGGTCCAGCTCGCCACCGGCAGCAAGGTCGAGGCCCCCAAGCGCAAGGCCAAGGAGGGGCAGGAGGCCGCAGTCGCGCCCGAGGCGAAGTACCTGCTGTTCCTCAGTGCCCACCAGCTCGACGGACTGGCCGAGATCGCGGCCAAGGGACACGGGGCGGGCAAGGACTACTTCAAGGACAAGACCACCAAGGAGCTGGCCAGGCAGCTCGCGGGCGGCAGGCACTCGGTGGACATCGCGCTGTTCGGCCGCATGGTCGCCGACGGCGCCGAGATCAACGTCGATGCGGCGGCGCAGGTCGCGCACGCCATCAGCGTGCACCGGGCGGACAACGAGTCCGACTACTACACGGCGGTCGACGACTACAAGGAGCGGGAGGACGACGACGCGGGCGCGGGCATGATCGGCACCGTGGAGTTCAACTCCGCCACCCTCTACCGCTACGCCGCCGTGGACGTCGACCTGCTGCGCCGCAACCTCGGGGAGGGCCTGCGGGAGGACGAGCAGACCACCGAGCCCGTACGGCGGGCCGTCGAGGCGTTCACCCGGTGCTTCCTGACCTCGATGCCCACCGGGAAGATCAACACCTTCGCCAACCACACGCTGCCGGACGCGGTGCTGGTCAAGGTCCGTTCCACCAGGCCGGTCAGCTTCGCCGGGGCCTTCGAGGAGCCGTGCCGTACGGAACCGGAGACCGGTGGATATGTCCGGCACGCGGCACGGGCGCTGGCCTCCTACGTCCCTGAGGTCGAGAAGGCGTACGGCGTCGCAGGCGGTGACCCCGCGTGGTTGCTGCGGATTGGGAGCAGCACCGAGGCGCTGTCCGGCCTCGCCACGGAGGTGTCCCTCGACGAACTGGTGAAGGCGGTCGGCGCCGAGGTCGTCCGGCGACAGGGCGGGGCATGAGCGTCCTGTTGATGCAGCTGGCCGGTCCTCTGCAGTCATGGGGAGCGTCCTCGCGCTTCGCGCGCCGTACGACCGAGGCGGCTCCGACCAAGAGCGGCGTCATCGGACTGCTCGCGGCGGCGGAGGGGCGGCTGCGGACCGACGACATCGACGACCTGGCCGCGTTGCGCTTCGGGGTGCGGATTGACCAGCGTGGCACGCTCCTGCGTGACTTCCACACCGCGCACCACTTCGCGGGCGGCGAGGCCATGCCGGTCTCCGAGCGGTTCTACCTGTCCGACGCGGTCTTCGTCGCCGGAGTCGAGGGGGAGGAGGAGACGGTAGAGGGGCTGTACCGGGCGTTGCGGGAACCGGTCTTCCCGCTCTATCTCGGTCGCCGCTCCTGCCCGCCGTCCCGGCCGGTGGAGCTGGGGGTTCGTCACGACCTCACCTTGGAGGAGGCGCTACGGGCGGAGGAGTGGCGGGCCGCGCGGTGGTACCAACGGCGGCAGCGCGACACCGTCAACCTGGAGATCCTCGTCGAGGGGCCGGGGGAGGACACCCTGCGTGACCAGCCGCTCAGCTTCGACCCACTGCACCGCCGATACGCCCTGCGCGGCGTCCGGCACCTGCCACCGGTGCGGATGCAGGTGCCCGGCGCCGTCGTGCGGCCCGGCCACGATCCGATGTCCGCGCTGGAGAGCGTCTGATGTATCTGACCAGGTTCCGTCTCAACACCGCCAGGATCGGTGCCCGCAAACTGCTGGCGTCGCCGCAACGGCTGCACGCCGCGGTGATGTCCTCCTTCGCGGAGGTTCCACAGGTCGGCGAAGGCCCGAGGGTGCTGTGGCGACTCGATCGCGGCGGGGCGGCCGAGACCTTCCTCTACATCGCCAGTCCCGGCGAACCCGATCTCACCCATCTGGTCGAGCAGGCGGGCTGGCCCCAGACAGGCCGGTGGGACACCCGTGACTACGAGTCCTTCCTGGCCCGGCTCGCCAAGGGAGACCGGTGGGCCTTCCGGCTCACCGCCAACCCCGTCCACAGCATCCGCCGCACCCCGGAGGAACCGACCAAGGTCACCGCGCACGTCGGACGGCGTCACCAGTCGGGCTGGCTGCTGACCCACCAGGAGAAGGCGGGGTTCAGAGTGATCGAGACGCCGCAGGAACGGCGTCTCCTGCCGGAGGACGAACAGTACGCGCTGACGCCGAAGGGCGACCGGTACGAACTGGTCGTCCACGAACAGCGACAGCTCTCCTTCACCAAGACCGGGCAGCGGAAACCGGTGACGCTGACCGCCGTCACGTTCGACGGGCGCCTTGAGGTGACCGACCCGGACGCGCTCCGCCGTACCCTGACCCACGGCCTCGGCCGGGCCAAGGCGTACGGCTGCGGCCTGATGACGCTGGCGGTGGTGTGACGTGACCACGGTCGGCAGACGCGGCGCCTCCTCGCCGCGTGAACTCACCCGGATGGGCGACCGGCTGTCGTTCGTCTACCTTGAGCGATGCGTCCTGCACCGTGAGGACAACGCCCTCACCGCAGAGGACGCCGAGGGTGTCACCCACATTCCGTCCGCGACGATCGGGACGCTCCTGCTCGGCCCCGGGGTACGCGTCACGCACCAGGCGATGAGCGTGCTGGGCGACAGCGGCGCGGGTGTCGCGTGGGTCGGGGAGCAGGGAGTGCGCTTCTACGCGGGCGGCCGATCGCTGAACCGCTCCTCCAACCTGGTCGAGGCGCAGGCGGCCAGGTGGGCCAACCGCCGTACTCGACTCGACGTCGCCCGCGAGATGTACCGCATGCGCTTCCCGAAGGAGGACCCGGCCGGTCTCACCCGGCAGGAGCTCCTCGGCAGGGAAGGACGCAGGGTCAAGGACTGTTACCGCAGGGAGTCCGGCCGGACCGGGGTCGCCTGGAACGGCCGGGTCTACGTCCCCGGGGACTTCGACTCCGGTGACCCCATCAACCGCGCCGTCACCGCCGCCGCCCAGTGCATGTACGGCATCGCCCAGACCGCCGTCTCCGCCCTCGGCTGTGCCCCGGGGCTCGGCTTCGTCCATTCGGGGCACGAGTTGGCGTTCGTGCTGGACATCGCCGACCTCTACAAGACGGAGATCGCCATTCCCGTCGCGTTCGATGTGGTGGCCGAGAGCGAGGAGGACATCGGCCCCCGTACCCGGCGGGCGATCCGGGACGAGGTCAACAGACTCGGCCTGCTGCGGCGCTGCGTGAACGACATCAAACACCTCGTACTGCTGGGCGAGGCGCAGGAGGTCCCCGTCGAGGACGACATGGACCAGGTGATGCTCCAGAGTGACGACGGGGTCGAGGTGGAGGCAGGTTACAACCGCGATGACGGAGTGCCCTGGTGACCGTCATCGTGCTCACCCGTTGTCCCGCCGGCCTTCGGGGATTCCTGACCCGCTGGCTGATGGAGATCTCCCCGGGCGTCTTCATCGGGAGACCCTCGACCAGGATTCGGGAGGCGCTGTGGGCCGAGGTGGCGCAGTACGTGGACACCGGCCGCGCGATCCTGGCCCACACCACCGACAACGAGCAGGGCTTCGCCTTCGCGACGTACGACCACAAGTGGCACCCGATTGACCACGAGGGACTCGTCCTGATCCGCCGCCCCAAGGAACGACCCGCGATCACCTCGGCCACCACGGAGGCTCCCAAAGGCTGGAGCAAGGCCTCCAAACGTCGTCGCTATGGACGGTGACGGTGGTTGTCGATCAGGGTCTGGGGATGCCTGAAATGTCCGACTCAACGAAAGTAATAAAAATCCGCCCCACACCGCCATGAACCCCCAGGTCACCGAGGGTGCTCCCCGCGCACGCGGGGATGGTCCCGACGTCTACAAGCCTGCCGGTGAAGGCCGCACGTGCTCCCCGCGCACGCGGGGATGGTCCCCGGCTTTCTGCCTGCGAGCAGGAGGTGGACGTGTGCTCCCCGCGCAGGGATGGGGCCCAGAGCCCGGCGCCGGTGGTGAGGTGTCATGTCGGGCTGGGGAGTTCGGTGGTTATGGTCAGGCCGCCTTCCTCTCTGGGGCGGGCGGTCACGGTGCCGTCGTGGGCGTCGGCTATGGCGCGGACGATGGACAGGCCGAGGCCGCTGCCGCGTTCGGAGCGTAGCCGGTCACCGTGCAGCCTGCGGAAGGGCTCGAAGATCGTCTCGATCTCGTACGGCGGGACCGGCAGGCCCGTGTTCGCCACGACCAGTTCGGCCACGTCCTGACGCTGGCGGGTGGTCACCCACACCTCGCCGCCCTCGTGGTTGTGCCGGATGGCGTTCTCGACAAGGTTCTGCACGAGCCGTTCCAGCAGCACCGGGTCTCCCGCGGTCGGCACGGAGTCCAGCAGCCGGTGCACGGTCACCGAGCGTTCCCCCGCCTCGGCTCCCGCCTGGTCGAGGACGTGCTCGACCACGTCCGACAGGTCGAAGGGACGCCGGTCGAGTACGGACTGCTCACCCTCGGCGAGGGCGAGGAGGCCGTCGATCAGCCGTTCGTGTCGGGTGTTGACCAGCAGCAGGGACTCACCGAGTCGTTTGAGGTCGTCGGTCGCGTCGGGGCGTCTGACGGCCACGTCGACCAGTGTCCTGTTGATGGTCAGCGGGGTGCGCAGTTCGTGTGAGGCGTTGGCGACGAAGCGGCGCTGGCCGTCGAAGGCGCGGGCGAGACGGGTGAGCATGGTGTCGAAGACGTCGGCCAGTTCGGCGACCTCGTCGCGTGGCCCGGTGTAGGCGATGCGTTCGGTCAGGTTGTGGCTCTGGGCGACCCGTCTGGCGGTCTCGGTCACCTGCTGGACCGGGCGCAGCGCCCAGCCGCCCACCCACCAGCCGTACCAGACGGCTATCGCGCTGGAGACGACGAGTCCGGCGCCTCCCACGGTGAGGAGGGTGCTCAGCGTGTCGCGCTGGTAGATACGCCGGACCTGTTCGGTCCGTCTGACGGCCACCTGGTACTCGCGGTTGTTCGCGTCGTAGGGCCCCTCGGCCATCGTGATGTACTTGGGTTTGCCCAGGCCGTCACGGGGTTCCAGGCTGTTGCGCACCAGGAGGTAGACCCCGGTGAGCAGCAGGGTGCCGATGACGAGGAACACCGCGCCGCAGGCCACCGCGAGCCGCATTCTGGCGGTCGGCTTCATGGGACGCGGTACCCGACGCCGGGGACGGTCTCGATGACGGGTGGGTCGCCGAGTTTGCGGCGCAGCTTCATCATCGTGGTCCGCACGGTGTTGGTGAAGGGGTCGATGTGCTCGTCCCACACCTTCTCCAGCAGGTCCTCGGACGAGACGACCGCCCCGTCGGCCCGCAGCAGTTCGGCGAGCACACCGAACTCCTTGCGGGCCAGCGGCACGTAACGGCCCTCGCGGTAGACCTGCCGGTGGGCGCGGTCGAGCCGTACGCCGGCGCGTTCGAGCATCGGCGGGTCGGCGGGCCTGGCGCGGCGGCCGAGGGCGTGCACCCGGGCGAGCAGTTCCTCGAAGGCGAACGGCTTGGGCAGGTAGTCGTCGGCGCCGAGGGAGAGCCCGGCCACCCGGGAGCGGACGTCGGCCGCCGCGGTCAGCATCAGGATCCTGACCAGGGCACCCGAGTCGACCACGGTCCTGCAGACGTCGTCGCCGTGCACTCCGGGCAGGTCGCGGTCCAGGATCAGCACGTCGTAGTCGTGGACGCCGAGCCGTTCGAGGGCGGATTCGCCGTCGTAGGCGATGTCGACGGCCAGTGCCTCCGCGCGCAGGCCCTCGGCGATCGAGTCCGCGAGCATGCGCTCGTCCTCGGCGATCAGAACGCGCAACGATCCTCCCCTGAATCCCCGGCGCGCACGGAACACATGCTCCGTGAGGTTCGCGGGAACGCGCACCTCGTCCGGTCGAATCCCCCGGCGGGTACGGAACGCGCGCCCGGACAGCATCCCGGAACACGCATAACGCCGCCATAACCAAATTTGGTGACGTTCAGGTTATCGATCACCGGGTCTACTCCACCACCGACGCGGAAGCCGTCCCGCGCGGGAACAGGAGAGCGATCGATGCCGAACCCACGGTCCGCACCCCCGGAGTTCCAGTCCGGATATTCCCCACCTTCAGATGCCGAATCACCAGATTCGCCAGTTCAACTGGACACGCCGGTGGACGCTCCACGGGTCAAGCGGCGGAGAGAACACGGACACAGCCCGCCCGCCACGCCGGAACCACCGTCCGGGCCGCTCCGGCGCCGACGCATCCGGCTCCCGGGCGGGCCGTACGGCCCGGCGTTGCGGCGGCACCGGCTGTTCGTGCTGGTCCTCGTGGGCGCGGGGGCGCTACGAGGGCTGGTCATGCTCGGCTACCGGCCCGCCCAGCTCTACTGGTACGACTCGTTCACCTATCTCGACACGGCCATGCACATGAGGCCGTCCGCGCAGTTCCATCCGGCCGGGTACCCCTTCCTGCTGTGGCTGCTGCGGCCCTTCCACAGCGTGGTGGTGATCGCGGGCGTCCAGCACGTCATGGGGCTGGGCATCGCGCTGATGGTCTACGCGACGCTGCGGCGCCGATCGCTGCCCGGCTGGGGGGCGACCCTGGCCACGCTGCCGGTCCTGTTCGACCCCGGGTTCCTACGGCTTGAGCACGCCGTCCTCTCCGACACCCAGTTGATCTTCCTGGTGGTGGCCGCGCTCACGGTTCTGCTGTGGCGGCGGGTGCCGACGGTCCCGGCGGCCGCCTGCGTGGGCCTGTTGACGGCGTTCGCCGGGCTGACCAGGACCGTCGCGGTGCCGTTGCTCGGCCTGCTGTTGCTCCACCTTCTCGTACGGCGGGCGGGATGGCGTCCCGTGGTGGCGCTGGCGCTGGCCGGGGTCGTGCCGCTGACGGCCTACGCGGGCTGGTACGCCGCCAACCACGGCAGGTTCGCGCTCAGCGGTTCGGACGGGGTGGCGTTGTGGGCGCGCACCATGACCTTCGCCGACTGTTCGGTCATCAGGCCTCCGGCGCGGGAGGCCGTGCTGTGCCCGAACGGCACGGTCGTCGACGCGGCCTCCGAGTACGTCTGGGCGGCGGACGCCTCCCTCAACCGGCTGCCCGGGGACCGGTTCTCCCACAACGACCTGGCGCGGTCGTTCGCGTTGCGCGCCATCGCCGCCCAGCCGTTCGACTATCTCCGCGACGTCGCCGCGGACACCTCGCTCGCCTTCGCCTGGGCTCCGGTCGCCCATCCCAAGCGGGTCGGTTCGGCCCTCTCCTTCCCTCAGGGAAGCTGGCCACTGCCCGACTTCCCGCTGATCGACAAGGTTCGCCAGGAGTACGACCCGGGCATCCGGGGGCTGTCCTCCGTCGAGCCGTACGCGGGGTTGCTGGCGGCCTACTCCTATCCGTCCTTCCTGCACGGTCCGTTGCTGGGGGCGGTTCTGCTGCTGGGCGGGCTCGGGATGCTGCGGCGGCGCCGTACGGCCCTGCTGCCGTGGGTGGTGGCGCTGTTCCTGCTGGTGGCGCCGGTCGCGGCGCTCGACTTCGACAACCGCTACGTCCTGCCCGCCTTCCCGGTCGCCTGCGTGGCCGCCACCCTGGCCCTCCGTCCGGGCAGGGACGCCTCGGGGAAGAGGGTCCTGGGGAAAGGCTTTCCGGGAAGGGGACGGTCACTTCGTGTGCAGGAGTGAGCGGAGTTCCGCGGTGTCGATGATGTGGGCCACCCTCGGGAAGACACCGGTCATCAGGGCCCGGTGAACCTGTGGGTCCGGGTCGGCGACGCAGTCGGAGAGGACGTGGAGCCGGTAGTCGCGGTCGGCGGCGTCGGTGACGGTGGACAGCACGACGCCGCCGGTGGTGACGCCCGCGATGACCAGGGTGGTGACTCCGCGATCCCGCAGCCGCCGGTCCAGGTCCGTCGTGGACAGCGCGCCGAAGCGGGTCTTGCGGACGACGATGTCGCCGGGCTCGGGAGCGAGCCGGGGGTGGATGTCCGTCGCGGCGTCCGCGTGGTGCATGAGGCGTTGCCGTCCGAGGAAGGAGAAAGGTTTGTTGGTCGGCGGGATCGCCGCCCAGTCGGCCTCGGTGAACCCGACCCGCACGTAGGCGACGGCGGCGCCGTACGCCCGCATGTCGGCGATGGCGTCGGCCGTCCGTGACAGCAGTGACCGGGGGTCGGGGAGCGCGTCCAGGATTCCCCGCTGGTAGTCCATGACGAGCAGCGCGGTGGTCCTGGGGTCCAGCGTCGGGGTCGTGTCGGTCATCTTCTCTCCTGGGCGGGCGATCCGGCGGGCGATCCGGTGGGTGCTTCGACGGGCGATTCAGCGGGTGATTTCGGGCGGCGTTCGGGTGGGTGCTTCGACGGGCGCCTCGGCAGGTGTTCCGGTGGGCTTTTCCGTGGGCTTTTCCGTGGGCTTTTCGGTGAGCGACGGGGGCGGTTCGGCGCGGGGCGTCGTGAGGCGACGGGGGAGGAACAGGGGGGTCACCAGCAGGAGCGCGCCGGCCAGGCCGATGGCCGTGCGCGGGCCGAGCAGGCTGCCGAGTACGCCCCAGATCGCCGTCAGGAGCGCCGTCGAGGCCTTGGTCGTCACCGCCCAGGCGGACAGCGTGCGGGTGATCCGGTCGTTCGTGGTGCGTTCGAGGCGGTAGGTGGCGTAGACGGGGTTGAAGACCCCGCAGCAGAGGATGAGCCCGAGCTCGACGCCCATCACCAGCAGCAGTCCTCCGGTGCCCGGCCCGAGGAGGACGAGCCCGATGGGCCAGAACGCGCGTAGTGTCCCGGCCACCACCAGGACGCGGTGCTGCCCGAACCGGGTGACGAGGGGCCGGGCCAGTCGCGAGCCGACCAGCCCGCCGATCGCGGGTACGGCGAAGGCGAGGCCGTACTGCCACGGGGTGAACCCGAGCGGGCCGAGCATCAGGACGGCCAGCAGCGCGTCGGCGGCCATCACCAGGCCGTTGAACAGGGCGGTGTTGAGGAACAGCGGCCGCAGCGCCGGGTCGGCGAGGATGTACCGCCAGCCGTCGAGCAGGTCCCCGGCCCGTGAGACCTCCCGACGTCCGGGCCGTGGCTCCCGACCGTCCGTCGTACGGTCACCCGAAGCGGAGGGGCGGTCGTCTGGGGTGTCGCGTCGGCGGCCCATGGTGGAGGAGCGGCTGCTCAGGAAGGACAGACGGCTCGGGGCGGGCAGCCGGTTGTCCGGGGAGGACGGGCGACGGCTCGGGGTTGAGAGGTGGATGCCCAGGGCTGAGAGGAGGTAGCTGATCGCGTCGGCCAGTACCGTCGCCACCGGGCCGAGGAGGCCGATCGCGGCACCGCCGAGCGGGGGTCCGACGATCGTGGTCGTCCAGGTCGTGGACTCGAACCGGGCGTTGGCGACGAGCAGGTCCTCGGCGGGCAGCAGCGTCTTCAGGTAGGCACCGGAGGCGGCGCGGAAGGTGATGTCGGCCGCCGCGACGACGACCGAGACCAGCAGGAGCTGGACGAAGGTGAGCACGCCGAGCACGAACGCGGCGGGGATCGTCAGCAGCGCCGCGAACCGCGCCAGGTCCATCCCGATCAGCACCGGCCGTTTGCGGCGGAACTCGACCCACGGGCCGAGCGGCACCGCCACGGCCGCGCCGACCGCCGCCCCCACGGAGGACAGCGCCGCGACCTCGGCGGGTCCGGCGTGCAACACCTGGACGGCGATCAGCGGGAACGCGCCGAAGGCGAGCCAGGTGCCGAGCGCGCTGGTGCCGTACGCCCCCCAGAGCCACCCGAACGACCGTCCCAGCCGGTGTCTGTCTCTCAAGGCCATCCGAACCGCCGCCCGTCTCTCATGGTCGCCGTCACACAACCGTTCGGCGATCGGGAGTATCAAAGCGAGAGTCACACCCTGCGATCAAACAACCGGAAGGCCATCAGGCCACAACCGATGGTTGTGTCACTAGGGTGTCGGCATGGATCTAGAAGCCGTCCGGACCTTTGTCGCCGCTGCGGAGGCGGGGCAGTTCCAGGAGGCCGCGGCAGAGCTCGCGGTCACCCAGCAGGCCGTCTCCAAGCGCGTCGCCACGCTGGAGCGAGACCTCGGCGTTCGGCTGTTCACCCGCACGCCGCGTGGTGCCGAGCTCACCATCGACGGGCAGGCGTTCCTGCCCCACGCGCGGGAGCTGCTCAGGGTCGCCGAACGCGCGGTCGCGTCCGTGCGTCCCGGCGGCCGTCCGCTGCGCGTCGACGTGATCGCCTCACGGGGTGCGACGTCGGGCCTGATGCGCGGCTTCCACCAGGCTCATCCCGAGATCGAACTCGACGTGGTGATGCTGTTCGACATCGAGCAGGCCGTCGCGGCGATCAGGTCCGGCGTGATCGACGCGTCCTTCCGCGCCGTCGCCATGCCCGGCCGACCCCTTCCCGAGGACGTCGAGTCCGTCCGGGTGCTCGACGAGCCGCTCCAGCTTCTCACCGGCCCCGCCCACGCGCTGGCGGGCGCCCGTTCGGTGACCATGGCCCAGCTCGTCGGGCACCGGATCTGGATGCCCGGCATCGTCCCCGGTACCGAGTGGGGCGCCTACTACGACGACCTCGTCGCCGAGTTCGGCCTCACCATCGAGGCGACCGGCCCGAACTTCGGCTCCGACGTGCTCATCGACACCGTCGCCGACACCCCGGCCCTGGCCACCTTCATGAGCGAGCGGACCCGCCTCGTCTGGCCCGCCGACCACGGTCTTCGCCGCATCCCGGTGACCGATCCCACGCCCGTCTACCCGCACTCGCTCCTGTGGCGCCGTGACAACCCCCACCCCGCGCTGGCGACCCTCCGCGCGTATCTCGCCGCCACGGCGGCCGGTCACGAAGCCGCCGGAACCTGGGTGCCGGACTGGACGATCCGGCGCTGAACCACACGCGGAATCGGCCAGGCACAATGAGGGAATGTCACGTCGCACCCAGCTTCGCCCCTCCGCCACCTCGTGTCCCTGCGGGGCGGCCGTGCCGTACCGCGACCACTGTGGTCCGCTGCACCGGGGGGAGGCGGCGGCGAGCACGGCGGAGGCGCTGATGCGCTCCCGGTTCAGCGCCTTCAGCGTGGGGGACGCCGGTTACCTGCTGCGCACCTGGCACCCGAGCACCCGTCCCGGGCATCTCGACCTCGGCGGCGGGACGCGCTGGGTGCGCCTGGAGATCCTGGAGACCACCGGCGGCAGCGCCGTGCACACCGAGGGGACGGTGCGCTTCCGCGCCCACTATCTGGAGCGGGGCGTGCCGGGGGAGATGGAGGAGAACAGCCGGTTCGTCAGGCACGGCGGCGCCTGGGTCTACCTCGGAGCGCTCTGAGGGGTCACTCCTCGTTGAGGCGGGCCAGCAGGGCCTGTTTGGCGTAGGTGAACTCGTCCTCGGTGAGCACGCCGGAACGGCGCAGTTCGCCGAGTTCGCCCAGGCGGCGCAGGATGGCGTCGTGGTTCTCCAGCTCGGCCACCCGGCGCACCAGCTTCTCCCGCTCGTCCTTCGGGTCGAGGGCCGGCGTGGGCGCGACGGCCGTACGGCGTGGCAGCCGGGCGAGCACGGCTGCGGCGACCAGAACGGTCGAGCCGCCGTAGCGCTGCACCCCCCACGAGATGCAGTTGGGGTCCTCCTCCGGGGACTTCCCCGAGGGGGCGCCGCTGAGGTGGAAGCGGAGTCGTCCGTAGCCGATGCCCGACTGCGGGGCCCATTCGACGCCGGTCACCTCCCGCAGCGGGAACATCCGGGACCCGGCGGACTGCTTGGCCGTCTTGGCGAAGCCGGTCCAGTCGAGCCAGACGGTGTGGCCGTCGAAGTTCACCGTGCCGTCGCCCGCGGTCGCGGAGATCGGTACGGCGGGCCCGGGCAGCAGGAACCCCTCGGGAAGCGCCTCCGGGGTCCGTCCGACCTCCAGGTAGGCGCGCACCTCGTCGGCGAAGTAGCCCGCGGCCCCGGTGCGGTCCTTGGGGATCGACAGCCGGTAGGGGTCGGCGGGGTCGGTGAGCCGTCCGGCGGCGACGTCGGTGAGCGGGTCGGTGCCCGGCCGCAGCCGGAGCTGCAGGTTGCCGCCCTTGCGTGCGGGCTCGAAGGAGACGCTGCTGATCGCGGCGAGCGGTATGGTCAGCTCGCCGACGAGTTTGCGCAGCTCATGGATGTTCTTGTCGCCACCCGGGACGATCCTCAGGGTCTCGCCGTCGAATGTCCACGACCCGTCCGGGACGAAGATCTCCGCCATGCGGCCAGCCTAGTGCCCTGCGGATGGCCACCCGAAATCGATCACTTTTATTGGTTTGCCGCATATTGGGCTGGTCGGGTAGGAAACTCGCATGCTAAGGGGAAGCAAGGTAGGGCTCAGGGCTCGGCACGAGGACGACATTCCGGTCCTGGAGGCCGAACTCCACGGAGACGTGGTCAACACCTCGCGGGCCATGGGCCATCCGTGGCGGCCGATCACGCCCGGCTCGAAGGACTCACAGTTCGTGGTGGACGACACCAACCAGCAGAACGTCCATTTCTCCGTGGTGGAGCTGGACGGCGGCGCGCTGGCCGGCTCCGCGGTGCTGTGGGGCATCGACACCCACAACCGGTCCGCGCACGTCGGGCTCGGGCTGCTGCCGTCCTCCCGGGGCAGGGGTTACGGCACCGACGTGGTCGCGGTGCTGTGTCACTACGGGTTCGTCGTGCGCGGCCTGCAACGGCTGCAGATCGAGACGCTGGCGGACAACGTCGCGATGTTGCGCTCGGCCGAGCGCAACGGCTTCGTCCGCGAGGGCGTGGCGCGCTCCTCGGCCTGGGTGATGGGCGAGTTCCTGGACCAGGTGCTGCTCGGTCTCCTGGCCCAGGAGTGGAGGCCCTAGGACCGGCGAAGCTGCGGTCCGGAGAAACGGATCATGTTGCCGGAGGGGTCGCGGAAGGCGCAGTCGCGGACGCCGTACGGCTGGTTGATGGGCTCCTGGAGCACCTCGACCCCGGACACGCGGATCTTCTCGAAGGTGGCGTCGACGTCGTCGGCCTTGAAGAAGACGCCGTTCAGCACCCCCTTGGCCAGCAGGGCTTCGAGCTGCTCGCGGTCGGTCGGGTAGACCGTGCCGACCTGGTTCAGGACGATCTCGACGTCGGGCTGGGAGGGGGTGGTGAGGGTGAGCCAGCGGTACCCCTCGATCACGACGTCGGACTTGACCTCCAGGCCGAGAACGTCCCGGTAGAAGGCGAGGGCCTCGTCCTGGTCGCGGACTTCGAGAAAGACGTGGGAGAGCATGAGTGCCATGGGGGAAACCGTACTCAGGCGTCCTCAACGGGGGCTTCTCGGATTCTGCTCGGCCGGGTGATGATCCTGGCGTAGCAGCCGGGCATGGCGGCGTTCCCGCTGTGGTCGCGTGCCCGGTAGGCGCTGGGGCTCTCGCCGACCAGTTCGGTGAAGCGCGAGCTGAACGAGCCGAGGGAGGTACAGCCGACCTCGACGCAGACCTCGGTCACCGACAGGTCGCCCCGGCGCAGCAGCGCCTTGGCCCGCTCGATGCGGCGCGTCATGAGGTAGTTGTACGGCGTCTCGCCGTAGGCGGCCTTGAAGCTGCGGGAGAAGTGGCCGGGCGACATGAACGCGGCGCGGGCGAGCGCGGGGACGTCGAGAGGGCGGGCGTACTCACGGTCCATGAGGTCACGGGCCCGGCGCAGGTGGGCGAGGTCCTCGGGCGTCACCCGGCCAGCATGCCACGACACGGGCCGCCCCACCCGGGGAGGGCGGGGCGACCGGGGATCAGCGTTTGACGCCGATGCCGCCGTACATCGAGACCTCGTCGTCCCTGAGGGAGCGCGCCTCGTCGTCGGGGTGCCAGTGGTGCACGGGGACGAGGCCGGGGGGCACGATGTCCAGGCCCTCGAAGAAGAGGTCGACCTCGGCCCTGGTGCGGGTCTTGGAGGCGATGCCGCGGTCGTTGAAGGCCTTGACCGCCGACGTGACGCGCTCGGGGGCGGCGTCGATCGCGATGGTCGACAGGGCCAGGGCGCTGCCGGACGGCAGGGGCCGCATGAGCTGCCTGACGATCTCGTGCGCCTCGTTCTCGTCGGGGATGAAGTGCAGGATGGCGATCAGGCAGAGGGCGACGGGCTTGCTCAGGTCGAGGGTGTCCTGGGTCTCGGCCGCGTTGAGGATGCCCTGCGGGTCGTGGATGTCGGCGTCGATGTAGGTGGTCCTGCCGGTCGGGGTGCCGACGAGCAGGGCGCGGGCGTGCTGCAGCACGATGGGGTCGTTGTCGATGTAGACGATCCGGGCGTCGGGGTTGACCTGCTGCACGACCTCGTGGAGGTTCGGCGAGGTCGGCAACCCGGTGCCGATGTCCAGGAACTGGGTGATGCCCAGGTCCGAGGCGAGGTGGCGGGCGACGCGGATCATGAAGTTCCGGTTCGCCCGTACGGATGTCCGCAGGTAGGGCGACAGGGCCATGACCTCCTCGGCGACCTTGCGGTCGGCCGCGAAGTTGTCCTTGCCCCCCAGCATGTAGTCGTAGACCCGGGCGGAGTGCGGCTGGTTGGTGCGCAGGTCGACAGGCTTCGCGCTGTCAGGCGTGAGTCTGGACCAGTCCAAGTTTCCCGACAAGGATGATCCTCCGGTCTTTGGCTCGACATCGAGTCATATAGCTATAGAGCCTGTCGATCATATGCCGACTTCACGCAAAGGGGGCGGAGAGGAGATTGCGGGATGAGAACATTTCATGCCTGTAGGGAAGGGTTCATCTCGCCCGCCATCCCCGGCGGGGACGGGGCTCCGGCTTGTCGCAGATCAGTTCGAATACTCCGCCGGGGGCGGGTCTCCGGTAAATCCGGGGGCGTCGGAATTCACCTGACGGGCGAATGCCGGACGGAAATCAATTCGCCTTTCCAGGGCTCGGCGGCACACGGCCCTCCTGGACGGAATATGGCTGTTTGACCATGGGTTGGGACGACTGTGACCACGACATGGGTGGCGGCCTTCAGGTCCGCGGTGATCGACCCCTCGCAGCTCTCGTTCAACCAGCCGCTCTCCTTCACGGGCATGACCCTGCGGCAGATCCTCCACCTCGACGGCGGGGGAACCACCCTGCGCGTACGGCTCAGCAACCGGTACGGCACCGACCCGCTCAGCGTCGCCGCCGCCCGCGTCGCCGTACGGCCCGCGGGCGGGCGGGGCGGGGAGATCGACCCCGAGACCGACACCGGGCTCCGCTTCGACGGGCGGGACGGCACGACGGTCCCGGCGGGCGGCGAGGTCGTGAGCGACCCGGTCGAGCTGGCGGTCGAGGCGGGAACCGACCTGGTGCTGAGCCTGTACCTCCCCGAGAAGACGGGCCTGGCCACCTTCTCCCACCAGCCCGCCGAGACCGGTTACGTGGTCGAGGGCGACGCCGTCTCGGCGACGACGCTTCCCGGCGCGCGGGAGGTCGGCGCGCGTTTCTACGTCACCGGGGTCGACGTGCTCGCCCCCGAGGGCACCACGGTCGCCGTCGCCTTCGGTGACTCCTGGTTCGAGGGGGTCGGCACGACCACGGGGGCCAACCGGCGCTCCCCGAACCTGCTGAACCGGCGGCTGGAACGGGGCTGGGTGGTCAACCAGGGCATCGCGGGCAACCGCCTGCTGGCCGACGGGATCGGCGAGCACGGCCTGGCCCGCTTCGAGCGCGACGTGCTCCAGGTGCCGGGTGTGAGCCACGTGCTGGTCAACTTCGGCATCAACGACCTGGGTCTGCCCGGCATGTGGGGGCAGCCGCCCGTGACGGCCGGGGAACTCGTCGCCGGGTTCACCGAACTGGCCCGCAGGAGCCACGAGGCGGGCCTGCGGATTCTCGTGGCGACCATCGGCCCGTTCGCCGACTCGACCTACCCCGGGCTGGACTCGCCCGAGGTGCGGGAGATCCGGCGGACGGTCAACGAGTGGATCCGCGGCACGGACGTCTTCGACGGGGTGTTCGACGTGGCGGCGGCCGTGCAGGATCCGGAGCGGCCCGACCACCTGCGTGCCGAGTTCGACAGCGGCGACCACACGCACCTCAACGACGCGGGCGCCCAGGCGATGGCCGAGACCGTGGACCTCGGCCTGCTCAAGCTCTAGCCTCAGGCCGCCTCCCGGCCCCTCCGGCACGACCTGTCACGATGTGATCCGGTGGCGCGCACCGGTACGGCCCGTCGCCGCTACCCTTGCCGACGGGAAGACATGGGCCGTGGCGCTCTGGCCGGGAGGTGCGATGGGTGACGCGGTGGACGCGTTGCTGGCCCAGTGGGAGCGGGAACGGCCGACCCTTGACGTGTGGCCGATGGGGATCGTCGGCCGGATTTCGCGCCTTTCCCGGCTGTTCGAGCGCGAGCTGAAGGAGTTCTTCGCCGCACACGGGCTTGAGCACTGGGAGTTCGACGTGCTGGCCACGCTGCGCAGGGCGGGCCCGCCGTACGAGTTGACGGCGGTGGCGTTGCTGCGGGCGGCGATGGTCACCTCGGGGGCGATCACCAACAGGATCGACAGGCTTGAGGCCAGGGGCCTGGTCGAGCGGGTCAGGGACGTCAGGGACCGCCGCCTGGTGCCCGTACGGCTCACGCCCAGGGGATGGGAGATCGTCGAGGAACTGGTCGGGCTGCACGTGGCCAACGAGGCACGGCTGCTGGCCGCACTGGACCTCGACGATCGTGAACGGCTCGCCGGGACGCTCCGCGTGCTGCTGGAGTCCCTGGGGGACGTCTCGGTCGAGTGAGACGGCGAAGCGGGTGCGGCCGGTCCGGGCCGTGACGCGGGACGGCCCCCGGTCGGGTGACCGGGGGCCGTCAGGAGTCTCGCCGGGGGCGTGCCCGTCGTCAGCCGCTGACGCGACCGTCGGCGGCCACGGCGGCCAGGGACTTCTTCTGGGGGGCGGCCGCGGCCGGAGCCCCGGAGCCGGGCAGGTTCCTGCTGAAGCCGTACACCACGGCGGCGGTGGCGATCGCGCCGGTGTTCAGCGCGAGGGCCTTGTCGCTGATGTTGGCGATGGTGTCACAGGCCTGGTGGTAGCACCCGTCGTACGGCTGGCCCGCGACGCCGCCGAACAGGGCGGCCTCCTCGGCCGTCTTGATGCCCTCGGCGCCGGTGAACAGGCCACCGGAGGGGATGCCGACCTCGATGAACGGTCCGTAGTCGGAGCGGCCGTCGAAGTCGGTGCCGTTGTGGGGCTGGCGCAGGGTGTCGAAGTACTTCTCGAAGAGCTTCTCGATCTCGGCGGAACCGGCGGGACCGGCGGGCGAGCCCGTCTGGTCGGAGTCGTCACCGTCGTAGATCTTCAGCGCGTAGTTGGGGGAGGCGACCATGTCGAAGTTGAGGTACAGCTTGACCTTCGCGCGCTGGTCGGCGGGCAGGTTGTCGACGTAGTACTGGGAGCCGAGCAGGCCGAGCTCCTCCGCGCTCCACCAGGCGAAGCGGAGCCTGTTGGTCGTGGGGATCCTGCCGAGCGCCTCGGCGACGGTGAGGTCGGCCGCGCTGCCCGAGCCGTTGTCGTTGATACCGGGGCCGTCGACGACCGAGTCGAGGTGCGAGCCGATCATGACGACCTTGTTCGGGTCGCCCCAGCGCGAGTCGGCGATCACGTTGTGGGTGAGGCGGTTCTCGCTGGTGGTGTCGGTCTTGATGTGCACGACCGTGCCGGCGGGGGAGGCCAGGTCCTCGCCGACGGCGAAGCTGGCTCCCAGCACGGGGATGGTCACACCGGGGCCGGCGAGCCGTCCCAGAACGGTGTTGGTACGGCCGGGCTGACCCTCGTTGAAGATGATGACCGCCGAGGCGCCCGCGGCCAGGGCGTTGCGCGCCTTGACCTCGAAGTCGCAGGTGCCGCGCTGGACCAGCGCGACGTTGCCCCTGGTGAATCCGGCGAAGTCCGACGCCTCACAGCCCGAGGTCGAACTGGGGGCCGGGGACGGCGGCAGCGTCAGGTCCACGGCCTGCACGGTCCCGGTGACGTCGCCGGAGGCGGAGTAGGTCATGGTCGAGAAGTCACCGAGGGTGGAGCTGCCCGGCTCGGTCGGGGTGTACGTCTTGGGATCGGGGGAGATCTGGGCCAGTGTCGCGGCCGAGTTCTCCGTGAAGTAGCCGAACTCGAACGGTTGGAGCGTGACACGCCAACCGGCCTTGCGCAGCTTCGCCGCGACGTACTCGGCGGAGGCGTCGTGCCCCTTCGTCCCCGCGGCGCGGGTCCCGTTGTTGGCGTTCGCGATGTTCTGCAGCGCCCGCAGGTGGTTCTTGACCAGGGGCGCCGTCACAGATTTGACCAGCTGACTCTGTACGGCGCTCACCCCGGGATCGGCCTGGGCCGGTGGGACCAATGCGAGAGGCAGGCCGAAAGCCGAAGCCACGGCGACGAGCCGGATCGCGTTTCTGCGCAGATTTGTGCGCATCTGGACTCCTCCACTGCTCAGAATTACGGAGAAATCTCCTGACGTGTCACCGGTGAGAATCGCGACGTGACACTGAATGGAAACCTAACCGTCTGACGGCATTTGGGAAAGAGTCTTTTTTTCTGAAAGGCGAACGCGGCTTTTCCCCGCAGGTCCGAAGGTCCGTCAGTCGTCGTGGAAGTCGCCGGGGTTGCAGTAGTCGACCTGGTTCGTCGTGGTGAACGGACCATTGATGATCTTCCTGACGAACCGCCCGGTCTCCAGGATCTCCTCGGCGGAGGCCTCGTAGGTGAACTCCTGCCCCGCCTGCAGCCGCCGGTCGCCGACCAGGATCGGCTTGTTCGCCCGGTAGATCGGCGCCCACGGACAGCAGTAGTAGTGCTGGCTCAGTACCGAGACGTCACCGCGCTCGATCCCGTCGTTGATGTCCTCCTGGAAACGCAACGTCTGGGCCGGGTTGGGGTCGTGCCGCCACAGCTCGGTGATCGACTCGCGGGCGCGCGCGTCCTTCGTCCACCGGTTCAGCGTCTTGGGGTCGGTCAGGCACCACGGGTCGAAGCCGGGCTGGCCGGGACGCGGCAGCTTCCTGCGCTGCTGCGGGGGCGCGGGAGCGGTCGGGGCCGTGGGGGTGCCGCTCTGGCCGTACGTCCTGAGCAGGGTGGGCATCGCCACCAGTTGTCCCAGGTGGTGGTAGGTCTCCAGGGCGCCGCGCAGCCGTTCCTCGATCAGCTCGTGCAGCTGCGTGTCCGCGTTGGGGGAGTACATGTTGATCGCGTAGTCCGCGGAGGTCGCGGCCCGCGCGGCGACCTGCCGCAGCCGGTCGCGGTCGGCGAGCCGTTCTTCGGGAACGCCCGCCTGTTCGAGCAGGCCGAGCGCCAGCTCCGCGTGCTCCTTGATCGCGGCGGCGGCGGCGATCATCGCCTCCAGGTGGGCGCGCGGGCAGGGCTGGACCTCGACCCAGCCGGGCAGGTCGGCGGGCAGCTCACGCGGGTCGGCGATCTTGAACCCGGGGTTGGCCGCGGCCTGGCGGGCCAGCGAGAGCCATCCCTCGACCTGGCCGAAGAAGGCCCACACCTGCTCGGCGGTGACCTGCGGCAGGTAGCCGACCGTCTTGGCGTCGGCGCGGTAGTCCGCCTCGATCATCTTGTCGCCGAGTGTCTGCAGCACGAACGCGTTCCACGAGTACAGCTGCTGCGCGGCGACCGCCTCGGAGGCGCTCCACGGGTCGACTCCCTCGACCGCCATGCCCCTGCGCAGGACCTCGACCTCGTCGAGTACCTGGTAGACGCCTATCCCCGCCTTCTGCAACGCCTCCAGGGTGGTCGCGGGCACCTCACCCTTGAATCCCGCGATGACACGTGTCAGCAACCCCGGCTTTTCGGGCATTTGTCTCCTATCGTCTCTCCCCGCGATAACAGACGCGTGAACGGCGGGAAAGGTTCCTGTCTGGAGAGAAATAGGACGAGATTTCGGTCATTTCATTCTATTACTGCACTTCGTGGGAATTCCGGCAGTCCGGTATCCGTGGTTTCGGCGTCCCCGGGTCACACGGCGACCCGGGCGTGCACCCGGGCGAGGAAGGGCAGCAGGGAGCCGGCGAGCACCTCGGGGAACTCGGCGTGCGGATAGTGGCCCGCCCCCTCGACCAGTGCCAGCGGGGCGTTCATCCTGGCCGCCTGGAGTTCGGCGACGGCCACGGGGTCGGTGAAGTCGGGGTCGGCGGTGCCCATGACGACCAGCGCCGGGCAGGTGACCCGGTCAAGCCAGGCCTCGCTCATCGGGGGCGCGGAGACGTAGGCGCGGGTGGCGTTCCTGCGGGTGCGCAGGGCGGCGACCGACCGGGCGCGGTAGTCGGCGAGGTCGGCGGGCGGCGCGCTGGGGTAGGCGGACCTGAGGTAGGCGCCCCAGACCGAGGGGAAGGCCACGACGACCTTGCCGACCAGCGCCAGCAGCGCCCTCTTGACCGGCCCCGTCGGCAGGTTGGGGACGAAGCTCGCGATCGGCACCACCCCGGCGACCAGGGCGGGGGCCTCGGCGGCGGCGCACATGATGGACCCTGCGGAGTAGGAGTTGCCGACCAGTACGGCGGGCCCGGCGTCCAGGTGCCCGACCAGGGCGGCGATGTCGCGGCCCTGGGCCTCGTAGGAGTAATCATCCCACTCGGCCGAGGACTCCCCGCAGCCGCGGATGTCCATGGTCGCCACGCGGTATCCGGCCCGCACGAGCAGCGGGCGCAGGAACCGGTAGGACTCACGGCTGTCGAGCATGCCGGGGATCATGACCACCAGTGGGCCGTCACCCTCGACGTCGTAGGCGATCCGGCCACCGTCGACCTGCAGGAACCGGGTTTCCATGTCTCCTCCGTGAGCACTCGTTGTTTTTGAGAGCGGCGCTCTCGATGGGTCAATCGTGCCCCCTTGCGGAGTGGAAGTCAAGAGCGGTGCTCTCTTTTCGTTTGGGTGATCTCGTCAAGGGTCGGCCGAGGCTCTGGTTGGATGTCTACGCATGGACGTCACGGAGTTGCTCGCGACCCAGCGGGACGTGGAGGGGCTGGACCTCTCGGAGATGGCGCTGACCGACGTGCTGGCGGCCGAGCCGTACAGGTTCGTCAACTGTGACCTGCGGCGGGCCGACCTGAGCGAGGCCGTCCTCGTGGGGTGTGTGTTCGACCGGTGCGCGCTCGACGGCGCCGACTTCCGAGGCGCCGACCTCGACGGCGCCAGGTTCGACGGCGGGGGAGGGGCCGACCTCAGGTTCCTCAACGCGGAGCTGACCGACGCGGTCTTCGTCAACGCCGACCTGTCGAGTGCCCGGTTCGGCAACGCCCTGCTGACCGACGTGAGCTTCACCGGCTGCCGGATGATCGGCGCGACCCTCACCGGGACCCGGGGGACCCCGTTCACCCTCTCGCGCTCCAACCTCACCTTGGCCGACGTGTCCGGCTGCTCCTTCAGGAAGCAGGAGATCGAGGGCGTACGGTTCGACGAGGCCAACCTGTCCGGCTGCGACTTCACCGACGCCGTCCTCACCGACTGCCGGATCATCAGGGCACGGCTGGTGAACACCACGTTCACCAGGACCGACCTGCGGGGAACCGACCTCGGTCAGCCCGACGACCGCGACCTGCGCTCCCTCGCCGGGGCCGTCATCACCTCGGGGCAGGCTGCGGCCATCCTCACCGACCGGGGGCTGACGGTCCTGTGATGCTAGGCCTTCGAGGCCTGGGCGCGCAGGCGGGCGGCCTGCTCCTCAAGCAGGCGCGCCTGCTCCTCAAGCGAGGCGGCCGGGACGGGCCGGGGCTCGTCGTCCGCGTGCGGCTTGGCGGTCTCCGCCTTGAACACGCGCAGCGACCGGCCGACGGACCTGGCCATGTCGGGCAGCTTCCTCGATCCGAAGAGGACCACCAGGACGAGGGCGATGATGAGGATCTCGCCGGTTCCCAGACCAGCCATGACACATCCTTACTGGAAACGGGTGCTTCGCCTTCGATCGTACGCACGCCCCCGAGTGCTCTCACGGCAGGAGGGCGTAGCCGTACAGCGACCCGGCGGGACCGGACCCGTGCGGGCGCAGCCGCCGGGCGGACAGCCCCGGATACGAGCCCTTGCGCACGGCGCCGCCGATGAGGACCACCGTGCCGTGGTCGGGGGAGCCCACGAGGAGATCGTCGGGGGAGCCGTCCGCCCGCCTGACCGGGGCCAGGGAGGCGCCGAAACCGTCGCGTCCACGCGGGATGAGGACGTTGTGGTGCCTGGTCAGCCCGCCGGAGCGGGTCCCCGCCAGGACCTGGACCGCGCTCTCGCCGGGAACGCCGATCGCCAGGTCGTCGTCCCCGTCCCCGTTGAAGTCACCGGCCGCGAGCGCGGTGCCGAACCGGTCGGCGTAACGGGCCCTGCCCACGACGCCCCGGGTGTTCTGGGTCCACATCTCGCTGCCGAGGGCGCTCAGCCCCCGGCGTGAGCCGTACAGCACGTGGACCGCGCCCGCGCCGTAGTCCAGGGCACGAACGTTCGCGTCGAGATCCTCGCCCGGCACACCGATCGCCAGGTCGTCGCGGCCGTCGGCGTCGAAGTCCCCGACGGCGAGGGCGGCGCCGAAGTGGTCCCACTTCTCCGCCGAGCCCTTCACGTTCGGGCTCTCCTGGGTGTAGGCCCCCGCCTGCCGCGCGGCCAGGTCCAGGATCGTCACCGAACCGGCCCCCGAACGCTGCCCGCCGTCCCCCGGCGCGCCGACCGCCACCTCGTCGCGGCCGTCGCCGTCGAAGTCACCGGCCGCCACCGTCGCCCCGAACTCGTCGGTGCTCAACGCGTCCTGGGCGATCCACGGGGTCTCCTTGGTGAGCGTGTACGGCCGGTGCCCCTTGACGCCGTACACGCCGATCCCGCCCCCGACACCGAGTCCGGGAACCCCGATGACCAGTTCGTCGGCCCTGTCGCCGTCGAACTGCCCGACCGTGAGCGCGGCGCCGAACCGGTCACCCGTCGCGCGCCGCCCGAACCCCGTGACGTCCAGCGCCTTCCCCGGGCGCAGTCCCCGAGGCGAGCCGTGGAACAGGTACACCACCCCGTCACCGTCCTCCCCCGGCCTCCTGGCGTCGAGGAACTCCTCCGACGCCCCCACGGCGAGGTCGGCGCACCCGTCCCCGTCGAAGTCACCGGCCGCGACGGCCGAGCCGAACGAGTCACCGGTCTCCGCGGCGCCGGGCGCGCCCCGGCTCCCCTGGGCCAGCCGTTCGGTCCTGCCGGTGCCGTACCTGACGGTCACCTCACCGGCGCGGAAAACCCCGCCGACCGTGGCGTACGGCGCGGCGACCACGGTGTCGGGACGGCCGTCGGCGTCGAAGTCGGAGGCGACCCCCGAGCACTCCCCGGCGGCGCCCGTGACGGCGTCCGTGGAAGGGCTCGTGACGGCGTTGGCGGGAGAGTTCGCGGCGGCGCCGGCGGGGGAGAGGAGGGAGGCGAGCAGAGCGGAGGCGAGGAGGGCGCTCATAGGTCGAACGGTCCCCGGCCAGGACCACGAGCGCGTGAAATCCGCGTGTCCGGCTCACGTAGGGAACATGCCGACCTGGGAAAACGGGACACGCCCTCCCGGCGTCAGGTACCCGGTTCCAGCACGAAGACGGGGATCACCCGGTCTGTCTTCTCCTGGTACTCCGCGTATGCCGGGTACGCGGCGACCGCGCGTTCCCACCACTCGGCCCGCTCGTCCCCGGTGACCTCACGGGCCGTCATGTCCTGGCGTACGGCGCCGTCCCGGAGTTCCACGCGCGGGTCGGACCTGACGTTGAAGTACCAGTCCGGATGACGCGGGAAGCCACCCTTGGAGGCCACGGCCGCGTACCGTCCCTCGTGCTCCACGCGCATCAGCGGGATCTTACGAAGCTTGCCGCTCCGCGCGCCGCGCGTCGTGAGGATGACGACGGGCAGCCCCGTGTCCCAGAGCGTCGTCCCCCGCGTGCCGTCCGAACTCTCGTACAGCTCGACCTGTTCGCGTATCCACTGAGCCGGACTCGGCCCGTACTCGCCCTCAAGAGGCATGATGGCCACCCTGTCGTCGCCTACGGATGATGCCGCGCGGTCCAACTGTCGCATCACGGGCGGCCCGTTTCGAGTACCCCGCCCCGCGACGTCACCGCTCCGGCCGAGGCGGGGTGGCGGGTTCGAGCCCTCTGCCGATCCGGGCGCGCAGGGAGTGCAGGGCCTGCCGGAGTTCGGCCGGTTCGATGTCCGTGATGTCGGCGTCGAAGGTGAGGAGCAGCCCCGCCAGCCCCGGCCATGACCACGCGCCGAGGGTGAGCCGGCACGTGTTCTCGGTGTCGTACTCGACCGTCGATCCACCGGGGGCGAACCTGGCGACGGTCGAGGCGGGCAGGGCGAGGACGGCCGAGCCGCGGCACTGCCATTCGGCGGCGGCGTCCCCACGGTCGTGCGCGGTCATGACGAAGGCGACGGGATCGCCGTGCGGGATGTCACGCCGGACGAAGGGGGTGTGCGTGGGCGTGTGCGGCGTGAAGCGGTCCACGCGCATCGCGCGCCATCGGTCGGCGTCCGGGTCGAAGGCGACCAGGTACCAGCGCGCGGCCCAGACCACGAGGTCGTGCGGCTCCAGAGTGAGCGTGACGGGTTCGCCGTCGCCGGTGTAGTCCACGCGGACGAGGTGCCGCCGGTTGATCGCGCTGCCGACGGCGCGGACGATCTCGGCGTCGATCGGTGGCGCGGGGAACTCCCAGTAGTTGCGGGCCGATGAGACGGTGAACGCCTCCGCGTGCAGGCGGCTGCGCGTGGGCATCGCCTGGTGCAGCGTGGCGAGGGCACGGGCCGCGTTCTCGCGGATGCCGGACAGGACCGTCGGCACGGTCTGGAGCGCGACGGCCACGGCGACGGCCTGGTCCTCGTCGAAGACGACCGGTGGCAGGCGGGTGGCGTGGCCGAGCCGGTACCCGCCGCCCGCTCCGCGGACGGCCTCGATCTCGTACCCGAGGTCCCGGAGCGTGTCGATGTCGCGCCGTACGGTTCTCACCGACGCCCCGAGCCGGGCGGCGAGTTCCTCGGCGGTCAGGGTCGCGCCGATCCCGAAGATCGACAGCAGCTTGAGCGCCCGCGCGGAGGTGGTGGCCATGATTCTTCGATTCTCCCCCCGATAGCGGCCACTCGATGGCAACTACGCCGACGACGGTGGTCGACATGACCCATTCCCCGAGCCCCCGAAAGGGCATTCGCACCATCGGGGCCGTTCCGGCACCCGTCTCCGGCGCCGCGCTGTTGGTGGTGCTCTTCGGTTCCTTCATGGACCTTCTCGACGCGACGATCGTCACCGTCGCGGCCCCGGCGATCGCCGAGGACCTGGGTGCCGGCGACGCCCAGATCCAGTGGACGATCGCCGCCTACGCCCTCGCCCTGGGCGCGGGTCTGATCACCGGTGGACGGCTCGGTGACCGGTACGGCCGCAGGCGGCTGTTCATGATCGGACTGGCCGGGTTCATGGTCACCTCGGCGCTGTGCGCGCTGGCCGCCGATCCGGGGACGCTCATCGGCATGCGCGCCGGGCAGGGACTGACCGCCGGGATCATGGTCCCGCAGGTGTTCGGGATCATCCGGGCGTCGTTCGCCCCGGCTGAGCGTGCCAAGGCGTTCGGCGCCTACGGAGCGGTCCAGGGCCTCGCCTCGGTCGCCGGCCCGCTGCTGGGCGGGCTGCTCGTCGACGCCGACCTGTTCGGCCTGGGCTGGCGCACGATCTTCTGGATCAACGTGCCCGTCTCGATCCTGGCGCTCGTCGTCGGCGCGAAGGTCCTGCCGGAGTCCCGCTCCGCCTCGACCGCCCGGCTGGACCTCCCCGGCGCGCTCCTGGCGGCCACGGGCATCCTTCTCCTGCTGCTGCCGATCGTCCAGACCGAGGCATGGGGATGGACCTGGGGCAGCTACGCCCTCCTGGCGGCCGGAGCCATCGTGCTCGCGATCTTCCTCGTCCACGAACGCCGCCTCACCGGACGCGGGGACGAACCCGTCTTCGACCCGGCTCTGCTGCGAATCCGCGCCTTCACGGTCGGTCTGGCCGCTTCGGTGCTCTTCTTCGGCGGCATCGGGTCGTACTTCCTCACCCTCTCGGTCTACCTCCAGAACGGAACCGGCCGAACCGCGTGGGAGACCGGCCTGGTGATCCTTCCGTACGCGCTCGGCTCGATCGTCACCTCCGGCCTCGGCGTCGCCCTCGCCGCCAGGGCGGGCAGAACGCTCCTGGTCACCGGCTCGCTCACCGTCGCGGCCTCCCAGCTCGTCCTGTGGTCCTTCGTCAGGGACGGCGACGATCCCGGGTACTGGCTGCTCGCCCTCGCACTCCTCATCGGTGGCCTCGGGCTCGGTCTCGCCGCGCCCATTCTCGTCAACGTCGTCCTCGCGGGCGTCCCCGGCCGCGACGCGGGCGCGGCGGGCGGGGTGCTGTCCACCGTCAACCAGATCGGCGGCGCCGTCGGCATCGCCGTACTCGGCACGGTCTTCTTCACCTCCGTCACCGGTTCGGCCACCGGAGCACCGAGGCTGCCCGAGTACGGCCACGCGCTCGGCGTCGTCCTGATCGTCTCCGCCGCGCTCTACCTGGTCACGGCACTCGTGATGCTCGCCCTCCCGAAAACCACGGTCGAGCACGCCGAGTAGGAAGCCCACGCGGGACGTTCGGGGCGCTCGGGTCAGCCGCAGCAGCCGCCGCCCTGGGAGGTCCCGGCGGTCGCGCTCACGGTGGCGAGGGGAAGCGGGGTGGACAGCAGGCCGCCGCTGATCCCGGTGGCCAGGCCGACCCGCTGTTCCTGGGCCTCGGCCAGGCCGGAGGAGCACACGCCGGTCTCGGGCAGGTCGAGTTGGACGTCCCGGGCGGCCTGCCAGTCGCCGGCCAGCGCCGCGACCACCGAGCGGGCCTGCTCGTAGCCGGTGGCCAGCAGGAAGGTCGGGGCGCGGCCGTAGCTCTTGACCCCCACGGCGTAGTAGCCGTCCTCCGGGTGGGCCAGCTCGTCGGCGCCGTGCGGCGGCACCGTGCCGCAGGAGTGCGCGTTCGGGTCGATCAGCGGCGCGAGGGCCCGGGTGGAGCCGAGGACCGGGTCCAGGTCGAGGCGCAGCTCACCGGCGATGGTGTGGTCGGGGCGGTAACCGGTCGCGCTGACGATCCGGTCCACCGTGACGCTCCGTTCGTGGCCGGACGGGTCACGGCTGATCACCCGCACCCGCTCACCGTCGCGTTCGACGGCGTGGGTGAAGAAGCCGGTCACCAGGCGGATGCGGCCGCTTTCGACGTGGGCGTGCAGGCGGGTGCCGAGCGCTCCCCGGGCGGGCAGCGCGTCCGCCTCGCCGCCGCCGTACGCGCGGGTGGCGTCGCCCGCGCGGATCGCCCAGGTGATCGGGGTGTCCTCCAGTTGGGCGAGGGCGAGCAGCGTGGTGGCGGCCGAGTGACCGGCGCCGACGACCAGGACATGCTTACCGGCGTAGCGGTCGCGGTCGGCGCCGAGCACGTCGGGCAGCGCGTGGTCGACCAGGTCGGCCGCGTCGGCCTCGCCGTGCGCGGGCAGGCCGGAGGCGCCGAGCACGTTCGGGGTGACGTAGGTGCCGGAGGCGTCCACGACGGCGCGGGCGTGCAGTTCGCCGCCGTCGGCCAGGCGGACCAGGAACGGCGCCCGCTCACGACCGGCGGTGCGGACCCGGTCGTAGCCGAGCCTGCTGATCGCCGTCACCTTCGCGCCGGTACGGACGCGGTTACCGAACAGCTCGGCCAGCGGCGCCAGGTAGTCCTCGATCAGCTCGGCCCCGGTCGGCAGCCACTCCTCATCGGGGGCGCTCCAGCCGTCGGCCTCCAGCAGGCGGCGCGCGGCCGAGTCGATGTCGTACTTCCACGGGCTGAACACCCGGACGTGACCCCACCGGGCCACCGACGCGCCCACCCGCTCGCCCGCCTCCAGCACCACGAAGTCGAGGCCCCGCTCGGCCAGGTGAGCCGCCGCGGCCAGCCCGACCGGCCCCGCGCCGATGACCACGACGGGCAGGCCATCGAGCCGTACGGCCTGGCGACTGGCCTCCAACTCGACGGTGGTGGGACCGCAGCATCCACTCATGGTGCCTCTCCTCATCGTTCGCGCGGGCCGTACCGGTCCGCACTGCTTTGAAGCCTGTCTAAGTAGCCTCGTCGGCAGGATGCCCGAACACTTAGAGGCATGTCAAATTAGAGGTGTGTCTAATCAGGAGATGTGTGAAGGTGGTGCCACTCAACCCCGGGCGCGCAGATTGCGGGTGAGTGCGGCGATGGCCAGGAGGGCGGCAGCTGACCCGAGCGAACGCGTGTGCTTGATCGCCTGTGGCGGGCCGACGATCACTGCCGCTATGTTCCGCGAAGCCACTCCATGACAGCTAAGGACTGCTCCAGTTCGGCCTGGTACACCGCAGGCCAGGCCTTGGCCAGGCCTTGGCAGATCGCGACGGCTTCTTCTATGGCGGTCAGGCCTTCCTCGCGCCGTCCCAGGTCCCCTAGCCGGATCGACAGGTTGTTCAGGCTCGTGGCGAGGTCGGGTAGGTGGGCGTCCGGGTGTGTCCGGGCTAGCTTCCGGTAGATGGCGGTGGCTTCTTCTATGGCGGTCAGGCCTTCCTCGCGCCGTCCTAGATCCCCTAGCCGGATCGACAGGTTGTTCT
>NZ_JBEYAB010000023.1:37127-73338 GCF_040631445.1 Streptosporangium sp. NPDC020072 | reverse complement strand
CAGGCTCATGGCGAGGTCGGGTAGGTGGGCGTCCGGGTGTGTCCGGACCAGCTTCCGGCGGATTGTGGTGGCTTCTTCGATGGCGGCCAGGGCTTCCTCGCGCCGCCCCACCTCCCCCAGCCGGACCGACAGGTTGCTCAGGCTCATGGCGAGGTCGGGTAGGTGGGCGTCCGGGTGTGTCCGGACCAGCTTCCGGCGGATTGTGGTGGCTTCTTCGATGGCGGCCAGGGCTTCTTCGCGCCGCCCCAGGCCCCCCAGATCAACCGACAGGTTGTTCAGGCTCATGGCGAGGTCGGGTAGGTGGGCGTCTGGGTGTGTCCGGGCTAGCTTCCGGCGGATTGTGGTGGCTTCTTCGATGGCGGCCAGGGCTTCTTCGCGCCGTCCTAGATTCCCCAGATCAACCGACAGGTTGTTCAGGCTCGTGGCGAGGTTGGGTAGGTGGGCGTCTGGGTGTGTCCGGGCTAGTTTCCGGCGGATTGTGGTGGCTTCTTCGATGGCGGCCAGGGCTTCTTCGCGCCGTCCCAGGTCTCCCAGGCGATTCGACAGATTGTTCAGGCTCCCCGCGAGGTCGGGTAGGTAGGTGTCTGGGTGTGTCCGGGCTAGTTTCCGGCGGATTGTGGTGGCTTCTTCGATGGCGGCCAGGCCTTCTTCGCGCCGTCCCAGGTCCCCTAGCCGGATCGACAGGTTGTTCAGGCTCATCGCGAGGTTGGGCAGGTCCTGGTAGTCGCGGTGCCAGGTGGACAGGCGGGCGGTAAGGTCGACGGCCCACCCGGCCAGTATCTGGCTGTGCTGCGGCAGGTGGTCATGCCAGGTCCGCATGGTGGTGTGCGGCAGGTCGGGAACGTTCAGCACCTGCTGCAGGGCGTCCAGCAACGGGGACGGGCGCTCCGCCTGGGGAGCGACCTCGATCGCCGCCGGTACCAGCACCGCGGCCTGACGCGTGCACAACGCGGCCAACCCCGCATCCAGGCCACCGGCGAAGACGCGGTGGCTGGCCGCCCGGGTGTAGATGGTCAGCAACTGCACTGCCTGGGCCGTATCGGCGCCGACGGTCAGTTGGTCGGCCAGGCCGGGCCGGGCGGGCAGGTGGCGGCCGATGAAACGCTCGGCCACTCGGTCCGGCTGCAGTGTCCCCCAGGGCTGGTGAGGGTCGGTCGGCGGGTAGAGGGCGGCCAGCCAGTCGCGTACCCGCTCACGGCGTTCGGCAGTCGACTGCTCGGCCAGCGCGGGGACACAGGCCAGCAGTGCCAGGGCCTGGGAGTGGTCGGCGGCGCCCAGCGCGATGGCCGCGGCCAGGGCATCGGTCAGGACCTGAGGCAGCACCAGCCCATCGCGGGTACGGTCATACAGACCGAAGACGACCGCGGCGGACCTCCAGTAACGCTCCTCGTGTTCCAGCAGCCGGTCCTCCACCTCGGCCGCCCCCACCCCCGCCCCCGCTGGACCCATCTCGTGGCCGCCGTCCACAGCCGTTGCGCCGGTGGCGGCGTCCAGCAGATCGGCCAGCGCGCTCATGTGCAGGGTCAGCGCATTCCCCCGCTGCGCCGTGCCCAGCGCGGCCGGCAGGGGCAGGGCAGCGGCCAGGGCGCTCCACGACTCCCCGGCCGACCCGGCGGGGGACGAGTCCTCGGCGAGGGCCGGGGACTGTTCCAGGGCGTGGGCGAAGGCGAGCGCGGCCTGGCGGTAGGCGTGCCCGCGCTCTGCCGGGTCCTGCTCCAGGGCCTGCAGGTCGATGAGGGGAGCGTGCTCCAGCAGAGCCCCGTTGGTGGAGGAGGCGCGTTTGAGGCTGTGCCACCACGAGCCGGCGGTGCGGGCCACCAGCAGTACCTTCAGCGGGCAGGGGCTCTCCAGGCGGGTGGCGGCCTCCAGCAGGGCGGTGACCTGATCGGTGCGTGATTCGGCGTAGTCGACGACCACCAGCAGCCCGGCGGCGGTGTCGGCGATCACGGCCAGATCGGCAGGGGAGGCGTTCGGGCGCAGCCACAGCGTGCCCCACCCGGAGGCGGCCAGTTGCCCGGCCAGGTGGGTGGCCAGGCGAGTCTTGCCCTGCCCGCCCACACCGTGCAGCAGAAGCGCCCCGAACCCCGGCAGATCGGCCCAGGCGTTCAGTCGCGCCAGGACGTCCTGACGGCCGTGGAAGGGCACGATCTGGCGGCGCGCCCGCAGCAGGCCCGCCGGTGAGACCCCGATCCCGCCGGGCACGACGACTGCGGCGGGGTCGGCCGCTTCGGCCAGGTGCTGGAACTCGATCGGCTCCAGCACCACCCCTTCCCGCTCCTCGATGGCGCTGTGCTCGCCCAGCACGGCGCGGAAGGCCGGGTCGTGGTGCAGCACGTAGGCCGGCACCGCCTCCAGATGGCCGTGGCCGCGCCCTGCGGGATCGGCGGCGACGACCCCGGCCAGCAGGTCCCCGCAGAACAGCGCCGCCCCCGACATGCCCGCCCACGGCGAGGATCCGTCCATCGGCGCTTCGGGGGCGGTGCCGGTCACGGCCATGACGTAGCGGTCGCCCACGTAGCGGTCGCCGGGGTTGAGGGTCCCGGAGGGCTGCAGCAAATCAGCCGGACGGCCCTCGCGCTGCACCAGGGCGGGCAGCCCCCAACTCTCGCACGGGATGCCGGGCCGGTAGGTGAGGGTGCGGCCCCAGCGCACCGCCCGGCCCGACGGCGGTCTCCAGGCTGGGTCGTCGATGACGACCAGGGCGGCGTCGTCGCACCCACCTGGTGTGCCCGACCACACCACGCGCCCGAGGTAGGTCTGCGGATGCCCTGGACGGAACACCTCCACCGGCGAGCCGGTCGGGCCGGTCACATGGGCGGAGGTCAGCACCAGTCGCGGCCCGACCACATACCCCGACCCCCGCCCGGACGCGGCCACCGAGGTGGTGGTGACGGCGACCACCCGCTGACGCTGCACCCGCGCTCCCTTCCGCAGAAGGCCCCGGCATCGGCGCCGAGGCCCTGGACCGGTCGAACAGCAGGCCGGACAGTCACGGCCCAGAGCCGGACAGTCAGCGGCCCAGATGCCCGCCGACCTCGCCCGGCCCGGCGATCTGCCCGGAGGTGTCGGTGATCAGCAGGTCACCGCCATCGCGGTGCTTGGGCGTGAGCGTGACGCGAACGGTGTGGGTCCGTGCCCGGCTCACCCCCGCTTCGGCGTCGGCGGAGACGACCCAGGCCTTGAACCCGGCCTTGGCCTTGGCGTCGGCCTTCAACTCCACGGCGAACTCCAGCTCGATCGGCCCCACCGCGAACGCGATGTGGCTGCCCGCTCCGGTGACCGCCGCCTCCAGCAACTCGTCACGCAGCCCTTCGACCGCCTTGGACAGCTCGATCTCCACTCGCCCACCCCTTCCGCCACGGCCCCTCACCGTAAGACAGACGCTCCGCCCGCCGCCCGGGTTTCCCCGCCATTTCAGGCGATTACGGATCGGCAGGGTCTCGCGGGGGAACGGGTGATCAGGCGTCGAAGGCGCCAGTTCTTACGCGGCCGACGAACGAGCTCCACCGGGCGGGGCGAACGCCAGGGCCGGGCCGAAGGGGTCCTTGCTGTCACGGACGGCGACCAGGCCGGGGAGGCTCGTCGAGACCTCGACGCAGTTGCCGCTTCGGTCGCTCAGGCTGTTTTCGCGGAACTGGGCGCCGGTCAGGTCAGAGGACATGGCTGTTTCCCGCCTCGGCCGCCGGAGAACTAGGCTGCCCGAGTACGGCCACGCGCTCGGCCTCGTCCTGATCGTCTCAGCCGCGCTCTACCTGGTCACGGCACTCGTGATGCTCGCGCTCCCGAAGACCGCGGTCGAACACGCCGGGTAGGGAACCCGTGCGGCACACGGCATGTTCCGCCTCCGGAGTCCTGGCCGTACCGGGGTAGTGTCGCCGGTTCGGTATCCGCCTGAATGAGATGTCCGCCTGAACGACAGGCGGCGACGACTTGGCAGGCTTTCTCGGTGTGGAGATCGGGAAGACAATGGGGCCGCGCAGATCTCGTCCAGAGAAAGCGGCTCCGATGGACTTTCGCGACGACGTGGACCTCGACGCCTCCCAGGTCGAGGACGGCGGTGGCGGCGGGTTCCCCGGCGGGGGGCTCATGGTCGGCGGCGGTGTCGTCGGTGTGATCGTGCTGGTGGTGGCGGCGCTGTTCTTCGGGATCGACCCGGCGGCGCTGCTCGGCGGTGGTGACGGTGGTGCCGGTGGCGACGGAGGGGCCCGGCGCCCCGCGACCTCCGGCTCCGACCTGGGCGCCGAGTGCCGCAAGGGCAGCGACGCCGACCAGTCGGACAGGTGCCGGGTGGTCGGCGTGGTCAACAGCGTGCAGGCCTACTGGCGTGAGGCGTTCACCGAACGCGGCAAGGGCGCCTACCGCAACGCCAGGACCATCCTGTTCACCGGGGGAGTGAACACCGGATGCGGCCAGGCCAGTTCGGCGGTCGGCCCGTTCTACTGCCCGGCCGACAGCCGCGTCTATCTCGACCTGGGCTTCTTCGGCGACCTTGAGAGCCGTTTCGGCGCCAGGGGAGGTCCGTTCGCCCAGGCGTATGTGATCGCCCACGAGTACGGTCACCACGTGCAGAACCTGATCGGCACCTCACGACGGGTCGGCGACGACCGCAGGGGGGCCGAGAGCGCCTCGGTCAGGCTGGAGCTCCAGGCGGACTGCTACGCGGGGGTGTGGGCCAAGCACGCCGTCGAGACCGGCTTCTACACCGGCCCGTTCACCGCCGCCGACATCCAGGAGGCGCTGGACGCCGCGGCGGCCGTCGGTGACGACAGGATCCAGCGGCGCACCCAGGGCAGGGTCGATCCCGAGGGCTGGACACACGGCAGCGCCGAACAACGGATGAAGTGGGTTCACCACCGGCTACCGAACGGGAGCCCCCGCCGACTGCGACACCTTCTCCGGCGCCCTCTGAGACCCGTCACTCCACCGGTCGCAGGGCGTCGGCGGCCGCTCTGACGAACGCGCGAACGAGCGGAGTCTCGTCCGAGGTACGCCAGACGAAGGCCCACCGGGAGCGGGGGGCGTCCCGGATGGGGACGAAGGCCAGGCTGGGCCATGGGTAGAAGTCGACCGCCTCGGCGGTGACCCCGGCGGTGGCCTGGCCCGAGGAGACGACACTGAGTGCCTCCTGCCAGGTGGTGACCTTGGGGCCGCGGCGGACGGGGCGGCCGGAAGGGGTGTGCCGAGGGTTGAAGACCTCCTCCATGTGGAGGGGGATCGACTGGCCCTCGACCACGACGCAGTCGCCGAGATCCTCAAGGCAGATGCTGTCCCGTCCCGCGTAGGGATGGTCGGCGGAGACCATCAGCATCACCTCGGAGGTGTGCGAGACCGGTCCGACGGTCAGCTCGGGCTCGCGGATCGGCAGCCACAGGTAGGCCACGTCCAACTCGCCCGACTTGATCAGGTCCAGGGGGGAGGCCGGCTGGATCTCGCGGTGCTGGAGGCGGGCGTCCGGGTGGCGGGCCAGGAACAGGTCGAGAACGTTCTTGATCCGCAGGGAGTACGGACCGGTGGTGCCGAGGGTCAGTGTTCCCGCGGTGCCGTCGGCGGCGGCCTGAGCGGCCGCGATCCCCTGCTCGATCTGCCGGTGGCCGCTCTTGAGCGCCTGGTACAGCTGCTCGCCGAGCGGGGACAGGCGCACGACTCGGGTGGTGCGGTCGAACAGGGGCGCGCCGATGCGCCGTTCCTGCTTTTTGATCGTCTGGCTGACGCGGGCCGGGCTGATGCCCAGCCGCTCGGCCGTACGGCTGAAGTGCAGCTCCTCGGCCGCCACCAGAAAGATCTCGATCTCTCGCATCTCCACGGGCGGCCTCCGGATTATTTAGTTCAGGGTTAAAAGACGTTATCGGATCCGTCGTTGATGCGACGCTGACGGGTCGGGGAGGCTGGGGTGCGCGGAAAGGCTTGGAGGTTCGGTGCCCGTCGGCTATCTGTTCCCGGTGACGCTCGTCGCGGTCGGCACGCTGTTCGCACTGCGGCCGGTGCCGTTCTCACGTCCGCTCGGCCGGGTGAGCTACTACTTCGGCCTGGCCGCCAACGAACTGCCGTTCGCGGCCTTCTTCTGGCTCCTGCTGCTCCCGACGGCGCTGGCGTTCGCCGAAGGCGACATCGACTCGGCAGGCGGGTGGGCGGTCGTCGCCCTGGCCGCCGTGACCACGCTCGGGCTCGCGGTCGTCGCCCGTCGCGCGCTCGGGGAACGGGCACGGGTGGAACACGCCCTGGACCAGGGGCTGGGCACCGGATGGCGTGCCGCCCTCGACGCCGACCTCGCCGAAGGGCTGCGGCGCCGTCCCCCGCTGGCGCGCGTCCTGTTCCTGCCCGTCTTCCGGCGCCGCCTGGACGTCCGGCGCGTGGCCGACCTCTCGTACGGCGACGCCGGTCGGCGCAACCTGCTCGACGTCTACCACCACCGCTCGCGCCCGCAGGGCGCACCCGTCATGATCCACCTGCACGGCGGCACCTACTCCGGCGGACGCAAGAACAGCCAGTCGCTTCCCCTGCTCCACCACCTGGCCGGTCAGGGATGGGTGTGCGTCAGCGCCACCTACCGGCTGCGGCCCCAGGCTCAGCACCCGGATCACCTGATCGACCTCAAGAAGGTCATCGCGTGGGTGCGCGAGCACGCCCACGAGTACGGCGCCGACCCGTCGACGCTGTTCGTCGCGGGCAGCTCGGCGGGCGGGCACATGGCGGCGCTGGCCGCGCTCACCCAGAACGACCCCGCCTTCCAGCCGGGCTTCGAGGACGCCGACACCTCCGTGTCCGGCGCCGTCTACCTGAACGGCTGGTACGGCACCTACTTCGGCCAGGGGCCCGAGTCCTCGCCGCTGGCCCACATCACCGCCGACGCGCCGCCGTTCCTCGTGGCCCATGGTGATCTTGACCCGATCGTGCCCGTCGCCGAGGCCCGGCACTTCGCCGACCGCCTGCGCGAGACCTCGGCCGCCCCCGTCGTCTACGTCGAGTTGCGCGGCGGGAACCACGCCTTCGACCTGTACCACTCGTTCCGCTTCGAGGCGGTCGTCGACGCCGTCGAGGCCTTCACCGCCCTGGTGAGATCGCGGGAGAGGGACTCCCGGCCGCAGGGCCCCCGGTGAACGACGCGGCGTGGTCGGCGACCCACTGGCGGAAGGTTCGCGCGGGCCTTCCGAGGGGGTCGGACACCGTCGAGGTGACGTAGTCGCCACCGGCGTGCCCGTCCTCGCGCAGGATCCGCGCGATGACCTCGGCCACGTCCCGATCGTCGATGGGGGCCGTCTCCGCCGCGCCGTACGGCCACCGGACCACGCCTTCGCCACGGATCGCGGCGGACCACCAGAGCAGGGCGTTCGACGCGAACATTCCCGGCCGGACGATCGTCGCGTCGAGCCCGGTGGCCGCGATGAGCCGCTCGATCTCGGCGTGCAGCGCCGCCATCGGGTTCGGTTGCCGGAAGAACGGGTGCGGGGTCCGGTGCGGCGCGGACAGGTAGACGACCCGCCGCGCGTGGGCGGCCGGCCGGTCGGCGACGGCCGCCGCGGTCCGCGACCGGCACCCCGAGATCGCGCCGATGACGGCGCTGCACCGGCATTTCCTGGCCGGTCTCGATCGCTTCGAGCCGGTCACCGGCCTCAACGACCACCCCGAGGTCGTGGCGTTCCATCGGCTGATGTTCACCACCCCGAGCCTGGCGGGACGGCTCCTGCAGCACATGCTCGACGACGAGGACGCGTTGGCCGCCGTCCTCGACCCCGGTGTCCGGGGCCGCCACAGGCCGCCCAGGTGATCGCGGCCCAACGCGTACTGGCCCCGACCAACTGGCAGAAGATCGCCGACGGACGGACCGCACACGATGTACGACCCGAGGCGATTGCCGACGCGAACCACGCCTTCACCCAACTGCGCCACACGACGGGCGACGTCGCGGAGGAGCCGATGACCGTGCACCATCCGTCCTGACGACTGCCCCGCCAAGAGCGCCATGAAATGGACAATGGCGCACGCGCAGAAGGACAATCTGAGGGCCGCCGATCACTACAAGAAGCTTACGAAGCTCTACAAGGATCCCAAGTATCAAGCAGCCGCATAGCGGCGCAACCCAGCCGGCCGGACTCCTTGGCGAAGGAGAAGGCGTTGTCGAAGTCCTTTGGGAGACCTTCTCCAGGGGTAGGACGACCGGGGTACCAGTCCATCGATTCTTTAGGCCCATCAAATGAGATATCTTGTCCTTTCTGCCGACTATCTTGACTTTTCGATCAGAGATGTCGCCGATGGTGAAATCGATCGAGACGGGATACCCGCCGAGCTCCAGGACCAATTGCGAGACTGGAACAGTGACTACCAGTCCATCGTCGCACTTGGCGATGTCGACCGCTCGGAGGCGGCTGTCGCCGAGCAGATCGCGAACCTTGACCAGCGAGGGAAGGTGCTGGCCGGAGCGCTCGCGTCAATTCTGCTGAATGTTGGAGAGGTCCGGTACTACAGCGAGGGCAAGCTTACCTACATCCCGTAAAGGCGCGGAGCAATGAGCGCCTGATACGCGCCCTGTACCGCAAGGCTCAGGCGGACAGGCCAAGGCCGGGCCGGAGGGCTCGGACGGCGATCAGCCGGGGAGGCATGAGGCTCCATCGCGAGCGGCCGAGCAGTCGGATGACGGAGCGGCGTCACCTCGTCATCCGACTGCTCAACCGGGTGTCACGTCAGCGGAGTTCGGGGTAGTACGTGTCGGCGACCCATTCGCCGAACTTCATCCCGTGCTTGGCTCCAGCGGCAAGGCCCTGGAACTGGAGGATGAACGGCGCGGTTCCTCCGGTTTCGGGGATGAGGAGCACACCGACGGCGGATCCGCCGACCCATCCGGTCAGGGCGCCCGCGACGCCCCAGTTCCTGATGATCTTCTCCCTGGGAGTGAGCTCACGCCACGTTTTCGTCGCGGGATTGTAGACGTGGTTGGCGAGGAAGGAGGCGTCTTCCATGTTGTCGTATACGCTCGTGAGGTGAGGGAAGCCGCCACTGAAGATCTTCTCGCGGCGCTCCCACGGAGGGATATCCGTGACCTTCTGAGGGGCCTGGGAAACCGGATCGGCGACGGGCGGGGTTTTGGCGACGCGTTGCGCGCAGGCGGTGCCGATTCCTCGGGAGACGCCGAGGGAGAAGGCGAGATAGTCCAGGTGGATGGCGGTGACGAGGGCGGCGGCGTTCGTCGTGGCCGGGTTCGGGCTCGCCGTGACGAGCACGGATTTGGTGGGGGCGGTGTCGGCCGGGGGCGGGGCCAGGGCGTCGAGTGCCTGCTGCAGCATCTCGTCCTGCCAGTAGAGGCGCAGCGTCAGCGTGGCCGCCGCCTGTTGTGCCTGGTTGTCGCGGGTGGACAGCCGGGTGATCGCGGCGGCTTCCTCCACCCTGCGGACCAGGGGCGCGGCGTCGGCGGAGCGGGACGGGACCGGTACGGCCGGGGAGGCGCTGCGTAGGGTGCGCAGGATCGTCTGGTGGACGACCTGGGCGGGGACCTCGGTGGCGGTGCCGGCGAGGGCGTCGTTGACCTGTGCGACCTGCTGGTTGACGGCGTCGATGACGATCTCGATGTCGTCGTCTTCCGGGAAGGGCAGCGTGTGGGCGTCGGCGTCGAATTCGGCGGCGGCGGTGGCGGAGGCGAGCAGGTGGGCGCTGAGCTGGGCGTCACCGATCTGCTCGGCCTGCTCGGCCAGGTCGGCGCGGAAGGCGGCGATACCGGCGCGCAGGGTCTCGGCGTAGTCGGGGTCGTCCTCGGCGACCTTGGCCACGACGGCCAGCTCCGGGTCCGACAGCAGCGGCGTCACGGGCGCCGGGGACAACACGATCGCAATGGCTTCCTCGATGGAGAGGCCGCTGTCGGATCTGAGGTCGGTGGTGAGGGGGGAGGCAGCGAGGCGAGCACGCGTCGCGATCTCGAGTAGGAGCTCCACTGGAGGGGTGGGTGCAATCTTGCTGATATGTCCGCTTGTGCCGGACTTGCCGCCACTGAACGGTAATACCACGAATACATCCTTTCGTCTGACCGATCAGGATGCGACTTTAACCTTTTTAAGGGACGTCATGCGATAAAAACTGCCAACCAAAAACCCAACTCCCCGTCAGCCCCACCCCACTCACCACCATCCACCCCGTTCCCACCTAAAACCCACCACCAAGCACGAAATGCCCACAAAAACCGCCCCTGGGCAATCAAACGGTCACCACCTCGCCGAACTGACAACAGCCGAATAAGAGAGCAAATAGGCGAGCCCACCAGTCGGGGCCTCTTCAGAGCGATGAGCGACGTGAGTTTCGTCCCGTACGGCCCGGCCTAGTTTCGAACCCAGCGACCCCGAGGGTAAAGTCCCAGGTCAGGTGGGTGAGACGGACTAGTTCTGCGGCAGTCCGGCGGTAGCGCAGAGGTGCGGGTCAGAGCGTTGATCATCTTTGGGTACGGCCCGGCGTATGGGCAGGCGTGAACGCCAGGGCCGGGCCGGAGGGGTCTTTGCTGTCTCGGACGGCGATCAGGCCGGGGAGGTCGGTGGCGACTTCCACACAGTTGTCGTTGCCTCCGCTGAGGTTGCTTTTGCGGAACTCGGCGCCTGCGGATGCTCCTCAACGCGTGCAAGTCCCGGCGCCGTGTCGGCGTCAGGGGCTTGCCTGGTCCGCTCGGATTCGAGTTGAACGGTGAGTTCATCCGCTATGGCCCCAGCAGTAGTTGCGGGACCTCAAGACCGAATTCGGAGCCCGCCCGGAGGACGGCTAAAGCGTGTATCGAAAGTGCTGGTCGTCAGCGTGCACTGCCTAAAGTGGCATGCGGTCTTCGCTCGGTCGTGCTGGGATCACCGCTATGAATGACTATGTCCCTGACGAAGCCGACTTGGCGGACAGGATGGAACGGAACCTGGCGGAACACGCCTGTCATCTGCACCGGAGTATGCCCAACGCAACTGTCGCAGAGACCGGTGACCTCCTGGTCGCGGACAGCGGCCTGGACGACGACACGTTCAACATCGTCGCGGCGGCCCGCTTCACCGACGCCGACACCACGGCCCGCATCACCGAGACCGTCGGGACGCTGGTCGGCACCGGCCGCGGTTTCTCCTGGTGGGTGGGCCCTGCCTCGACACCGGCAGACCTCACCGCCCGCCTGACGGCGGCCGGTCTGCCGGTGTCCGAACGCGAGACGGCGATGTGGGCCGAGCTGGACGACACCCTGCCGCCTCCCGTCGTCCCGGGACTGGGCATCCGGACGGTGACCACGCCTGAACAGCTCGCCGACTACGCCACGGTCCTCGCCGCCAACTGGAATCCACCCGCTGAAACCGTCCGCGACTTCTTCGCCCGGGCCGCTTCGCAGGCGCTGGCCGCGACCTGCCCGGCCCGGTACCTGGTGGGCTACGTGGAGAACCGCCCGGTCTGCTCCGCCGAGGTGTTCCACCACGCGGGAGTCGCCGGCATCTACAACATCTCCACCCTGGCCGCCCACCGTCGGCGTGGCTACGGCGGAGCCATCACGCTCGCGGCCCTCCGTACGGCCCGCGAGCGAGACCACCGCATCGCGGTCCTGCAGGCGTCGGCCGACGGCGAACCCGTCTACCGCCGCCTGGGATTCCGCGCCTGCGGCCAGTTCGTCGAACATGCCATCAATGCCTGAACCGCCAAGACTCCACGGGCCGCCCTGAATGAGCCGGTCACCGCCACTCAAGGGTGGCCGCTACGAGGACAGCGGCCCCGTGGCGGCCCGCGAGCTTGTCGTATGCGGGTGCGGTTCCTGCGGGAGGCGACGCCTTGTCAGCGGGCACGCGATCGGGGCGGACACGCGGCCGGGCCCGGCCCGAGGCGGGGCACACGGACCCTCTCCGGAACGGGCTCGAACTGAGGCAAGTCGCTGCCCTGTCGTCACCACGACCGACATGGGCCTCTGCCCTGCTCGACCGCCAGGCGCGACTTGGTGGTGAACCCGCCGCGCGACCTTCCCAGCCCGTGATCTGTGGGCTGTCCCTGGCATAGACAAGACCCCGGCGCCGTACGGTGCCAGGGCCTTGAAGGGGGATCAGGCGTCGAAGGTGCCGGTGTTGATGCGGCCGATGAACGAGCGCCACTGGGTGGGGGTGAAGGCCAGGGCCGGGCCGGAGGGGTCTTTGCTGTCGCGGACGGCGACCAGGCCGGGGAGGTTGGTGGCGACCTCCACGCAGTTGTCGTTGGCGCCGCTGAGGGTGGACTTGCGGAACTTGGCGCTGGTCAGGTTGGGGGTCATGGGGTTCCTCGCTTTTGGGTGAGCGGGTCCTGACTTTCACTGTGTGAGCTGTACCTGGCATGCACAAGGCCCTGGCGCCGTACGGTGCCAGGGCCTTGAAGGGGGATCAGGCGTCGAAGGTGCCGGTGTTGATGCGGCCGATGAACGAGCGCCACTGAGCGGGGGTGAACGCCAGGGCCGGGCCGGAAGGGTTCTTGCTGTCGCGGACGGCGATCAGGTTGGGGAGGTTGGTGGCGACCTCCACGCAGTTGTTGTTGCCTCCGCTGAGGGTGGACTTGCGGAACTCGGCGCCGGTCAGGTCGCGGGGGATCATGTTTCGCTCCTCACTGCGGCGATGAGCGCCGCAGACTCCTCGGGGGACAGGCAGGCGCCAGCAAGGCGCTCAAAGAGCAGGATAAGGTCCCGTACCTGATGATCCGCTTCGACGTACACCTCTCCGGCAGGGCTTTCGGTGTAGCCAACATCCGGGTCCTGAGGATCGAAGCTCAGGACAGAGAAAGGCCCTTCCATACCCGGATGCGCTCCGGCGCCCAGCGGGAGGATCTGCACGGTGATGTGCGGTTGGTTCGCGTTCTCAAGAAGACTGGCGAGTTGCTGGTCCATGATCTGGGTCGAGCCCACAGGACGGCGGATGGCGGCCTCGTCGATCAGCGCGTGTAGGGTCAGGGCCTTCGGGCCGACGACGTTGATTTTGCGGACCATTCGAGCGCTCACGCGCCGGTTTAGCTCGCCTTCCTCAATGCTGGGATGTCTGGCGCGGATGACTTCGCGGGCGTAGTCCTCACTTTGGAGCAGACCCGGGATCACGGCTGCTTCCCAGGTGCGGATGGCGGTAGCGTCGTCTTCCAGGGCGACGTAGCCACCGGTGAAAACGTCGGAGTAGGCGGTCCACCAGCCACGGCGGTTGGCGTCGCGGGCGAGCTGGATCAGCCCACTTTTGGTGTAGCTGTCTGCGCCGAACAGATCACAGGCGTGAACCAGGTCCGTCTCAGAGACCATGATCCGTCCACCTTCGACGCGATGAACCTTGCTGAGCGACCATCCGAGTCGGAGTGCGGCCTCAGCGGTGCTGAGCTCAGCCTCTTCCCGGAGTCTGCGCAGTTCACGGCCCAGACGACGATGCCGGACGGTGGGGGATTTCATTGGCATGACCTCAGTGTGCCGTGTCCGGCGAGAAAATTCTCGTGCTTTCGGCTTGCAGTCGTGCCGTAAGCACGCGCATTATGGATTCGCGAGGTTACCCACTGTGAGTGAGGTCATCATGGCACGAAGGCATGGATCGACCCCCGTCAGCCGTACGTCCGGGGTGTCAGACGTCCTCCCCTGATGGAGGAAAGCCGGGCATCAGGGGAGGCAAGCACACCTCAGCCGCTCTCCCGGCCGGGGTAGCTGACGAAGGTTCCGATCTGGGGGACCGTGTAGACCAACCCCTGATCGCGAAGGTAGGCCACCACCTTGCGGGCCGTGGTCCTGGCGATGCCGAACTCCTGCACCATCTGCGCCTCCGATGGGACCAGGTGCCGAGGCTGGTACTCCCCGCTGTGGATCCTGCTCTCCAGGATCTCGACCACCTGGATCCAGATCGGGCGATCGGGCTCGTAGTCATGCACGAGACGAACGTAGAGATGCATCCACGCGCCGTGTCATATGACTACGGCTGGTAACGGATCTGCATGAGTAGATACGAGTGCAGATAAGAAGTCGAACGTACAAGCGATCAAAAACATCCGAAGCGTAAAAAACGGACCTGCCCGGCGTTGCGCCGCCGGAACAGGTCCTTGATCAGGAAGGTAACTCCTGACGTGAGCAAGAGTAGTGCTCCGGGCATCGGCTCGGACACGTGCCGCTGTTTCAACGGTGCCATGCCGTTGCCGATGGGGTGTGCCCGGTGTGGGCATGCCCCCTATGCCCACGGCTGTTCGCAGCAGGACGGGCACGAGTACGTGCAGCCGTCCGGGCTGCTGATGAACGCCCGTCTTCAGGCCCGTCGTGCGTACGGCCCGCAGGTTCTTCCGGTTCCTCGGCCTCCGGTGGAGGTGGCGCCCGCCGAGGTGATTCCGTTGCTGCCCGCTCAGCGTCGGCCCGATCCCGATCCTGAGCCGGTGGCGCCCGCGTTGGTCCCGGCCGCGAAGGTGGTTGGGCCAGATCGGGCGCCTGGTCAGGGTTGTCCTGTTCCTGAGCCGGATGCGCTCGCGGTGACCCCGGCCGCGAAGGCCGTACCGGACGGTTCTGTGGAGCCGGTTGCCGGTGGTGACCCGGGTGCGGTTCCGGAGTCGGTTTCTGTCGTGCCGGTACGGCCTGCCCGGCCGCCGTTGTCTCGGCGGGTTCGGCGTCCGTTCCCTCGGGTCCCCCGGTCGGGGGTCATCTGGACGCGGGTGCGTCAGCCCGGCCATCACGGTGTACGGCCTGCGAGCGGCGGGCCGTACCGGCGCGGGGACCGATGTCGCGTTCCTCATGTTCCTACGGCCTGTCGGCCGGTTCGGGTTTCGGCTGTTTCTTGTTCCGCAGGGCAGGCCCGTCTGGCGATCACCTCGTCGGTAAGAGCCTCTGATCGGATCACGGAGGTCCAGATCATGCACAACACCCCCAACCGTCCGGTGATCCCGGGCTGGCGGTTGATCATCAGCGACGCGGGCCGCTTCTGGGCCTTCCGCAATCACCTCTTCCCCCGCGCCGCCGTACGAGCCGGGGCCGAGTCGGCCGTGGACGCCGACACCTTCGACGAGATCCAGGCCGCCGTGGCCGAGCAGGAGGAGACCGCCCGCGCCGCCCTGGTCGAGGAGGTCACCTCATGACCGGACGACACAGGGACGGCCTGCCGTACGCCCCCGTGTATCGGCGGGTGTGGGACGGCCCGGCGCGGGCAGAGGCCGAACGGATCGACCTGGCCTGGGCGGAATGGACCGTGCTCTACAGCCTGGGACGACGCGCCTTCTACGCCGTCGCCGCCTGGGAGGGCCGCCGGCCGGTCATCGTCGAAGACCCAACCGGCGACGGGCTGGAGGAGCGGATGCGGGAGGCCGAGATGATCCGGGCGATCAGGCTCGCGGCGCCCATGGCGAAGCCTTCCCCGGCGCCGGTTCGGCGTAGGAGGGGTGGGGCCGGTCGTCCGCCCTCCGGGGCGCGGAACGAGGTGGTCGGCGGGGAGCGGGGTTCGCCGGGCGAGGAGACGGCATCCGCTGGCGGACGGCGTTCGCCGGGCGAGGGACCGGTGCCTGCCGGGGGACGGCCTTCGCCGGGTGAGGAGACGGTGTCCGCCGGAGGGCGTTCGCCGGGTGGGAGGGCGGCATGACGTCGGGTATCGCGCGGCGGAGTTGCGACGCCGTACAGCGGGTCCACTCCGACTGGCTCGTCTTCCACAACTCGGCGACCGGCCTGTGGAGCGCCTACCGTCGTTTTCTTCCCGGCAGGGCGGGGCTCGGGGAGGTGCTGCTGGTGCGGGCCGGGTCGGCCGAGGAATTGGATCGCAAGCTGGCCGCCCAGGTGTCTCCGGCGGTGCCGCCGAGCATCCGGGCCATGGCCGTCGCCCGCGCCCTCCAGGCCAGGACCGTCCGGCTCTCCCGGGCCGTTCAGGCCGTATGCCCTGGTCAGGCCGTTGTCTCAGGCCGGGCTACGGCGTTGCGCAGGTTGCTGCGCTCTTGAAGCCGGTACGGCGGGCGGTGGAAATTCATCCCACCCGCTGCCCGCCGTACCTCAAGCGTGCGGCTCAGGTAGGAGGGACCTGGGCCGCACACCTCCGCAGGACGGCTCCCGCGCACGCCCGGGACATGGCAGGGCGTGTTGGGGAAGGGGGAGTCGTCTGGCGCACCGGCCTCATTCGTGGGGCCGGTCCTCCTCCAGGGTGCCCGGCCGTCGTGCTCCCCGGCTCGGGGCCGGGCACCCGCCCCCTCCTCGTCTCCGCCAAGGCCCTGAACCCGGACCTCACGGCCCGGACGAGGGCCGTGGAGCTCACGGCCTGAGTGATCGGGCAACCCGGTCCGGACGAAGGTCCTCGGGTCTCACGGCCCCGGCCTGAGCGAAGCGTGTTCCTGTCCGCCCTCCGAACCAGGACGACCATGACCGACTACGAGAGACGCCTGATCGACCTGCTCATCAGCACCCACCCGGCCTGGCGGTACGAGGAGCGGAACCTGCCAGGTCTGCCCCGGTGGTGGGCCGTCCGCTACGAACCGCTGCGGCCCGACCAGCGCAGGGCCGGAGCCAGGGACGTGCTCGGCCGTACGACCCTGCACCGGCTCGCCGACGCCCTGGCCTGGCATGACGAGATCCTGCACCGCAGCCGCTACTGAAAGAGAGCCCCCCATGCCCTCACTCAAGGCCGTCGCCCCCGACGGCACCTTCACCACCGGCCCCGACACCACGGAAAAACTCCTCACCCCCGGCGAGGTCGCCCGGATCTTCGGCGTGGACCCCAAGACCGTCAACCGATGGGCCCTCACCGGGCGCATCCCCTCGGTGCGAACCCCCAGCGGACAACGCCGCTACCGCCAGAGCGACATCGGCGCGCTGCTGAGCGGACAGGCCTGAGCGTCGCGCGGAGGGCCCTGCCGTCAGGGCCCTCCGCCCCTCGAATGCGACTTCCGGAAGGTGTCCGGCGCGCCGGGGTGGGGTCAGATGTGGAGCTGGGTGCAGACCGACTTGACCTCGGTGTAGGCGTCGAGGACCTGGTGACCCATCTCGCGGCCCCAGCCCGACTGCTTGTAGCCGCCGAACGGCAGGGCGGCGTCGAAGACGTTGTAGCAGTTGATCCAGACCGTGCCCGCGCGGATCCGGCCTGCCAGGGCGTGCGCCTTGGAGATGTCACGGGTCCAGATGCCCGCCCCGAGCCCGTAGACGGTGTCGTTGGCCTGGGCGGCGATCTCGTCCAGGTCGGAGAAGGGCGAGGCGACCACGACGGGCCCGAAGATCTCCTCACGGACGAGCCGCATCTCCGGCCGCACGTCGGTGATCACGGTCGGCTGGACGAAGTAGCCCTGGTCGCCGTGCCGGTCGCCGCCGGTCACGGTCCTGGCGCCCTCCTGGCGGCCCGAGTCCAGGTAGCCGGTCACCCGGCGCAGCTGCTCGTCGGAGACCAGCGGCCCCATCTGCGTGTCCGCGTCGAGGCCGGGGCCGAGCCTGATGCCGCGGGCGATCTCGGCGACCCCCTCGACGACCTCGTCGAACCGGCTGCGGTGCACGAAGAGCCGGGACCCGGCGATGCAGCACTGACCGTGGTTGAAGAAGATCGCGTTCGCCGCGCCCCGGACGGCGAGGGCGGGGTCGGCGTCGTCGAAGACGACGTTGGGGCTCTTGCCGCCGAGCTCCAGGGTGACCTTCTTCAGGTTGCCCGCCGCGGCGTGGACGATCAGCCTGCCGACCTCGGTCGAGCCGGTGAAGGCGACCTTGTCCACGCCGTCGTGGGCGGCCAGCGCCGCTCCTGCGGTCTCGCCGTACCCGGGCAGGACGTTGACCACGCCGTCCGGCACCCCCGCCTCGGCGATCAGCTCGGCCAGTCGCAGGGCCGAGAGCGGGGTCTGCTCGGCGGGCTTGAGGATCACCACGTTCCCGGTGGCCAGGGCGGGGCCGAGCTTCCAGGCGGCCATCAGCAGCGGGAAGTTCCACGGGATGATCTGGGCGACCACACCGACCGGCTCGCGCAGGGTGTAGGCGTGGAAGGTCGAACCCGGCACCGAAAGGGCGATCGTGTTTCCCTCGATCTTGGTGGCCCAGCCCGCCATGTAGTGGAACAGGTCGGCGGCCAGCGGGACGTCCGCGACCCGCGCGACGGACAGGGGCTTGCCGTTGTCCAGGGATTCGAGCTGGGCCAGCTCCTCGGCGTGCTCCAGGATCAGGTCGCCGATCCGCCAGATGATCCGTCCCCGTTCGGAGGCGGTCATCCTGGACCACGGGCCGTGCTCGAAGGCCCTGCGGGCCGCGCGTACCGCCCGGTCGACGTCCTCGGCGTCGGCCTCGGCGACGTGCGCGAGGGTCTGGCCGGTGGCGGGGTCCGGGGTGGCGAAGGTCCTGCCGGACGCGGCGTCGACCCATTGGCCGTCGATGAACAGTTGGTGGGGGCTGGTGATGAAGTCCTCGACGCTCTTGTCCAGGGCCACCGTCATTGGCGTTGGCTCCCTTCCTGTTCGAAGGCGCTCCGCCGGGCCGTGCGTCCGCCCGTGCCGATGAGCGTCCCGGTCCTTGGGAGGGCGGCCCGTTGGACGAGTAGCCTTCATGACACTATGCGTGAGGAAAGTGCACAAGGTGTGCTTTGGGTGGCCTGAGGGTCACCGTGGATGAACGGCCAGGGCCAGAGCGTCGGCGATGCGAGGGGCCAGGGCCGCGGCCTGGGCACGGATCTCCGCGATGGCCGTCGTCTCGTAGAGGGTTCCGCGCAGCGTCGGCCCCAGCGTGAAGATCCGGTCGCTCGGCCGGCCCGTCGCGTCGAGGACGGCGCCGCGGGGATCGGCGTCGATCCCGAGCCGCAGCGCGTCCTGCCGTACCACGCCGTCGGCGACCAGTCGGGACAGGAAGGGATCACCGGCGACGCCGCTTCCCGGGCCGGTCGCGTTGACCAGCCAGCCGACGTCGAGCCGCCTGGTGGTGCCGTCGGCGCTCACCCGGGCGCTGATCCCCTCGGGGCCGGTCGTGGCCCGGACCAGCCGGCCGCGGAGCACCCGCAGCCTGCCGTTCGCCCGCAACTCGCCGATCCTGGCGGCCGTCGCGGGAGGGATGCGGTGCCGGTGGACCTCCCAGTGGCGCGCGACCAGGTCGAGGAAGCGCCGCCGGTCGTCCGGGCTCAGGTTCGCCCACAGCCGCTGGGTCCGCGGGCGCAGGCCGTCGACCACCGCGGGCCAGTCACCCCCGTTGTCCCGTACGGCCAGCCGTACGGCGCGCAGCAGGGCGGCCAGGCCGAGCGGTCCCTCGGGGATCGCCGCCTGGACCGGGGGCGGCACGGGGCAGGGATGGGGCAGGGGCAGCAGGGCGTGCCGCGACAGCGCGTGCACCACCGTGCCCGGGTGCGCGGAGGTCACCGTGAGGGCCACGTCCACCATGGTCAGCCCGGTCCCCACCACGAGGACCGGCGCGCCGTCACGGATCCTGGCCAGGGCGCCGGGGGCCCACGGGTCGGCGACGTAGCGGCGGCTGCCCGCGTCCACGACCCTCGGCCAGGGGGCCTGGGGGCGGTTGCCCAGTGCGAGCACGGCGGCGTCGGCACCGATCCGACCGCCTCCGGAGAGCTGGACCCGCACGTCGGGGCCCTCGTCGGGGCACTGGAGGAGGGCGGTCGCCGTGGCGGTCACCCGGCGCACCACCCGGACGGGCCGGTCCTCGGCGGCGGCCAGCAGGTCGCGCAGGTAGCGCCCGTAGGCCTGCCGGGGCAGGTAGCCGGAGCCGTCGACGTCGAGCCCGTTGTCCCGGGCCCAGCGCAGCAGGTGCCCCGGGTCGTCGTCCAGCCCGCTCATCCTGTCGGTCGCGGCGTTGAGCAGGTGCCGGGGGTCGGTGGTCGAGTAGGCCTGGCCCTGCGCGTGCCTGCCGTACTGGTCGATCAACATGATCTCCAGTGGCATGGCACGCGCCCGCGCCAGGCGGAGGAGATGGACCGCGGCCAAGGTGCCGCTCGCGCCACCACCCACGATGACGACAGATGGAGATCCTGACACGGCGTCCATCATACCCACTATCCTGGTAGGATATATGGGATGTACTGCATGGGCCCCTGGTAGGCGGGGGTTCTGCCGCCATCGACCCCCGCCCTGTCAGGTGGTTCTCAGCCGGCCGCCATGGAGGGGTAACTCGGTTCGGGGCTGCGGCTGTAGCGCTGGCGGTGGGCACGGGGTGACAGGCCCCGCCGTTTGGCGAACTGCTCGCGGAAGACCGCGACGGAGTTGTATCCGACGAGCCGGGCGATCTCCTCGATCCGCAGTTCGGTGGTTTCGAGGAGCTCCTCGGCGCGGCTGAGCCGCTGGGCCAGCAGCCAGGAGTGCGGCGTCGTGCCCATGGCGGCCCGGAACTTGCGGGCGAAGGTGCGCGGGCTCATCAGGGCCTGGGCGGCCAGGTCGTTGACGAGCAGGGGTCTGTCCAGGTTGTTGCGGGCCCAGTGGATGACCCCGGCGAACAGCGCGTCCTCGTCGCCGGGCACCGAGCGGGTGATGACCTGGGCCTGGTCGCCGTCCCGGTGCGGCGCGGCGACCAACGCGCGGGCGACGACGTTGGCCACGGCGGCGCCGTGTTCGCGGCGTAGCAGGTGCAGGCACATGTCGATGCCCGCGATGATCCCGGCGCCGGTGATCACCAGCCCCTCGTCGATGTAGAGGGTGTCGGCGGTCACGGTGACGTTGGGATAGACCTGGGCGAAGTCATCCAGGAGGTGCCAGTGGGTGCTCGCGCGCAGTCCGTCGAGCAACCCGGTCGCGGCCAGCAGGTGGGTGCCGGTGCAGAAGGCGGCGATGATCGCGCCACGCCGGTTGGCCGCGCGCAGTCCGGCGACCAACTCGGGGGTGGGTTCGGGGCGGGTGTCGTACCCCGGCATCAGGATGATCAGTTCGGCCTTGTCGAGGCGTTCGATACCGTGCTCGACGTGCATCGACAGGCCCAGGTCGGTGCGGAGCGGACCAGGCCGCTCGGCGCACACCGTGAAGTCGAACGGCGGAAGCTCGGCTTCGAGGCGGTCGGCGAAGATCGCGCCTATCCCCCCGATGTCGAACGTGCTCACGCCATCCGTGGCGAAGACAACCACCGATCGGAAAGCGGACATCCGGTCAGCCGACCGACAGTGTGACGGTGGACAGTTCTACAACCGTCTGACTATTTCTCATGGAACAAGTGAACCCTAGAAACCACGGTTTGGAACGTCACTTCGATTAATGTTCATGGATTTCGCCTCCGGTGGTGGTCCGGGTGTGGCCTGAGGGACGGAAGTGGCGCCGGAGCGCGGACCGTGGGCGGTGCGGTACGAGGGGTGGTCGATCCGGTGAGGCGGAAACCCCCTTTCTCGGCGGGTGACCGAAAGGCGCGGCGGACACCTGGAATTTGGGATGGACGGAGAGACTTCACACGGGCATCCGGAAACTGTGGCGGGGAATCGCGGTTCCTGGCAGGGAAACGCATGTCCTCTCCGGGCCACGAAGAGTTCATCCCGCCTTCGGCGGGCGTCGTCCTCGTCGCGCGATCCCCCGGTGATCCTGGCGGTGTCCGCCCCTTCGTGGTCTGTGAGGAGGCCCCGTGAACGCCCCCCGTCGTCTCCGGTCCGTTCCGCTCGCCGTCACGCTCGCCGTGATGACGTTCCTGACCGGCCTGGTCGCCGTCACCCCCGCCGACGCCGCCGTCTACTCGACCTGCACCGTCTCCCGGTGCTCCGACGCCCGCTCGGCCGCCTCGACCTGGGCGGCCAAGGGATACCCGACGAGCAGCGGGTGGTACTCCTGGCCCGACGGCCGGTACAACTACACCGGCGGCCAGTTCTACAACCGTGAGGGGCAGCTGCCCTCGGGCGCCACCTACTACGAGTACGACGTGTACTCCCGGGCCAGGGGCGCGGCACGTGACGCCTACCGCATCGTCGTCAACCGCTCCACCGGCGTCGTCTGGTTCTCCCCCAACCACTACACCGACTTCTACCGGCTCTGACCCCACCGGTACGGCAGTGTGGCCGTCACCTCGCCGTTGTTGTGTCTGTCGTGCACCCTCCAAATCGTGAGAAAGTCCCCCTGTCGGAGAGGGTCGGCTCCCGCACCGGCCCCTCCGTGACGTCACTTCGCCACGCCCTGACGGGGGGTCCTATGAAGCGTTGGGTGGCCGTCGTCGGTCTGCTGCTCTGCATTTCGCTTGTGGGAGACGACCTCGGCCTCACCTCACCGAACGTTCCCCGATCGTCGGCCCCGGATCCCCTGCTTCTCACAATTGGATACACCGGCATACCCTTCTTTCTTTTCATGCTGGTCATAGGCCCTCGAATCAGGGGGCCGCACAGAAGGGCCATCAAAGAGAACCGCCGGATCCTGGCCAGCGCACACAAGATCGGTGACAGTGCCGGAGTCGCTTACGCGCTCCGAAACCTGGGAATCATCCACACGGATATCAAGGATCTGTCGATCGGTTTCGACTACGCCACCAAGAGCTTCGCCCTTCATCGGCAGCTGGGAGTTGACGTCACTCCCGACCTGCATCTTCTGGCTCGTCAACGTGAGCTGATGGGTGATTCCAAATTCCTCAAGAAGATTCATGAGGCGCTTGACGAGGCGACCTCAGACGACCTCGTTCGGCTACTCGGAGAATCCGAAACCCGCAAATACCCGCAGGAGCCCCCGAACGGGGTGTGACATTCCCGTCGTGCGATGGTCGTCCACGCCGTTCTGGCTCACCCGGAGACCGGCGCGGCGGAATCATCCGCCCGGTCGTCAGCGTCTTCGGCGCCTCGATTTCCTCAAAATCGCCGGTGCCGACCATCGTGCGCTGGGAGGTTCTCCGCCGCGCACATCGGGACCTCCCTGACCGGATGATCGGGGAGGTCCCCGATGGCGGTTCCCCGGTGACGGGGCCGACACTGGGCGCACACGTGACCCGGTCCGTGTGCGCCCCGCCACGACCGGGGCGCTCGTACCCCCCGGAGCGAGCCCCATGGCGATGCGCGACGCCACCCCCCAGAACGCCTCTCCTCAGAACGACGCCGCCCCTCAGAATGCCTCCCAGGGCGGTACGGCCTCCCGAAACGGTGGCCCCTCCTGCCGGAACGGCATGGTCCCTCAGAGCGGCACGACCTTCCAGAACGGCGCGGCCTCGCGAAGCGACGGCCTTTCCCCTCGGGACGGTGCCACCTCCCGAGGTGGCGACCCCTCCCGGGGAGGGCGGGTTCGCAGGCGTATCCTGCTGGCCGCCGTACCGCTGCTCGCCGCCGGGGCCGCCGGGCTGTTCCTGCGTGGGAACCCACCCCGGGGGGCCGTGGTCTCCGAGGCCGTCGACCGTACGGTTCCACCGGGCTCGACGCTGACGCCGTGGGGACGGGTGCCCGCCGGGGTCACGATCGGGTCCGGGGTCGCGGTGACCGGAACGGGTGAGGTGTTGCTGCTGCACCGGGGCGGCGGGGCGTTCGCGGCGGACCGGATGATGGACGTCGATCCGGTCGTCGTCCTCGACGCGGGCACCGGGGAGGTCACGCGATCCTGGGGAGCGGGGATGTTCGCCTCCCCGCACGGCGTCTCGGTCGACGGGAAGGGCCGGGTGTGGGTCACGGACGTGACGACCAACCACGTCACGGTGTTCACCGGGGACGGGCGGCTCGAACGGACGATCGGGCATGACTACGGCTTCGGCCTCGACACCTGCCTGGCCGTACGGAACACGCTGACGAACCTGCGCTGCACCGGGGACCCCTACATCTTCGCCAGGCCGACCGACGTGGTGGCCGGAGGGAACGGACGGGCCTTCGTCTCCGACGGCTACCGCAACTCCAGGGTGGGGGTGTTCGACGCCGACGGGCGGTTCGCCGGGGCGTGGGGCGAGCTGGGGGATCGTGACGGCGCCTTCTCCATCCCGCACGGGATCGCGCTGCGGGGCAACGGTGACGTCGTGGTCGCCGACCGGCGCAACGCGCGGGTGCAGGTCTTCTCCGCCGACGGTCGGCACCTGGCCACCCACTCCTCGGCCGCGATCGGCAGGCCGTACGACGTGGCGGTCGGTCCCGGTGACGTGCTGTACGTGCTCGACGGGGGCGACGCCCTGGACGAGGAGGGCGGACGGCACCGCGGCTACGTCGTCACCCTCGCCGGGGACGGGTCGGTGACGCGGCGCTGGGCGCTGGCGGACCAGGACGCCGACCCCCACCAGCTCGCGGTCGGCCCGGCGGGCGAGATCTACGTCGCCGCCCTCAACGGTCCGCCACTGTGGCGCTGGGCTCCCCGCTGAACGCCCAGACCGGTTGAACCTTCGCGTAGCCGCCCCAGGCGGCTGGGCACTGGCACAGTCGTCCCAGGCCGGTTGAATCGTTCCGGACCGGCTGGATCCCGGCACGGTCGTCGCAGGAAGCGCGACCGTCACAGGAGGCGCAGGCGCAGCCAGGTGACCAGGCGGGTCTGGGGGTCGGACAGGTCGAGGCCGTCGGCGGCGAGTTTGCGGACACGGTAGCGGAGCGTGTTGGGGTGCACGCCAAGCCGCCGGGCGGCGGCCCGGACGTCCCCGTGGCTCTCGATCCAGGCCAACGCCGACTCGGCCGTCTCCGACAGTGCTCCCGAAGACCGTGCTCCCGAAGACAGAGCTCCCGAAAGGGCCCCCGAAGACCGTGCTCCCGAAAGGGCCCCCGAAGACCGTGCTCCCGAAAGGGCCCCCGAAGACCGTGCTCCCGAAAGGGCCCCCGACGACGGTGTTCCTGAGGACGGGGTTCCCGAGGAGGGCGTCCCGGTGGGCAGGGCGGGATCCGCCTCGTGCAGGAGCAGGCCGGGATGGTCCTCCAGGAGCGCGCGCAGCTCGATGAGCGTCGCCGCCGCGCGAACCTCGTCGATCGTGCCGACCGCCGAACCCGGGCCGCCGGCCGTACCTGATCCGACCGCCGTACCTGATCCGACCGCCGCACCCGATCCGGCCGTCGAACCCGGGCCGACCGCCGTGCCCGCCGTACCCGATCCGGCCGTCGCACCCGGGTCGGCGGCCGAGGCGCGTAGGGCGGCGAGTGCGAGGTCGGCCTCGCGGCGGGAACGCGGCAGCGCCTCAGCCGGGCCCCGCCCGCCGATCGCGGCGACCAGCCGCCCGCGCCTGCCGAGCTGCCGGACCAGGTCGGCGGCGATCTCCCTGAGCGCCGTCAGGTCCGGAGTCGGGACCAGGCAGTAGACGGTCTCGGCGCGCAGCACGCAGGCCGCCGAACGCCGGTAGGCGTCGAAGTAGGTGGCGACCCCGTCGAGCAGGTGTTCCCCGGGCGGGTCGTCGGCGCCGAGGGAGAGCCCGGCCACGGCCAGCACCGCGATCCCCGCGTCCGGGTCGAGACCGAGGCGACGGCAGGCGGTCCGCGGGTTGGTGCCGTCCAGGGCCTGTCCGACCAGTTCGCCGTGGCGTTCCCGGTCGGCCGTCCTGGCCGTGCGCGCCCGCAGCAGGTGCGCCGCCGCCAGCCGGGCGAACTCCTCGACCAGGACGAGCCTGTCGTCGGGAAGCTGGTCACGTCCTTCGAGGACCCACAGCATGCCGAGGGGTTCCTGGCCACCGCGGATACCCGCCCCGACCCGCCAGATCGTGTGGTCGGCGGTGTCGTAGGGCGCGTTGGTGAGGAAACGCAGCGCGCGGCCGGTGGTCAGCAGCAGCCGCCTGGTCTCCCGTGGGGCGTTGCGCTCGGGCACGACCCGGTTCAGGATGACGTCGCGTTGCAGGTCGTCGTTGACCTGGCCGGGTACGGCCGAGTAGGCCAGCAGCCGCCACTGGGTGTCCACGATCCCCACCGGCCGGTCGAGGGTCTCGGCGATCAGGTTGACCAGCGTGTTCAGGTCGCCGACCGGGACGCTGCCCAGGTCGCCGCCCGGCGCCGCGACCAGGTTCTCGCCGAGCAGGACGGTCTCCTCGACCAGCGTGTGCAGGTGGCTCCAGGACATGGCCGACTCCAGCGCGACCAGCGCGACCCCCGCCTGGGCGGCGGCCTCGGCCAGCGGGGCGGCGTCCCGCGCGTCGGCCCGCAGCACGGCGGCCGTGGCCCCGCCGAGTCCGCGCAGTGTCGCGGCGGCCTCGGGGGACCCGGCGGTCAGCCCGACCAGCAGCACCATCGACCCGGGGCGGGGCGGTACGGAACTCAGCGGATCGTGGATCGCGGGCCCGGAGACCGGGACCTCGACTCCGCGCGGGGCGCCGACGACCGTCACGTAGCGGGTGCCGATCCGCTCGACCACCTGGGCGAGTGACGGTTCGAGGTACTCGACCTGGTTCATCCGTGCAGTATCGGCCAACACCCGGGGTGATTCCTCGTCCGATCGGCCAAGGAATTCCGGACATTCTTCACCCATGGTTAACGCATGGACAATTCCTGGGGCTCAGTGCGGGTTCTCCGGGACGCGTACGGCACGCCGCTGATCGACGCCTCCACCGAGCCCGCCGCCTACTTCGGGCTCGGGTACGCGCAGGCGCGGGACGACCTGCACGGCGTGCTCAGGCAGTACCTCCTCGTCCGTGGCGAACTCGGCGAGCCGGAGCGCGACGCCGTGCACCGGCGCTGGCAGGTGCTCGAAGAGGCGAGGCGGGGACTTGAGTCCATGCCCGGTGACCTGCGGACCTGCTACGAGGCGTTCGTGGCCGGGATCGGCGCGTGGATGGAGGAGCACCCCGAGCGGGTCCCCGACTGGGCCCCGCCGCTTGAGGCCGCCCTGCCCATCGGCGTCAACCGGATGGTGATGCTGTTCTGGATCATCACCGACGGCGTCGAGGCGCTGCGCGCCGCCGGGGTGCTCTCGAACGAACCGGCCTCGGAGAAGGACGTCGGCTACGCCCCGCTCGGCTCGAACGCCTGGGTGGTACGGCCCTGGCGGACCGCGACCGGTGAGACGTTCGTGGTCAGCGACCCGCACCTGCCCTTCGGCGGCGCGTTCGCCATGCACGAGGCCGTCGTCAGGGCCGGTGACCTGCACTACGCGGGCTTCTGCTTCCTGGGGGCCATGCTGCCGCCGCTGGCCCACAACCGGACCTGCGCCTGGGGGCTGACCACCGGGGGGCCGAGGGTCTCCGACGCCTACCGGATCGCCGTCCAGGGCGACCGTTACCTCCACGACGGGGAGCCCAGGGAGGTCCTGCGGCACGAGGGCCACGAGTACGTCGTGCACAACGGCGTGGTCGCGCCCGTCCTGGCCAGGGACGCCGAGGCGGTCTACGTGGTGTGCACGCCGTACATGGGGCTGGCGGGGGAGACGGAGCGGCAGTTCGCGGCCATGGTGCGGGCCCGCGACGTGGGGGAACTGAGCGCGGCGCTCGACGCGTGCGCCTTCCCGCCGCAGAACGTGCTGGCCGCCGACGCCTCGGGCGACTGCCTCTACCAGCGCACCGGGAGGGTGCCGCTCAGGCCCCCGGGGCAGGGCGGGGGAGTGCTCGACGGCAACACCTCGGCCACCGCCTGGCTCGGCGTCAGGCCCGCCGCCGACCTGGTGCGGATCGTCAACCCGGCCTCCGGCTACCTGCAGAACTGCAACACGGCCCCCGACACCGTCACCCCCGACCCGGCCCTGGCGCCGGAGCGCTGGCACCCGGACGTCTTCAACGACGAGCCGGGCCGCGACACCAGCCGGGGCAGGCGACTGGCCGAACTGCTGCCCAGGGCCTTCTCCGTGAGCCTGGAGGAGGTGACCGCGTGGGCGCTCGACGACCGGTGGCCGGACACCGGGGTCTGGCAGGCCAGGCTCCGCGAGGCCGCCGCCGCCGAGTTCGGCCGGGTCGGCGCCTGGCCCGCCGAACACCGGAGGCTGCTGCACCGGCTGCTCGCCTTCGACGGCCACGCCGCCCCGGACTCGGCGGACGCCACGGCCTGGGTCGCCTGGCGGGAACGGATCTCCGACGACGAGGACCTCCTCGGCGCCGTCGAACGGGCCGCCTCCCGGACGTACGAGGTCTACGGGGAGGGGCACCGGCTGCCGACCGGGGCGCCGGGCCGGGGCGGGGCGCTCGGGCTCGACGTCTCCCTGCGCTCGACCTACTACGCGGGCGGTACGGCCTTCGCCGGCGGTCCCTGCCTGCGGATCGTCGCCCTGGGCGGGGACGGCATGCGCTCCTGGAGCGTCGCGATGCCCGGCCAGGCCACGCTGTACAGCCGGGGCGAGGTCAAGCCGATCGTCTTCGACCCGTCATGAGGTCCGCATGAGGCTCTATCCCGTCTTCGCCGTCGGCATGCTGGCGATCACCGACGCGTTCGTGAACCAGGCCCTCAGCGTGCTCGCCCCGGACATCACGAGTTCGTTCGGCGTCTCGACCGGCACCCTCACCTCCCTGCTCGCGATCCAGCTGCTGGCCGTCGGGGTGGCGCCGTTCCTGATGTCGGCCGTGGTCAGGGGCCGCCCGATCCGCGCCCTGGTCTCCATCGTCACCGGCCTCGTCTGGAGCGGGTCGACCTTCGCGATCTCCTTCGCCGGGGACATCTGGACGCTGGGCGCGTTGCTGCTGGTCAGCGGGCTGGCCAACGGCAGCCAGATCGCGCTGCACTCCCCGCTGCTGGCCGACGTCTACCCGCCCGCCGTACGGGGGAGGGTCCTGGCCCTGTACGGCGCCGCGATGCCCGCCGGAGCGATCCTGAGCCCGTTGACGGTCTCCGCGCTGTCCGGCTGGTTCGGCCTGGACTGGCGGGCGGTCTACGCGGTGCTCGGCGTGCTGTCGATGCTCGGCTGCCTATCGGCGCTGCGGCTGCGGGACCCGGGGATCGGGCGGCGCGAGGAGGTGACGCCGGACGGGAGCCCGCTGCGCTCGCCGACGCTGCGCAGGGTCTTCGCCGCCTTCGTCGCCTACGGCATGCTCCTGGTCCCGGCGGCGACGTTCCTGTCGGTCCACCTCAAGGAACGCTGGGGCATGGAGACCGACGTGCGGGGCCTGTTCACGGCGGTCTCCTCGGCCGGGGCCGTCGTCGCGCTGGTCTCCTTCGGGAGGCGGCTCGACGCGATCTTCCAGGCCGACCCCGGGAGGGTGCCGGTCGTCGCCGCCCGGATCGTCGCCTGCTCCGCGCTGGCCTTCGCGGCGGGCGCGGCGGCCCCGGTCCTGCCCCTGACACTGCTGGCCTTCTTCACCGGCCTGGTCCTGACGCCGATGATCGTCCCGATGGTCACGTTGATCATGATCGCGGTCACCGGTCCGGCCAGGCGCAGCTACATGGCCAGCCTGTTCGGGGTGGGCCTGGCGATCGGCGGCCTGGCCGGGGCCGCGCTGCTGAACACCGTGGAGAGGACGTACGGCACGGCCGGGGCGGTCGCCTCGATCGCCCTGCCCGGCCTGCTCGCCGGGGTCCTCATCGCCTCGACGGCCCGTACCATCCGTGCTGAGCTGGTTCCCGTCCGGGAGGAGAACGTCAATGTCTAGTGTCTTCGGAGAGCAGGGGTACGCGACCCTGCCGGACGGACGGCGGCTGCACCACGTCAGTCAGGGGCAGGGGCGGCCCGTCGTCGTCCTCGAATCGGGGCTCGGCGCCTCCCGGGTCGAGTGGGGGCTGGTCATGCCCCTGGTGGCCGAACGCACCAGGGTCGTCGCCTACGACCGGGCCGGGTTCGGCCGCAGCGACCGCGACGCGCACCGCCGTGACCTGGACCGCATGGTCGAGGACCTGGGGCACCTGCTGGACGCCCTGGGCGAGGAGCGCTACATCCTGGCCGGGCACAGTCTGGGCGGCCCGATCATCCGTTCCTACGCCGCCGCCAACCCCGGGCGGGTCGCCGGGCTCGTGCTCGTCGACCAGGCCGTCGAGGACCTCGACTTCTACTACTGGCGAAGCGTGCGGGCCATGACCATGGCCATGCAGTCCGTCGTGATCGGCCTGGCGCGCCTCGGCGTCAAGGTCGTCCCGGCGGAGCTGCGCCGCGTCCTCGCGCTGTTCCCCCGGGAGATGCGGCAGGAGGCGCTGGCCGAGATGACCAGCGTGGCCGAGCTGCGCACCACCCGCGCCGAGTACGCCGCGCTCGCCGACGGCCTCGCCCGCCTGCGAGACTCGGGGGCGGCGCTGCCGCCGGTCCCGGTCACGGCGATCAGCGGTGCGCTCTCCCCGAGCAAGGTGGAGAGGCGTTTCCGCCCCGCGCTGGTCGCCGCCCACAGGAAACTCGCCGAGGCCCAGCCCCTGGGCCGTCACGTCCTGGCCGAACGCTCCGGCCACATGGTCCCCCAGGACGAGCCCGGCCTGGTCGCCGAGGAGATCCTCAAACTGGTCGGCTGACCCCTCGGGAGATCAGCCGATCTGTTCGGCCAGGGCGACGATGATGCCCGACGGGCCACGGAGGTAGCAGAGCAGGTAGCTGTCCTCGAAGCGTGTCACCTCGCCGACGAGTTCGGCGCCGTGGGCGCGCAGCCGGTCGAGGGTGTCGTTGATGTCCGTGACGGCGAACATGACACGGTGCGTCCCCAGCGTGTTCACCGGCGCCCTCTCCGGCTCCGGGCGGATTCCCGCCGGGGTGTGGTACTTCGCCAGCTCAAGCCTGCCGTGGCCGCCGGGGACGCGCATCATCGCGATCTCGGACCGCATGCCGTCGTCGAGCCCGACGACACGGGCCGCCCAGGCCCCCTCGATCAGCATCCTGCCCTCAAGTTCCATGCCGAGTTCGGTGAAGAACGCGATGGCGGCGTCGAGGTCCTCGACGACGATGCCGACGTTGTCCATCCGTTCGATCACGGTGGTCCTCCTTCGTCGCGGCTGTCTGCCCCGGGGACGGCGGGCTTTCCACCGTCAGGACAGTAACAGGACCCCCGCCGTCAACAGGGCCACGACCTTGACGGACTCCAGGGCGATGTAGGCGTGGTGGGCGTGCGAACGAGGGCGTCAACCCCGGCCGGCACCAGGCCGAGCCAGACATACGTCACCGCCGTCGCGACCGCGTGACCCATCGCGAACGCCCCGCCGGTTTCTCTAGAAACCAGGTCAGCCGGGAGAGGGGAAAGTCCCCTGGGCAGGGCCCGTTTTTCCGGAAAACGCGACGCCGGGACCGGGTCAAACCCCTTTCACGGAAGGTGGAATAAACGCGGCCCCCATTTGGCCCCCAAATCAACCCGCGATATGGCCGGAGGGCCCGAACTGGGTTAGTAGTGGAATCGCACCGGGGGCATTCACCAAGGGCACATTCATCAGGCAAGGAGGAGAACGGGTGCATCGAATCGTCTCGATGTTGCTCGCCATGCTCGCCGCGACGATGACGGTGAACGAGTCAGCGCTCGCGCGGACGGAGACCGGCGACCCCGGACAACCAGGGCAGGGAGATCCCGTCCCGGCCGACACGCTGCGTCTGCTGTGGGCCGCCTCCCACGGCGGGCAGGACCTGGCGCGCGAGCTGGCCGGGAGCGGGCCGAAGCTGGGGGTGTTCACCCGGCAGGAGGACCTGTGGTGCTGGGACGTCACCCCCGACTCGGCGGGAGAGTGGCTGGCCGGGGTGATCGGCTCAGGCGGCACCGCGCTGGGCGAGGCCCGGCTTGAGGCGCTGGAGACGCTGGTCAGGCCGTACACGGCGATCACCAGGGCGGCGGACCCGGCCGCCGACGTACGGCTCACCCCCCGGGAGCACGACGTGCTGCGTCTGCTCTGCGCGGGCTTGAGCGCCGTGGCCATCGCCCGCAGGCTGGGGTTGTCGCCGCGCACGGTGACCAAGCACCAGGAGCGGCTCTACCGCAAGCTCGGGGTGTGCGACCGGGTCAACGCCGTGCTGCTCGCCCAGCGCCTCGGCATCGTCGCCTCCTTCGAACGCGGGGCGGGCAGGTGACCGCACGGGTCACACACCGGCCAGCCGCCGCCTGCACCGCTTCCGTACGGGTTCCAGCTCGGCCACGTCGGCACCGGGCAGCCCGAGCGCGGTCTCGACGTCCCGCAGCGCCAGGTCGGCGCTGCCCGCAGCCTCGTGCGCCAGGCCACGGTTGAGCAGCACGTCGGGGTCGGGGCCGAGCAGGTCGAGCACCCGGGTCAGGTCCTCGACGGAGGAGGCGGGACGGCCCAGCTCGAAGGACGCGACCGCCCGGTTGACCAGCGCCGCCGCGTATCCGGGGTCGCCGTCGAGTGCGGCGTCCAGCCACCGGGCGGCCTGCTCGGCGTCGCCGTACTCCAGGGCGATCGTGCCCCGCATGCACAGCAGCTCCGGGTCGGCGGGCCGCAGTTCGAGGCCCGCGACGACGTCGGCCTCGGCCGCCTCGAAGTCCCCGAGGCCGAGGAGCAGCTCGGCGCGCCGCATCCGGGTGGCCACGTCGTCCGGCTCCATCTCCAGCACGTAGCCGAAGTCGGCCAGCGCGCCGTCGGCGTCCCCCGCCTCGGCGCGGGCGGTGCCCCGGTTGTAGAACAGCTCGGGGAAGGGCGGGGCCATGGCGACCGCCCGGTCGTAGTCGGCGAGCGCCGCGTCGAGGTCTCCCCGCCTGCGTGAGATCTTGGCCCGTTCGCACAGGTAGTCGGTGTAGTACGGGTCCATCTCGATCAGCACGGTGAAGTCGGCGTAGGCCTCGTCCGTCCGGCCGAGCGCGGCCAGCAGCCGGGTCCTGTTGTAGAGCAGCTGCGAGCGGTGCACCACCCACTCGTCGGGTTCCAGCATGGCGTCGAGCCGTTCGATGCCCACCCGGATGAGTTCGAGGCCGTGTTCCAGGTTGCCCCGGTGCATCTCGATGAGCGCGAGGGCGTTGTCGTTGAACACCTGGCGCAGGGTGCGCTCCCTGGCGTCGGGGAGCAGGGCGGCGATGGCCACCGCGTTGTTCTGCCAGGCCAGCGCCGTCTCGTGGTCGCGGGGCGAGAAGAACCGGGTGTACAGCATGGCGATGCCGTAGCTGGAGATCATGTGCGCGTTCGGGTCGGTGTACCGCCTGCGCAGGTCCATGTAGAGGTCGAACGACTCGTCGAGGCGGTGCAGCGGCACCAGCGCGTTGGCCGCCAGCGCCGTGAACCGGCGGAAGTCGTCGGCGTTGGCGACCGGGTCGGTCACCGCCCTGCCGCGCAGCCCCATGTCCAGGGTCATCGCGGAGAAGCCGATCTCCGCGCTGATCCGCAACCCCTCGGTGAGGGCCTCCCGGCCCAGTCCGCCGGGGTCGGCGCCGCGCTCGCGGTGGTACGGGAGCGCGCCCATCCTGGTCCCCAGGTCCGCGTCCGGGGTCAGTTCCTCGGCGCGCAGGTCGTGCAGCCGCCGGACGAACTCCGGGTCGGCCGTCTCGTAGGCGGCGATCTCGGCCGGGTCGTCGCTGATGCCGTCCGCCATGACGTACGCCCTGACCAGCTCCTCGACCGACCGCCCGTCGGGGGAGGGCTCGCCGGGCACGGCCTGGACGGTCTCCGTGTGGCGGGCCAGCGCCCCTTCGAGCTCCCCGGTCAGGGAGGCCACGGGAACGGTGGAGACGACGACCCGCAGCCTGCCGGGGTCGGACCTGCGCAGCAGCAGCGCGATGAGCTCCTGGGTGGACGGCTCGGCGGCGTGCGCGTCCTCGAACACCAGGAGCGGCGCCGGGTCGCCCGCCTCGGCGAGCCGTCGCGCGTGCTCGTTGAGGAACGTCACGATGCCCTGGTTCATGCACCGGATCATCTGGGAGCCGTAGAAGCGGGTGCGCTCCTCGAACGGCCCCTTGAACGCGAGCTGCTGCGGCGCCTCCCCGACCAGCTCCGCCAGCTCGGGGACGCCGTAGAGCAGCTCGACCCGGTGCCGGTCGACCAGTTCGGGCCAGCGGGCGTACGCCTCGGGCAGCACGGCCCGCAGCAGCGTGTCGACGCCCGTGTAGGGACCGCGCAGCCGCTGGTGGCACACGGCGACGACGGCACGCCCGCCGTCCGGCTCCTCGGTGGCCCGGCGCAGCCGGTCGGTACGGCGGTCGCCGACGATCCTCAGGTGGGCAGGCATCTCTAGTTCACTCCCTTGGTGGTTGCCGGCTCGGCGACCGCCCGTGGCCGGTCCTGGCGGGCTTGCCTGCGCTTGCGCCGGGCGAGGTAGGCCGGTGTGACGAACCAGTTCACGAGGATGAGCAGCCCCAGCGCCCCGTCCCAGAAGGCCGGGGTCGTCACGCCGCCCTCCATGCTCCGCAGCGCGGTCTGGACGTACTGCACCGCCACGGGCAGCGACCCGAACACGGTGATGAGCAGCATGGCCAGGACGCCGAGGCTGATGAAGGGGCCGTACCACCGGCCGACCCTGCGGTCGTACTCGGTCCACTGCTCCTCGTCCACGAGCCGTTCCGGGCGCCGCAGCAGCCGCCAGATCCGGTTGCGCAGCAGCGCCGTACTGGCGTTGTGCAGGTCGTGGCAGTTGAGCGCGGTCGCGAACACGTAGTAGAGGTCGGTGCGCAGGTAGAGCTGGAACTGCCAGGCGAAGCGCATCAGGACCGTGAAGGCCAGCGCGAGACAGACCCGCCCGGTCAGTGAGAAGGCGCCGTCGGCGGTCCTGGTGAGGTGCGCGGCCAGGCCGAGCAGGCTGAAGACGACGACGTCGCACACCATCCCCACCAGGAACGGCAGGTAGCGTTTCCCGCGTTCGACGCTGAGCAGGCCGTTCATCTGCGTCTCGAAGACGATGTACAGATAGCGGTTGCTGACGCTGAGCCTGCTGCGCAGCCCGAGCCGCCGCCCGGCGAGCATGTGGAAGGCCTCGTGCAGGAAGACCAGCGGCAACTGCCCGAAGATGATCCCGAACTGGACGACGAGCAGCGAGTCGGTGAAGAAGATGTGGTGGGGGCTGGGCAGGATGCCGGTGTCACGCAGGGCGGTGAACAGCCACACGCAGAACACGGCGCCGTAGAGCACCCACGCGAGGGGGGAGAACGCGGCCTCCCCCAGCCTGCGGAACGGCAGCCGCCTGTCAGCCGTGCTCTCCTCGGGGTCACCGTCGGGGCCGTCGCCGGAGCCACCGCCGGAGCGGACGAACCCCAGCTCGTGCAGTGTCTCAAGGAACTCGTCGATGTCGACCTGCTCGCCGTAGGTGGCCTCGTACCACCGCGCGGCGTGTTCCGGCGGCATGCCCCGGGTCATCTCCCTGAGCAGGGCGGCGCCGTCGCTGGGCAGCACCGCGTACGAGTCCGCGTCCACCCTGCCGACCACCACGTCGTCCCCCTCGGAGACGAAGCTCAGCTCGTGGAAAGCGATCCTGACGTCGTCCACGCCCTTCAAACCCTTCCGCCGTCGTTCCGGTCCCTGAGAGGCCGGATGGCTGTGCGCACGGATCGGTGCGCACAGCCTCGTTCCGTTACCCGGCGGCTACTAGTTGGCCTGGGGGTAAGGGCAGGAGCACGTGGCGCTGGTCAGACGGACGTCGCCGGCGCGACGGACAGTGATCTTCTTCATCTTCGTGGTCGGCTTCATGTCTCCTCCTCCAAGAGAACGTCCCGGGGCCGGAGCCACGGGCGTCACCGGTTTTTTCGGCGACACGACAAAGGATGCATGGCAGAAACAGCTGTCGATATCAGGAGAAATGCGTATACGTAGGAATTCTTTTCGCAGGTAGATTCGCAATGCGCCACGGGGGCGGCGAGAGGCGAGCCGCCCGGGGATATGCGGGAAACCGCGGTCCGTGTCTTCCCGCACGGACCGCGGTTTTCTTCCCGAGAGGCCTCACCGGTGGCGGATAGCGACCACGGAGATCCAGAGCATCGCCGTGATCGCGCCGACGGCCAGCGTCAGGGAGCCGGCCGTACCGCCGGTCATGGCCCACAGGTCACCGGCCAGCAGGGCGGTGCCCGCGACGCGGGAGGCGACGGCGAGCCCGCGCTCCCCGGTACGGCCGAAGCGGTGGCCCAGGACGTAGCAGGCGGCGATCAGGGTGCCGAAGGCGAGCGTGCCCGCCGCCATGTGGCCGTAGGCGTGCCAGCTCAGCGCCTGCGGCATGCCGTACGGCGTGCCGGCCGGGAAGCCGTCGCCCGGGTCCATGACGAGGAGACCGGCGGCGACCATGCCGACGCCGTAGGCCAGGACCAGGCGCGGCGCCCACCGCCCGCCGGGGCCGCCCTCAAGGGCCCGGCGCAGACCGCTCGCCCCGGCGACGGTCAGGAGCCCGGCGAGGACGAAGTTGGCGATCTGCAGCCAGCCGAGGGAGCCGTTGCTCAGCGCGCTCAGCGGGTGGCGGAGCAGGTCGAAGCCCTCGCGGGTCGCGGCCTGGGCCAGGGAGACGGAAGCCCACAGCGGAGCGGCGACGGCCAGGCAGGTCAGCGAGGCGCGGGAGGTGGCGGGAGCGGTGGTGGAGGTGGTGCGGGGGAGCTGGACGGCGGTCATGTCGTTGGCCTTTCTGCGCCGGGTTCTTCGCTGACACGTCGATCGAGCGATGTGACAGGGAACGGTGTCGTGGGACCGGCCAGGCGCCGCCAGAAGGCGGCGGGGGGGGGGTGGGTGGTCTCACCCCCGCACGTCGGCCCCCCCCCGCGAGGCACTCGGCC
>NZ_JBEYAB010000023.1:0-37117 GCF_040631445.1 Streptosporangium sp. NPDC020072 | reverse complement strand
GGTTGGGTGGTGTGGGTTGTGTGGGTGTTGTTGGGGTGGGGGGTGTGCCGGCGGTCGGCGGTGTGGTGCTTGTGCTGGGCGCGGTGGCCATTCTCCGCCCCTACATCGCTCGATCGACGTAGGGGCGGAGAATGGAACAGCACACCGAGAAAGAGGAACCACCATGCGCTACCTGATGACCACCAAGCCCTCCGAGACCGCCCCCGACGAGCGGCTGTACGCCGAGATGGCGGCCTTCGTCGAGGAACTGACGGCGGCCGGCGTCCTGCTGGCCACCGGCGGCCTGGAGCCCGCGGGCGTACGGCTGGTCTCCTCCGGTGGGGAGATCACCGTGACGGACGGCCCGTTCGCGGAGGCCAAGGAGGCCGTGGCCGGGTTCGCCCTGGTCGAGGTGCGCTCCAAGGAGGAGGCGGTCGAACTGGCCCGCCGTTTCCGCAGGATCGTCGGCGACGGCGAGAGCGTCATCCAGCAGGTCTTCTCCTGACCTTCACCCGACCAGGGCCTCCCCGTCACCGCGGGGAGGCCCTGGTCGTGTCCGGCCCCCGGATCAAGGACGTGCGGGCCGTACGGGACCGGCTCGGCGGAGCGAAGGCTCTCCCGACGAGCCGGTCGCCACGACACCGTGGTCCGGCATCGTCCCTGCTGAGGCGCATTCCGGGCATATGCGGATTGGATGCGGGTGATTTATCGCGTTATCAATGTGGATATGACCCCCGTTGTCACCGAGTGCCACCCCACTCGCTTCCGAGAGGCCGAACAGCGCGGCCGGGACATCTCCCGTCCGATGCTCCGGCTCACCCGCGTCGGCGCCGAGGTCGACGAGTCGTTCATGGAACGGCTCCGCGCCGCCCTGCTGGAGCGTGACGAACTCGGAGCCGACCTGGCCGGGGCGATGAGCCTTCCCGCTGGCGACCCCGGCCGTGTCACGCACCGCCAGGTGGCCGCCGCCCTCCGGGACGCGCCCCACCGGGCGGACGACCTGCCGCCCGCGCTCAGGCGGTTCATGGACGAACTCGTCGAGGTGCCCGAATGGGTCGACTGGGATCGGGTCGAGCGGGGCGCCGTGGCCTTCCGCTACCTCGGCCGCAACGCGAACGACGTGCTTCTGGACCTGTCGCTGATCGGGGGCTACCGTTTCGGCGGACCGGCCGACCTCCTCGTCCTCACCGAGGGACTCGGCGGCGACAACGCTCTCAGGCGCCTCGCCGAGACCCAGAAGTGGACGCACGAGGTCACCCGGCCCGGCGGCATGCGACCCGGCGCCGAGGGGTGGCGGCTGACCGTCCACGTGCGCGCGATGCACGCCCTGGTCAACTCACGGTTCGAGCCGCGGTGGGACAGCGGGCGCTGGGGGCTGCCGGTCAACCAGGCCGACCAGGCGGGAACGCTGGGACTGTTCGACGCCGCCGTGATCCTGGGCTGTCTCGCGCTGGGGGTGCCCCTCAGCCGCAGGCAACGTGACGACCTCATGCACCTGTGGCGCTACGTCGGATGGCTGATGGGCGTCGCCCCCGACTTCCTCACGGACGAGGAGAACGTGCGGCACCGGATGAACTACCACATCCTGCTGTCCGCGGGGGGACAGTCCCAGGCGGGCAGGGACCTGGCCCGCGTGACCGTCGACGCCCAGCGCATGCGCGCCTTCGGCCACGGGAACGCCCTGGTCGAGCGTATGCACCAGCGCTATGAGCGGGCCCGCGCCCTGAGCATGCTCACCGCGTTCGTCGGTCTGTCCGGCATGCGTGATCTCGGACTTCCGGCCCGCCTGCCGTGGGCGCCCGTCCTCGCGATCGTGGGCAACACCTTCCGTTACCGCGTGCTCGGCGCCCTTCCCGGCGGACGCCGCCGCGTCGAGGAGTGGGGCGCCCGCGCCCAGGAACGCGTCCTAGCCTCCACCTTCCGCGACCAACCGGCCCAGGTGGGCGGGCTGCCCGAGGCGCACGGCGACCACCGCGCGTAGCGGCCTACCTTCCCCGCACGGCCAGGGCCGGGCGGGCACGGAACCCGAGTACGGCGACCGCCGCCAGGGCGAGCGGGACCAGCAGGTACCACCCGCAGAACGCCGTCGCCACCCCCGAGGAGATCGTCGCCGTGACGGCGACCGCCCGCCTGCCCCCGGTGAGCGTCGGGATCGCCGCGGCGGTGCCCGCCGTCGTCACCGCGGCCAGGCACGCGGACGTGGCCCGCATCAACGGGTCCACCCCCAGCCCGGAGACCAGCGCCACCACCGCGACCCCGACCGTCAACGTCGCCAGCAGCCCCAGGCTCCGCCGTACCCCACCGGCCGGGTCGGCGAAACGGCGGGGCAGGGCGCCCTCGGCGGCCAGGGCGGCTCCGAGCCGGGCGGCCCCCGCGATGTAGGTGTTGACCGCCCCGAACGTCAGCAGCAGCGTGACCACACCGGTCACCGGCCGCGCCACGGGTCCGACGCCCATCTCCAGCAGGACGGTCAGCGGCACCGGGCTCCGTGTCGCGCCCGTGCCCGTCGCCACGAACGCGACCCCCAGGTACAGCACCGCGATCACGGCCAGCGTCGCCCCGGTCGCCCGGATGAGCCCGCGCCGCCGGTCGGCGAACTCACCGGACAGGTGGCTGGCCACCTCCCAGCCGACGAACGCGAACAGCAGCACCCCGGCCGCGTCGGCCACCCCGGCCAGGCCGTACGGGGCGAAAGGGGTGAAATGGGCGGTCGTCATCGAGGGGGCGGCCGCCGCGACGGCGACCACCAGCAGCCCGACGAGCGTCAGCACCATGACCAGCTGTAGCCGTCCCGAGACCCGCAGCCCCGCCGCGTTGGCCGTCAGCGCCCCCGCGAGCAGTGCTCCCGCGACCACGCCCGCGAGGCCGGAGGCGCCCGTTCCGGTGACGTCGAGGCTCGCCGCCACGTACTGGCCGCCGATGAGCGCCCCGGCCAGTGTGCCCATGGGCACCGCGCCGTAGAACCACCAGCCGACCATCGCGGAAACCCGTGGTCCGAACACCGGCCTCACGAAGGCCGAGACCCCGCCGCCCCCCGGGTTGCGGGTGCCCAGTGCCGCGAACGTGGCCGCGACCGGCACGCTCAGCGCCAGCAACCCGACCCACGCCAGCACCGAGGCGGGGCCCGCCGAGACGGCCGCGAGGTGGGGGAGCACCAGCATCCCCGGCCCGAGGACCGCCCCGACCAGCAACGCCGTTCCCTGCCAGGCGCCCAGCTTGTGTCCTGTCATACCGCCAGAAGCTAGTCACATGAACGGTTGATCGGCGCTGTCACCGAACGTTCGGCCGGAAAACCCGTGATGATCCACGCATGGACGAACTTGATTCGGAGATAGTGCGCCTGCTCCAAACGAATGCGCGGCAGTCGAACAGGGAACTGGCCAGACAGCTCGGCGTCGCCCCCTCGACCTGTCTGGAACGGGTCCGCGCCCTCACCCGCCGGGGCGTCATCCGCGGCTATCACGCCGACATCGACCCGGCGGCGCTCAACCGGACCACCCAGGCGATGATCTCCGTCCGGGTGCGGCCGCTGAGCCGGGAGGTCATCGACACCTTCCAGCGCGCCGCGGCGGCGCTGCCCGAGGTGCTCAGCGTCTTCGTCGTGGCGGGGGACGAGGACTTCCTGCTCCACGTCGCCGTGCAGGACCTGGAGCACCTGCACGCCTTCCTGCTGGACCGCCTCAGCAAACGCCGGGAGATCGTCGGCTTCAAGACCTCGGTGATCTTCCAGCAGGTCCACACCCCGCCGACCCGTCTCGAATGACCCGGGTCAGCGGGCGCTCCACTTGACCTCGTAGGGCTGGAGGGTGACCTTCCTGCCGTCCACGGTCGCGTCGACCTTCTCCTCGGTGGTGTTGACCATCACCAGCTGCCGGGGCTGGGCCAGCACCCGGACCGCGGGGTCGGAGGAGGTGACGTCCTGGAGCTTGGCGTCGGCGGGGAACCATCTGGCGAAGTCGTTCACCAGATTGCCGGTCGGCAGCAGGGCGCCGGACTTCGGGTCCCACATGCAGCCGTCGCAGGGGTCGTTCTTGGCCTGCGGGTTCCAGTACAGCGCGGTCGCCGCGCCGCTCCTGGCGAACTCGATCATCGAGGCCGCCTGTACGGCAAGCCGCTTGGGCAGGGGCCACGAGGTGCCGTCCTCGGGGACGAAGTACCACTCCGACCACCAGATCGGCATGTCCCCGGTCTTCTTCCGCAGCCAGGAGGTGACCGCGCTGAACTTGCCCAGCGCGCCGAAGGCGTCGGGCAGCATCTCGTGGGCGTCGGTCAGCGAGGCGCCGTCCACCACGACGAAGTCGGCGCCCCTCTTGTTCTCGAACCAGTAGTCGAAGGCGTCCAGGACGTTCTGGTTGACGACCCCCCACGGCCCCCGCAGCTCGGAGTCGCCCTCACGGTTGGTGTCGAAGCCGATGTACGGCCCGCCGATGTTGGCGTCGGGCCTGACCTTCTTCACCGCGTCGTAGACCTTGTTGTACAGCTCGGTGTAGCCCTTGTAGTCGGCGGGCTTGGCGTGGTCCTTCCAGAACCCCTTGAGCTCGTTCCAGACCATGAAGTACTTGACGTCGCGGTACCTCGCGGCGACGGCCGCGCTCAGTTCGGCGAAGTCGTCGAAGTGCTCGGGGTAGGGGGCGTCCTCCAGGTGCTCCTTCCAGGCGGACTCCTCCGTCGGCCCCTGGGGGCCGCCCTTCATCCAGTCGGGCGCGCAGCAGAGCGTGATGACGGGGGTGCCGCCGGACTGCCGCATGAGGTTCATCCGGCTGTCGAGGTCCTCCCAGTAGTAGTCCCCGGGGTGGGGTTCGGGGTTGAGCGCGCCGAAGCCCATGATGTGCTGGTTCTGCAGGAGCGGGGTCGGGGCGAGCGCCCGGCTCACGTCCCGTTCGAACCGTTCGGTGATGTTGTTGGCGCTGACCCCGGTGTGGGTGAAGCCCCAGCGGGGCCATCCGGGGTCGACCGACGGAGGCTTGGCGATCTTGACGGGTGAGGCCTCGGGAGCGGCGCTGAACCGCTGCGCGTCGGGGGTCGCCGGGCCCTCCTCCCCGCCGGTCGAGCAGGCCGCCGCGACCAGCGTCACAGCGACGATCGCGGCGGCCGAGGCGATCGCCCGGCCGCGGAGACGCCACGTCGATCCCGCGTTACCCGATGACACCTTGGTCTCCATCCGACACTCACTGTTCGCTTTGTCCAGAGCGTTCCATGGTCGTGGGTTAAGCGGAGAAAGCGGGAGATGGTTCACAGGCAAGCGTTATGCCGGTCCCGGTGATCGCCGCCGTGCCGTACGGCCTGACCTGGGGTGGGACCTCATGGATAACGTGAGGAGTGAGGAAAGTCACCGCACGCCGTCCTGGCGTACGAAACCCTTAGAAGAACCTGACGGAGGCGGGAGCAGCGTACGTGCCCCCGGCGGGGAGGGCCGAACCGCCCTGCTCGCCGACGACGGCGACCACCCGGCCGCGACCGGGCACCGGCTGACCGCCCACGAGGCGCTCTCGGCGATCTCTCGCCGACCGGCGTCAGGGGGCCCAGACGTAGGGGGTGGTCGTGGTGACGGCGTGGAAGCCGAGCCGGGCCAGGATCGGCCTGCTGTCGTCGGAGGCGTCGACCTGGAGATAACGCACTCCGCGTGAGGCCGCCCTGCGCGCCCGCTCGGCGACCAGCGCCCGGTAGATGCCCCTGCCGCGCCAGGAGACCAGCGTCGAACCGCCCCAGAGCGAGGCGAACTCCGTACCCGGCCGGTAGACCAGCCACGCCGCGGAGACCACCCGCCCGTCGGCCTCGGCGACCAGCACGGTCATGTCGTCCGGCGCGGTGGTCAGCCGCGCCGAGAGGTCGTCGACCAGCCACCCCATGTCGGTGTCCCACACCTCGGACTCCATCGCGGCGATGCGCCGCAGGTCGGCCAGGTCGTGGACCTCCCGCAGGACGACCCCGGCGGGCAGGACCGGCTCGGCCGCCGTCTCGGACACCAGGCCGATCATGACCGTCTCGGTCTCCTCGGCGTGGAAACCGGCCTTCACCAGCCGTTCCACGATGTCCTCGGGGTGGTCGTGCCCCCGCGTCTTCCACTCGACCGCCTCACCGCGCGCCGCGAAGTAGTCGCGCTGCCTGGCGATCAGTGTGTCCAGAGCCGCGCCCTCGATCCCCAGGTCACGGGGCCCTGTCACCAGCCCCCGGTGCTCGCCGACGACCCGCAGCACCGGACCGTCCTGCTCGTGGGAGACACCGGAAGGGGGTCTGAGAGGGACACCGCGCATCTGCTGGTCATAGACGTTCAAAAGGTCGCGGATCATACCCCGAGCGTACCGGTGAGGGGCGGAGCACACGCGGGGCCCGGGAAATCGCTCTCAGGAGACGGACACGGGCGGGAGGGAACCCGGTGTGGCTTTGCATGACGTTGCCCCCGAACCCCGGGCGCATCGGGCAGAGTAGGAGGGGGGCCGCGATCGAGGGAGAGAACATCGTGGTTCTGTCTGGCGGGGGTGGTCTCTGGTGGAGACGCGCCCGGTTTCCCGCCGTCGCTCTGTGGATCCTGATGACGTTGCTGAACGTCTACGAGTTCCTGATGACCTTCTGAGCGCCGCCGCCTCACGGGGCGGCGCTCAGAACTCCGGGAACCGCGACGGGGCGCCCGGTCGTTGACGCGACGTCAGGTTGACCGCCTCCACCCCCCGGTCGGAGGCAGCTCACAGGAGTGTGCGCACCATGGCAGTGACCGGCATCATCTCCGCAATCGTCGTCGGTCTTGTGATCGGCGTCCTCGGACGACTCGTCGTTCCCGGCCGTCAGAACATCCCGGTCTGGCTCACCGTCGTGATCGGCGTCGTCGCCGCGCTGATCGGCACGGCGATCGCGACCGTGCTCGGCGTGGCCAGCACCCGCGGGGTCGACTGGATCGAGCTCGTCATCCAGATCGCCCTGGCCGCGGTCGGCGTCGCCTTCGCCGCAGGCCAGTACGGCAGGCGCCGGTCGTAGCCGCCCCTTCCACGAGAACAGATGTGGCCCCCGCCCGTGTCAGGGCGGGGGCCACATCACCTCTCACCACCTGGATCCGAGGCCGTACGGCCGGACACATCCGAGGCCGACCGGCTGGGGCGGTCCAAGGCCGTATGGCAGGGCGCATCCGAAGCCGGACGAGGTCGTTCGAGGCCGTACCGCCCGTCCAGGCCGGGCGGCGGTCCTACCAGTCGCCTTCGCCCTCGTCGTCGCCCTCGAAGATCTCCTCGACGACCTCGCCCGCGACGAAACCACCGACCAGACCGGCCGCTCCGGCCGCCGCGACCGTGCCCCAGCCGGGACCCCCACCGTGGTGACCGCCATGATGGCCGCCGTGGTACTCGTCGTGGTGCCCGCCGTACCCGCCGTGGGCGTAGGGGTCGTGATGGCCGGAGAAGCCACCGTGACCGCCGTGGGACAGGGCGGCGAGCCAGTTGTTGATCTCACCGGCCCAGTCGCGGTGCGGCGCCCCGTGGTGGTCGCTCTGCCAGTGGGCGAAGGAGTCTCCGCCGTGGCTGTGGCCGCCCGAACGCTTGTCGGCCTCCAGGATGAGGTCGAACCCGCCCGGGTTGGTGACGAAGGTCAGCTCGACCTCGTTGATCCGCCCCGAGTAGGCGGGCGGCGGATAGAACTCGATCTCCTGGTAGAACGGCAGCTGCTGGTGGACGCCACGGATGTGGCCGGTCTCCAGGTCGGCGCTCTTGAAGTGGAACCCGAGCTGGGAGAAGGCCCGCAGCACAGCCTCCTGGGAGGCCAGCGGCTCGATCACCAGCGGGTCCATGTCGCCCTTGTCGACGGCGGCGGCGATGGACAACTCGGTGCGCACCCCCAGGGCCATGCCGTGCAGGTGCTGACCGCCGACCTCCGAGATCGGCGACTCCCACGGGACGGTGATCTGGAAGGGGATCACCCTGTCCTGACCGGTGCGCAGGGAGAACGGCCCGGAGACCGAGACGTTGTGGAACTCCACCAGCCCCACGTACTCTCCGTCGCCGTGCTCGGACTCGGTCCTGGCGACCAGGCCGAGCGAGACGTACTCGATCTCGGCGTCGAAGTCACCACCCTTGATGCGCACCTCGCCGTGCAGCGTCCCGCCCGGCTGTACACGAGGGGTGGCCAGAACCGTGTCCACCGAGGGACCTCCGACACCGAAGGCTCCCAGCATCCGTTTGAAGATCACGGCTTCCTCTCCTGCTACCGATGCCTGTGAGATGTGATCATTCGGCCAACGGCCGCGTCACCACCGGAGTTCCCGGAGACCGGATCAGGCCACCTCGGCCCGCCGTGCCCCGGAGCGGGGTCGGGCGGTCGCCGACGAGGACGGCGCGGTGGTCCTCAGGGTCGTGGCCGGTCGGGGATCCCTGACGAAGCGGCGCGGTGGTCCTCAGAGCCGCGGTCGGCACGGCGAGCCGGTCGGGCGGTTTCCGACAACGGTGGCGCGGGCGGCGTCTCCTCGCGTTGGGTCCGGGTGCCTTCGCGGGTAGGAACCGTCTCACGTCGGCACGGCGATGGGGAGTTCGGGGATGAACGGCGTCGTGGGGGCGCGGAGCCGTACGCGGGGACGGTCGTGAGGGGCGGGCTGCGGCGGGTCTCCGACCTGCTGTTCGTTCCCGGGGCGAACCGGCACGGGGTGCTGCCCGCCCTGCTGGTCGTGCTGACCGTCACGACCGGACTCGTGGACGCGCTCAGCTTCCTCGGGCTGAGCCGGGTCTTCGTCGCCAACATGACCGGCAACGTGGCCTTCCTCGGTTTCGCCCTGGCCGGTGACCCGCAGCTGTCGGTCTGGGCGCCGCCCCTGGCCGTGGCGGTCTTCACCGCAGGGGCCTGGAGCACCGGACGCCTGGCCCGGTGGATGCCGCGGGCGCGGCGGGAGTTCACGGTCCTCACGGCCGTGCACGCCCTCCTGGTCGCGGCGGCCCTCGTGGTCGCCCTGCTGGCGGGCCACCGTACGGCCGGCGTCCGGGCGACGCTGATCGCCCTGCTGGGGTACGGCATGGGCCTGCAGAACGCCGCGGCACGTCGTCTCGCGGTGCCCGACCTGGTCACCATCACCGTCCTGACCAGCACCCTCACCCTCCTGGCCGCCGACCCACCGGAACGGGCCGGGCTACGCCGTTCGGTTTCGATAACCGCCCTGTTCACCGGCGCCCTGACCGGCGCGGTCCTCTTCCTGAACCTCGGCCCGGTCCCGGTCCTGGCCGTCGCCCTGGTCCTCCTCACCGCCGTGACCCTGGCCTCCCGCCCCCGGTAGACCGGCCGTCGGACGTTTCCGGGTACGGGCCGCTCAGCCGTACGGGTTCAGGCGTGGTTGGGGTCGTCGGCCACGCCGACGTGCGCGCCGACGTCGTCGGCGCGGGCCACCCCCAGCACCGCATCAAGCAGTCCGGGGAAGCGCGCGTCCAGGTCGTCGCGGCGCAACTCGACGAAGCAGCGGGTGCCCTCCTGGCGGGTCCGGGTGAGACCGGCGTCGCGCAGTACGCGTAGGTGATGGCTGAGCGTCGACTTGGCCACGGGCGCGCGCAGCTCTCCCCAGCCCCGTTCGTGCCCGTCGGCCAGCACCCGCACCAGGCCGACGCGGATCGGGTCGCTGAGAGCGCCCATCACCGCCACGAGGCTCATTTCCTCAAGTCCGGGATGTCGCGCTTGTCTCACAGTTGCCATGCTAACTTGTTCGATGTTTCACGAACGACGAACAATGGGGGGATTGTGGGGAATGATCGGCCGCACGCGGATCTCAGGGCACACCTCAGCGCGGACTTCACCGGCAGGGCGGTCATCGTCACCGGCGCGGGCTCCGGCATCGGCCGCGCCACCGCCCGGGCGTTCGCCCAGGCCGGTGCCGACGTGCTCGGCGTCGCCCGCCGCGGTCAGTCACTGGAGGAGACCGCCGCCGGTCATCCGGGGATCGCCGTGCACGTCGCCGACCTGCGCGACCCGCACGCGCCCCAGAAGGTCGTCGACGCCTCCGTCAGCCTGTGGGGCAGGGTGGACGTCCTGGTCAACAACGCCGGAGCCACCATGGTGACGCCCCTGGGCGAGGTCACCGCCGAAGGCATCACGGACCTGTTCGCCCTCAACGTCACCGCGCCCAGCCTGCTCGCCGGGGCCGCCCTGCCGTACCTGCGTGAGGGGCGCGGCACGATCGTCAACGTCTCCAGCACCTACGGCCACCGGCCCCTGCCCGGAGCCGCCCACTACGCCGCCTCCAAGGCGGCCCTCGAACAGCTCACCCGCAGCTGGGCCCTGGAACTGGCCGGGGACGGCATCCGCGTCAACGCCCTGGCCCCCGGCCCCACGGAAAGCCAGGCCCTGGCCGCCGCCGGCCTGCCCGAGACCGTCGTCGAGCAGATCAAGCAGGACGAGGCCGCTCGCATCCCGCTCGGTCGTCGCGGCGAACCCGGGGAGGTCGCCACCTGGATCCTGCGTCTGGCCGATCCCGGCACGACCTGGCTGACCGGCCAGGTCCTCACCGTCGACGGCGGCCTGGACCTCATCTAGGAGTTGTTCGGGGTCTGAGGGGTCTCAGCCACGTGATCGGGCCTCGAATCCCCTGACCGAACGGCGTCGGAGCTATGGAGTGACGGGTTCGACCTTGAGGGGCGGGATCAGAGCGGAGCATGCCGTGGAACCGGGGTCGCCGGTGCGGACGAACCGGGAGACAAGACCCGTGACGCAGCCGCTGCGTTCGAAGTCCACCAGATGGCCGAGGTTGGGCAGCACGATCTGGCGGGTGCGGGTGAACGATCGGGCGACCTGCGCCGCCTGCGTGGCGGGTGTGTTGGCGTCCAGATCGCCAGAGAGCAGCAGCACCGGTGCGTCCGGCGCGGTGCCCGACGGCCTGTACGGGCGTACGCCCTTCACCTTCGGCCACTGCAGGCAGAAGTCACCGAAGCCGTAGCGGGCCGAACCGGTCGCCTCGGGGCTGAAGGGTCCGGTCCGGCCGGGTGCCGTGCGCGCCAGCGCTCTGCCGTACTGTCGTGCGCGTTGCGTCAACGGTGCGTTGGGCCGCCACAGCACGGGGAAGTCGTTGCAGCCCATGGCGGAGGCCGTCGATTCGTTGATGTCGCCGCCACGCCCGGGCCACAGGCGCTGGGCCAAGGCGGTGAGCCGTCCGTAGTCACCGCGTACGGCATCGTGCAGCATGGCGGGAAAGCGGCCCATCACCCCGATGGTGGCGGGGTTTCCGCGGCTGCTGCTGGCGGCGTTCTGCAGGGCCAGGCTGGCCAGCATGCCCTCGGTGAAGGTCACCGTACGGCTGGCACCGCCACCGGGGTCGGGCACGACGAGCGTGATCGGACGCGCGCGGAGGCGGGTGGCGAACGTGCGCAGATCGGCGACGGCGGTGTCGGCGTCGCACGCTCCGGCGCTGCGTTCGCAGACGGTGCGCAGCATGCCGGGGAAGGCGCGGGCGCCCGGTCCCTGGAGCGGGTCGGCGTCGACCGGTAGGACTCCGGACAGAACGATGGACGCGACGCGGCTGGGGTGGCGGCGGGCGTAGACCTGCATGAGGTAGGTGCCGTAGGACTGCCCGATGAGATGGAGGCGTTCGACGCCGATGCGTGCGCGGACGGCGTCGATGTCGTCACTGACGGCGGTGGCGGTGTAGCCGCGGCTTCGAGGGCCGAGTACGGCACCGCAGCGTGCGACGGCGCTTTGGACCGCGGCCCGTCCGGCCAGGGTGTCGAGGGTGAGGCCGCAGTTCAGGGCGCCGGAGGCGTTCGTGCCCCGCGGATCGACCAGGAGGAGGTCGTGGTCGGTGAGAAGCGGTTCGAGCAGGGCGGTGTAGAAGCCGGTGAGGGGGATGGGCGCGTTACCGGGCCCACCGGGGTTGACGGCGATGGTGCCGGCGGCCGGGGCCGAGGCGGCGGACCGGCGGATGAGGGCGTAGGCGACGTCGACGGTACCGAGCGCCGGGTTGGCTTGGACGAGCGGGCGGCTGACGGTGTCGCATTCGACCTGGTGACCGGGGACCGTGGGACACCAGGTCGGAGCGGCCGAGGCGGCGTGGGCGGGGAGTCCGGGAAGCATGGCCAGCCCTGCGATGGCGGTGGCAAGCCAGCGGTGTGCGTGCAACATGGTCCTGACGCTAGAAGTCCCGATCGTGGCGTGGCATGGGACCAACGGATGAACTTCTCCCCCGCCGCGCGGCGGATGATGATGGCCCCCGGTTCGGGGGTGATACCAGCACCACCCTCAAGTGGGAACGCAGCACCATCGTTCGCCGGGGCCGCGAGTTCCTACCTTTGAGGCATGAAGAAGATCCTCGGAGTCACCACCTTGCTGGCCGCCGCCGCGATCGCCGGGGGCGCGGTACTGATCCACAGCAACAGCCGCGAGCCGATCGTGCCCGCTTCGGAGACCACCCACACCACGTACCGGCTGGCCGGAGACGAGATGGAGGTCGACTCCAGCGGCCCGGTGACGATCACCGTGGTCACCGGGCCTGCGGGCGAGGTCGTGGTCGACCGCAGGCTGCGCTGGACCGGCCCCAAGCGCCACACCGAGTCGTGGCGCGAGGACCGCATGGCCATCGACTACGAATGCGGGGGCGGCGACTGCGGCGCCGACTACCGGCTGAGCGTGCCTGGCGGTACCCGGGTCAGGTTCGGCGGCGTGAAGGCCACCTGCCCGCCCGAGATCGCATGCGAGGAGGCCTAGACCCGACGCCGTTCAGTCAGAGCCGGGGCGGCGGTGCCAAGGCCGGACTCCGCCTTCGCGGCTCGACCACGACCACATGATCCAAACCCCGAACGGCTCCTGGGCGGTGGATACGGCTCAGGGGGACAGGGACGCGGTGACGGCCATCGTGGTGTAGGTCATCGTGAAGCCGCCTCCGATGTCGTCGATGGCGGCTCCGACGTCCTGAAGGATCTCGGCCAGCCTGTCCGGGGGGAGCCGGGTGAGCACGCCGGTGGTGGGGAGCAGGTCGAGCCAGTCGGCACGGCTGTAGTGGTGTTCCCAGTCGAACCGCAGCTGTTCCGGCTCGCCGAACACGGCCGCCTTCCTGATGCCGTCGGCGAACGTCGTGAACATCGTCCGGTAGACGTCCCTGGCCGGTTTCGGTGACGCGGCGCCGAGCGGCGAGTCGGGCACGGCCTTCCCGAAGGCCGTGGCGAACGCCTCGGCGACAGGGGGCGGCGCGTCGTAGGCGTGGGCGAACACCGCGAGCAGGCCACCGGGGCGCAGCACCCGCGCCGCCTTGGCCGCGCCCACGGCCGGATCGACCCAGTGCCAGGACTGCCCCGCGACGACCGCGTCGAAGGTACGGCCCGCCGCGTCCCAGTCCTCGAAGGTCGCGACCTCGACCTCGACCCCGGTACGGCGGGCGAACTCGGCCATTCGCACGTCCGGCTCGACCCCCAGCACCTCACACCCGGCCGCCAGGAACTGACGGGCCTCGATGCCGGTGCCGCAGCCGACGTCGAGGATGTGGGGGCCGGGGCTGTCGGCGATGATCCGCCGCACCAGGGCGTCGGGGTAGGCAGGCCGGGCACGGTCGTAGCGTTCGGCGTCGACGCCGAACGACTCGGCCATCTGCCTGGCCTTATGGGCTTCGTTCCGCTGGGGTTCCGGTTGCTCTCGCATTAGAGTGGGCATGCGCCCACCATAGTGGGCACATGCCCACTCGACAATCGGGTTACGGTTCGCGGTAAGCGAAGAAGGGTTCGAGGAGAGGGAGGGGCCGGAGATGCCGACCGGGGTGGCTCTTCGGGACGTACGGCAGCAGCTGTTCGACGCCGCCGAACGAGTCCTGCTCCAGGACGGGGCGAACGGCCTGACCAGCCGGGCCGTCACGACGGAGGCGGGTGTCGCCAAGGGGGTCCTGCACCGGCACTTCGAGGACTTCGACGCCTTCCTCGCCGACCTCGTCCGGGACCGCGTCACCCGGCTTGAGGGTCAGGCCGCGACCCTGCGCGACTCGGCCGGGACCGGAGACGTCGCGGGCAACCTGACCGAGGCGTTGGTCGACCTGTTCGACCCGGTCGCCGTGGGGATCGTCGGGCTCGTCATCTTCCGCGACGAACTACGTGCCCGGCTGCGTCAGGACCGACCGGCTCCCGGCGTCCCGGTCCTGGCGGACGCCGCGGTCATGGTCGCCGGCTACCTGAGGGAGGAACGCGAGATGGGCCGCATCGCGGTGGACGCCGACGCGGACGCGCTCGCGCTCTCCCTGGTCGGCGCCGGGCACCTGCTGTTCGCCGACCGGGGGAGAACAGCCCCGGGACCCGGCGAAGTCGGCAGGATCGTGAACGCCGTCCTCGCCGACGTCATACAGAGACGCCTGCTGTGAACCGGTAACCGGCGTTCGCCTGGTTCATTGGCGTCGTCTCCGAACCGGAGATCAGAAGTCGAACTCGCCGTTTTCGGCGCCGTGGATGAAGGCGTCCCAGACGTCGGCGCGTACGACGTAGGGGGTCTGGTCGGGGGCTTCGGTGTCGCGGATGGCGACGGGCCCCGGAGAGGAAGGCGACCTCAAGGCGGCCGCCGTCCTCGCCGAGTCGCGGGCGGCGCTGGTAGAGACTCCCCGGGGGCCACGGTCCTTTCTGTGACCGTAGGCGTAAAAACAGCAGCCCTCTCCGACGGCATCCGGAGAGGGCTGCTGTGTTTCGCCGTCCCGGTGTGACCGGTCACACCGATCATCGGTCGCACGGTCACACCGATCCGGCGGTCGTGCCGGTCATGCGATCACACCGGTCCTGCGGTCGTGCGAGGACGCCGGGGACGCGGTCAAACGGTCAGGCGGATACGGCGGGGCGGTAGACGCACACCTGCGCCCCCGTGGTTGCGGTGACCAGGGAGACCAGGTCGAAGGCGCGCAGCGCGCCGTCGCCGGGGAAGATCGTCTTGCCGCCGCCGAGGATCACCGGCATGACGACGAGTCTGAGCTCGTCGACCAGGCCCTCACCGATGAGGGTGCGCGCCAGAGTGGGGCTGCCCATGACCAGCAGGTCGCCCCCGTCCTGCTCACGCAGCTTCCGGATGTGGGCCACGGCCTCCTCACCGGGCAGGAGGCTGGTGTTCTCCCAGGTCAGCTCGTCGTCGCGGAGGGTGCGCGAGACCACGTACTTCTGGATGGAGTTCATCCGGTCGGAGAACGGGTCGCCGCCGCGCTCCGGCCAGGCCGCGGCCATCGTCTGCCAGGTGCGACGCCCGAACAGCAACGCCTGAGCCGCGGACAGCCCTTCGTCGAAGAAGCCGCCGACGACCTTGGGGTCGAAGAACGGGTGTGACCAGCCGCCGTGGGTGAAGCCGCCGTCGGTGTCCTCCTCGGGGCCGCCCGGTGCCTGCACGACGCCGTCCAGGCTCATGAACTCGCTGATCACGATGCGCATGGGTCTCGCTCCTTCGATGTGCTCTCGTCCCGCCACAGGCTATTGCCGACGATTTGGACTGTCAAGACAACTCAATTTGTCGGTGGAAAGTGGCCATCGCAACCTAGGTTGTATTCCTAACTAGGTTGCTCTACCGTTTAGATAGCGAAGCACTTAGCGGAGGTTTCCCCCATGTCGTTCACTCCTCTGGCCTTTGGGCTGTCGGCCGTACTGGTCGTCTATCTGGCCGTCGTCAGCCCTCTGACGGGCAAGCACACCTACGACCGGCTGGGCCGTACCCGTGACGAGGACCCCGGCGTCTACCGCAGGATGCTCACGATCTGGAGCGCCGAACTGTGGGCGGTGGCCGCCGTGGCGCTGGCGATCGTCGCGATCGAGCCGAACCTCGACCTGGCGGACATCGGCCTGGTGGTCAGCAGGCCGCCGGACACCACCCTGGGGATGGTCGTCGGTGCCGTGTTCACCATGACGGTCGTCTCGATCGCCCGCGGGTGGGCGGCGGCCAGGGGGGCCAAGACGTCCAAGGCGGCTCAGGCCGCCCTCCAGCAGAAGGCCGTCAGCCACCTGCTGCCGCGTACGAGGACCGAGCGCTGGTACGCCGCGGGACTCTCGGTGACCGCGGGCATCACCGAGGAGATCGTCTTCCGGGGGCTGCTCATCGCCGTCGGCACGGAGGCCTTCGGCCTCAGCCGGGAGGTCGCGGCGGGGCTCGCGCTCGCGGTGTTCGTCGCGGGCCACCTCTACCAGGGCTGGCGCGGCATGGTCCCGGTCGCCGTGGCCGGCCTCAGCCTGACCTTCCTCTACTTCAGGACCGGCGACCTGCTCCTGCCGATCCTGGTCCACGCGATGATCGACCTGTTCGCCCTCACGTTCTCCAGGCGGCAGCGGACCGAGCTGGTCAGGGAAGCGGCATAGGTAGGATCGCGACCGTGACGAGCGACCGACGTGCGAGCTGGCTCAAGGGCGTTCTCGACCTGCTGGTCCTGGCCAGCCTGACGTCCGGGGAGAACTACGGCTACGAGATCGCCAAGGACCTGGCCGAGTCGGGCCTGGGCCAGATCAAGGGCGGCACCCTCTACCCGGTGCTCAACCGGCTTGAGGAGGCGGGGCTGGTCACCGCCGAGTTCCGGGTCACCGAGCGCGGGCCGGGACGCCGCTACTACCGGCTCACCGACCAGGGCAGGCGGACGCTCGCCGAGCAGAGCGGTCTCTGGCTGAGTTTCGACGAGTCCGTGCGCGCCGTACTCGGCAGGGGCGGTGCGGAGGAGGTGTCACGATGAACGGTTACTTCGAGCGGCTCACCGCCGCGATGACCGAGGCGGGCATGCCCGCGGACCGGGTCGAGGCGACCGTCGCCGACCTGCGGGCCTACCTCGCCGAGAGCGGTGGCGACCCCGAGGAGGAGTTCGGCCCGGCGGACGAGCTGGCCGCCGAACTGACCGGCGCCTCGGCCCCGCCCGTCGAGGGCGCCCAGACCTGGCGCTGGACCGCCGACCTGTTCCACGACGTCAAGATGCTCAACGAGTACGGCGCGCAGGGCTGGGAGGTCGAGAAGGTCGACGTCAAGGGCATGTTCGTCAGTGTCCGCGACCCCGAGCACCCCCAGCAGTGGGAGTACCGCAGGGAGACGCGCCGCCCCGGCCTCGTCGAATCGCTCGCCCCCGACGGCTGGGAGCCGTGCGGGACGTGGGTGTGGTTCGAGTACTTCAAGCGTCCCAGGGCCGCCAGTCTGGGACCGGCCGCCGAGCTGAGCGCCCCGCCACGGGGGCCGGGGCGGGGCTTCTTCCTCAGCCCGAGGTTCTACGCCCTGGTCGGCGTCCTTCTGGCGGTCGAGGTCGTGTTCACGGTGTTGTTGCTGGTCGTCGGAAAGGATGAGATCGGGGAGTTCGACGGCCTCGACACCCTGTTCGGCCTGTTCACCGGCGCGACCCTGGGGGTGGTCGCCGTGGTGGCGGTGCTGTGGCTGTTCAGCAGGTCGCGCGGCGGGGGCCGCGACGAGCGCGACGGCGACGGCGGGAGCCGGCGGGCGCCGTAGGAGGGGTCACGCGGCGGGGGCCGGGACCACCGAGCGGACCAGGCGGCAGTTCTCCGGCGGCAGCAGCCTCTCGTTGCTCAGCCAGCTCTCCGGATCGGCGACCTCCCGCTGGCCGACGTGCTCGGCGACCGTCAGGCCGTGCTTCGCGAGCGCGGCGGACAGTTCCTCGGGGGTGAAGAAGCTCAGCCAGGGCTCGCCGCGTTCCGCCGCCGCGGCCATGGCCATCTGGCCGAAGGCGGTCGCGGTCTCGTCGCACAGGGCGGGCGGCAGGGCGTACTCCATGACCAGTTCGCTGCCGGGAGCCAGCCGGGCGACCGCCGTGAGCGTGGTGCCGACGGCCTGGGCGGTGAGGTACATGCTGACGCCGAGCCAGCTGACCAGGGCGGGTGCCGCCGGGTCGAACCCCTGGGCGACGAGCCGCTCGACGAGGTCGTCGGCCTCGAAGTCGGTCTCCACGAAGACCGGCCCGTCCTGCGGGGCGAGGCCCGCCGCCGCGAGCAGGCCGCGCTTCCAGCGCTGGGTGGCGGGGTGGTCGACCTCGAAGACCGTCACCTCGCGGGCCAGCGGTGAACGGTTGGCGAAGGTGTCCAGCCCCGCGCCGAGGATCACGTACTGCCTCATCCCGAGCCCGGCCAGTTCCGCCAGCCGAAGCTCGGTGTACCGACTACGGGTGGTGACCTGCGCGCGGACACCGGACAGGATGAGGTGCTCTCCGTAGGCGCGGTGGTAGCCGATCAGCTCCTCGGCCCGGTCGCCCAGCAGAGCCTCGGCGAGGGTGTCCTCGAAAATGAAGGGTGCTCGGTCGACCACCAGATGGGCGGCGCGGGCCGCCGCCGCCATGAGCGCGGTCTGGCTGTGCTCGTCGTTCATCGGCTGTTTCCTTTCGCGGTTTCCAAGCCGTTGAACGACGATGCTAGGCGCGTGTCCGGGTGATTGTTTCCATCATATCAGTTGAAAATTAATTTAATGTAACGGCCGGATGATGATACGGGATCACTGTTTTTTATTCGCCGGTCGGTGCCCGGGGGGAGGGTGTCCGTCCGTGCACCGGGCGTGCCGTCCCCGCGGAGGTCTCCCGGGCACGAAAAACGGGGCCGCCCGGTTGGGCGGCCCCGCGGGGGGCTTGCCGTACGGCTGTGACCTCTAAGTGTTCTTCGAGGTCACAGCCATGTTGTCAAGGCTTAGAGGAAGTAGTAGACGTCGACTCTGCCGTCGGAACGGTTGGAGAAGACGGCTTCGCCTGCCTGCTGAGCAGGGGCCCTGTTGACGAACGCGACCGCCGCCGCAGGGTTCGCCTGGATGGTGTGCCGCCAGATCTTCGGGGCTGCTGCGAGGGCTTCCTTGCTGGCGACCTCGGAGTCACTCATTTTGTTCTGCCTTTCTGCCGATAGGCGGTCGTGGAGAGGTGGTGCAGCTCATGTATCGCACGACAGGAAAGGCGGTGTGTATGACCCCAGGGTATGTATTGCATTTCTTTTCGGTCGGTTCGCTGATTGCCAGAAAGGGCAAAGTGTTTTATGTGTGTCTTTGTGTGGAAATGGCGTTCCGGTCATTTGTTGCCATTGGCGGTATATGCGGCCTCGGTGGGGTGTGACATGGCATTAATGCGGAGACAGAAGAATGGCTACCAAGAGTAATCGATTATTAACCCTGAGTCGTGAAATGGTTCGTGGGCCGAAAGCCCCGGGGCAACGGCCCCGGGGCGGGGATCTCAGTCCTCGTGGACCGTGATCGTCGAGGTCGGGCAGACGGCGGCGGCCTCACGGACCGCCCTGTGCAGCTCCTCGGCGGGCGCGGGTTCGAGCAGCACGACGATGCCGTCCTCCTCGCGCTGGTCGAAGACCTCGGGCACGGTCAGCACGCACTGTCCGGCGCCGCAGCACCTCGTCTGGTCAACGCTCACTCTCAAACTCATGCCGATTCCTCCTTCACCGTCACGGACGTCGACGCCATGGACGTCGCGTAACAAATGCCGCCACGGTCCTCACCACCGGACCGGCAGCTCGCTCAGCCCGCCGACGGCCAGTCCCTCGACCCGCCGCAGTTCCTCCTGGGGTACGGCCAGCTCCAGGGTGGGCAGCTTGCGCAGCAGTACCTCAAGGACCACCTGGAGTTCGGTACGGGCCAGGGCCTGACCGAGGCAGGAGTGGATCCCGGAGCCGAAGGCCAGGTGCGGGTTGGGGGAGCGGGTCATGTCCATCTCGGCCGCCGCGTCGAAGACGCCCTCGTCCCGGTTGGCCGAGGCCATGCTGCAGATCACGGTGGTGCCCCGGGGCAGGGTCGTGCCGCTGACCTCGATCTCCTCGCGCAGGTAACGCGGCAGGCCGATGCCCGCGTTGGCGTCGAGGCGCAGCGCCTCCTCGACCGCGGTGCGCACCAGCGAGGGGTCGGCCAGCAGCCGCTCCCACCGGCTCCGGTCGCTCAGCAGCATGGCGACCATCTTGCCGATCATGTTGGCGGTGGTCTCGTGCCCGGCGACCAGCAGTCCCATGCCGGTGACCACGATCTGGAGGTCGGACAGGCCGCCCTCCTCGGGAGGGCCGACCGCGATCAGCTCGCTGAGCAGGTCGTCGCCCGGCTCGGCGCGCTTGGCGGTGACGTGCTCCGACATGTACTGGAAGAACTCAAGCTGGGAGGCCTCGGTCTCCGCCTTGGTGTAGCGGGTGAGGTTGAGCAGCGCGTCCGACCAGTGGGAGAAGCGGTCCCGGTCCTCGGCGGGCACGCCGAGCATGTCGCAGATCACGTAGACCGGCAGCGGGAAGCCCAGGGCGGCCCGCAGGTCGCCAGGGGCGCCACCGGCGACCATGTCGTCGACGAGCCGCTCGGCGATCTCGGTCATCTTGGGCCGCAGCGCGATCATCCGTTTGGCGGTGAACCACTTGGCGACCAGGCGGCGCCAGTGCTGGTGGCCCTCACCCGTGTCGGGGACGATCTTCGTCATCTCCCCGCTGAACACCCCGTCGCCCTCCGCCGAGAGCCGGGCCGCGTCGGGCGCGTCGAGTCGTCGGGTGAAGCGGGGGTCGGCCAGCACCCGCTTGACGTCGTCGTACTTGGTGAGCAGTGTGGCCTGGTCGCCACTGGGCAGCCTCACATGGGCCACGGGACACTGCTCACGCAACCGCTCCCACTCGGCGGGCGGCTCAAGCGCCGTCTCACCGGGGAACGGGTAGTTCAGAAGCTGCTCGTCGGTAGTCACGCGGGCCTCTCCTCCGAACGGAACGGTCGATGGGGGCGCTCGCTTCGGGCGACGATGCCCGATCTTCCTCCCGTACGCCCCCTGTCATCGAACTTAACCTACATATGGAGGAAAACCTACATGTGTAGGTAGAAGGTAGATTTATCCCGTGACCACGAACAGAGACGGCAGAGCTCCCCTGGGTGATCGGCGGGTGCGCCGTACGCAGAAGGCGTTGCAGGGCGCGCTGATCGAGCTCGTCGAGGAGCGGGACCTGTCCCGCCTCAGCGTCGCCGACGTCGCGGGACGGGCGGGGGTGAGCCGTTCCACCTTCTACGACCACTACCGGGACGTCCACGAGCTGGCCGAGGCCGCCTGCACCGTGATGATCGACGAGCTGATCGGGGCCGTGCCCGGTCCCGGCGCGGTCTCGGCGGACCCGGCGCGGGACGCCCCCCAGAAGCTGCTGGCCTTCTTCACCACGCTGGCCGAGCACGCCGGGCTCTACCGCGCCCTGCTCGGGCCGAGCGGGAGCGCGCGGGTGATCGACCACATCCGCCGCCGTGCCACCGCGGCGGGATACGCCGGGGCACGTCAGGCCAGGGGCAAGGCCACAGTGGGAGCCACGGTGGAGGTCGCAGGGGAGGCCGTACGGCAGGGTGACGGAGACCCGCACGACGTGCCCGCGGCCTTCACCGCCGGGGCGCTGGTCGGGGTGGCCGCGGACTGGCTGCAGCGCGGCTGCCCGCGCACGCCCGCCGAGATGGCCGACCTGACCTGGCCGCTGTTCACCGCCCTCTACCGCCGGGACTGAGCCCGTCAGGGCTGGGTGAGCAGCCGTGACCGGGTGCGGGCGGGAGCCGTACCGGGCAGGGTGTCCAGGACGTCGGCGAGGGAGACCCCGGCGAGACTGCTCCGCCACGCCTCGTGCGCCTCGGCCATCTTCCTGGCCAGCACGCAGGTGTCCTGGCACTGCTCGGGGGGCAGCGCCCCGCGCCCCTGCATGCGGATCTCCCGGCACTCGTACGGCGAGGCCGCTCCGCCGACCGCCTCGACGATCTGCAGGAGCGTCACCTCGGAGGCGGGCCGCGCGAGCCTGAACCCCCCTCTCGGGCCCGTCGTCGCGGCCAGCACCCCCGCCTTGACGAGCAGCTGCAACTGCTTGGCGAGATAGGGCGCGGGCAGGTCGTAGTACTGAGCGAGCTGAGCCGCCGACGCGATCTCCCCCGGGAGGAGCTGCGCCAGTGACGCGGCGCAGTGCAGGACCCATTCGGTGCTCACGGGCAACTTCATGCCATGAGTCTATCTAAGACATTGCGGATCTTTTTAGTCCGAGATACCGTGCAAGTGACACCACGGGAGGAAAGGTCATCATGCGGATCGCAGTCGCCGGTGCCACCGGCAACATCGGAGCCCTCACCGTCGCCGCCCTCGAAGGCCAGGGGCACGAGGTCGTGCGCGTCAGCCGTTCACTCGGCGTCGACCTGACGACAGGAGAGGGGCTCGACGCGGCCCTGACCGGGGTGGACGCCGTGGTCGACGTCACCAACGGGGGCGAAGGAGACCGGGCGGAGGCGATCGCCTACTTCGGCGCCACGACGCGCAACCTGCTGGCGGCCGAGGAACGGGCGGGCGTCCGGCACCACGTGCTGCTGTCGATCGTCGGCATCCACAAGATCGAGGGCAACGCCCACTACGCGGGCAAGCGGGAGCAGGAACGGCTCGTGTCCGAGGGGCCGGTGCCGTGGACGATCGTGCCCGCCACGCAGTTCCACGACTTCGCCGCCATGGTGGCGAGCTGGACGGAGCGGGACGGCGTCGCCACCGTCGCGCCGTTGCTGGTGCAGCCGATCGCGCCCGCCGACGTGGCCGCCGTCCTCGCCGAGGTCGTCACGGGTGAGCCCCAGGGCCGTCACCCCGACGTGGCCGGGCCGCACACGGAGGACCTGGTGGACATGGCCAGGCGCACCAACGAGGTGCTCGGCCGTAAGGTGCGGCTGGTGCCGACGTGGAAGGAGCTGTTCGGCGTCGAGATGGCCGGCGAGGTGCTGCTGCCCGGCGAGGGCGCCCGCATCGCGCCGACCACCTTCGAGGAGTGGCTTGAGCGTCTATCGGAGGATCACGGGAAGAGGTAGGCGATGTCGGCCCGGTCGTTGCCCGAGCCGAGGGCGTCCGCCTTGTACCACGCGCGGGAGCGGTTCAGGGTCGTCGCGTCGTCGTAGATCGCCCCGCCCGCGCGGTCGGACTGGTTGTTCTCCAGGGCGCTGGTGATGTCCTGCCAGCCGAAGTCGGCCAGCTGGTGGAGGCCGTACTCGTAGAAGGCGATCATGGCGCCGCCCTCGCGGTCCCACAGGGCGTGCTGGTACAGGCAGTAGTCGCCGTAGCCGCAGGCGATCCTGGCGTAGGCGGTGCGCGCGGTGGCCTTCACCGGGGTGGGGAAGGTCATGACGGCGCCCTTGTCGCTCCAGACGATCTGGTTGGCGCCCCTGCGCTGCCCGCCGTACCTGGCGATGTGCTTGTCGATCTTGCCGGCCAGGTCGGCGTCGTCGACCGAGGTGAAGTTCGTCTCCTCGGCCCGCGCGGCGGAGACGGAGGTGGTCGGGGAGGGGTCCGGTGTCGGGACGGCGGCACCGGCGGGCGCCTGGACCGTGACGGTGAGCGCGACCGCCGCGGCGGTGAGCGACAAGGCTCCTCTGGCCTTCATGTGTCCCCCTTTTGTCGGTGAGTTTTCCCCAGTGCGATTGTGCGCCGCGTCCAGGAGGAACCGACAGCTGGGAACGCGCCAAAAAGCACGGATTCCCTGCCACCGTCGCGCTCGTCGACGGCCTTCATTGTCAGGAGTGCTTTACCGGAGTCCTTGCAGGGTCGTCAGGGCGACGTTACAATCCGAATCTATTAGGAAAGTTTCCTAATGGAAAAAACGGTGAAGAGGTGTTCACCTGCCTCTTCACGCTTAACGGGTCGCTTCGGCGTCCGCGCTGAACGTGACCCTGTCCCGTTACACATGCCGGCCAGGCAGTGCCGACGTGAAATCTCGGTACGGCCCGCCCGGTGAAAGACGCACTCCGCCCACGGCCGTCCCCGCTTTGCGGGACAGCGGCGGGCATGCCAGAACACCCCCCATCCTCTGGAAGTGTGACGTGAGATTTCGTGTCGTCATCCTCGCGCTCTTAGCCGCCGGCATGACGGGTCTGGGCGCCCCCGCGCTGGCCGACGCCGGCGCGGTACAGGCGAGTGTCCAGGCCGTCGCCGCGGCCTGGGCTCCCTACACCTCCTACACGGCGGGCACCGTCGTCACCCACAACGGCGTCGACTACCAGTGCCTGCAGAGCCACACCTCGCTGCCCGGCTGGGAGCCCGACCGGGTTCCGGCCCTGTGGAAGGTCAGCACGGGTGGTCCCAGTGACCCGACGCCCCCCTCGACCCCGGGCAACCTGCGTGTCACCGGCACCTCGTCGAGCACCGTCTCACTGGCCTGGGACGCCTCGACCGACAACGTCGGCGTGACCGGCTACGAGGTCTACCGGGGCACGACCCTGGTGACCACCGCCACCGGCACCACCTACACCGACTCGAACCTGAGCCCGTCGAGCACCTACACCTACACCGTGCGCGCCCGTGACGCCGCGGGCAACCGCTCGCCGGAGAGCTCCCCGGTCAGCGCGACCACGCAGGGCGACAACGGCGCCCCCGGTCAGCCCGGTACGGTCTCGGTGACTCCGACCGCGACCAGCATCACCCTGGCCTGGGTTGCCTCCAGCGGCACCGTGACCGGCTACCGCGTCTACGAGGGCGCCACGCAGAAGGCGCAGGTCACCGGGACCACCGCGACCATCTCGGGCCTCGACGCCTGCCGGGCGTACACCTACACGATCAAGGCCTACAACGCCAACGGCGAGTCGGCGGGCCGCGACGTGACCGCCAGCACCTCCGGCTGCCCCCAGTCGCCCAGGCTGCCCGGCGCCCCGTACCTGTACATGGGCTGGGGCAACCCCCCCAACCCGGGCACGGTGATGGACGCGACCGGCGTCAAGGCCTTCACGATGGCCTTCATCCTGGCCCAGAACGGCTGTAACCCGGCGTGGGACGGCCAGCGTCCGCTGACCGGCGGCTCCGACCAGAACGCGATCAACACGATCAAGTCCAAGGGCGGCAGCGTCGAGATCTCCTTCGGTGGCTGGAGCGGCAACAAGCTCGGCCCGAACTGCTCCACCCCCGAGGCCTTCGCCGGCGCCGTGCAGAAGGTCATCGACGCGCTCGGCCCGGCCGTGGTCGACTTCGACATCGAGAACACCGACGAGTTCGAGAACTACACCGTCCAGGACCGCATCCTCAACGGTCTGAAGATCGTCCGGCAGAAGAACCCGAACGTGAAGATCGTCGTCACCATCCCGACGTTCAAGACGGCCCTGAGCGCGGCGGGCGTCAGGCTGGTCAACCAGGCCAAGGCGCTGGGCGCTCCGATCGACAACTACACGATCATGCCGTTCAACTTCAGCGGCACCGAGATGTACCAGGACACGGTCAACGCCTCCGAGGGGCTGAAGAGCTCGCTGAAGAGCGCGTTCGGCTGGAGCGACTCCGAGGCCTACGCGCACATGGGCATCTCCGGCATGAACGGTAAGTCCGACAACAACGAGACGACCAGCCCGGCCCAGTGGACCAAGATCCGTGACTGGGCCATCTCCAAGGGCCTGACCAGGTTCTCCTTCTGGGCGGTCAACCGTGACCGGGTCAACGGCGGCGGCGTTCCGCAGGCCGAGTGGGAGTTCACCAAGATCACCGCGGGCTTCTGACCTTCGGCAATGATCTGACCTGAAGTTCGGAAAGGGGACGGGGCGCCACCCGTCCCCTTTTCTTCTGCTTATTCACGATTTTTCGGGATGTGTCCGGGAGTTCTGCCGGTCGTTTCTCCGACGGCCCCTTTCGGCCGTTCCCCCGAACGTCCCGAATGCCTCCTCGAACGTCCTGGACGCCCCCTGGTTCGCTCCCTGGGACGGGCCTCCGGCGTCCTGAACGCCCTCTCATCCGACCCCCGGGACGTCCCCGTACGGCTCCCGGATGTCCTGAACGTCCCTCGTGCGCCTAGGCGTGTTCCCCGGGACGCCCTTCAGCCGTCTCGGACGTCCTGGGCGTCCCCCGCCCACCCCTGGGACACGTCCCCTGGCGCCCGAACACCCCCTCGTCCGACCCCGAGACGTTCCTCACGCGGCCCCCGGATGTCCCGGGACGGCCGGGGGACGTTCAGGGGACGTCCTGGACGTTTCCCCGGGCGTTCTCCCGGAAGCGGAAGGCGGCGCGGTAGGCGCTGGGGCTGACCCCGGCCCGTTGGGCGAAGCGGGCGCGGAAGGACGCGGGCGAGCCGAAGCCGCAGCGCTCGGCGACCCGCTCGACCGGCAGGTTCGTGCTCTCCAGCAGTTCCCGCGCCCGGTCGACCCGGGCCCGCAGCAGCCACCGCAGCGGTGTCGTCCCCACCTGGTCCTGGAAGCGGCGGTTGAGGTTGCGGACGCTGGTGTTCGCCTGGCGGGCGATGTCGGCGAGTGTCAGCGGCAGGTGCATGTGCTCGCGCGCCCAGCGCAGCGTCGGCCCCAGATCGGCCCCGCCGGGTGCGGGCGACGGGTGGCGGACGAACTGGGCCTGCCCGCCCTCGCGCTCCGGGGCCATCACGACGCCCCTGGCGACGTTCGCGGCGACCGCGGGCCCGTGGTCGTTCAGCACCACGTGCACGCACAGGTCGAGCCCGGCCGCGACACCCGCCGAGGTGAGGATCTGCCCGGTGTCGACGTACAGGGCCTTCGCCTCGACCTCGACCAGCGGGTAGGCGCGGGCCAGCTCCCCGGTCATCCGCCAGTGCGTGGTGGCCCTGCGCCCGTCGAGCAGCCCGGCGGCGGCGAGCACGAACGCGCCGGTGCAGATGGACAGGACACGGGCACCACGCCGCGCCGCCGTACGGAGGACGTCGAGCACCTCGGGCGTCACCTCGGGCGCGTCCCGCGTCAGGCCGGGCACCACGACGGTGTCGGCGGAGGCGGCGTCCGCGAGCGGGTGCCCCGGGCTGAGCCGGAAACACGCGACGCCCACGGCGGTGGCCGTCACCTCGCCGGGGCCGCAGACCAGGACCCGGTAGAGCGGCGTCCCGCCGGGCGAGTACGCGCTGGCGAACACCTGGCAGGGCACACCCAGGTCGAACGCCACGACCCCGGGCAGCGCCAGCACGGCGACGGTGTGCACAGGGGCGGACACCGCCTCGGACGCGCCACCGGACACACGGGCGGACGCGCCACCGGAAACGGCGTCGGGCACGGGAGCGGACACGCCGAGGGGCGCGGGGGTGGACACGGCCAGAACCTAGCGCACCACGGCACTCACGCCACTGGTCCGTCCCGGCCGCCGACCGCAGACTCGTGGCTCATGGAACGCAGAACCCTTCTCCAGAGCGCCGCCGCCGTCACCACCGGCGCGCTCCTGCCGACCGCGGTGAGCACCGGTACGGCCACAGCGACGACCACGACGCCGGGGTCGTCCCTGCGGCGGGTGCACATCGTCCTCTTCGACGGCGTCGAGGAGCTGGACTTCGCCGCCCCGCTGGAGACACTGGACATCGCGAGCAAGTTCGGCGCGCCCATCGAGACGACACTCGTCACCTGCGACGGGCCGAGAACGATCGTCGCGAGCTGCGGCACCAGGATCCAGGTCACCGCCCCCTGGCAGCCGGAGAACGCGGACGTGATCCTGGTGCCGGGCGGCTACGCGCGCGACCCCGACCGGCCGGGCGTGGCCAGGGAGATCAAGCGGGGGGTGATCCCCGCCGCCCTGCGGGCCGCCCGCCGTACGCGTCCTGTCATGGCGTCGGTCTGCGTCGGCGCCCTGCTGCTGGGGGCAGCGGGCCTGGTCAGGGGACGGCCCTGCACGACCCACCACATGAGCAAGGACAAACTGGCCGAACAGGGCGGCAAGGTCGTCGACGCCCGGGTGGTGGACGACGGCGACCTCGTCACCTCGGCAGGGGTCACCAGCGGCCTCGAACTGGCCCTGTGGCTCGTCCAGCGCGGTCACGGCATCGACGTCTCCCTCAACGTCGAACGGGTCCTGGAGTACGAACGCCGGGGCGCCGTCTACCGGACCGGCCGAGACTGACCCGGACAGACCTCAGCGCGCGGCCCCGGACACGCGCCCGGCCCGGTGGACGGCAGGTTCGGGGCCACGAGCGGACCTCAGCGCGCGGCCTCCAACACCCACAGCCGGTGGTCCCAGCCGATGTTCCTGGAGAACCTGACGCGTAGCCCGGCCTGGGCGGCGAGCCCTTCGATCCGCTCGGCGGGACGCAGCCCGGAGCCGAAGGCGCACTTGAGCCGCAGGTGGTAGAGCATGTCCTCGGCGTCGTGGAAGTCGTCCGGCATGCACGGCTCGACCATGACCAGGTCGGCGCCGTCGGGCAGGCCGTTCGCGGTCTCGGTGAGCACCTGTACGGCGTCGCCGTCGGGCAGCCAGGTCAGCAGGTGCGCCAGCAGGTAGGTGCCGTCCCCGCCGGGCGGTACCGCGCTCGCGGAGGCGACCAGCTCGACCTTCGGCAGGACGTCGGTGTCGAGCACGCTCTCCCTGAGCACACCCAGCGCCGACGGCATGGCCGCGATCCGCACCTTCAGCGTGGGGAAGGCCTTGACCAGGGCGTTGACGACGCTGCCCGTCCCGCTGCCCGCCGCGGTCAGCGAGCTCACCTTCTCCCAGTCGTAGGCACCGACGACGCCGGGCACGACCCACAGCGCGGTCTCCTCGACGATGGAACGGGCGGAGCCCCCCAGCGTCTCGTCGGTCCGTACGGCGACGCCCAGCGTCTGTCCCGCCGCGGTGCGGTAACCGCTCCGGCCGGTGCGGAGCGTGTGCACCAGCCCGGACAGCGAGAGGTCGAGGGCGGCATGAGCCCCGTCGAGGTGATACTCCTCCGCCGAGTGGTCGTCCTCGATCAGCTCGTCGCTGATGGGGGTGAGCCGGTAGCCGCCGTCCTCGTCGCGTGCGAACACCTCGATCGACACCAGGTAGGACATCAGCACGCCGAGGGTCTCCGGGTCCGTGGCGGAACGCCGGGCCAGCTCGGGCAGGTCACGCACCCCGGAGTGGACCAGGTCGACCAGGCCGAGCGTGATCGCGGCCCTGACGGCGAAGCCGGGCGCCAGGTCGGTCATCGTGTGCAGCCGCTCGTGGGCGTCGTCGTCCTCCTCCTCGTGCGCCTCGGCGGCGGGGGAGGGCGCGGTGTAGCGCCAGTAGCCGGTGAGGTGCATCCACTCGCGGGGCACCTCCCGTTCGGTGACGAGGTGCCGCCGTACCTCCTTGAGGGCACCCGCCTCTCCGGCCGCCCAGACGAACACGGTCCCGGGCAGCCAGTCCAGCTCCCGTACGGCGCGCGCGAGCAGATCGGTCGTCCCGGCGGGGGCGCCGTCCCGCGACAGCCAGACGACGTCGGCGTCGGCCCTGGTCGGCAGCTCCTGCCGGTGGGAGGGGTCGCCGATCTCGATGAGGACCTTGGCCCTGGTGCCCTCGGGCATCTCCTCAAGCCAGCGGCCGATGGCGGGCAGCGCGGTCTCGTCGCCGATGACCAGGAGCCAGTCGGCGCCCTCCGGGTGGCTGTGGGACATCTTCGGCCCGGCGATCCAGGCGACCTGTCCGGGGGCCGCCTGGTCGGCCCACGACGAGGCCACGCCGCCTTCGTGCCGTACGAAGTCGAAGTCGATCTCACCGGCCTCGGGGTCGAAGCGGCGCGGGGTGTAGTCCTTGGCGAGCGGCCGTTCGTCGACCGGCCAGTCGAGGCTGCTGACGTTCTGCGCGGGCAGCACGGGCGGCTCGTCCCCGACGCCGAAGAAGAACTTCACGTGGTCGTCGAAGCCCTCGGAACGCAGTTCGGGCAGGTCGAGCCCGTCTCGGGTGAAGGCCCGCAACTGCTCGCCGCCGAAGGTGACCCGCCGCATTCCCGGCGTGACGTCCGAGACACGCAGAACGGTCAGCTCTCTCAGCACGATGGGAAAGGTGACGGCCGCACGGGGATTGCGGGTGGGCATCTGCGCTGCTCCTTGGTAGAGGGCGACGGGCTCAGGAAACTGACCATAGGACGAACAGGGCGAAACAAATCCAACCGGGCGGCCAAACCGTGTGTCCGTCCGTGCCATTCAGGCGCTCACGGCGGCCGTACCCCTGCTTCTTAAGCTGATAAATGGCTACTTAGGTTACCCTTACCTTATTTTGGTCGATCCAACGTGGAGGGCGGCCGCTCACACTCAGGGGTCACGTACCCCTGACCGTCAGGAGGTCGGACCGTGATCGGAGAGGTACCTGGGCCGGAGATCATGGCGGACGACGAGTTCGTCGCGGACTGGGGGCATCCGCCGCACGCGCACACCTACCACCAGTTCCTGTTCGTCCCGCTCGGGTGGATCACGGTGACCGCGCAGGGCAGGGAGCACCGCCTGTCGGCGTCGGTCGCCCTGTGGATCCCGGCGGGGATCACGCACAGCGCCAGGTTCGGCGAGGACTCGATGATCGTCTCCGAGTCGTTCGACGCCGAGCGGTACCGCCTGCCGTACACCGAGGTCACCGGGGTGAACGTCACCGACGCGCAGCGCAGGCTGTTGCTGAGCAGGACCCGCAGGTCCGTGCTCTCCGACGACGCGTTCGCGTTCGCCTCGCTGTCGGCGGCGACGCGGGCGAGCCTCCCCCTGCCGCAGCCGAGCAGCCCGCTGGCCGCGACCGTCGCCAGGGAACTGGGCCGCAGGCCCGACGATCCGCGCACGGTCACCGAGTGGGCGCTGAGCCTGCACACGAGCTCGACGAGCCTGCGCCGGGCGTTCCGGGCCGAGACGGGCCTGGCCTTCTCCGAGTGGCGGACCAGGCTGCGGCTCAACCACTCCCTCGACCTGCTCCAGCGCGGCCACCTGGTCGGCGCGGTGGCCGCCATGGTCGGCTTCAGCAGCGTGAACGGCTACATCATGGCGTTCCGACGGCATTTCGGGCAGACGCCGGGGGCGTACGCGAGGAAATCGGCCTGAAGGGGGAGTCGCGATGGAACCGTCCCAATGGCGGTCCGGTCCCGGAAGTTGTCAATTCACCTGAGGTGACCGGCTGATCACTGATAGACACGTCATCGGTGGGCGCGGTGCTGGAGGAGGAACCGGGCCCACCCGAGGAAGGGACGGGACCATGGCCGCCGCCGCACGCCAACCCCACCCCGTCCGTCCCCGGCCGCTTCCGGGCACGCCGTACGGCCGGGCCTCAGCCGTGGTCGGCGGGAGAGTCACCGGCCGGCGGCTCAACGGGAGCCGGGGCCTCGATCAGCCCGATGGGCAGCGCGCCGTCGGTGTTCCACGGGGGCTGGGTGAGCTGCTCGGAGGCGCCGTCGAACTTCCTGGCGGCCTTGGGGTGGCCGTTCGAGGCGGCGCGGTTGAACCAGCTGGCCGCGGCCCAGTCTTCTCCCTTGCTCTGGTGGATCATCGCCAGCCGGTAGGCCGCGTCCGCCTGACCGTGGTTGCCGGCCAGGCGGTAGAAGAACATCGCGACACTGAGCTGCTCCGGCCCCGCCCGCTGGTAGTGGCGGCCGTACCGGTAGGCCAGCTCGGCGGCGGCCCTCGACTGCTGCGGGTCGTTGAACAGCGCGGGCGCGTCGGCGTGCCCGGCGTCACCGGCCTGGCGCAGCCACTGGCGCCCCTCCTCGGGCCAGCCCTTCAGCAGGGCGATGACGGCCAGGCGCATGCAGTCGTCGCCGTTGCCGACGTCGCTGTGGTGCAGTAGCCGGGCACCGGTCCTGCCGTAGACCTGCAGGAGGTGCTGGGTGGCCTCGGGCAGCGGGGGCTCGCTCGGGGCGGTGGGCCGCTGCCGCGTCCTGCGGGGGGCCTCCTGGGGCCCGGACTGCTCCTGAGGCCGTACGGCGGGCCGGGTGAACGGCGAGGACGCCGGGGGCGTCGGGGCCTGAGCCGTCTCGGCCGGCGCGGGTTCCTGGACGGTGGGGGTGCCGAGATGGGCGGCGCGCCAACGCCGGTGCCAGGCGTCCGTGTCTCCCAGGGCGCTCACGTCGAGCCCGGTCAGCTCGGCGGCCGTCGTGCAGGCGCTCACGAAGGAGGACACCCACGGCCAGCCGGGGACACGCTTGCGTTTCCCGCTGAGGATGTCGTGGGTGGTGCTCTCGGTCAGCTCTCTCGCCAGGCCCGGGGTCTTCCCCGACGGCCGTGAGAGCCTGCGCAGCTCGGACAGCGTGGGGGAACCGGCCAGCTCACGCAGCTCGTTGAGCTGCGCGATGAAGGCGCGTAGCGTCGCGACGTGGTGTGAGTGAGCCATCGCCCCCAGCCGGAAAATGAGTGATCTGTGATCTACGGGTAGTAGTTGGAGTCATATTGGCATCAACCGAGGGTCAAGCAGGGGGAGATCTCATATCCCGCCTCGTCCGGGGCCGATCGGGGGTTGACCTGGTCAGGCGCACCCGGATGAGACAGAACAAGGTCGAAACGATCCGGATGACTCCGGATAGGTCCGGACGAAATCGGATGCCCTCGTCGCTCTGGAAAGCCCGAAGAACGACGAGCCCAACCCCATTCTTCCGTCACCCGCCCCGCCGTGACAGGTGATCCGCTCCAGACACCGGTCTCCGCGGAAGTCCTCTGGCGTCCCGCGAAAAAGGCATGTCACAGTGTCGGAATGACCTCTGCGACCGTGGAGTCCTTCGTGCCATGCCACGCGACCGAGGTCGATCTCACCGCCTGGTGCGAGGTGTTCGGCGACGGGCAGCGGGAGGCCTCCGGAGACTCGCCCTCCGTGACCGCGCTGGCCGGACGGCTGCTCGCCGAGGAGGCGCCCGCCGTACCGCGCTGGGTCGCCCGGGGCGACGGCGCCCGGCCGGTCGTCGGCGTGGCCGAACTCCGGCCACAGTCGCGCGACCCACGCGTCGGCTTCCTCCGCCTGTTCGTGGTCCCGTCGGCCCGGCGCGCCGGTGTGGGTTCCGCCCTGCTGACCCGGATCGCGGAGGACGCCCGCCGGGCCGGGCTGGAGCGGATCCAGGCGACGGCGCCGGCCGGGGAGCCGGGGGAGGCGTTCGCCCGCACCTGGCGCGGAGCGCGGGAACTGTTGCGCCTTGAGCGTCAGGAACAGTCGCTCGACGAGACGGTGCTGCGCCGCTGCCGTGATCTCGCCGCCTGCCCGGACCCCGCCCGATACCGGCCGGTGTACTGGCACGGCCCGGTTCCCGAGCCGCTGGTCCTCACCTTCGGTCAGGCCATGGGCCACGTGCTGGACGCGCCGGGCGCCGCGCTGCAGATGGCGTCCCGGCAGGGGTGGGACCGGGAGGCGGTGCGCGCCTGGGAGGCGCAGCTGACCGCCGGTGGCGAGCATGTGATGGTGCACGCGGCGCTGTGGCGCGACACCGGCCAGGTCGTCGCCGCGACGGTGATCACCGTCGCGGGGGACGACGCTCGGGACGCGGCACAGCACGACACGGTGGTGCTTCCCCAGCACCGGCGGCGTGGCCTGGCCCGCTGGATGAAGGCCCGGCACACCCTGCTGCTGCACGAACGCTTCCCGTGCGTGCGGACCGTCGGCACGACCGTCAACCAGCGGAACCTGCCGATGATCGCGGTGAACCGGACGGTGGGCTACCGCACGGTGCACGAGCGACTCCTGGTGGAACTGCCCCTCGCGGACGGTGTGCGCCGATGAGAAGGCCGGTCAGGCGTCGCCCACGGTCGTCCCGGTTCGGTGCCGGGCATCGGCGCGCTCGGCTGAGGCGGGGACAGGGAAGACCTCACCGCCCGCCGCCATCCCGTCCCACGGGTCCTGCCGGGCCAGGAACGCCTGCCGTACGGTCATTGAGATGGCGTAGACCTCGCGGAAGATGTGTTTCTTGCTGCTGGAGTGGTGGTGGAACGCGCCACGTGTCACGCCGGCCCTGGCACAGCTCTCGTCAACCGCGGTGGCGGAGAAACCGTCGCCGTCGAAGGGCGCCCCACTCTTTGCACTAGTGCAGAATGCGGCTCTTTTCGCTGTTGCAAAAGGGGTGGTCGTACTCCTGCGTACGGTGTCCACATGAAGTACCTGGAAGGGCCCTTCGCGCCCGTCGCCGAGGAAGTCACCGCCTACGACCTGCCTGTCACCGGACGCGTCCCGGCCGAGCTCAACGGCCGCTACCTGCGCAACGGGCCCAACCCGCTGGGCGTCGAAGACCCCGTCGTGCACATCTGGGGCATGGGCCAGGGCATGGTGCACGGGGTGCGGCTGCGTGACGGCCGGGCCGAGTGGTACCGCAACCGTTTCGTGCGCGCACCGGGTTTCGCCCCCATGGTTCACGTGATCGAGCACGCCCGGCGCACCTTCGCCATGGCGGAGGGCGGCCTGCCGCCCGCCGAACTGGACGAGGAGCTGAACACCGTGGGCGTGTGCGAGCTGGGGGGGACCGCGGAAGGATTCACGGCGGGGGCGCACGCCAAGCACGACCCGCTCACCGGCGAGCTGCACTCGCTGTCGTACATGGTGGGCCGCGACTTCGTCCAGCACATCGTGACCGACGCCGGGGGGACCGTCGTCCAGACCACCGGCATCCCCATGACGCGGACACCGTTCATGCACGACTTCGCGCTCACCGAGAGCCACGTGGTGGTGTGGGACACGCCGCTGGGCTTCGACGGGTTCGACTGCCGGTGGCTGCCGGAGCACCCGACGCGGGTGGGCGTCATGCCGCGGACGGGCGGCGACGTACGGTGGCTGGACATCGACCCGGTCCACGTCAGCCACACGCTCAACGCCTACGACGACGGCGACTCGATCGTGGTCGACCTGGTCACGGCCGAGGGGCCGTTCGATCCCGCCGACCCCGGGGCGATCCGGCCCACGCTGGACCGCTGGACGATCACGCCGGACGGGCTCCACCGGCGGCGCGTCGACGACCGGCCGCAGGACTTCCCGCGGGTGAACCAGGCGCGCGCCACCCGCCCGTACCGCTACGGCTACTCGGCCGCGACCGCCCTGTACGGGATCCCGTTCGCCCCCGAGGGCATGCCACCGGACGACGCCTTCACCAACGCCCTGGTCAAGCATGACCTGGAACGGGGGACGACCGAGGTGCACGGGTTCGGCAAGGACGAGGCGGTCGGGGAGGCGGTGTTCGCCGCCGCAGGGCAAGGCGAGGACGAGGGATACCTGCTCACGTACGTGCACGATCCCCTCCGGAACGCGAGCGACCTGGTGATCCTCTCGGCCCAGGACTTCACCGGTGAGCCCGTCGCGCGCGTCCACCTCCCTGTCAGGGTGCCGCTCGGCCTGCACGGCAACTGGATGCCTGACCGCTGAGGCGTGGCAGCATGGCCGATGTGAGCGCTCCGCAGCCGCCGTACCTCCGGATCGTCGCCGACCTTGAGCGGCGCATCGCCGACGGAGAGCTGCGGCCGGGTGACCCCGTCCCCACCACCCGGGCGATCATGCGCGAGTGGGGCGTCGCGATGGCGACGGCCAGCAAGGCGCTCGCCGCGCTCAAGCAGGCGGGCGCCATCGAGTCGACGTCGCGGGTCGGCGCCGTGGTCGCCGGCCGGAGACTGCCCTCGCGTTCGGCCGGAGGCCTCGAACGTGGCCACGTCGTCCGCGTGGCCATGGAGATCGCCGACGCCGACGGCTTGGCCGCGTTGTCCATGCGGGCGGTGGCGGCCGACCTCGGGGTCGCCACCATGGCCCTCTACCGGCATCTGGAGGGCAAGACCGAGCTCACCCAGCTGATCGCCGACGCCGCGTTCGCCGAGATCGAATATCCGGAGCCGCCGCCGGGATGGCGTTCCCACCTGCGGGTGGCCGCGCGGCTGCAATGGGCGGCCTACCAGCGTCATCCCTGGTTGCCGCGGCTGGTGTCCATCACCCGGCCGGTGACGCCGCCGGGGCAGCTGGCGTACGGACTGTGGACCCTGCGCGCCCTCGACGGCCTCGGCCTGGACCCGGACACCCGGCTGCACATCTACGCCACGGTGGTCAACTACGTGCGCGGGACGGCGATCAACATCGAGAGCGAGGCAGCCGCCGAGCTGGACACGGGGATGACCAGCAAACAGTGGGGCAGGGCCAAGCTGTCCGCCGACGGGCCGCTGGTCGCCCAGGTCGCGGAGCCGGGCACGGAGCTCGACCTGGAATCACTGTTCGCCTTCGGCCTCGAACGCCTGCTCGACGGCCTGACCACCGTCATCGCCCCCCGGGAGACCCGCCGGTGACCGGTCGACATAGCCGGATCTTGGTGGGTATGGGGAAAGTCATGATTTTTCCGAGGCGGGCAGTCCTCGTCGCCGTACTGACCCTCACGCTCATTCCCCTCACCACCCCACAGGCGGAAGCGGAACCACGTAAGCAGTCACAGGCCGCGAGCGCGGCCCTAGCCCGGCACATGCTGGCCCGGCTCAAGGTCGCCAGGCCCCTGAGCATCCGCGGCTACAGCCGCGAGCGGTTCCAACCTTGGGAACGCCGCTCGGGAAGGTGCGACACACGGGAAACGGTTCTGGCCCGCGACGGGCGGCACGTACGGCGTGACGCGGCCTGCCGTCCGGTCAAGGGACTCTGGTACAGCCCGTACGACGGCAAACGGCTCAGGAGTGAGAAGCAGGCGGACGTCGATCACGTGGTGCCGCTCGCCTACGCGTGGCGCTCGGGCGCCAAACGGTGGAGTCAGGCCAAGCGGCGCGCGTTCGCCAACGACCTCATCCGCCCCGAGCTGCTCACCGTCAGCCACTCCGCCAACATCGCCAAGGGTGGGCGGGGTCCGCAGGGCTGGCGCCCGCAACGCCGTGCCCACTGGTGCCGGTACGCGGCCTCGTGGATCACCGTGAAACACCACTACCGGCTCTTCGTGACCCGCAAGGAGAAGGCGGCGCTGCTCAACATGCTCCGCACCTGCTGACGCCGGCCTTCCCGGCGGCCTCCAGTGGTCAGGCGTCGTTTCGGCTGAGGGGCACGCCGGGGCCCAGGCGGGCGTCGGTCACGTGGCCGCGGCGGAAGGCCGGGCCGTTCTCACGACGCCTCTTTCGCTCCGCTCCCGGTGATCGAGCAGGAGTGGGCGCCCAGGGTGCCGTTCCAGGGGAAACCCCAGCCGCAGTGGTAGGTGCCCGCCGCCGCCCCGGATCTGACGGTGACCGTGAAGTCGACGTAGCCGGTGCCGTCGCAGCTCCACGCGTCCAGCGCGTAGCCGCCCTGCTCCTGCTGCCGCTGTCCGAACCAGCAGTCGAAGGAGCCGTCGGCGTGCGCGGGGGGAGTTCCCAGCAACGGAACGGCCAGGACCACCACGGCGCCGAGGACGAGCCCGATCGGTTTCATGGTCCTCCCTCATACGCGTGTCTGGCGTTTCCCTTCGGACGGTATACAGCCGCACCGAACGTGTCGACGGTAATAACTCAGCGGTTCTATGTGGATTTCTCCCATCGGCGTCACGGGGCCGAACAAACCCGTCGGCACAGAATTCCCGCAGGCCGGACCACAGGGCTAAACACCGAGCAAGAAGCTAGGGCCTGTTTTGTGGGTGGCGGCGGCGGGCCGGGGGCGAACACAAACCCCGCCAAGGGCGGGTTATTTTGGTCGGGGTTTTGAGGGGTGAAAGGGACAACGATA